>NZ_CP090841.1:0-877500 GCF_001888885.2 Streptomyces viridifaciens
CCCAAACAACCCCCACCACCCACCCCCAGCGCCACCACCACCCACAGCGCCAGGGCCTGTCTTCAAACTCCCGTCGTCCGCCCGCAGGGCGGGCGGGGCGGCGTTGGGGTGCGCGCATCGCAAGGCGGAGGAGGGAGCCACTGCGGTGGGGGCACCTCCCGCCCGAAGGCTGGGGGCCATCGGGCGAGCGACGACAACGCGGCGAGGTGCGTGCCCCAACGCCGCCCCGCAGACGCGAGTTGAAAACAGGCCCTAGCGGCCCCCTTGGGCCGGGCGGCAGCCGCCGCCCGCGGAGGGGCACAGCCGGGCCCGGGGCGAACCGGACGGCGAGCCGGACGGCGCGAGCGGGCCGGGAAAGGCGTACTGGACGAAGGTGGCCCTGCGGCCGGCGCCGAAGTCCGCCACCCGCTGGTGCACCGGCCCGTAGAGGTGGTCGTCGTCGTCCTCCATCACCACCGTCCCCGCGTCGCCGGGGAAGACGGCGAAGAAGGACCGCCCCATCCAGGCCGACCAGTGCCCGCGGGTGAGGTCGCCGAGCGGTCCGGAGGAGACGGTCGACCCGCCGCCGTCCGCGCCGTGGCTGATCCCGGCCAGGCACACCTGCAGGCCGTCCCCCAGCCAGACCACGGCCGCGCGGGTGCGGTGGCGGTCGTCGCTGTCGAGCACGATCATGTCGGTGCGGGTGGGGACCGGACAACTGCTCTGGTACGCACCGGGTTCGGACAGCTCGTCCACGATCCACTGCGCCGAGGGCGGGGCGGGCTCGGACAGCACCGCCCCGTTCACCGTCGACACCGGCCGCGGCCGGCTCCCGGTGACCGTCGCGTCCGCACCGCCGCCCTGCCCCGTGCAGGCCGCCGCCCCCAGCGCCAGCACCACCACCACCGCCGCCGCCGTGCCGCCCGCGCGCCGTGCCGTCCGCCCCATCACGCCTCCCCGCCTCCACGTCCCCCCGCATGATGCCCACCGGGGCGGGCCGGGAGTGCAACAGCCTTGTACCGAAGAGGCGTCGGGGGCCGGGTGGCCGGTGTCAGTGCAGGTAGGACTGCGGGCCCAGGCGCCCCCACAGCACGAAGGCGGCCAGCAGCACGTAGAGCGCGTCGACCGCCACCAGTGCGTACTCCCGGCGCCGCACGCGCACCGCCGCGGCGCCGCCCATCAGCAGCACCAGGCCGAGCGCGGCCAGCGGCACGAGGACCCGCGCGATGCCGAGTACGGCGGGCAGGACGAGACCGGCGGCGGCCAGCACCTCGAGGGCGCCGATCGCCTTCACCCCGCCGGCACCGAAGTCCTCGACCCAGCGCCCGCTGCGGCCGGCGGCGGCGATCCGCTCCTTGGGCACCAGCACCTTGAAGGCGCCGCCGAGCAGGTAGGCGGCGGCCAGTAGGGCGGTGACGATCCACAGTGCGAGGTCCACGGCGTTTCTCCTTACGGGCAAGGGGGTTTGCGCGGGCGGGGTCCGAAGGACGAGGGCCGGGCACGCCCGCCCCGCGTCCTCCTCGGTACCTTGTCTGCTGCTGCCCTCTGAGACAGGGCAGCCCGCCTGCCTGTGACAGGCGGGCCGGTGTGACGCGCGCCACCCGCTGGGGCGGCGCCGGAAGGGACGGGGCTCCATGGCGGGATCGGCGGGATCGGCGGACGTGGCGCAGGCAGCCGGGTACCGGCCGCTGCTGTTCTCCATCGCCTACGGCATGACGGGTTCGGTCGGCGACGCCGAGGACCTCGTCCAGGACACCTTCCTCAACCTGGCCCGCGCCGAGCAGGCGGGCACCACCGTCACCAACCTGAAGGCCTACCTGACCACTTCGGTCACCCGCCTGGGCATCAACCACCTCGGCTCGGCGCGGGTGCGGCGCGAGACCTACGTCGGCGAGTGGCTACCCGAACCGGTCGTCGCCTTCGCCGAGCGCCCCGGCGACACCCCCGCCGAACACGCCGAGCTCGCCGACTCGCTGTCCATGGCGTTCCTGGTGATGCTGGAGGCCCTCTCCCCCGTGGAACGCGCGGTGTTCCTGCTACGCGAGGCCTTCGGCTACGGCTACCCCCAGCTCGCGCAGCTGACCGGCAAGTCCGAGGCGAACTGCCGTCAGATCCTCACCCGCGCCAGGAAACACCTCGCGGCGACCACCGGCGACACCCCGCCACCACCCCCGGCCCGACGCGCGCAGGGCGACGAACTGGCCCGCCGCTTCTTCGAAGTGGCCGCCGGCGGCGACCCGCAGGAACTGCTCGGCATGCTCGCCCCCGACGTCGTCCTGCACGGCGACGGCGGCGGCAAGGCCCGCGCGATCGGCCGCCGCGTCACCACCCCCCTGCCGGTCGCCAAGCTCATCGTCAGCGCCGTACGCCGCACCACCGAACTCGGCGCCCGCCTGGTGCCCGCCCGCGTCAACGGCCACCCGGGCATGGTCGCCTACGACGCCCAGGGCCGGGTACTCAACGTACTCGCGCTCGACATCACCCAGGACGGCACCGTGCGCGAGATCCACGCCGTAGCCAACCCGGACAAACTCGCCCACCTGGGCGAGGTCTCCGACCTCGGCCTACGCACACCCCGAAAGCGGCGGCAGCGATAGGCGCACGCATCCCGAACCGGTGAACCGGCCGGCCCCGCGGCCCGGGGACGGCCCCGGACAGGGACAGGCCGTCACCGACACCAGGCCAGGTGATGCCGCCCCCGCTCGAACCGGGGACGGCACCACCACGAGCCACGAAGACGCGGCGCCCGGCCCACCCACCCTTACCGCCGGTGACGCGTCCCCCGCCGTCACAAAAACCCCCTCATACGTCCGCCCCGCCCCCCGCGCCCTCCTCGCCACCACCGCCGACACCCTCGCCCCGCCCCTCGCCAACCTCCCGACAACCCCGCCAACCCCCCGCCAGACGGCACCGCCGAACCCGACCCGCACCACACACATCACCGGCTTCCCAGCCCCGGACCAGCCCCGCGGCCCGCAACCCCCAGAGCAGGCACAGGGCGTACTCCCCTAGACTCCCCGTCT
The DNA here is from genome assembly GCF_001888885.2 of Streptomyces viridifaciens. Classification (NCBI taxonomy): domain Bacteria; kingdom Bacillati; phylum Actinomycetota; class Actinomycetes; order Kitasatosporales; family Streptomycetaceae; genus Streptomyces; species Streptomyces viridifaciens. Next base: position 3,003 of record NZ_CP090841.1, read on the forward strand.
TGATCAACCGCATGCCGAACGGAGAGTCCAGCATGAGCGTCCGTCATCTCCACGCCGCCGCAAGCGTCATAGGGCGCCGCAACGCCCTGCGCTACCTGGCGATCGGCGCCGGGTCCGCCCTGGTCGCCGCCTGCTCCAGCAGCACCGCCACGAAGAGCGCGGGCAGCGCGGGCGGCGCCGACGGCGGCCAGGCCGCTCCCCCGACCGCCACCGCCACCACCACGGCCACCAGCGCGGCCACCACGGCCGCCACGGGCGCCCCCACCGGGGCGGCGAAGCCCACCGTCGCCGACCGCGCCTTCGACGCCTTCGTGCGCGGCAGCTGGAACCTGCGCTCCACCAACTCGCGCGGCGAGCCCATGGCCGGCAAGGTCGACGTCCAGACCGACGGCGGCGGCAACGGCGGCTGGACGATCACCTGGGACGGTGCGAGCGGCAAGGCGGCCACCTGGCGCGGTTCCTTCCTGCTGCGCGGCGGCCACCTGTCGCTGACCCTGGCCGACGGCCCCGAGAAGCTGACCCACGAGCGCGCCCCCGAGGCCCTCGACGTCCCCGCGACGGTGGGCGCCGGCCTCCAACTCACCCTGCCCTGGCAGCCGCCCGGCTCCTCCGACAGCAGGAGCGAGAACCTCGCGGTCACCTACGACGGCACCACGCTGACCGTCGTCCACACCGCCGGCAGCAGCAGGACCACCCACACCTGCACCCGCGCCTGAGCCCCCCCCCCCCCCCGGCGCCGCCCCCACGTCACCCGACGGTACGGGAGGCGCTGCCCAGGGCCTCCAGGTTCCAGGTGATGACCCGCCGGGGGTGGACGCGGATGATGTCGTTGCTGAAGCGCCCGGGCGCCACCGGCGGCACATCGACGCTCAGCACCTCGGCCCGCCCCCTGATCTCCACGCCGCGCCCCCACCCGGGCGCGACCGGGTCGTCGGCGGGGGCCATGTCGTCCACCAGCACGCAGACGCCGGGACGGGCCTGGGCGTTGCGGTACTTCTGGCTGCGGGCCATCGCGGGCCCGCCGATGTCGATGGTGCCGTCGTCGTTGAGCCGGAAACCCACCGGGCGGACCTGCGGAGCGCCGTCGGGACCGGTGGTGGCCAGCCGGGCCAGCAGCTGCGCGGCGAGGTACCGGCGTTCTTTGTCGGTGAAGATCACGCACCCGACGCTACGAGCTCAAGTGGCCTTGAGGTCAAGCCCGCTGTCGCCATGGCGGCCCTCGCCCGCTCCGGGGCCGGCAACCGCAACCGGCCGTCACCCTGCGGCCACGGGCAGGCATTCGGCGAGCAGGGCGAGGACGTCGTGCCAGGCGCGCCGGGCGTGCCGCGGGTGGTGGGCGACACCGGGCACGACGCTCTGGTCGACGGGCGGGTGGTGGAAGGCGTGCCGGGCGCCCCCGTAGACGGTCAGGCGCCAGTCGACGCCGGCGTCCTGCAGTTCGGCGGTGAAGGCGTCCCGCTGGGCGGCGGACATGATCGGGTCCTCGGACCCGACGCCCGCCCACACCGGGCAGCGAATGTTCGCCGCCTCGCCGGGACGGCCGGTGGTCAGGGCGTTGACCGTGCCGATCGCCTTCAGGTCCGCCGCGGCGCGGCCGAGTTCGAGGACGACGGCGCCGCCGGTGCCGTAGCCGATGGCGGCGATACGCCCGGGATCGGTGCGCGGCTGGGCGCGCAGGACCTCGAGTGCGGCGTGGCCGATGCCGCGCAGCCGCTCGGGATCGGCGATCAGCGGCAGGCAGCGCTCCAGCATCTCCTGGGGGTCGGTGAACCAGCGCCCGCCGTGGAGGTCGAAGGCCAGTGCGACGTAGCCGAGTTCGGCGAGGGCGTCGGCCCGGCGGCGCTGGAAGTCGTTCAGGCCGGTGCCCTCGGGCCCGATCAGGACGGCGGGCCGGCGGCCGGTGCCGGCGGGCAGGGCGAGGTGCCCGACCATGGTGAGGCCGTCGACGGGGTACTCGACCGTACGGGTGGTGACGGTTTCCATGGCTTCGGACCGTAGTGGCGGGCGGGAGCGGCGGGGGGCGGTCTTCGCCGTCGGCAGAGCGGCGCGGGTTCGGGAACACCCGCCGGATCAGAAGACGAAGTAGCTGGCCCCGAAGGTCCTGGCGGACTGGCCGGGTTCCACCTCCGCGGTCACCGGGCCCTGGCAGTTCGCGGCGGCGTGCACCAGGACCATGGTGTTCGTGTGGTTGTGGATGGTGACCGGCGAGGAGGCCGGGTAGCAGCCGCGCGGGGGGTTGTGGCGGGGGACGCCGTTGACCACCAGCAGTCCGCTCGCCGCCCCGGCGGGTGCGGCGAGCGCGAACGTCCCGGCGGCGGCCAGCATGAAGGCACCGATGATCTGACGGCGCATGGCTTCCCTCCCTCTTCGGCGCGGCACCGCCACGGACGCGGCCGTGCCTGTGCGCAGGATCGTGTCGGCGCCGGGGCGGATACCGCAATCCCTCGAACTGGCGACGGCAGAAGATGAGTTGAGCGCCGCCGCCAGGACGGGGAACCCGGTGGCCGCCCGGCCGCTGGCACGGATACGTTCGATGGCACGGCCCACCAGTGCTTCACGCATCCGCGGCTCGCCGCGCTCTACAAGCCGCTCGGCCGCAGGACCCCCATGGAGTAGTCCTCCCGGGCGGGCCCGCGGCGGCGCGGGAAGTCGGCCGGGCCGACTTCCCGCGCTCTCGCGCGCCAGGGCAGACGGCGGCTCGTTTCCCGGCTCCCCGTCGATCGTTGAGCGTTGCACAAACGAATGCGCGGAGCCTCCACGGAAAGCCACCGTTCCTTCCCGGCGCGCGGCGACGGCCACAGCCGCCCCCGCGTCCCTGCTCCTGCCCCTCGCGCCGGCCACCGCGAGCCCTGCAGTTCACCACCGTCCTCATGGAGCACGCCGTGGGCGAGCTGCACCCGGACGTGCTGCGCAGCAGGGAGTTCCGCACCGCCGTCGACGCGTTCGTGGACGCCGTCAGCCTGCACAACGACATCGTGTCCTACGACCGGGAGGTCGAGGGGGGCACCACCGGCAACAACGGCGTGGAGGTCGCCCGCCGGGCCCTCGGCGTGAGCCGGCGCGAGGCCACCGCCCTGATCGACGGCCTGCTCACCGCCCGGGTCGACACCCTCGCCCACGCCCCGGCCGCCGTGCCGCCCGGGGCGGCCGGGTTCACCCGGTCGCTGCAGGAGGCGCTCGCGGGCTCCTACCTGTGGCACGAAGTGACCGGCCGCTTCGGCCCTTGCGGGGCCGCGGCCGTCGGGAAGCCCCGGGGCCTGGGCACGTCCGCGGGCTACGCCTTCTGCTGATGCCGGGGCGTTGCGGGAGCGGCCTCGACGCCGACGGCTCTTTCCCGCCGCTTCTGGCGGGTCGTCAGACCGCCGGGGGCGCCGCGCTCGATCATGGGCGCACCGGCGCGGCCGCGGGGCCCGCGCACAACCGGCCCTTCCTTGGAGCACACGATATGAAGATCTCCGTCCGTGGTGGCTCGCTGGCCGCCGCGACCTCGCTGCTGGCCGTCGTCCCGCTGCTGACCGGCGCCTGGGCTCCGGCCCGAGCGGGCCTGGCCGCGCCCGTCAGCTCCACCGCGCCCGTCAGCTCCGCCGCGCCGGTCACCGACGCCACGTGCGTGCTGAACGCCCACGGCGTGTTCGCCAACGCCGTCGGCGCCGGCGGTATCGACCTGCCCCTGCCCGACACCCTGGCCATGACCGGCACCCTCTCGTGCGTGGACGCCTTCGGCGCGCCCCTGGCCAGCGGCACGTTCGAGCGCACGGTCACCATGCCGGCCGCCGAGTGCACCGGCGACGAACACGGCGACACCTCCACGACCACCGTCCACTGGGCCGACCTGAGCACCTCCACCCTCCGGTTCACGAGGACGGACGTGGTGAAGGTCAACGGCACCGCCTCGCTGGTCGTCTCCGGCGCCGTCACCGCCGACAGCGCGCGCTTCGCGGGCGACGCCCTCAGCGCGGTGGGCACCAGCTCCGGCGCCGGCTGCGGCACCCCGGCCGGCGAGACGACGCTGGACTCCACCCTCGTGCTGCGCCTGACCCACTGACCGGCACGAACCCCTCCCCCGTTAAGGAAGACCCGAGATGCCACAGCCGCGCACCGCACCGCAGCCGGCCCCGGCCGACACCGCCACCACCGCCACCGCCCCGAAGGCCCGTATCTACGCGATGCTCGACACCGACGGCGACGGCGTCGCCTCCCGCCACGACTACTTCGTGCGCATCGAGCGGGCACGCCAGGCCACCGGGCGCAGCCACGACGACCCCCTGGTGGTCGCCGCCCTCACCGCGGGAGAGCGGGCCTGGGCGGCGATGGACGCCAACGGCGACGGCGTGATGACCTACGAGGAGTACGCGGCCTGGGTGGACGCCGACAAGTTCGACAACGTGTGCCGCTACGCCCTGGGGGCCCTGTTCGACCTCGCCGACGCCGATCAGGACGGCGCGCTGGACCGTTCGCAGTTCACGGCGCTGCGCCAGGCCCTGGGCAACCGGGCCGGCAACGCCGACGCGGCGTTCGACGCCCTGGACGGCGACGACGACGGGCGCGTCGGCCGCGTCGAGTACCTGGCCTCGATCCGCGCGTTCGTCACGGGCGACGGCTCGCCCATGGGCGAGGCCCTGTACTGATCTGTGCCGGTTCCCCTGCCGGACCAGCCGCGCGTGCGGGCCGTCACCCTGCTACCAGGTGGTGACGGCGCCGCCCGCAAGCGCCTGCCGTCCGTGCGTCACCGTGCCACCGCCCCCGGGCGGGGTGGCCGCCCGGAGGATCGGGCCGTTCGGGTGGGACCGCGCGCCGCTACCGCGGGCGGGCGCCGCCGCGAGGCGGGGGCCTTGTGCCTGCTGCTGATCGCCCCGTCCGCCGGCGCCGCGCCCTCCGCCCACCTCCCGCTCCCACAGATCGTGCGGGCCTGGCTGGTCCGCTTCCGGGCCGAGGATGCGGCGAAGTCCCTTCGCGTACACGTACACGGCCAACGGGCAGTACCGGAGCACCCAGTCGTGGAAGCCGCCCGTTGTACGTCAACGAGCCCGTCGTGCAGCGGGCGCACCCCCCTACTACTTTTCGCGTTCCCCGTGAGAACGAGACGGTGGCGGTGGAACCCTGCCCCGCGCCGTCACCACGCCGCTGGGCTGCCGGTGCCCCGGTGCGAGTCGGCCCCGGTCGGCGGGCCGTCGGGTACAGTCGCGGGTCATCGGATCCGGTCGCCGGTTCGTTTCGGGCCTGCGGGGAAGACCAGGGGGTCACAGCAGATGGTGAACCAGCCCGAACTCGTCCTGCTCACCGGCGCGGCCGGACGGATCGGCACCTGCCTGCGGGAGTTGCTGCCCGCGTACGGGTACCGGCTGCGCTGCTTCGACCGGCTGCCGGTGCCCGGCGAGCCGCAGGCGGTGACCGCCGGCCTTCAGGATGCCGGGGCGCTGGCGGCGGCGATGGGGGGCGTCGACGCCGTGGTGCACCTGGCGGGGATTGCGGGTGAGGCGCCGTTCGCCGACATCCTGGCCGCCAACATCGACGGCACCTACCGGCTCTTCGACGCGGCCCGGGCGGCGGGGGTGCGCCGGATCGTCTACGCCAGCAGCAACCACGCGGTGGGCTTCACCGAGCGTCCCGCCGGCGGTGCCGTCGTGCCGGTGGACACCCCGCAGCGGCCCGACACCTTCTACGGGCTGTCCAAGTGCTTCGGTGAGAACCTGGCCTCGCTGTACGCCGACCGGCACGGCATCGACACGGTGTCGCTGCGGATCGGCTCCTTCGCCGAGCGGCCGCGTGGCATCCGGGCGCTGGGCACCTGGCTGAGCCCGGGCGACTGCGCCCGCCTCGTGCACGCGGCGCTCGCCGGCCCGGTGGCGGGCCATGCCGTGGTGTACGGCATCTCCGCCAACTCCCGCGCCTGGTGGGACCTTTCGTCGGCCCGGGCACTGGGCTACCAGCCGCAGGACGACGCCGAGGTCTACGCGCAGGAGCTGCTCGCCGAGCTGGGCGAACTGCCCGCCGACGACCCGGAGTACCGCTACCTGGGCGGCCGCTTCACCCGCTGAGCCGACGGGGTCGGCGGGGCCGGCGGGGCCGGCACCTCGGGCTCGGCCCGTTCACGACCGCCACCGCCTTCCCGGCCGCGGCGCCGTCCGGCTCCCGCCTGCGGGTCGTGGCGCTCGACCCGGCTCCCGCGGCGGCCGGCGCGAGGAGCGCCGTGCGCGGCGTCGTCGTCAACGAGGGCCCCGACGCCACGGCCGATCCGATCACGATGACGATCGGGATGCCCCGTGGGAACTACACCGCCCAGCCGTTGTCCCCCGCGAACCGCGGGCCCGGCATGGGCGGGCACAGCGTCACCTGCACCGTCCCCGCGGGTCTGGAGCCCGGCGGGGGCGCCGCGGCGCTGGTCCCGGCGGCGGGCGGTAACGGGATCGCGCCCGGCACCCGGCTGAGCGGCGGCCGGGGCGCGGTGTGCGGCCCGCACGACGCGACGGGCTCCAGCGCGCCGTTCGTGATCACGGTGAGCCGACCAGTCCTGCGCTCGCGGCCGCCCGGGCGAGCGACGGTGTTCGGCCGCCGTGCCCGGTCCTGGGAGGTCCCTTCTTCAGGGCATCAGGAGGTGGACGGCGGCCTTCAGGCGTTCGAGGTAGAACTCGCGCGTCGCGGCCTGGTGCTTGAGGCCGATCGATGCGCTGATCATCGTCTGCGCCCGGGACGTGGCCGTCGCCTGTCCCGACTCCACCGCGATCGCATCGGTGATCAGTTCCTCGAAACGTCGTGGGGCGGTCAGGGCGAGCTCGCCGAGGAGGTCGGGGTTGTCCTCGATGAGCACGGCGACATCGCGCGCCAGCGGGCCGACGTAGCGGCCCGCCCATTGGTCGAAGGCTTCGACGAGGCGCTCGGCAAGCGGACGGCCGGCATCGGCCAGGACGTGTTCGACCGCTGCGATGTCGCGCTCCAGCGCCTGGGCCGCCGCAGCGCGGAACAGGGCCTGCTTCGAGGAGAAGAGGAAGTAGAGCCCCGGGCGGGAGATGTGCGCAGCCCGCGCCACTTCCTCCATCGAGGTCCTGCGGTAGCCGAATCGGGCGAAGGTGGCCAGAGCGGAGTCCAGGACCGCGGTGCGGCGGTCGGTCTCGGTGGTCGGCGACGCCGGGGGGCCGGCTTCGGGGCTGCTCATGGGGCGAGCATAGGAGCGGGGGATCCAGCCACACAAGTCCCACTGTACAAGTTCTGTCGAGTGTGTATAGCTTTGCCGGCATGACGGCTCGCGCACCCCTGTCCACGTCCTTCACCGCCTCCAGCACGGCGCAGGAGGTGGTGCGGGGTGTCGACCTCACAGGCGTGCGCGCGGTCTTGACGGGGGCCTCTTCCGGGATCGGCGTGGAGACGGCTCGCGCGTTGGCCGCGGCCGGGGCGCAGGTGACGCTCGCCGTGCGCAACACGGCCGCGGGCGACGCCGTCGCCGCGTCCATCGAGAACTCGACCGCGGGGGGCCGCCCCCGTGTCATGCGGCTGGACCTCGCCGACCGGGCCGCCGTCGCCGCGTTCGTCGACGCGTGGAGCGGCCCGCTCCACCTGCTGGTCAACAACGCGGGTGTGGTCACCGGCGGCCTCGAACGCACCCGTGAGGGCTGGGAGTTGCAGTTCGCGACGAACCACCTGGGCCACCTCGCACTGGCCGTCGGCCTGCACCGGGCCCTGGCCCTGGGAGCGCGCGAGCGCGACGGGGCACGGATCGTCTCGGTCAGCTCGACGGCGCACATGCGTTCCGGCGTCGACTTCGACGACCTCCACTTCGAGCGGCGCGGCTACGACCCGCAGATCGCCTACGCCCGGTCGAAGACGGCGAACTGCCTGTTCGCCGTCGAGGCGACCCGCCGGTGGGCGGGCGAGGGCATCGTCGCCAACGCGGTGAACCCCGGCGGCGTCGCGACGGGCCTGCAGCGCAACTTCACCGCCCGGCAGAGGCAGTCACTCGACGAGGCCGAGGCCGCCGGAGTGTTCACGTACAAGAGCGTCCAGCAGGGCGCCGCCACCACGATGGTCGCGGCCGTGGCCCCGCAGTTCGCCCACTCCGGAGGCCACTACCTCGACGACTCGCAGGAGGCCTACACCGTGCCGAACGACGCCGACCTCGCGCAGCACCCACACGGCGTCAAGGAATGGGCACTCGACCCCGCGATCGCCGAGCGCCTGTGGACGGTCTCGACCGCCCTGCTCGGAATCTGACCTCCGGCGCCACGCCACCCCAGCGCCCGGGGCGGGCCGCTCAGCGCCTCGTCCCGTACCTGCTCAGGACCACGCCGCCGGGGAATGTCCGCGTCTGCAGCAGGTCCAGGTCCACCCGGCTGTCCAGCGCGGTGAAGAACGGCGTGCCGGCGCCCACCAGGACCGGATGGACGGCGATCACGTACTCGTCGATCAGCCCGGCGCGCATGGCCGCCCCGGCGAGCGTGGCGCCGCCGATGTTCATCGGGGCGCCGTCCCCGGCCTTGAGCCGGGTGATCTCTGCGATCGCGTCACCGGTGACCAGGCGGGCGTTCCAGCCGACCTCGTCGATCGTCGAGGAGAACACCACCTTCGGCGTGTCCCGCCAGTTCCGCGCGAACTCGATCTCCGCCGCGGTGGCGCCGGGCTGCCGGTCGCCGGTCGGCCAGTAGGAGCTCATCGTCTCCCACAGCTTGCGCCCGTACAGCGACAGGCCGCTCGCCTTCTCCTGCTCCAGCCACCACTGGAACAGCTCGCGGCTCGGCGGACCGCTCCAGCCGATGTCGTCGCCGGGCGCGGCGATGTAGCCGTCCAGGGTCAGGTTCATGCCGTAGATCAGTTTCCGCATGGCCCAGCCTTCCGTGCACCGGTGCCCGGCTCCCGACCGCGCCCTGGTGAGGAAATACCACGGGCTCGGCACCGGCCACGGGTGACAGGGCCGCAAGGCGGCCGAGGACACCCAGGGCACGCAGGTGTCGGCAGGGTCCGCCCAGCCGGGGTTGCCGGCCGTGGAGAAGGACCGGCAGGGCGCGGCCGGTGAGGGTCCCGGTGACGCGGGTGCCCCCGGGACCGGCGCCATGGGGCGCGCGAGTTCGCCGACGGCAACGAAACGGGCGCCGAACAGGCCGCCGCGCTGTCGGGAGGACACGTCGAAGTCACCACCGCCACCGGGCTTCCACGGACCCGGCCCTCGTCCAGGCGGCAGGTGGCACCGGCCCGGGCGTCGACCAGGCGGATGCGGCAGACCGGTGTCCTCACGGGGCGCGACCGCCCGTCAGGGTTGTCCCCGGGCACATCGGCACGGCCGTCAACATCCGCCGACCGGCGCCCACGACACCACCACCACGACAGATCGCCGCCCCACCCGCATCCACGCACTCCGCACCCACCACGGCATCGCGACAGCGACAGTGACAGCGACCTGAGCCCGACCTGGACCACATCCCTCGCCGGCAGAGTCCACCCGCCGACTTCCCGCACCCGCCCCGACGACCACTTTCGGCCAGTACGTGTGTCGGCCCCGCACGGCGAGCGATCGTTCGACTACGGTCCATCACGAACCGACCCACCGACCGAGGCGGTAAGCCATGACTGCGGCACCCCGTATCGACGTCTCCACCACCCTCAGCGCCAAGGGCGCGGACCTCACCCCCGAGGAAGTCGCCGAGCTGGCGGCGGGCCTCTCCCGGAACGTCCTGTTCACCACCGAGATCGGCGCCCCCGGCGGCCGGGTGCCCGACACGACCTGGCCGCTGCCCGGCGGCGAGGCGGCCGTCTACTACGGCAACGGCCGCACCCGCCTGGAGAGGCCGTTCCTGTTCGCCGACGGCTTCAACTACGGCAAGAGCGACCTGCCCGCCCTCTTCGCCCACTTCAACACCCCCTACGAGGAAGACCGGCCGGGCTTCTTCGACCAGCTCCTCGCCCGCGGCCACGACATCGTCCTGATCGGCTTCGACGAGCGCCACGCCCGCATCCAGCACAACGCCCGGGCCGCGACCGCCGCGATCCAGCAGGCCTGTGCCGAACGCACCGGCACCGAGCCGCTGACCGTCGGCGGAGTGAGCATGGGCGGCATCGTCACCCGCTACGCGCTCGCCAAACTGGAGAACGAGGGCGTCGACCACGAGACCGGCACCTACCTGTCCTGGGACTCCCCCCACAACGGCGCCTGGATCCCGCTGATCCTCCAGCAGATGGCGTACTTCTTCGAAAAGCTCACCCCCGCCGAGCCCGGCCGGCCCGGCCAGGCCGACCTGATCCGCAGCCCCGCCGCCCAGCAGCTGCTGTGGGCATGGGTGCCGGACGCCAAGTACTCCGGCGAGGTCGCCACCGCCAGCCGGCTGCGCACCGAGTTCGTGCGCGAGCTCGCCGACCTCGGCAACTTCCCGCGTCGCCCGCGCCTGCTGGGCGTCGCCAACGGCCGCGGCGACGGCACCGGCCGCCCGCTACCGCCCGGCGAGGTCGCCTTCGACTGGCAGGCCCTGGTCGCCAGCGCCACCGCCCGCTTCCAGCCCGACCGGGGCACCGAGCAGCGCATCGGCGGCATGCACGCCGGCCTGGAGCTGCGCCGCTCCACCACCAGCGAGGTCCCCGCCCTGGACGGGGTGCCCGGCGGCACCCTGGACTCCTTCGGCAAGGTCGCGGACGCGATCAAGGCGAAGATCAGCGAGGAGTACCGCAGCGGCGCCTTCGTCCCCGCGGTCAGCGCCTCCGCCGTCACGTACGACCCCATCGCCTGGGACGTCGACCCCCACCTGAACCTCCGCTCCCAGTCCCCCGACCGCTTCCACCTGCACGAGGTCGCCTTCGACACCGACAACACCGAGCACAGCCACGTCTCCGGCGTCCTCGTCGAGTGGATCCTCCAGCGCCTGTCCTGAGCCTTCGGCGCCGGGAGTGGGACGTCGGCCGGTCCGACGTCCCACTCCCGGCACCACGTTCACAGCGGCCCGGGCGCGCAAGGGTTCGGTCCGGCGGACCGGGGTTCAGATCTTCCCGGAGAAGGTGTCGCACTGGGCGAGGTCGCCGCTGCGGTAGCCGGTGGTGAACCAGGCCTTGCGCTGGTCGGAGGAGCCGTGGGTCCAGGCCTCGGGGTTGATCCTGCCGGTGGCCTGCTTCTGGATCCGGTCGTCGCCGACGGCCGCGGCCGCGTCCAGGCCCTGGGCGATGTCCTGGTCGGTCAGGGCGGCGATCAGGGGACGACCGGTGGAGGCCTGCGCGGTGGTGGTGGCGTGGTGGGCCCACACCCCTGCGTAGCAGTCGGCCTGCAGCTCCAGGCGCACCGAGGCGCTGTTGGCGCCCTGCCGGTCGCTACCGACCTTCTGCATCGTGCCCAGCAGGGTCTGCAGGTGGTGGCCGTACTCGTGGGCGACGACGTAGGACTCGGCGAACGGGCCGCCCTTGGCGCCGAAGCGGGTGGACAACTCGTCGAAGAAGCCGAGGTCGAAGTAGGCCTTCTGGTCGCCGGGGCAGTAGAACGGGCCCACCGCCGAGGTCGCCGGGCCGCAGGCGGTGGAGACCCGGTCGGTGAACAGCACCGTCTGGGCGGGCTTGTAGGCCGTCTTGGTGCGGCGCGGCAGCTCGGTGCCCCAGAACTCCTGGAGGCTGTTGGTGACGGCCGTGATCCGGCAGTCCTGGCGCACGTTGGCATCCGCGCCCTTCTTGCAGGACTGTTGCACCTGGCCGTCGGTACGCGCCCCGGAGGACGTGCCCGCGCCGCCGGAGGACAGGCCCATCAACTGGGGGTCGACTCCCAGGACGACCGCCAGCAGCACCGCGAGCAGGCCCACCGCCCCGCCCCCGATGGCGACCTTCCCGCCCGGGATGCCACGCCGGTCGTCCACCTGCGAGGTGTCCAGGTCTCCCTGGTCGTCGAACTGCATGCCCCTGCCTGCCCGTTTCCTGTTGTTCCGTCGGAGTGCCGGTCTGTCGGTCTGTCGAATGTGTCGAAGTGTCGAAGTGTCGATTTTGCCTGTGTGTCGCTTCGTCGCTTTGGTGGCGTTTCGTGCCGCCTGCGGCCCTCCCAGCCTACGGGCAGTGGGCCCTGACACGCCGCAGCCGCAGCGTCACAGCGGGCAGCCCCGCGGGCCTGCCGGATGCGCCCTACGCGCCCGCGGCCAGCACCTCGCACTCCAACTGCAGCTCCCCCACCACCGGTCGCAGCACCCGCTTGCGGCCGCTGCGCGCACCGCCACCTCGTGGCGCTGCCAGCAGGCGGCGAACTCCTCTTCCGTGACGCGGAGTTCGGCCAGCAGCTCGGCGGCGCGCCGGCCCCCGGGGCGAGCCGCGTGGGCGGCGCGCAGGCTCGCCACATGGGCGCGGGCCAACACCTCGTGGTCCTCGGGTGGGAACAGCGCACGGCTCGCCGGATCGGTGAACCAGCGCAGCAGCAGGTTGCGCCCCCGGGCGGCTGCGCGGCGAGGTCCCCGAACACGGCGGCGGCCATCGCGTTCTGCGCCATCACATCCCACAGGTCGGAGACCACCTGGGCGGGCGCATCGTGCAGGCGGGCGGTACAGGATCAGCAGCAGCCCCGGGGCGCAGCGCGGGTGAGCGGGCCGTGCCGACGCGGCGGCTCGTGCCCGGCCAGGTGGTACAGATGGTCCAGCTCGTTCTCGCTCAGCCGCAGAGCCCGGGCCGGCGCAGCCAGCAGCTGCGGCGAGGGCTGCGGGCCGCGCCGCTGCTCCAGCCGCGCGTGGTAGTCCACCGACGGCCCGGCCAGCTGCGCCACCTCCTCCCGGCGCAGCCCGGGGGTGCGGCGCCGGTTCCGGGGAGTCCCAGGGCGAGGGAGGCGGCGGCCGGGGCCAGGTAGATCAGGGGGAAGGGGATGTGGGCGTACGCGCCGGCACGGGCGACGGTGATCACGGCGCCGAGGAAGTAGAGGCGGCGTCGGCGGGCGTCAGGCGGGCGCGGGAGCGGGAGCGGCTGAGGAAGTCGGCGATGACCTAACGGTCGATCATGTTTCCCGGCATGGCTCCACCCGGGGCGCGGTAGCCAGGGACCGCCGCTCCCCGGCCGGTGGCCGTGGTCTAGGGTCGTCCACCGTGTCCGATACCCCGTCACACCCGTCGTCCCCGTCCTCGTCGTCCCCTGCCTCGTCGGCCGCGTCGTCCGCGTCCGCGCATCTGAGCGCCACCGCGGAGGCCTACGACGCCGTGGCCGTTCGCTACGCCGACCACGTCAAGGACGGCCTGGCCCACCTGCCGCTGGACCGCTCCTTCGTCACCGCCTTCGCCGACCTCGTGCGCGCCGCAGGTCCCGCCCTGGTGGCCGACCTGGGCTGCGGCCCCGGCTACCTGACCGCCGCCCTGCGGAAGGAGGGCCTGGACGCCTTCGGCATCGACCTGTCGCCCGCCCTAATCGCCATCGCCCGCCGGACGTACCCGGGCGTTCGCTTCGAGGTCGGCTCGATGGCCGCCCTGGAGACGGCCGACGGCGCGCTGGGCGGCGTGGTGTCCTGGTACTCGCTCATCCACACCCCGCCCGAGCAACTTCCCTCCTACCTCGCCGAGTTCCGCCGCGTCCTGGCCCCGGGTGGCTACGCCCTGCTGGGCTTCTTCGAGTCCGAGGGCGCCCCGGTCACCCCCTTCGACCACAAGGTGACCACCGCCTACCGCTGGCCCCTCGGCACCCTCGCCGCGCTCGCCGCCGAGGCCGGCTTCACCGAGACCGCCCGCATGCTGCGCTGCCCCGGCGACGGCGAACGCTTTCGCCGCGGCCATCTCATCCTCCGCGCCGCCGAGTAGTGCTTTGTTGGGTCGGGGCTGCTCTTGGCCTGGGTGTTGGCTGGTGGCACGTTGGGCATGTGTCGTTCCAGGCGACCAGGAGGTGTTGGCGGGCTCCGACAGCCTGATAGAGGGTCATGCCCGAGCAGACACTTCGGGGCGGCTCCGGGCCAGGGCCATTGAAGAGACGGGCGGCGGTGACGAGGGCGACGTGGCCATGCCGGCCCGTGCAGGAGCGGCCTTCGAAGTGGTTCAGGCCCAGGGCGGTCTTCAGCTCGCGGTAGTCGTGCTCGATCCGCCACCGGATCTTCGCCGGTCAGACGGTCGCGTGAACCGTGCCGCCGGGTGGCCGTGCGGGGCGCCGCCATCCTCGGGAACGCGGTGTCGTCGATCACCCAGGCCTGCGACGTGAGCGCCTGCACAACCAGGTCCCCGATGCGGGCGCGGACCTCCTCCAGGGCCCAGGTCGAGATGGTGATGAACTGCTGCAGGCGCTGGTGGTCAATGCCGAGGAGATGCGTACCCACGGGTCGTGTCCCGTGAAGTGGTGTGGTCGTACGTCAACGGTCATAAATTCGGCGGAAGTGTTTCGGCCGGTGGAGGTGTGATCCGGCGCGGACACTCGGCGCCTGGAGGGGCCGCCGACGGCCCCGGGGGACGGGCCGTCGGCGGGGCCGTTACGGGTGCGGGTCAGGGGCGGGCGTCAGGACGGTGTCGACGATGTGGACGGTGGCGTTGGCGGTCTGCACGTTGCCGCACAGCACCTTCGCGTTGGTGTCGACGGTGAAGTCGGGCGTGGTGCGGGTCCGGTCCCCCAGGAAACGACAGGCCGCGATCCGGCCCGGACGGATGCGGGAAAAAACTTCGCGCCGACGTTGAACCGTTCCCCGGCGGGACTCGTGTGGAAGGTGCCCGGGCGAACACCGCCCGGATCGCCAAACACCCACGATCCAGGGGGAGTTCGCCATGCCGAAGTTCGCCACGCCCATGTTCGCCGCGCCCCGGTTCACCGCGCGCCGGATGCTCGCCGCCACCGGCGTCGCCGTGCTCGCGCTCGCCGCCGGCGCCTGCGGGCCGGACACGGCCGACGGTTCCGGCGGGAGCGCGGCCACGTCCGCCGCCGTCCCTCCGGCCGCGGCCGCCACGTCGTCAGCCCCGGCCACCGGCGGCACCGGCGGGGTCCGGCTCGTGGCCGTGAAGTCGGCCACGCTCGGGCCGGTCGTCACCGACGCCGCCGGCCGGACCCTGTACCGCTTCGACAAGGACACCGCCAAGCCGTCCGCGAGCACCTGCGTCGACGCCTGCGCCGCGAAGTGGCCGCCGCTCACCGCCCAGGACGCGGTCCAGGTCACCGGAGTGGACTCCGCCCTGGTCGGCAGTGTGGCCCGGCCGGACGGCACGAAGCAGGTGACCCTCAACGGCTGGCCGCTCTACCGCTTCGCCGGGGACACCGCGGCGGGGCAGACCAACGGGCAGGGTGTCGGCGGCACGTGGTTCGCGAGCACGCCCGAGGGGAAGAAGGCGCCGGGCACCGCCGGGCAGGCCGCGTCGCCGACCGTCGCGCAGAGCGGCGGCTACTCCGGAGGTTACTGACCTGCTGTGCACGGCGGCGAGGCGGCCGGCGCCGCCTTGCCCGTGCGGGGACCCGTCGCCCAGACTGTCGCGGTGCACCGGAACCGCGATCACCACTGGTCGGGGGGCGTCGCCCTCCCGGTCGGCGTCCTGCTCTGCCTCGTCCTGGGGCTGTCGCTGTTGGCGCTCCGGTTCCGGCCAGGCGGGCCGGAACAGGCGTCCGCGTTCGTCGACATCACCGCGGTGGCGGCCACCGCGCCCGCGCCGTCGGCCGTCGGCCCGGACGCCTCCGGCGGCTCGTACGCGCAGAACTGCGGACGCAACCAGGAGGGCCACCGCAACGCGGACAACGTGGTGGTCTCCCCCGGGACGGTGGGCGGCGCCCACCACGTGCACGACTACGTCGGCAACCTCTCCACGGACGCGGACTCCACCGACGACAGCCTCGCCGCGGCCCCGACCACCTGCACCGACGGCGACCGCTCGACGTTCTACTGGCCGGTGCTGCGCCGTACCGACCGCGTTGCCCCGGCGCCGAGCACCGCCGTGGCGGCCTCCGACGACCCGCACGACGCCCCCGGCGAGATCCTCGCTCCCGAGCGGGTCTCCATCGAGTATCTCGGCAATCCGTGGTCGAAGGTCGTGCCGATGCCGCGCTTCCTCCGGCTCCTGGAAGGCGACCCGACCGCCGCCACCGACAGCGGCGTCGAGGCCGGCGCCCGCTGGGGCTGTACGGGATTCGCCGACCGCACGACCACCGACCGCTACCCGCTCTGCCCCGCCGGCAGCCTGCTCACCCGCACCCTGGACTTCCCCAGCTGCTGGGACGGGCGCGGCACGGACAGCCCGGGCCACCGCTCCCACGTGCGGTTCCCGTCCGCCGGCGGCCTCTGCCCGCACGGCACCTTCGCGATCCCGCACCTGCGGGTGACCGTCGGCTACCGCCCTCCCCCGCCCCGGGCCTTCGCCCTGGACGCCTTCCCCGAGCAGCGGCACAGCCCGCTCACCGACCACGCCGTGTACATCGGCCTGATGACCGACCGGCAGATGGCCTCCGTGGTGGCCTGCCTGAACGAGAACCGCACCTGTCGGGAATCCGGTTGAACCGGACGGCCGCCGCGCACGTGCTGGACGTGGTACCCGACGACGGAGGAATGGCGGATGGCGAGGACACGACCGGGCGGGCCGCAGGACGCCGCCGACGAGGCACTGATCCGAACGCTCTACGAGCAGCACGGCGGGGCACTGCTCGCCTACGCCGTCCGGCTCACCGGTGACCGCGCGGCGGCCGAGGACGCCGTGCAGGAGACGCTGATCCGGGCCTGGCGCAATCCCGAGGCGCTGACCGAGGCCCGGGGATCGGTGCGCGGCTGGCTGCTGACCGTGGAGCGCAACCTGATCACCGACCGGTTCCGGGCCCGGGCCGCACGACCGGCCGAGGTGGCGGAGGTCTCCGAGGCGACGGCCACCGTGCCGGTCGAACGCGACCACGCCGAGGGCGTGGTGGAGACGCTGGTGATGTCGCAGGCGCTGGACCGCCTCTCGCCCGAACACCGTGACGTGCTGCGCTCGATCTACTTCCAGCGGCTGTCGGTCACCGAGGCCGCGGAGCAACTCGGCATACCCGCCGGGACGGTCAAGTCCCGCGCGCACTACGCGCTCCGGGCGCTCCGGCGCTCGTACACCGACAGGACGGGGACGTGGCAGGAGGTGTCGGTGTGACCAGGGACGACGCGGGTGCGGGCGGCATGGGCACGGAAGACGTGAACACGAACGGTACGGGCGCGGACGGCACGGGCGCCGAGGGTACGGGCCCGGTGCCGCCCGAGCGGATCGCCGAACTCGTCGGCGCCCACGTGCTGGGTGTGCTGGATCCGGACGAGTCGGCGGCGGTCGAACGGCACCTGGCCGACTGCCCCGCTTGCCGACAGGAGGTGGCCGAGTTGCGGGAGCTGGAGACCGTCCTGGGCGAGGTGCCGCCCGAGCTGCTGGTGGACGGCCCGCCCACGGGCGGTGACCTGCTGCTGCAGCGCACCCTGCGGCAGGCACGGGCGGAACGCGGAGCGTCGCTGGTCCGGCGCCGGACCCGGATCGGCATGGTCGCGGCCGTCGCGGCGGCGGCGGCGCTGGTCCTCGGGATCGCGGTGGGCCGCGGTACGGTCACCGCACCGCCGGTGGCCGCCGGCCCAGCCCCGACCGCAGCGCCGACCGCGACCGTCACCCCGCCGCCGGCCGGGACCAGGACCGGCTCCGTGACGGATCCGGCCACCGGTGCCCGCATGACGCTGACGATGACCCCGGCCATGGGCTGGGTGCGGGTGAACGCTGCGGTCACCGGAATCCCGGCCGGCCAGCGCTGCCACCTGGTGGTCAACGCCAGGGGCGGGGCGACGGCGGACGCGGGCAGCTGGCTGGTCTCCGCTGTCGGCGCCAAGTCCGGGACCACGCTGGACGGTTCGGCGATCGTCTCGCCGGACGACGTGGTCTCCGTGTCGGTCGTCAACGAGTCCGGGCAGACCTTCGTGACGGTCCCGGTGTAGGGCCCCGCCGCCCGCCGGACCCGAGGTCCGGCGGGCGGGGCAGGCCCCGGCGCCACCCCCGGCGCCCCGCCACCTCCCCGGCCGGGCCGGGCGCCGTTACGCGACGCCGTCCTGCCACCACCAGAAGCCCGAGCCGTAGTTGCCGTGCTCGACCCGGCTGTCCACGTGCTGCCACGAGACGGTGTAGGTCTCCAGGCCGGAGAAGCCGCAGGTCTCGGCGATCCGGTAGACGGAGAGCGTCGACAGGCCCGAGACGGCGATGTCGGCGGCGACCCCGTAGGTGTGCATGGAGTTCGACGCCCCGCCGACCTGGGCGTTGTACGAGGTGCTGCGGAAGCCGGAGTTGACGGTGATCGCGCGGTCACCCGCCTTCTTCCGCAGCGCCTCCAGCTTGTACATGGTGCGGCGCACGTCCTCCTGCACCTCGCCGGAGCCGACGTTGCCGCCGCCGAAGCCCGAGCCGTCGTGGCTGGTGAACTCCGACCAGTCGAAGTGGGCCGTGGAACCGTCCGACTTCTCCAGCGAGTTGAGCACGCCGAAGGTCTGCGGTCCGGCGACGCCGTCGGCGCTCAGCCCGTACGCGGCCTGGAACCGGCGCACGGCGGCGGCGGTGCCGGGCCCGAAGGAGCCGTCCACGGCCACGTAGGTCTGCGAGGCTGAGTCGGCGGCCCAGCCCGCGACGCGGATCTGCAGCTCGGCGACGGCGGCACCGGAGGAGCCCTGGCCGAGCGGGCCGGACCACCCGTAGGCCGCCGCGGGCCCGGCCAGGCCGACCTCGGCGACCGCGGCGAGCCCGGCCGCGGCCACGACTCCGGTGCCGTAGCGCAGGATTGAACGGCGGTCGAGGGAAGATCTGTTCATGTCCTGATCCTTCGAGGAGTTCGAACGGGTCGGGTACGGTGCATGATCAGCGGTGCCGGCTCCACGGTGCCCGTTCGGCCCGCCGGAGTGCGGCCCGCCGCCCCCGGGAGGAGTTCGGCGCGGCGCTCGGCGACTTCGCGGTGCAGGGTGTCACGGACGGCGCGCACGGCGGGGTGGGTGACGGCCTCGCGCCGGACGGCCAGGGTGATCGGCAGGCGGATGTCGACCTCGTCAGCCAGCAGGCGGCGCAGCCCGGCCCGCCCGGTCAGGAAGGCGGGGAGGACGCCGATGCCGGCACCCGGGCGGGTGGCTTCGGGCCCGTCACAGTGGTTCGCCACGTGCCCGGGCGTGACGTTTCTCGCGGTGGTCTGTTCCTTACACCGGATCCGCCGAGGCGCACGCCCGGTCCGGGTTCCGGCTAGGTGCGGAGCCTGACGGCATACTCGCTGGTCGTGGGGCCTGTGCGTGGCCCTGGCCCCGGCTCCCGCGGTGCAGGGAGGGGCCTGGCCAGCGAATGTGCCGAGCGGCCGGGCCCCCGGCTCTGCCCCGGTGAAAGGGGCAGGGCCGGGCCCGCGGGTCAGCCGACCGGTGTCGGCGCCGGAGCGTAGCCGGCTGGGCGGGTGGTGAAGGTGCCGCGGCCCTGGGTGCGGCTGCGCAGGCGACTCGCGTAGCCGAAGAGTTCGGCCAGCGGCACCAGTGCTTCGACCTGGGCCGTGCCGCCGTGGCCACCGTTTCCGCCGTGGCCGGTGTGGCCGGTGGTGGTGGTCTGGACGGTGGCGCGGCGGGCGGCGAGGTCCCCGAGGACGGCTCCGAAGGCGTCCTCGGGCACGGTGACGGTCACCTGCGCGAGCGGTTCCAGCAGGTGCAGCCGGGATACCCGCAGTGCTTCCCGCAGGCCCAGGCGGGCGGCGGTGCGGAAGGCGAGTTCGGAGGAGTCCTTGGGGTGGGTGGCGCCGTCGGTCAGGGTGACGGTGAGGCCGGTGACGGGGTGGCCGCCGAGCGGGCCCTCGGTGAGGGCGTCGCGGCAGCCGGCCTCGACGGCCTGCACGTATTCGCGCGGCACCTGTGCGCCGGTGACGGCGGAGGTGAAGGTGAAGCCGTCGACGGCGGGCACCAGGTCGAGGACGAGGTGGGCGAACTGGCCTGCGCCACCGTCCTGTTTGGCGTGCCGGTAGGTGAAGTTGCTCACGCCTTCGACGAGGGCTTCGCGCAGGGCGACCTGGGGTGCTCCCACGACGGCTTCGACGCCGGCTTCACGGCGTATCTTCTCCACGGCGACCTCCAGGTGCAGTTCGCCCAGTCCGGACAGGGTGCGCTGGCCGGTGTCGGGGTCGGTGGCCAGGCGCAGGGAGGGGTCCTCCTCGGTGAGGCGGGCGAGGGCGGCGGTGAGCTTGTCGGTGTCGGCGGCGCGGCGGGCTTCGACGGCGACGGTGACGACGGGTTCGGCGCTCACGGGTGCCTCCAGGAGGACGGGGTGGTCGGGGTCGCACAGGGTGGCGCCGACGCGGACGGTCTTGGGGCCGATGACGGCGACGATGTCGCCGGCCAGGGCGTGGTCGATCTCGGTGTGGCGCCCGGCCATCACGCGCAGGATGCGGGCGATGCGCTCCGGACGGCCGGTGGCCGCGTCCAGGACGGTGTCGCCCTTGCGCAGGGTGCCGGAGTACAGACGCAGGTAGGTGAGACGCCCGGTGGGTGCGGCGCTCACCTTGAACGCCAGGGCGGTCAGGGGCTGTTGAGGGTCGGCGCCGCACTGCCCGTCCCGGCCTGCGGGCGGCGCGGACGGTGCGGGCGGCGCGGACGGTGCGGGCGACGCGGACGGTGCGGGCGGGGTGTCCAGGGGTGAGGGCAGGTAGGCGACGGCGGCGTCCAGGAGGGGTTCGATGCCGCGGTTGCGGTAGGCGGAGCCGCCGAGAACGACCACGGCCTCGCCGCTGCGGGTGAGGTCGCGCAGGGCGGCGGCGAGGGTGGCAGGGCTGAGGGATCCGTGGGTGCAGTACTCCTCCAGGGCCCGGGGGTCGAGTTCGGCCACCGCCTCTTCCAGGGCCTGGCGGCGGGCGGCGGTGTGGTCGGCGAGGTCTGCGGGGACGGGGCCCTCGGCGAGGGTGCCCTCGTCGTCCCAGATCAGGGCGCGATGGTGGACGAGGTCGACGACGCCGGTGAAGGCGTCCTCGGCGCCGATGGGCAGGTGGACGGCGAGCGGGCGGGGGTGCAGGCGTTCGCGAATGGAGGCGACGGCGGCATCCAGGTCGGCTCCGGGGCGGTCGAGCTTGTTGACGAAGGCGATGCGGGGCACACCGTGGCGTTCGGCCTGGCGCCACACCGACTCGCTCTGCGGCTCGACGCCGGCGACGGCGTCGAACACGGCGACGGCGCCGTCCAGGACGCGCAGGCAGCGTTCGACCTCGTCGGCGAAGTCGACGTGGCCGGGGGTGTCGATGAGGTTGATCCGGTGCCCGGCCCAGGCGCAGCTGACGGCGGCGGCGAAGATGGTGATGCCGCGGTCGCGTTCCTGGGGGTCGAAGTCGGTGACGGTGGTACCGGTGTGGACTTCGCCGCGCTTGTGCGTGGCACCGGTGAGGTAGAGGATCCGTTCGGTGACGGTGGTCTTGCCGGCGTCGACGTGGGCGAGGATGCCGAGGTTGCGGACGGCGGCGATACCGGCAGTGGTGCCGGCGGCGGTGGTGGTGCGGGTGGTGGTGGTGTCGGTGCGCATGGCCCGGTTGCCTTTCGAAGGGCGGTACTTGCGGGGTGGGCGCGCGATTGACACAGTGCCGCCGGGCACATCTTGGACTGACTGATCGTCAGATATCCCGTCGAGAAGGGACCGTGCCGCACGAGGGAACGCGAAGGAACGCGGGGAGGCGGACGGTCAGGCGGTGGCGGCGCTGCTCCGGTGCCGGCCGCGCAGCGGGCACCGGAGGGGCGGGGACACCAGGATCACCTCGTACCGCGACGCGGGAGAGGGGGCGGCGGCGCTGTGCTTCGGCATGGCCGCTGCGCCCCCTCTCTGTGTGCTCTCGCGTGCCGGTACGGTCGTTGGGCGTCCGCACCTCGGGGTGCGGCCGCGTGGCGAGTGTAGGGGGGTCGGGCCCGGCGGGGCCACGGGATTTACGGCTCCTGCGGGCCTTGCGGCGTGCGCAGGCGAAGCACCGGCTGGATCCAGCCGTCCTCGTCGCGCCCCGAGACGTCCAGGGCGGTGTCCAGGGCGGCGCCGATGGCGCGTTCCTCGTAGCCGAAGTGGGATTCCATGATGGCGGCCAGTCCGTCGAGTTCGCGTCCGATCGCCTCCAGGGCCGCCCCGTCCTCCCCTACGGCCTGTTCGGCGAGGTCACGGACGCGGGTGAGGAGGGCCGCGATGAGGCCGTGGTCCTCGACGAGTTTGGCGACGGTGGGTGCGAGGTCGGGGCGCTCGCGCAGCAGGGCCGCGAACAAGCCGTCGTCCTCGCCTTGATGATGGGTCGTCAGAGCTGTGCAGAAGGCGAGACAGTGGGCGGTCAGGGAGTCGCCGCCTGCGCCCTGGTGGCGGCCCAGGGCGGAACGGACACCTGTCAGGCGGCGGCGCAGTTCGTTGTGCGCCTGGGAGAGCTGGAGGCTGAGGGCGGCCGTACGGCCGGTGCGGGGGGAGGCCACGTGCGGGCGTGTCCCTTCGGTCGTGCACCTCCATGCCTGGCGCAGTCCGCCACCGGCACGCGATGCCGGCGCCCATCCGATCACGGCACGCGCTTTCCGGGCAAGCCCGCGCCCGTGGCTGTGGCGGGTGTTCCGGTGCGGGTGTCGGTGCGGGTGTCGGTGCGGGGGCGGGGCCGTCCGAGGAGGATCCCGACCACCACCAGCGCCAGTCCCAGCCCCTGGCGCGGCCCCAGTTCGTCGCCGTCCAGCACGGTGCCCAGCAGCACCCCGGTCAGCGGGTTGAGCAGTCCGAGCAGGCCGACGGTGGCGGCCGGCAGGTGCCGCAGTCCGGTGAACCAGCAGGCGAAGGCGAGGGCGGTGGCGGCCAGGGTGACGTAGCCGAAGGCGAGCAGGGTGGGGCCGTGCAACGGCGGCGGCGCTCCCTCGGCGCCGGCGGCCAGTGGCAGCAGCAGCAGGCCGCCGGCGGTCAGCTGCCAGGCGGTGGCGGCCAGTGGGTCGGCGCCCTCGCGCCAGCGGGCGGCGAGCACGTAGCCGACGGAGGAGACCAGCATCGCGCCCGCCGAGGCCGCCAGCCCGGCCCGGTCGAGCGCACTGCCCGTCCCCAGGACGGTGAGCGCCACTCCGGCCAGGCCCACCACCGCCCCCGCCAGGTGGGAGCGGTGCGGGTGCTGCCCGGCCAGTGCCCAGGCGGTGAGCAGCATGGCCAGCGGCGAGGCGGCCATGACGGTGGCGGCGGTGCTGGTGGGCAGCAGCTGGGACGCGAGGTAGAGCAGGACGAAGAACACGGCGGTGTTGAGGAGTCCGAGCAGGGCGCTGCGCCACCACCAGGCGCCGCGGGGGCGGCGGCGGGCGAGGGCGAGCAGCAGCAGTCCGGCGGGCAGGGCGCGCAGGGCGGCGCCCCACAGTGGGCGGTCGGCGGGCAGGTAGGCGTGGGTGACCCAGTAGTTCGCGCCCCAGGCGATCGGGGCGAGGGCGGTCAGCAGCACCCACCGCACATTTGCTTCCATGGAAGACAATATAGCTTCCCTGGAAGCTACCAGGGATAGGATGGGCCCATGGAGCCCCAGCACCAGCAGCACCCGGACGACGGCGGCGACCACGTCGCGCTGATCCAGGCCGCGTGGCACCGCGAGCGACCCGACCTCGACGTCTCCCCCCAGGCCGTGATCGGGCGCCTTCACCGCCTCGCCGCCCGCCTCACCGCCGAACTCACTCTCGTCTACCGGCGCTACGGCCTGAGCGAAGGCGAGTTCGACGTGCTCGCCGCGCTGCGCCGCGCCGGCACCCCCTACGAGCGGGCCCCCGGGGAGCTCGCCGCGCACACCATGGTCACCACCGGCGCGATGACCAAGCGGATCGACCGCCTGGAGCACGCCGGCCTGGTCACCCGCCGCACCGCCGAGGACGACCGGCGCGCACGCGTGGTCGCCCTCACCGACGCGGGGCTGCGCCTGTTCGACGAGGCGTTCACCGCCCACATGCGCAACGAGCACCGCCTGCTCTCCCATCTGGACCCCGGCGAGGCCGCCGCTCTCGAGACGCTGCTCACCGCCTGGCACCGGCGCCTGGAAGGAGCCGGGCCGAGCAGAACCTGACGCACGCACACCCGCCCGGTTCCGGCCCCGGCGCCGCCCCGGCCGTCGCGACGAGCCCCTCGGGTTGGAGGGGCCGGGCGGTGCGGGCCGACCGGCGCCGCCGAGCTGCGGGCCCGGGGCACCCGCCGCCTCGCGCTCGCTCGTGCAGCGGACAGGTGGCGGGCCGTCTTTCCCATGCACCGCCGCCCTCCCGTATACACGGACTTGGGCGGGCGGCGGTGCCGGGGACCGGGCCTTGGGCCGGCTGCGGGGCGCCGGGGGCCGGGCCGGGAGGCCGCCGCGCGTACGGGCGCCCCCCACACTCTTGGGACCCCGCCCGGACCCGGAACGGATGACCGCCCCCGGTTAATGTGACCGTATGCACACCGACCGCCGCCCCTGGGACGTCCTGCTGATCGGCGGCGCCTCCGGCGTCGGGAAGAGCCGCGCCGCCGAGCACCTCGCCGCCGCGAGCGG
This sequence comes from Streptomyces viridifaciens, assembly GCF_001888885.2. NCBI lineage: Bacteria > Bacillati > Actinomycetota > Actinomycetes > Kitasatosporales > Streptomycetaceae > Streptomyces > Streptomyces viridifaciens. The sequence continues at coordinate 27,351 of NZ_CP090841.1, forward strand.
CGCGTTCACGGTGGAGTTCGACGACGTCGTCGCCGCCCTGCAGGCCGCCACCACCCCCACCACCCACCCCGGCCTGCACCACTTCACCACCACCCCGGCCCAACGCCTGGGCACCGAAAGGGTGCTGGAACTGCAGATCGCCACCGCCCACGCCCTGGACGAGGCCCTGCTCGGCGTCGTTCGCAACCGCCTGAGCGTCGACGTGCCCGCCATCGTCGAGGGCGACTACCTCAGTCCCCGGGCCGCCGTCCGCGCCGCCGCCGAGGCCGCCGCACACGGCCGACGCCTCCGCGCGGTGTTCCTCCACGAGGGCGAGGCGGCCCGCATCAGCGCCAACTACGCCCGGCGTGAACCCGATAGCGGCGCGCAGAACGAGCGCGCCGCCGTCAGCGCCCGCTACTCCCACTGGCTCGCCGCCCAGGCCCGCGCCCACCGCCTGCCGGTGGTCGACTGCCGACCCTACGACACCCTGCCTCAGCGCCTGACCGCCGCCTGTTCCTACGCCTGAACCGCTGCCCGGGCCGCAGCGCAGGGCGGCGGCACACCGGGCGGCGGCGCAGGACGGCTACGCGGGGACGTCCTCGATGTCCGAGATCAGCTTGGTGCTGAGATCGCTCTGCACCGCCAGCCGGGTCGTCCCGGCGTCCGGGCCGGTGCCCCAGGTCAGGGTGACCGTGGTGAACAGGTGCCCGGCGCCCGCGTCCTGGTAGGCCACCTCCCAGGCGGTGGGCACGTCCTGAGCGCGCAGCACGCCGTCGGCGTGGTTGACCTCCTCCCAGGCCGCCAGGCGCTGGCGCAGGTCCTCGGTGAGGTAGTGGCCGCGCAGTTCGTCCGACAGGTCGTCGGTGCCGTCGGCGACGGCGTCGATGTAGGCGCCGTAGAAGTCGGCGACCCGGTCCACTGCGGAGTCCGGACTGCCGCTGCGGGCCGCGGTGCCCGCGTCGGTGTCGGTGTCGGTCATGAGCATCCCTGTGTCCGGGCCCGTACGGCGACTCGCCGCCTGCGGGCCGATCCGTCCGTCCGCAGGAACAACGGGTCCGGGGCGGGGCAGGTTTCGGGTACAAAGACCCCGACGGGCGGTGGACAGAGCCGGGTCTGACGGGAGACGAGCGGTGTTGATCGTGGTGAGCGGCGGCCCGGGCAGTGGGAAGACGACACTGGCGCACGCGCTCGCCCGCGCCGTCGGCTGCCCCGCGGTGTGCCGCGACGAGGTCAAGGAGGGCCTGCTGCACGCCGGCACCCGGGTGGACGCCCCCGACGAGGCGGTGCGCGACGCCTTCTTCGACGTGCTGGGCGTGCTGGTGCGCGCCGGGGTGAGCGTGGTCGCCGAGGCCGCCTACCAGGACCGCGTCTGGCGCCCCCGCCTGGAGCCGCTGGCCGCCCGCACCGAAGTGCGGGTGGTGTGCTGCCGGGTGGATCCGACCCTGGCCCGGCGCCGCATCGCCGAACGCCTGGCCGCCGGGGGCCACCGCGCCGCCCACGCCGACCGCGAGCTGCTCGCCGCCCCGCCCGGCGCGGGCAACCTGCTGGACGACTTCACCCCGCCGTCCCCGCCGGGCGCACCGCGCCTGTGCGTGGACACCACCGACGGCTACGACCCGCCGCTGGCGGACATCGCCGCCTTCGTCCGCCGCTGAAAGCCCGGGACCTGAACAGCAACCGCGCCTACGCCTGCCGGCGGACCACCGGCCCGGCTCCGGCCGGGCACACGAGCGGCTGGCGCGCGGCGGGTTGCGGGGGCGGCTGGTGCTGGTGCCCTGACCGAGCCGCCCCTGCCCGGCCGAGCCGTGTCCCTGCCCCGCGACCTGGCTGTCCCCTGCCCCGGCCGGGTCGCGCGGACTGGAGTGCCTTCGTGTTCAGCGGGCCGCTACCGCCTCGCGCAGGCGCTTCCTGTCGGGCTTGCCGACGGCCGTCAGCGGGATCGCGTCCACCAGGTGCAGCGCGGTGGTGCCACCGGTGTGGCGGATGCCGAGGTCGTCGCCGGGGCCGATGCGTACGGCGGGCTCCTCGGCGGGCCGGTGGGCGGAGGCGGCGATCACGTCCTCGCCGATGGCGCCCCCGCTCGGGCCGGGGCCGAGGGTGAGGACGGTCGGGACGTCGATCAGCGGGAGCAACTCGGCGGCGTCGGCGTGGCGTTCGGCGTCCACGAGAAGGACGGTGGTCTCCACGCTGGCGGTGATCTCGGCCAGCACCGGGGCGCTCATCCCGTCGTACAGGTTGACCACCCGCGCACCCGCGAGCCCCGCCGCGTAGCGGGCGCTGAGCGCCTCGGCGGTGTTGCCGGTGAGCAGGGTGACCGTCGCGCCGCGGCCCACGCCCCGGGCCAGCAGCTCGTGGGCGAGGCGGCAGGTGGCGGCGGCGAAGTCGCCGGCGGTGATCTCGACGCCGTCGGCGGTGGTGATCGCGCGCCGGTGCGGCTCGCGCAGCAGGGAGCGCAGGAGCAGGGCGGGTGCGCTGACGAACTCCCGGGCGGGCATGGCTACTTCTTCTGCGGAGGGGGCAACCATGCCCTCACCCTGGCCCCCACCGAGGCCCCGGCGCGGCCGGTTGGCCGGTTGGCCGGTTGGCGGGTTGGCCGGGGAAACCGCGGTGCGGGCGGCGGGTGGCTTCCCGCGCGTAGGCGGCGGTGCGGCGGCAGGGCGGGGGTCTCCGAGGGGCCGGTGCGGGAAGGCGGGCCGGGCGGCTTGCGGGCGGGGGAAAGAGCGCGGGTCTTCGGGGTCCTGGGCCTGCGTCAGGGGACGGGCGTGAGGGTGGCGAGGGCGTGGGGGAGGGTGGTGAGGAGGTGGAGTACGTGGATGCCGTCGGCGGCGGGGGCGCCGGTGGCGGCGCGGTCGAGCCAGAAGGCGTGGAGGCCGGCGTTGCGGGCGCCTTCGGCGTCGACGGTGTACTTGTCGCCGACGTAGGCGACCTCGTGCGGGGGCAGGCCCAGGGCGGCGCAGCCGGCGTGGAAGATCCCTGGGGCGGGCTTGGCTTCGCCGTGCTGGTCGGAGCAGACGAGGACGTCACCGAGGTGGTCGAGCAGGCCGATGGCGCCCAGTTTGCGGCGCTGGTGGTCGGTGTCGGAGTTGGAGACGATGCCGAGCCGGTAGTGGGGTGCGAGCTGGCGCAGGGCGGGCTCGGCGTCGGGGAAGGCGGCCCAGGCGGCGTCACGGTGGGCCGCGTAGCCGGCGAACCAGGCGGCGGCCTGTTCGTCGCTGAGGTGTTCGGCGCCGTGGCCGAGGTGGGCGAGGAACTGGCGGGTGCGTTCGATCTGCTGGCCGCGCAGGGTGAGTTCGCGGGCGAGATAGCGGGCGTACTGGTACTCCATGACGTCGCGCCACAGGGTGAGGGCGGCCCGCGGGGTGGGGAAGCGCTCCAGCAGGCCGACGTCGCGCAGGTGGGCGAGGATGCCCGCCTGCTCCGAGCCGGTGTAATCGAACAAGGTGTCGTCGACGTCGAAGAGCACGCCCCTGATCGGCATGAACCGTCCTTCCCTCTCCCGTTCCCGTTCCTGCTCTTTGGCGGCGGTGCGCCCGCGGTGTGCTGAGGTGCGGCGGCCTCCGGTAGGGACCCTACGCGCCGCTCGCCCGGGCGCCGCGGGCGAGGCGGTCGGCGAGGGCGTTGACGAGGTCGCGCAGTTCGTCGGGGCGCTCGATGACGAAGGGCCGGTCGAGTGCGGCCAGCACCGGGGGTAGCCAGTCCAGGCGCTGTGCCCGCAGTTCGACACGCAGCCAGTCCTGCTGCCCGGGTGCCCCGCCGTCCGCGACCGTGCTCGGCCCGTGTCCGGTCAGCTCGGCGACGCTGGCCGGCAGGTGGGCGCGGATGTGCTCGGGCGTGGCCTGGATGCGCAGGGTCACCCGGTGGCGGTAGTCGGCGGTGGCGAAGCCGGTGAGCAGGCGCTGGGCTGGGCCGGGGCCGACGGGGTCGGCGGGTTCCCGGAAGGTGCCGGGCAGGGTCCTGGCGCCGGTGACGCGGTCCAGCCGGAAGGTGCGTTCCTCGTCGAGGCGGGTGTCGGTGCCGGTGAGGTACCAGCGGCCCGCGTGGTTGACGATCCCGTGGGCGTGCAGGGTGCGCTCGCTGGAGCGGCCCTCGCGGTCGGTGTAGCCGAGGGCCAGGGGGCGGCGGTGGCGTACCGCGTCGGCGACGGTGAGCAGGATCTCGGCGTCGGGAGTGCCGCAGTCACCCGCACCGGGCAGGCCGGGCGGCCCGGGCGGGACGGGGCCTTCGGACGGGTCGGGCGCTTCGGTGTGCGCGACGGTGTCCTGGAGGGCGTCGAGGCGGCGGGCGGTGTGCCGGGGCAGGACCCGGCGGATCTTGGCGGCGGCCGTCTCGTTGGCGGTGCGCTGGGCTGCCGTGAGGGCGGTACGGCGTGCGGCGAGCAGGCCCAGCAGCACGGCCAGGGCCTCGTCGTCGCCGAGCATGAGCGGGGGCAGGCGGTAGCCGGGGGCCAGGCGGTAGCCGCCGTAGCGGCCGCGCACCGATTCCACGGGCACGTCCAGCTCGATCAGGTGGTCCACGTAGCGGCGCACGGTGCGCCCCTGGACGCCCAGGCGCTCGGCCAGTTCGGCCACCGTTCGGGTGCCCCCCGACTGCAGCAGCTCCAGCAGGGTCAGCACACGGGCGGTGGGTCGGGGCACCCGGAAAATCTACCGCAGATAGGGGACCGATCCTGTCCGGTATTGCTCCTAGCCTGCGGAACGCAACGTTTCAGCACCAACGGCCAGGGAGATCCCATGGACTTCGTCTCGATCCGCATCATCACCGGCGACGTCGCCCGCCTCGTCGACTTCTACGAGCGGGCGACGGGAGCCCGGGCGGTGTGGGCCACCGAGGACTTCGCCGAGCTCAGGACCGCCCGCGCGACCCTGGCGATCGCCTCCACCCGCACCGTGGCCCTGTTCGCCCCGGGCTGCGCCGTGGCGGCGGACAACCGCAGCGTCATCACCGAGTTCCTGGTCGACGACGTCGACCGGGTTCACCAGGACCTGACCGGTGCCGATGCCGGCGTCGTCGCCGATGTCGTGGCGGGGCCCGCCACGATGCCCTGGGGCAACCGGTCGCTGCTGGTGCGCGACCCCGACGGCAACCTCGTCAACTTCTTCGCGCCCGTGACGGCGGAGGCGGCGGCGCGGCTGGCGCGCTGACGCGGGCGCCGCGCCGGCCCGGGGCCTCGGGTTCTCGGGCTTCGCGTCTCAGGCGGGCGCGGGCGCTGATGCGAGGAGGGCGTCCAGCAAGCCGGGGAAGCGGGCGTCCAGGTCGGCGCGGCTGTCGCCGCAGCCACCATCCGCGACCGGCCCGAGGCCCGTCCCGCCCGGGGCCCGTACGGGCCTCGGCGCCCCCGAAACCGTCGGCGCCCCCGCACCGCCCAGACGGCGGCCGGGGGCGCCGGCAGGGGCGCGTCAGGCCCCGAGGACCTCGCCGACCAGGGCCCGGGCCTCCTGCTGCACCCGCGCCAGGTGCTCCTCGCCCAGGAACGACTCGGCGTAGATCTTGTACACGTCCTCGGTGCCCGAGGGCCGCGCGGCGAACCAGGCGTTGTCGGTGCACACCTTGAGACCGCCGATGGCCGCCCCGTTGCCCGGCGCGTGGGAGAGCACCGCGGTGATCTCCTCCCCCGCCAGTTCCCCGGCCGTGACCTGCTCGGGGGACAGCCGGGCCAGGCGGGCCTTCTGCTCCCGGTCGGCGGGCGCGTCCACCCGGGCATAGGCCGGAGCGCCGTGACGTCCGGTCAGCTCACGGTAGTAGGCGCTGGGTGTGGCACCGGTGACCGCGGTGATCTCGCAGGCCAGCAGCGCCAGCAGGATGCCGTCCTTGTCGGTGCTCCACACCCCCCCGTCACGGCGCAGGAACGAAGCGCCGGCGCTCTCCTCCCCGCCGAAGGCGATCGAGCCCTCCAGCAGTCCCTCGACGAACCACTTGAAACCGACCGGGACCTCCACCAGCGTGCGGCCCAGGTCCGCCGCGACCCGGTCCAGCATCGAGGAGGACACCAGCGTCTTGCCCACCGCCGCGTCCCCGGGCCAGTCGCCGCGGTGACGGAAGAGGTAGTCCACGGCTACCGCCAGGTAGTGGTTGGGATTCATCAGCCCGCCGTCGGGAGTGACGATCCCGTGCCGGTCGGCGTCCGCGTCGTTGCCCGTCGCGATGGCGTACTCGTCCTTGCGCCCGATCAGGGAAGCCATCGCGGCCGGGGAGGAGCAGTCCATACGGATCTTGCCGTCCCAGTCCAACGTCATGAACCGCCACGTCGGATCGGTCACCGGATTGACCACCGTCAGATCCAGCCCGTGGACCTCCGCGATACGCCCCCAGTAGGCCACCGACGCCCCGCCCAGCGGATCCGCACCGATACGCAGTCCCGCCCCCCGCACCGCCTCCAGGTCCACCACCGACGGCAGGTCGTCCACGTACGCGCCCAGGAAGTCGTAACGTTCCGTCGTCGCCGCGGCCAGCGCCCGCGCGTACGGGACCCTCCTCACCCCCCGCAGGCCCTCACGGATCAGCTCGTTCGCACGGTCCTGGATCCACCCGGTGGCCTCCGAACCGGCCGGCCCGCCACTGGGCGGGTTGTACTTGAACCCCCCGTCACGCGGCGGATTGTGCGACGGCGTCACCACGATCCCGTCCGCCAACGCCTGCCCACCGCGCCGGTTGAACCCCAGAATCGCGTGCGAGACCGCGGGAGTGGGGGTGTAGCCGTCCGCGGCATCGATCAACACCTGCACACCGTTGGCCGCCAACACCTCCAGCGCCGTCACCTTCGCCGGCTCCGACAACGCATGCGTATCCGCCCCCAGGAACAACGGGCCCCCCACCCCCTGCGCCGTACGGTACTCACAGATCGCCTGCGTCGTCGCCGCGATGTGGTCCTCGTTGAACGCCGCGTCCAACGACGACCCCCGATGCCCCGACGTCCCGAACGCCACCTGCTGCGAGACCTCCTGCGGATCCGGCCGCAACGCGTAGTACGCCGTCACCAACCGCGCCACATCCACCAGATCCCCCGGCTGCGCCGGCTGCCCGGCCCGTACGTGCGCCATTCATCCACTCCCGCCGAAACGCCGAACACCGAAAATCCCGAACCACGCGACGCAACCGCACGCCGCGCTCACCGATCGTAACCAGAACACAACCACACCCCGAACCGCACCCACCGGCCCGGAGGCACACGGGACCGTTTCGGGCCGGGCGGACGGCCGCAGTCCGGCCCGGCCGGGAGCGGCGACGTTGAGCCCAGGCGGGCAGCCGCTGTACAGGCGGGCGAGCCGCCGCCGTTCGGCAAGGGCACCTCAGACGGTCCCCGGCCCCGACGAACGGGGCCGTCCGCCCCGGGGCGGACGGCCGCTGTTGGCTCAGGCGGGCAGTTGCTGGCGGTGGGCCTCCAGGGCGGGGGCGGTGACGGTGGCCAGGAACTCCGTCACCCGGTACTCGGTCAGGCCCAGTCGGACGAACGGGTCGGTGGCCACCAGTTCCTCGATCCGGGCCCGGTCCTGCCCCACCGCCAGGATCACACCGCCGTCACGCGGCACCTTGCGCCCCGAGGCCAGGAACGTGCCCGCCGCGTAGTGGCCGTTGAGCCACTGCACGTGCTGCGGCAACGCTTCGTCGATCCGCTCCAGCGCGGCGGTGTAGGTCAGCTCAAGAATGAACATGGCGTCAAACTAGCGCGGCGGGCTGGGGGGAGGCCCACCAGGTCGCCGGAGCCGCGGCGGTGTAGCCCAGTGACTCGTACAGCGGCCGACCCAGCTTCGAGGCCGTAAGTGTGGCGGGCAGGGAGGCCAGGCCGGCCAGGGAGGCGAGCATGACAGCCCGGCCGGCACCACGGGAACGCAGCTGCGGCGAGGTGCCGACCCAGTAGTGACTGGCGACACCGTCGTGAACGAGCCTCACGCAGGCCCCCGCAGCCACACCTTCGTACCGGGCGACGAACACGTCCACCCCGGGCTGGTCGATCAGCGCCATGGGGAACAGCTCGCCGGGGCGGTAGGGCTCGAAGCCGGTCAGTCCGAAGCCCGCGATGACGACCCGCTCCGCCTCCTTGAGGTCCTCGGGCCGCCGTACCCGCACCACGTCCAGGGCCGGTTCGCCGACGGGCGCGGGCGGGCGCAGCATGACGGGCATCTGCCAGTTGCGCATACCGAGGTGGCTCAGGTCGGTGGTGCTGAACGGGTCCTCGGCGTTGACGGGGCCGACGGCCCGGCGGGCGAACTCGCTCAGCTCTGCCAGTTCGTCCGGGTCGAGCCCGGGTTCCTGGATCAGGATCCGCAGGCCGGCGCGCTCGTCGCCGTCCACCGCGACGAAGCTGCGGCGCCGGACCACCCGGTGTCCGCGGCTTCGGCCGATCGCGGCCCAGAAGGCGGCGGAGTTGCGGGCCTGGCGCACCGGCGCCTCGGCGAGGGCCTCGGCCGAGGGGACGGGGCCGGGAGCGGGGGTCTGGGCGGCGGTGGGGGCGGGTCGGTCGGTCGCGGTGGATCCCGTAGTCATGGTGCCTACGCTAGTGCCGAATTGACCGGACACACGGGCCAATTCCCCGCGGCCCCACTGGGCCACCTTCGGACCGGGACGCGGTACGGCGAGGCGCGACGGAATACGGCGGCGAAGTGCGGCGAGCCGCGCGGGTGCCCCTCCCCTGGAGGGTGTCGACCCCAATCCTGCCAGGTCAGGCCGCAGTTCCGGTAGGACGTAACCCACCCTGTTTCCGCCTTGCCGCACCCCGTGCGCACCCCGCACACTCGTGCAACACCCCACTCCCCCGACCTGGCCCCACGCGCCGCCGCCCGCTCCCCGGACGGCCGGCGTGCGGGCCGCCGCGCCCCGGCGCCATGGCCGGGGGTGGGGCACACCGGAGCAACAACCAAGGGGGAAAAGGCAGATGAACGCGCACACGGACCTGGTGCTGAAAGCACGGATACGACTGCTGAGCCACAACGAACGAATCCTGAACGGCGAGGAAGGACTATGGGTCTACCGGACCCTGTTCACGGTCAACCCCCACGCCCACGCCTACAAACTAGCCTACGTCCTGAGGGAACTGAGCGAGACCAGCCCCCGCCTCGCCCACCTGCCCGAAGCGCGACAGGCACTGTTGGAGGAGGCCGGAGCCGCCGGCTGCCACATTCCGGCCGACGCCCCCACCTACCAGCACCAGATGTGGAACCACACGGTCGCGCAGCTACGAGAGATCGAACGCCGCCAGGGACAGGCAGGCCAATAGCACGCCCGCACCACACCAGCAGCAACAACAAGGGACGGACGGGCACCGGAGGCGCGGCCCGGTAGGCGGCGGCGGGATGGTTGCGGTACAACAATCCCTATTTGACGATTGATCGGAGAAACGCTGATATGAGCAGGTCAGGACTGTCCCGCCGCGCCCTGATCGCCGGGGCCGGTGCCGCCGTCGTCGGGTGGAACACCGCCACCCGCGCCTGGGCGACCGCACCGCAGGCCGACGTCGCCGAACTGCCGTCCCTGGACGGGTCGATGACACTGCGGGCCGAGGGCCTGGAGCGGTTCACCTCCGACTTCGGGCACCTGGTCAGCGCCGCGCCGAGAGCGGTGCTGCGGCCCGCCTCGGTGCGGGACGTGCAGCGGGTCGTGGAGTTCGCGCGGCGCCACCGCATCCCGGTGGCCGTCAACGGGCAGAGCGGGGACGCGGCGGTGGTGGGGCAGGCAGGGCTGGAGTCGCACTCCAGCTACGGCCAGGCCAATCCGCGCGGCGGCATCGCCGTCGACGCCCGCGGCCTGGACCGGGTGGTGTCGATCCGGCCCGGCGAGGCCGTGGTGGAGGCCGGCGCGACCTGGGCGCAGCTGACCGACGCCGCGCTGGCGCAGGGCTGGATGCCGCCGGTGCTGACGGACTATCTGCACCTGTCGGTGGGCGGGACGCTGAGCGTGGGCGGGATCGGCGGGGCGGTGCAGCACCACGGCCTGCAGACGGACACGGTGCGCGAACTGGAGGTGGTGACCGGCACCGGCGAGCTGGTCACGGCCTCGCGCGAGCGCAACCGGGAGCTGTTCGAGGCGGTGCTGGCCGGCGGCGGGCAGGTGGGGATCATCGTCCGGGCGACGCTGGCGCTGGTGCCGGCGCGCGAGCGCTCCACCGTGTTCACCCTGGCCTACGACGACCTGGACGCCTACCTCGCCGACCAGCAGAAGGTGCTGGCCGACGGCCGGTTCGACCTGCAGGTCGGCAACGTGGTGCGCAGCGCGGACGGGCAGCGCTGGCGGTACACGGCGGAGCTGGTGGCCTACGGGGACGCCGGGCGCCCAGTGGACCGGCAGGCGTTGCTGGCGGGGCTGAGCCCGGTGGCGGACGGGACGTCGGTGGTGGAGCAGAGCTGGCGCGAGTACGCGTTCCGGGTGGACGCGTTCGCGGGCTACCTGCGGGCGGCGGGGTTCTGGGGGCTGCCCAAGCCGTGGCTGAGCCTGTTCCTGCCGGCCTCCTCGGTGGGGGTGTTCATGCGGGAGGCCGCCTCGTCGCTGACGGCCGCGGACCTGGGGGCGGGGCTGCTGCTGTTCTACCCGTACGCGCGCGACAGGGTGCGCACCCCGCTGGCGGTGCTGCCGCAGGGTGAGGTGGGCTGGCACTTCGACCTGCTGGCCTTCCCCGCGCCGGGCGCGGACGTCGCCGGGATGCTGGAGCGCAACCGGCGCCTGTACGAGCGGGCGGTGCAGCTGGGCGGCAAGCGGTACCTGATCGGGGCGGTGCCGGGGATGACGGCCGCGGACTGGCAGCGGCACTACGGGGCACTGTGGGAGCGGGTGGAGGAGGCCAAGCGGCGCTTCGACCCGGCGGGGATCCTCACCCCCGGCCAGGGCATCCACAGCGCCTGACCCGCACCCGGCGGCGGGGGCCGTCCCGGCACTGGGGGACGGCCTCCGCGCCGGGAGACTGGGGCCTGTCAGGCGTAGAGGGCGGCGGTGCGGCGGGCCGCGTCGGCGAGGCGGGCGCGGAGTTCGGGTGGGTGGAGGACCTCGGCTTCCGGGCCGAGGCGGAGGAGTTCGAAGTAGCCGATGTCCCAGGTTTCGAGCGGCAGGGTGACGGTGACCCAGCCGTCGGGGTCCGCGGGGCCTGCGGTGGCGAGGGCGTCGGTGGCGGCGGTCGGCTCCAGCAGGACGGGGAGGTTCCGTAGGGCGAGCGGGCTGAGGCGTACGACGGCGCGTTCGCGCAGCATGGCGCGGGCGAACTCGCGGGCCGCGGTGGTCCAGTAGTCGGCGAGGTCGAAGTCCGGGTCGCGGTCGAAGCGTTCGTCGCCGGCCTCGGCGGTCTCGAAGCGGTCGACACGGTAGGAGGCGATCCGGCCGGAGGGGCCGCGGGCCGCGACGTACCACTGGCCGGCCTTCAGGACCAGGCCGTACGGTTCCAGCCGTCGCCGGCGGGTGCCGCCGCGTGCCGCGTAGCGGGCGTCGAGGACGCGGTCCTCCCACACGGCGCGGGAGACCTCGGCGAGCAGCGGCGGGGTCTGTGGGTCGCGGAACCAGGCCGGTGCGTCGAGGTGGAAGCGCCGGGCGGCGGCCGCGGGGGCGTCGCCGAGGGCGGCGGCGACCTTCAGCCGGGCGGCGAGGGCGTGTGCGGCCAGGCCCATGTCGCGCAGCGGGCCGGGGAGTCCGGCCAGGTGCAGGACTTCGGCTTCGGCGCGTTCGAGGCCGGTCAGGCGGGTGCGGTAGCCGTCGACGAGCCGGTAGCCGCCGCCGCGCCCGCGTTCGGCGTACACCGGCACTCCGGCTTCGAGCAGGGCGGCGATGTCGCGCTGCACGGTGCGCTCGGAGACCTCCAGCTCGGCCGCGAGCTCCGCGGCGGTCATGGTGTGCCGGGACTGCAGGAGCAGCAGCAGCGCGATGGTCCGGCTCGCCCGCACCGTGCCCTCCCTGCTCGCTGTCCTGCTCGGCCCCCGCTTCGCACCATTGTCACCGCTCGCGCGGGTCCGCCGCCCGTCGGTGTTCCACCTCTCCCGGGTCCCCCGGGTCGCGGTCGACAGCCCGGCGCAGGTTGTCGGTACGGGCGCCGAGATGTGGTCGGTGGTGCCGTCCGTCACTACTGGTCCGGTGTTGGGCCGAGTTGGGCGGGGTCGGGGGCGAAGGCGGTCATCCAGTGCGGGTGGAGCCGGTAGTAGACGACGTCGTTGTCCCAGTCGAAGGCGTCGTGGCCGTAGAAGTCGCGGAAGTGGGCCAGCAGTTCGGGCCAGTCGGCGGCCGCCGGGCCGCCGGGCGGGTTGAGGGTCTCCACCGTGCCGTGGGTGAACACGCCCAGATCCTCCCCGCGCAGGTGGGCGGCGCTGACGGCGGGCCGGGCGGCGAGGTGGCGGGCCTTGGCGGAGGAGCGGGCGGTGCCGAAATGCCACGTGCCGTGCAGGAAGTGGCCGTCCACGCCGCTGATGCGCGGCTCGCCGTTGGCGGTGACGGTGGACAGGGCGAGGGTGCACATGCCGGTGAGCACGCGGGTGAGCTGCTCTGCGGTGAGGGTGCGCTCGCTGTTGATGATCGAGCGCAGGTGGGCGGTGGAGCGGGCGAGCGAGGCGTCCAGGAGGGCCTGGAGGCGGTGGAGCTCGTCGGGTGTTTCGCGCATGGCGGATAAGGTCCTTGCCTGGTCGGTCCGGCCGGCGCCACGACGGCGCCGGCCGGCGGTGCCAGCCTCGGCCCTCAACCCGACATCTTCTGTCGTGTTTCCTCCTTTCCTCCGGATGGGCTGCCGGCGGTCTCAGCGGGCCAGGCATCCCAGCAGGGCGGAGGCCGCGGCGATGCCGGCGAGGGTGGCGGCGGCCAGGACGGCGAAGTCCAGCGGCAGGTGGGACGGGGTGCCGATCAGCAGGCCGCGCAGCGCGTCGACCTGGTAGCTGAGCGGGTTGACCTTGCTGACGGCCTGCAGCCAGCCCGGCATCAGGTCCAGGGGGTAGAGGGCGTTGGAGCCGAAGAACAGCGGCATGGTGATCGCCTGGCCGATGCCCATCAACCGGTCGCGGGTCAGCACGATCCCGGCGATGGCCATCGACAGGCAGGAGAAGAACGCCGAGCCGAGCAGCACCACCGCCACCACCCCGAGCAGGCGCAGCGGGTTCCAGGTCATCGCGACGCCGAGGACGGCGGCGATCAGCACCACGACGACGGCCTGCAGGACGGCCTTGACGCCGGCGGCGAAGGCCTTGCCGGTGACCAGGGCGGCGCGGGGAGTGGGTGTGACCAGCAGTTTGGTGAGCACCCCGGAGTCCCGCTCCCAGATGATCATGATGCCGTAGAAGATCGCGATGAACATCGCGGACTGGGCGATGATGCCCGGTGCGAGGTAGTCCAGGTAGGGGATGCCGCCGGTGGGGATGGCCTTGAGACGGGTGAAGGTCTCGCCGAAGATCAGCAGCCACAGGGCGGGCTGGACGGCCCGGGTGTAGAGCTCGGTGCGGTCGTGGCGCAGCTTCTGCAGTTCCACCGCGCACATCGCGGCGATGCGCGCGGGTACGAGGCGCCAGCCGGTGCGGGCCCGCGGGGGCACCAGCAGCAGGTCCAACTCCGGGCCCCGGTCGGGGGGTTCAGCCGACGCGGTTGGCCGTGCGGCGGGTACGGCGGACATCGCCGAAGTCTCCTTCCGTGGCGTCGGCCAGGTCGCGGCCGGCGAAGTGGCGGAACACGTCGTCCAGGGTCGGCTCGTCCCGGCCGTCCCGGCCGTCCCGGCCTTCATGGCCTGCCTGGCCTTGTTGGCCGTCCTGACGGACCTGGTCCTTGAGTTCGGCGGGAGTTCCCAGAGCGCGGATACGGCCGCGGTCCATCAGGGCGATGCGGTCGCAGTGACGGTCGGCCTCGTCCATGTAGTGGGTGGTGACCAGGACGGTCATACCGGTGGCCCGGCGGACGGCGTCCACGCGTTCCCACACGCCGGTGCGCGCGATCGGGTCCAGGCCGATGGTGGGTTCGTCCAGGACCAGCAGGCGCGGGGCACTGACCAGGGCCTGGGCGAGTTCGAGGCGGCGCACCATGCCGCCGGAGTACGTGGCCGCCATCCGGTCGGCGGCGTCGGTGAGGTCGACGGCGGCCAGGGCCTGGGTGACACGCCGGGCGCGTTCGGCGCGGGGGACGTCGAAGACCCGGGCGAACAGGGCGACGTTCTCGCGGCCGGTGAGTCCGGCGTCGGCGGACAGCTGCTGGGGGACGTAACCGAGCAGCCGCCTTACCTCCATGGGACGGCGGGTGGCGTCGTGACCGAAGACGCGCACCATACCGGCTCCGACCGGCAGCAGAGTGGTGATGGCGCGGATCGTGGTGGTCTTGCCCGCACCGTTGGGGCCCAGCAGGCCGAACACCTCGCCCGTGCGCACGGTCAGGTCGATGCCGTCCACGGCCCGGGTCACCTTCCCGCGGCCGTGGGTGAAGCTGTACTCCAGGCCCCGGCACACCACCGCTTCCTCGTGGTCCATCACTCCTCCTCCGCGTCCGGCAGGCTGCGCAGTCCCTCGGCAAGGCGGTGCAGCGCGGGCAGTGCGGCGGCCAGGGCGGCCCGCTCGGGCTCGGGCAGGTCCGCCACCAGCTCGGCCATCAGCGCCCTGCGGCGCCGGCGCCAGGCCTCGATCCGCTCCTCGGCCGCGACCGTCGCGTAGAGCAGCGCCGCCCGCCGGTCGTTTGGGTCCACCTCCCGGCGCAGCAGGTCCTGCGCCGCGAGCTGGTTGACCAGCGTGGAGACCGAGTTCCCGGCCAGGCACAGCTCCTCGGCCGCCTCGGACACCCTCAGACCGGGGCTGTCCATCACCAGGCGCAGCAGTTCCACCTGCGCACCGCGCAGTCTGGGCTGTTCGACACGGCGGCGCAGGCGGCGGCGCAGCATCCGGTGGATGCCGACGAGCAGGGCGGAGAACTCGTCCGCGACCGTGCCGTCGGGCGTTGCGGGGGCCCGTGTCGTCATGCTTTGATTTTAGCTCTCAGTGAGAGGTAACTGTCGAGAGGTGGGGCGGGGATCGGGGGCGGGGATCGGGGGCCCGGGTCGCAATTTGGGTAGCGCCGGGCTCTTCCGTCGCGCGCGGGCGCGGAGACATCCTGGGGGCATGCGGTGGATCCGGCGCGCAGTGCGGGTCGCGGACGGCGACGCGTTCCAGGCGTCCCTGTTCGGCGCCCTGGTGCTGGCTCTCGACCTGTGGCTGCTGTCCCGCACCGAGTACGACCCAACGGCCGTGGCCGCGCTGGTGGGCCTGGACTCGGCCGGAGCGCTGGCGGGCCTCGGCATCGGCATGGTGGGCGCCAGGGTGGACGCCCACCACCGGCGCGACACAACTCCCGCAGTGAGTCAGGGAGTTCGCCTGGTACGGTGCGCGGCGACGGGGGCCCTGTACGTTCACCTCCTGCTACCAGTAGCCCTCGTGGCCGACTTCGTCCTGCACCCGGACCACCTCATCGGCGTCCTCGGCGGCACCCTGGACCGAGACGACGCCCCCCGTTAGAGCCAGCAGCGTCCGCGCCCGCGCCCACGCCACGCCCGCGCAAGGGAAGTCGGCCCCGCCGACTTCCCGCTCCGCCGCCCCTCCGGGAGCAACTTTTCTCCCGGAACGGGAGGCGCTCGTCGGCGTCGGGGCCGGGGCCGCTGGTCAGGGCGTGGCGAGGTCGGCGCCGGCGGATCCGACCGCGGCCCGCCGGGGCTCAGGGGGCCGTGGCGGGGACGAGGTGGTCGAGGGCATGGGCGCTGTCCGTCGCGGCGCGGGTCGAGCGCGGGAGCATGAGGTCTTCGTACGCGCGGACGGCGGTGTCGACGTCGGCCGCGCTGGCCAGGGCGTGGGCGAGGTCGGCGCCGTCGAGCATGGCGAGGTTGGCGCCGAGTCCGACCGGGGGCATCAGGTGGGCGGCGTCGCCGAGCAGGGTGAGGCCGGGGACGTGCCGCCAGGTGTGCGGGGCGGGCAGGACGAACAGGGGCCTGCTGGTGAAGGGGTGGTCGCCGCCGTGCAGGAGGCGGCGCAGGCTCACGTGCCAGCCCTCGAACAGGTCCAGCAGGTGCGCGCGTACGGCCTGCTGGTCGCCGGGGTCGACGCCGGCGGCCGTGTGCCAGTCCTGGGGGGTGCGCAACGCGATGTAGGCGCGGATGTGGTGGTTGCTGTTGCGCTGGGCGACCAGGGTGCGGCCGGCGCCCTTGGCGAGCATCGAGCCGTGGCCGACGAGGCGGGCGAGGTCGGGGTGGCGGGTGTCGCAGTGGTCGAAGCCGGTTTCGAGGAAGGTGACGCCGGTGTAGCCGGGTAC
Organism: Streptomyces viridifaciens; assembly: GCF_001888885.2. Lineage (NCBI taxonomy): Bacteria > Bacillati > Actinomycetota > Actinomycetes > Kitasatosporales > Streptomycetaceae > Streptomyces > Streptomyces viridifaciens. Next base: position 43,533 of record NZ_CP090841.1, read on the forward strand.
GGCCGGGGACAGGGCGGGTCGCACGCGGGACCAGGCGCCGTCGGCGCCGACGACCAGGTCGAAGTCCTCGGTGGTGCCGTCGGCGAAGTGGAGCCGGCAGGTGCCGTCCGTGAGCGGGGTGGCCGCGCTGACGGCGCGGCCCCAGCGCACGGTGCCTGCGGTGAGCGAGTCCAGGAGCAGGCCGCGCAGTTGGCCTCGGTCAATCTCCGGCCGGGCGCCGGAATCGGAGTCGGCGTCGGGGCCGGGGCCGGGGCCGGGGTTGGGGCCGGGGCCGGGGTTGGGGTCGGGGTTGGGGTCGGGCTCGAGGCCGCGGTCGGGGCCGGCCGGCGGGCCCTGCTGGGCCAGGGGTTCGGCGGTCGCGGGGTCGAGAACGCGCCACTGGTCGCCTTCGGGGCGGGCGAGGGCCTGGAAGCGCTCCAGGAGCCCCGCCGCGCACAGGGCGGCCTGGCCGGTGTCGGCGTGCAGGTCGAGGGTGCCGCCCTGGGGGCGGGCGTCGGGGCCCGCCTCGCGTTCGAAGACGGTGACGCGGCGGCCGTGCCGCTGCAGGACTCGGGCGCAGGTGAGGCCGCCGAGGCCGGCGCCGACGATGGCGATGCGGGGGTCGCGGGCATGGTTCATGACAGGCGCGAGTGCCTCTCGGGAGGTGGGTGCGGGTCGCCGGGAGGTCCGGCACCACCAAGAAAGCACACTCACTGAATAAGTGCAATGACTACACTTTCGCAGTGGGTTCACCTCACGGTAGGGTGGGCGAGTGACCGAAGCGACCGGGCGCCGCGAGCGCAAGAAGGCCCAGACCCGCCAGGCCCTGGCTGACGCCGCACTCGAACTCTTCCTCGAACGCGGCTACGACCAGGTCGGCGTCAAGGACGTCGCCGACGCCGCCGACGTCTCGGTCACCACGCTGTTCAAGCACTTCCCCGGCAAGGAGGCCCTGGTCTTCGACCAGGACGACGACCTGGAGGCGGCCCTGGTCGCCGCCGTACGCGAACGCCCCCCGGGCCGGTCCGTCCCCGAAGCCCTGCGCGAGCACCTCCTGCTCGGGCAGACCCGCTTCGCCGTCCACTCCGCGGACCCCCGCTTCGCCGCCTTCCTGCGCATGGTGCAGGACACCCCCGCCCTGCGCGACTACGCCCACCGCATGTGGACCCGCCACGAAGCGGCCCTGGCCGCCGCCATCGCCGAAGCCGCCGGCGCGCCCCGGGACGACGTCCGCTGCGCCGCCCTGGCCCGCTTCGCCCTGGAGGCCCGCAGCCTCATCCAGCGCCACCCCGACCCAGCCCGCGCCGCCGACGAGGTCTTCGCCCTCCTCGAACACGGCTGGACCGCCTCCCACCAGGGCACCTGACCGGGGCGCGGCGGCCGCCGCCCTCGGTCGGCGCTGGGCGAGGAGCACCGCGCGCTGCGCTGGGCTAACGAGGGGGTGCGCCGGGCGCCGCTCCAGGCGCGCTGCTACCGGCAGCTGCGCCGGGTACCGGCGGAGGAGTCGGGGATGGACCCGGCCGCCGAGGACCGGGAGCCGTACCTGTCGTTGCTGCGCTCTCGTGCCGTCGCCGTCGCCGGTGGCGGTGGCGGTGGCGGTGCGGACGGTGGACCCGATGCTGATGGGCGGCCCGTGCGTGATTCGTGTTGCGGAGGTGTTGCGGCGCGCGTGGCGGGGGGCTGCCCGTAGTAGCGTCTGCGCGTGAAGTCGCGCGTGGTGCGCGGTTTTTGGCGATGAGTGCTGCGGGACGGGGGCCGGGCTCGGGAAAGGGGTGGTGGGTGTGGGACGGGCACGCGTGACGGCGCGGGTGATCGTGCACCCCGGTGTGGAGGACGTGAGCGTCCAGCAGGTGTTGGAGGCCCTGGCCGATCCGGCGAGGCGCTCGGTGGTGCGCACTCTGGCGCACGCGGGCGCCGACCTGAGCTGCGGCTCCTTCGACCTGCCGGTCGGGCGCTCGACTTCCAGTCACCACTTCTCGGTACTGCGCGCGGCCGGGGTGCTGCGCCAGTACTACGTGGGCACCACGAAGATGAACACGCTGCGCGCCGAGGAGTTGGAGCGGCGCTTCCCGGGCCTGCTGTCGGCGGTGGTGGCCGCCGCCGACGCCGAGGCCCGGGACGCTCCCTGACAGTGGCCGGTGCCAGTCGATGGACAGTCAGCGGTACGCCGATGGTCAGTCGGTGACAGTCACGACGATCTTGCCGACCTGGGTGCCGCCCTCCAGGTAGCGGTGGGCCTCGACGATGCTGTCCAGGCCCTCGAAGACGCGGTCGACAGCGGGGGTGAAGGTGCCGTCGGCCAGGCCGGCGGTGATGAACGCATGGCCGCGGCGCAGCCGTTGGGCGTCGCGGCTGACCTCGTGGATGGTGTAGAAGCGGCTGCTGACGGGGGCGAAGGTGTCCTGGCCGGGCATGGGGGTGTCGCGCATGTCCAGGCGCCCGTAGACGATCAGGTGCCCGCCGGGGGCGATGGTGCCGGCGAGGGTGTTGACACCCGGTCCGGCAACGGCGTCGAAGACGGTGCGCACGCCTTCGCCACCGGTGATGTCCCGCACGCGGGCGGGCAGGTCCTCCTCACCGGTGACGATCACGTGGGCGGCGCCGGCGTCCAGGAGTTGCTGCGTCTTGGCGCGGGTGCGGGTGGTGGCGATGGGCACGGCACCGATGCGCCGGGCGATGCGGATCGCGGCCAGGCCCACGCTGGAGGCAGCGGCGGTGAGCAGCACGTGGTCGCCGGGGCGTAGGTGGCCGTCCTCGGCGAGGGCGCCGTAGGCGGTCAGGTAGGGCATCCAGGTGGCGGCGCCCTGGACGGCGCTGAGTTGGGCGGGGCGGTGGACGGCGGCGCGGGCGGGGACGAGGGCGTGGGTGGCGTAGACGCCGTAGTCGTTCTGGTCGAAGGCGGGGACGGAGTCGACGGCGTCGCCGATGCGGAAGCCGGTGACCCCCTCCCCGACGGCGTCCACGGTGCCGGCGGCTTCGTAGCCGGGGGTGGCGGGCAGTTGCGGCTGCTCCAGGTAGGTGCCGGCGCGGTAGAGGGCCTCGGCGCGGTTGAGTCCCAGCGCCTGGACCCTGATCCGGAGTTCGCCCGGCCCGGGCTGGGGCAGGGGCGTCTCGCGGACGGTGAGGACCTCGGGTACGCCGGTGGCGGTGAAGACGACTTTCCTGGGCATCGCGAACTCTCCCCTTGTCGACTGTGGGCCGGTGTGCGGTCCGCTTTCCACCCAAGCGGGGGCACGGCTCGCTGTCAAATTTCTATGGATGTCGAACAAAGGGGTGGAGGCAGTGGCCGTGCGGTAGTTGATGTCCCGCCACCTGCTTTTCGCAGGACCGGGAGAGGGCGCGCCGGGGGGTATGGGTGGCGTACGGGGCGGGGGTAGGGTGGTCGTCCATGATCGAGGACGACGACCGGGGGTGGGCCGGCACGCGCCGGTGGGTTCAGGGCGTGCTCGCACCCGGTGAGCGGATCGTGGGGGTGCGGGAGCTCAAGGGCGGGTGGACCTCGCGGATGCGCCGGCTGGACGTCGCACCCGCCGACAACGGCGGGAGTGTCGGTCGAGGCGGTGGCGGTGACGGCGATGGTGTCGGTGTCGGTGTCGGTGGGCAGGGTTACGCGCTGGTGCTGCGTTCCTTCGTCAAGCCGTTCTACCGCCGCCACGCCCCGGGCCTGCTGGCCCGGGAGGCCGATGTGCTGCGCCTGCTGGAGGCCAGGAGCATCCCGGTGGCCCGGCTGCGGGCGGTGGACGCGACGGGCGAGCACTGCGAGGATCCGTCGCTGGTGATGACCCACCTGCCCGGCAGTGTGCGGGTGCACGAGGACGGCGACGTGGCGCGCCGCACCGTGCTGCTGGCCGGGCAGTTGGCGGCCGTGCACGCCGTGGCGGTGCCGGAACAGGAACGCCCGCGTGCCTGGCAGGCGTGGACCTCGCCCGAGCGCGTGCAGATCCCCGCCGCGACCGCGCGTCCGCGCCTGTGGGAGCGGGCGGTGGAGGCGATCGACCGCGAGGCACCCGCGCACCGGGGCTGCTTCCTGCACCGCGACTTCCACCCGGGCAACGTGCTGTTCACCGGCAGCGGTGAGCAGTTGGCGGTCAGCGGCGTCGTCGACTGGGTGGAGACCTCCTGGGGCCCCGCCGACCTGGACGTCGCCCACTGCTCCACGGCGCTGGCCCTGCTGCACGGCGTGCCGGCGGGCATGGCCTTCGCCGACGCCTACGAGCGGGCCGGCGGCGTCCTGGCCACCGGCGGGGACCACCTGTACTGGCGGCTGCTGGACGCCCTGGCGTTCGCCCCGGACGCGCAGAAGGTCGCCGTGCCCTGGCGCGAGCTGGGGCGCACCGACCTGAGCGCGCCGGTGCTGGCGGGGCGCCTGGAGGACTACCTCCAGGCAGTGTTCGAGCGCTACGCGTAGTTAGTCCGGGGGGCGAAATCGCGCCTGGTGCCGCAGTTGTCGGGCTTGGCCCCGTGGAACGAGCCGGGCACGTTCAGCCAGGAAAACGAAGTGCAGGTGCATCCCAGCAGGCCGGCTGCGCCCGAACGGCCCGCTACGGCCCGGGGCCGGGGAGTGCCGGGTGTTGATCGACGCGGGCCCGGCTCCGTACCATCGCCCAATGGAGCACGACGACCTTCCGACCCTCGAACTCGCCTTTCCCGGGCCGGAACGCGACCGGGGCGTGGCGGCGATCCTGAGCGGCGACAAGACCGCTCTCACCGGCCTGCTGGAGATCTACGAGCACGCCCGCGAGGCACTGCCGACGGCCGGACAGCGCTTCTCGGTGCTCGACTCCGCGGGCCGCCCGGCCGTCACGATCGAACTCCTCGACGTACAGGTCGTAGCCATGAAGGAGATCGACGACGACTTCGCGCGCGCCGAGGGACGCGGCTACGCCGACGCCGCCCAATGGCGTACCGCCCACGAGGAGTTCTTCCGCAGCGAGGGCGTCAGCGCCTTCCTCGGCCGCACCCCGGCCATCGGCGACGACACCCTCGTTGTCGCCCAACGCTTCCGCGTCGCCGACCCCACCACCCCGAACCCGGCGCGCCCCCAGCGCTCCTGACCACCCGGCCCGCGACCACAGCACACCGGCACACCTCTCGGGCAAGCGGGCCCGCCTACTTCCCCTGCCCCACCAGGCGCCACCACCAGGTCACCGCGTAGGGCCTCGCACGCCTCCCCGCCATTCCTGACAATCTGCCCCCACTGACGCGTCCGCGAACGCCGCACATCAGCAAGCCCTTGCGACAGCGAGCCCTGGACGTGAGAAGTCGGACCCGCCGACTTCTCACGCTCCCCCACCCCACCGGCGAGCTCGCCCGGCAGCGGCGAAGCGGCAGACACTTCCCAGAGATAAGAGCGCAGTGGCGCCCAGACGGCATCCCCGTCACCGAATGCACCCGCAGGGGTCGGGCCACCGGCCTTGAGACAGCAGGTCCAAGCGCAGGAATCCGGACCCACCGACGTGCCTTGTGTCCCCGGATCGGCACACCCGACTCCACAACCTCCTCCTCCTCACCAGCCAACACGGTCACCTCGCCAAGGTGCGGCCGTGGAAGAAGTCCCCTGGTTCGAGCACCACAAGGACGACCTGTCCTCCGCGGAGCAGGAGTTCGCGGCTGTGCTTTCTGCGCGCGCGAGGCCTCGACGACCAACCGGAACACGGTCCGATCAGGTATTCGCCGCTTGTGGCAGCCCAGCGGGTGATTCGGATCGAACTCCGGGCGCTTGGGAAACAACGCCGAGAGCTGGTCCCACAGCGGCTCGAACAGAGATGACGGCATGCTTCACGCCGGCGGCGCGACCCCCGACTCCGGGCTGGAAAGGCCTCAACGCCCGCCAGCGGCGCGGTGCATGGCGCGGCGGGCGCGTTGGGGCGCGGCGTCGTCGCGTTGGAGCTGGATGGCCTGGTTGGCGGACATGGCGATGCCGTTGAGCTCGAAGGCGATCTGGGCCGGGTCGGTGTCGGGCGGCAGGTCCCCCGTCTCGACCGCCGCCGCGGCGAGGTGTTCGAGGTAGGCCAGCCAGCGGCCGGCGGCCTGTGCGACCGCGTCGCGGACCGGGCCGGGACGGCCGTCGAACTCCGTGGCCGCCGCGGTGAGAAAGCAGCCGCCCTCGGCGATTCCGCCGTGCTCGAGGTAGTCGATCCAGGCGTCGCACAGGTGGCGCAGCCGTTCGATGCCCGTCGCGGTTCGGGGCACCCTGGCGGGAACCAGTTGCCGGAACTGCTCGACGGCGGCATCGAAGGTGGCCAGTTGAAGTGCCTCCTTGGAGCCGAAGTGCCCGTACACGACGACTCGGCTGGGCGGGAATCGAGATCGAGGCAGCCGGAGGACGCGCCGTCATCGACGCAGTCACCGCGATGCCCCAACTGGCCCACATCATCGGCCCGCCCCGCACCGAGCTCCTGCCGCCGGCAGGACCGGTCGACCTGGCACTCGTGACCCACCTGCACGAAGACCACACCGACGCGGCCGCCCTCGCCGCGGCACTCGCCCCGGACGGGATCCTGCTACGCCCCGCGCCCGCCGAGGGCACCGCGCGCGAGACCCCGGACACCGCCGCCGCCGAAGCCGGCCTGGCCGAGCACAAGCTGCCCGCGATGGTGGTGGAGCCCTGGCAGAGCGTCAGCGCAGGGCCGTTCACCGCGACCGCCGTTCCCGCGGTCGACGGGCTCGGCGCACCGCAGGTGTCCTGGGTCGTAGAGGTGGGCGGTCGCCGGATCCTCCACTGCGGAGACACCCTCTTCCACGGGCACTGGTGGCGGATCGCCCAGCGCCTGGGCCCGTTCGACGCGGCCTTCCTGCCGGTCAACGGAGCCGTGTGCACCTTCCCGCACCTGCACCCCGCGAGCTCGTTCCCCGTCGACCTCGACCCCGCCCAGGCGGCTGCGGCAGCCCACCTGCTGGGCGCCCGGATCGCGGTGCCGATCCACTACGACACTCTCCACACGGTCGGGGTGTACGAGCAGATCGACGACCCGTCAGGGGCGTTCACCACCGCCTGCGACGAACTCGGCGTGGTCAGTCGGGTGCTCGACCCCGGTGGCACCCTCGACCTGCCCGCCGGCAAGGGCGACGCCGGGAACGATAGGACAGCGGTTGATTAGCACGGCCGGACATTCTCTGCCCCATGACTGAACCGAACGCCGATCCGGAGCACATACTCGACGACCTCCTCGCGGGAAGGCCGGCATCCTCGAGCTGACGCGGGCGCTGACTTCCGCCGAGCCCCGCTCGTTCCGGCCGCTGCTCGCCGACGAGGACCGGTCCAGCCCCTACGATCTCGACGGGCTCGACGACTACGAGCGGGAGCAGGTTCGCCGCGGGGCGCTGCTCGTCCTGGCCGACGATTTCGTCGACGAGACGGAATGGGGCGGCGACGACATAGCGGTGGGATTCCGCCGGGCAGACGATTTCTCCGAGGATTTCGAGGAACTCGTCACACTCATCTCGGCGCACTACGGCGAGGCTGTCGAGAACGCAGATGAGCTGCGTTACTCGGATTCCGGCAAGGCGGCCTACTGGCGAGCGGGAGAGTCGACGTTGGTGCTCCAAGTCTTCGTCAACTACCCCGGCGGCAATATCGAGCTCCACCTCTGGCTCGCGGCGATCGCCGACCAAGCGTGAGCCCCGGCCCGCCGCCGAACTCCACCGCGTCGGGCTTTGCCGGCGCGGCCGGAGCGCGCCGCTGCTGGGCCGGTAGGTCCGCCGCTGCTCGGAACGCGACGGCCTGGCCGTCGACTTCTACCTCTACCTCGCCGCCGCGTTCGTCACCGTCCGCGCACTCGTCCGGGAGGCCAGCGCCCGCTACCGCTGGGACACGACCCACCACACGGCGCCTGAAATGTCGCCAATCCTCGGTCGCTCCGCCCCACGGGAGGGCCGTGCGGCACCGGCCGGGGCGGGCCCCGGGCCCGGGGCGGGAACTGCGGGTGCGGGGTGCGGGCGGCGGGTGGTACGAAGCCGGGTACGGACGACCTGGTCACCGAACTCCTCATCCTTCACCCGCCGACCACGCGCCAGGCCCGGCGCCTCCTGGGCGGTGACCCTGGCCCCGACGGGGCCGTGGGCGCCGGGCCACCCCGCCGACGGCGACCTCGCCGGGGCCCGCCGTACCTGCGGGTTTGCGCGGACGACAGCGACCCGCAGGACACCGTCACCGTCGGCTACGGGCTGGTGGCCGCGGCCCGGGGCTACGCCGCGGAGGCGCTGCGCGCACTGCTGGAGCTGGCCCGCGCACACGAAGCGGCACGCGTGGTCGGCGACACGACCTGGAGAAGACCGCCTCCCAGCGCGTCATTGCCGCCGCCGGCATGCGCCCCGCCGGGCGCGACGCGCACCTGGGGTACTACGAGAGCGCCTGGCCACCCGCCCCCTGCCTCCCGGGCCCCGGGGAAAGGGCGGAGCCCGAGCCTGTGGCAGTGGCAGTGGCAGGGGCGGGGGTGCCCAGCACCCAGGCCGGGTAGTGCCGCGCGGCCAGCAGCGGCGAGGGCGGGGCGCCCGGGTGCAGGGCACCGACCGGGAAGAACGCCGCCTGGCAGCGCCGGCACCACCAGCCGCTGCGCCACCGCGCGACCAGGTGCTGCCAGCGCGCCTGCCGGCCCCGCAGCAGTTCCTCCTCCCGCCTCCGCGCCCGGCGGCGGGAGAGCATGCGCACCACCAGGGCCGCACCCGTCAGCACCGCCGGACCAACGAGTCCGCCCAGCAGGTAGCCCGCCCGGTAGGCGTCCCCGTAGCGATCCAGGTCCGGACGCGGGCGCAGCAGGGAGAGCACCCCCAGCAGCAGCCACAACGCCGCCAGCACCACCAGCACGGCCACCGCCGCGCTGTCCCGCACGGGCCCGGGCTGCGGGGCCGGCGGCGGGGCCAGGTGGGCGGCCGCCGACGGGTCCACGGCAGCGGCCACCACGTCCCCCAGGGCCTCGGGCACGGGCAGGACGTGCTCCCCGCCGGCGCAACCCGGGCATATGACGCTCATCGAACTGTCCACTCCTCAGGAAGACTTGTGCGCGAACGATCCAGGAAGCAGTACACCACGAAGCGCTGACGGTACGTCACTCGATTTCACGAGCCATCGTGGGACAGAAGGATCCATGGGCTCGGGAGGCGGGGCAGGGCGAAGCAGGGCGGGGCAGGGCGAGTCGGGTCGAGTTGCGAACTGCGCTCTGTGCCCGGCACAGCCCGGAAGCCGAATGGCCGCGCGCCCCGGAGGAGGTCGGACGCCGCCCCGGTCCGACCACCACGCAACAGGCGGGGCACGACCCGCAGCGCGTACAAGCCCGGGCCGACGGGGCAAGACACCGCCCACCGCAGACGCCCCGGCGCCGCGCCGACAGCAGACGCCCACACCAAGAACGGCTCCCTCCGGAGTTCCGTCGAACCTGATGTCTCACGCGTCGCGATGTCGAATACTCGAACTGTGCAGGCCTTCCCCATGAACCCGGATCGGCTCGAAGGGCCCGTGCTGCTGCTGGACGACGCCGGCGCCGCGTGGCAGCTCCGGAAGAAGCGAGTCGATCTTCGCGCTGTGCGTCGACTGATGAAGGACCCCGCCTCGGTCGTCGTGCTCGGAGAGAGCGGCGGGACTCGCCCCCGGCTCGTCGTCGATGGTGAACGCCCGATGCTCTGGGGCATGGTCAAGGACGACTACAAGGGGTCTGGCGGAAGCCGAACGGCAGGACGCTACCTGGCGCACGAGTTCCGCACGCATGCCGACCGTCGCATGCTCTACCTGGAAGAGCACTGCTGACAGCGGCACCGGTCACGCCCGTTTGGGGATCCGGGTGCGGAGAGGCCGGAACGAGGCCCGGCGGCCAAGGCACGTGCGTGGCAGGGGATTCGGGTGGCGCCCGCCCAGTCGCAGGCGCCGGGGGCCCCGGGGGCCGGGACCGCCGCTCGCGCGGGCCGACGTCGGAAGCTGCGGCCGCGCCCTTGTGGAACGGTGCGGGCGGCACGCCGCGCCGACGCGGCACGGGCCGCGGACACCGGCAGGGACGGCACCCGCAACACGACGTCGTCGAAGGCGTCCGGCTCACGAGCTCGCGCCGGCCGTACCGCTCGTCTCCCTCCCCTCGGCGCCGAGGCACTCCGGCCGTCGGCGGCCCGGGCCGGTCTCAGGCGCGGGGCATCGGGCGGTGGGTGGTGGCGTGCAGGTAGGCGTCGACCTGCGTGCGGCGGTAGCCGCCGCGCACCACGGCGAACACCGGGGTGTCCGGGCGGTGGTGCGGCGCCAGGGCGAGGAAGGCGTCCACCGCGCCCGTGTCGTAGCCGCGCCAAGCGGTGGCGAAGACGGGCAGCGGCAGCGCCGCTGTCTGCGCCTCGAACGCCTCGGTCACCGCCCTGTCGACCTGCCCCGGCGCGTAGCCGCGTGCAACGACCCGGAATCGCGGCCGGGGCTGGCGCCGGTCCGGTGCCTGGGCGAGGTAGGCGTCGACCTGTGAGCGCTCGTAGCCGTGGCGCACCAGGTCGAACCCGCGCCGCCCAGCCCCGCCAGCGGACGCCTCGCCGGGCACGGGCGCCGCGACGGGGGCGGAGGCGGGGTCGAGCCCTACGACGGTGCGGGCGGCGGCCACCGCCCGGTCGACCTGTGCCCGGTCGTAGCCGCGCCGGGCGACCTCGAACCGCGGTGCGGTCGGGCGCAGCTCCGGGGGCAGGGCGAGGTAGGCGTCGACCGCTGCCGTGTCGTAGCCGCGCCGCACCACGTCGAAACTCCCCTGCCCGCCCGCCTGCGCCACCGTCTCGTCCCGCCCGCCGGCCATCCGCCCGCCCCCGCCCGTCCCGTCCAGCGACCGCCTCGGGGGCGCTCGCCGCTCACAGTGCGGCCAGCATCGCACAGACCTCCCCCGTCCCCCACCCGCCGCACAACCGTCGGCCGACAACCGTCGGCCGCGGCCACCGGCCGGGCCTGGGAGGCGGGTGCGGTGTCCGTTCCTCGGTCACCGGCGGTGGGCGCCGGTGGGCGGGCAGTAGGATCGGCGGCGTTGTCATCCGTACACCGCTGGTAGGAGGCTTTTCATGGCTCAGGTCACGCTGAAGGGGAACCCGGTCGAGGTCGGCGGCGCGCTGCCGGCCGTGGGCAGCCAGGCCCCGGCGTTCACGCTGGTCGGCGAGGGTCTCGTGGACACCTCGCTCAAGGACTTCGCCGGTCGGCGCAAGGTCCTGAACATCTTCCCGAGCATCGACACCCCGACCTGCGCGACCTCGGTTCGCACCTTCAACGCCAAGGCGGGCGCGCTGGAGAACACCGTGGTGCTGTGCATCTCCGCGGACCTGCCGTTCGCGCAGGCCCGCTTCTGCGGCGCGGAGGGCCTGGAGAACGTCAAGACCCTCTCCACCCTGCGCGGACGCGACTTCCACGACTCCTACGGCGTGTCGATCAACGACGGCCCGCTGGCCGGCCTGACCGCCCGCGCCGTGGTCGTCCTGGACGAGAACGACACCGTCCTGCACACCGAGCTCGTCGCCGAGATCGCCGAGGAGCCCAACTACGAGGCCGCCCTCGCCGTCCTGAACTGACGCACCGGCCCGGGCCCGTACCCGGACCGCACCCCGACGGGCCCGCCCCGCACTCCCTTCCCGGATGCGCGGCGGGCCCGCCGGTCGTTGGGCGGCCGGTCGTTGGGCGGCCGGTCCGGCGCGCTGCCCGGACCGGCGTTGCAACGTGGCGGGTGTCGTCCGGCGCCGGCGGCTGCTCAGCAGAGGGTCGCGAAGCTGTAGCCGCGGGCCTTGAGGGTGGACAGGATGGTGGGCAGGGCCGCGGCGGTCTGGCTGCGGTCCCCGCCGCCGTCGTGCATCAGGATGACCGAGCCCGGGCGGACGTTCCGCAGCACCCTCGACTCGATCGCCCCCGTCCCCGGCCGGGACCAGTCGGCCGGGTCCACGGACCAGAGCACGATCTGCTTGCCGAGCGCCGCAGCTCGGGAGCGCACCGTTCCGTTGACCGCGCCGTACGGCGGGCGCAGGCACTTCGGGGTTCGGCCGGTCTGCGCCCGGATGGCCTGATCGGTGTTGCCCACCTGGGAGTTGAAGGAGGGCCCGGAAAGCCGGCGCAGGTCCGGGTGCGACCAGGAGTGGTTCTGCACGCTGTGGCCCTGGCGGGCGACCTGCGCCGTGAGCGAGGGGTGGGCGGCGACGTTCTCCCCGATCTCGAAGAAGGTCGCGTGCACCCCGTAGCGGCTGAGGATCGAGAGGATCCTCGGGGTGTAGGTGGGGCTGGGGCCGTCGTCGAAGGTGAGGTAGACGACCTTGCCACTCCCTCCCCCGCTCCCGGTCATCCCGGCCCCGGCCGCCCCGGCGGCCTCCGCCGTCCCGGTGGGTACCGCGACCACCGCCCCCGCCACCAGCGCCACGGCCAGGGCGCCGATCGTGGTCCGGACCCTTCCGACTCCCCTGCGCCCAACGGGTCGTACCGCCATGCCTGCCCCCTGACGTCGGAAACTGCCGCGTACCGGCCAGTCTGCGCCGACGACCGCCGAGGTCGCGACCCCACCGAGGACGAAAGGGGGTGAAATCGGCCAGCCGGCTGGCGTATTGACGGAAGGCGGACAGCGGAGCGCCCCCGGCTGGCCGACCGGCTCTGCCGGTGGCCTCAACTCCCCCCGCGCGAAACCGGTTTCAGCGCGAGTCGCGTCCGTGCAGGACCAGGGAGCGGGTGAGCGCGAGCAGGCCCGCCGTGCACAGCGCGGTGCGGAGCATGTTCGTCGCGACCCACGTGCCCTCGAACTTCGCCCGCATGGCGGCGAGGTCGTGGATCCGGGCAGGGTCGCCGGCCGCCGCCAGCTCGTTGTTCAGCGGGATGTTGACCCCCATCGTCACCATCAGCGCCACCACGTACAGCAGGGTCGCCGCGCCCGCCCACAGCGCGGCCCGCCGACGGCCCGCCTTGTGCTGCAGCCAGGCCGCGACGCCGGTCGCGAGGAAGGCGCCGACGAAGACGAGACCGAACATGCCGTTCTCGATCGACTCGTTGATGTGCCGCATCGCCGTCACGTACGTCCGGTCGTCCCCGGCTGCCAGGCCCGGCATCACCGACACGTCGAAGGCGAAGAACAGCCCCGCCATCAGCCCCATCGCGATGGTGGCACCGACCACCACCGGACCGGCGGCCTTGCTGCGGGTGGTGGCCGTCACCGGCCGGACGCTCCCTCGGATCAGGCCGTCGACGGCCGCTCGGGCGGTGGAGGAAGCAGGAGTCGTGGTCTGGTTGGAGCGCATCGGCCATCCTTCGGTTCTGCCGGTCCCCGCCCCTCGCGGGAACCACCTCGCCCGGAGTCCCGGACTGAGAAGCGACCGGCGGACGGAGCGGGCCTCCCTGGGCCCTCGCTGTCGTCCGTCCCGGGTGTCCTCCAGTCAAGTCCACGCCGGGCCCGGCGAACCATGGCCTCCGCGCTCAGCCGCATACGCGAGCATCTACGACGCCGACGGGGCCCCGGAACCCGGGGCCGCCCGTCCTCCCGCGACCACCGGAACACACCGGGGCCGTAGCGGACCACGGCTCCCGGGAGGCGGAAAGGTGTGGCGGAGCGTCAACAGCCGGCGCTAGGCTCCCCGCGATGAACACTTTCGCTGATCTCGGATCGGAGGTCCCGCTCGCGCAAGGTGAGTGCTGATGCTCACTCACACCGCGAACGGGGACGACTCCCGACTTTCCTTCTGGCGGCGCGTACGCGAGTACGCCGTGCCGCCCTCCATGATCGAGGCTGCTACCGCACGTCGGCTGTCCGGCGACTGGGCCGGGGCCTGCGCCGCCGCCAACGTCGAGATCGACTTCCAGCTGCCACGCGTCGCCCGCGCCCACGGCCGGGAGTTCGCCGAGCGGCTACGGGGTGACCTGCGCTGCCTGGCACCGGACCTGCTGCGCTGGCACCTGCCCAGAACCGCACCCGACGGGCTGCTGCGCGCCGGGCTGACCGTGTCCCTGGTCCGCTACCCGGGCGAGCGCCCGGTCCACCTGGTGGTCCGGACACCGCCCGCCTGGGCGGAGTACGGGCAGCGGATCAGCCTGGCGCTCTGGGACGGATCCTCGGACGGTCCCGCCCCGCATCCGCACCCACGCCCCAGCCGCCGGTTCCGGCTCGACCTGCACCGGCACCTCTGGGACGCTGACCGCAGCGGGGAGTTGGCGCTGCGTGCCGGTCTCGGACGGCCCGCCGAAGGGCCCCAGGACCGGCCCCGGGACGGACCTGACCGCTACGGGCTGCGCCACGCCGTCGACCGCTGGGCCGCCGAGGCGGAGGTCCTGCTGCGCGCCGAGGGACGCCCGCCCGGGCCGGTCGTGGTCCGCCTGGAACACGGCCGACGGCTGCTTCTCACCCCGAACCGGCCGAACCGGCTGGACGACCCGAACGACCCGACCCAGCCGGACGGGCCGCCCGAGGAGGCCGCCGACGACCTCCGCTCCCTGCCGCTGCTGCCCGACGCGGCGACCTGGGTGCTGCCCGACGTCGACCTGCTGCGCAGCGACGCGATCGAGCCCGACCGGCTGCACCCACTGGTGGCGGCCGCGCTGGCGCCCGGCCACCGAGCCGACCGGCGCCGTCAACCGACCGCCGGACAAAGGCTGGTGGAGTGCCGCGGTGCTCAGCACCGGATCGCCGTCGTCGACGGAGTGCTGACAGCGCTCGACCACGACCCGGCCCAGCTGCGGCGCGAGGAGCTGCTGGCCTCGCTGTCCGGCACCCCGCTGCCGTGCCTGCGCGCGATCGACCAGGCGCACCGCGATCCGGCCGAACTGGCCGGTGTGCGCGAGCGGTTGGACCACGGCGACACCGCCGGGGCGCTGGCCGTGGTGGAGGGCCTGCTCGGCCCGCAGGCGGCGCTGCGCGACGGCCCACTGCGGGACGAACTCGCGGCGGCGGCGGAACGCCGGGTCGCCTACGGCCTCTACCGGGCCGGCCTGACCATCGACCAGCGAGTCAAGGCCGTGCAGAGCGAGGCCTCCTACGCCCACTACCGGACGCCGGTCCGGGACTGCTATCGGACCATCGGCTTCCCGTTCCCCCGGCGCCCTCGCACCGCCACCCGCTGAAGCCCTGAGCGCCTTGGCGCCTGGGCGCCTTGCTTCCGACCTCCCAAGGTGATCACCCATGCCCATGCCCATGCCCATGCCCATGCCCATGCCCATGCCCACGCCCGTATCCACGCCCACCCCCGCCCGGCTCGACGTCGCCCGCCAACTGCTCGACCTGCTCGCCGACACCCGCACCGAGCCCCGCCCCGACGACCAGCTGGAGGCCCTCACCCTCGCCGTGGCCGCCGATCTGCCCGTCCTGCTCTGGGGTGAGCCGGGCATCGGCAAGACCGCGGCCCTCAACCAGCTCGCCGAGGCGCTGGACCTGCCGCTGACCACCGTCATCGCCAGCGTCCACGAGCCGTCGGACTTCTCCGGGCTGCCCGTCGTCGGCGACGACCCGGCGCAGCAGGGCGTCCCGCTGGCCCCGCCGGACTGGGCGGTGCGCCTGGTCCGGGCCGGACGCGGGCTGCTGTTCCTGGACGAGCTGTCCACCGCGCCGCCCGCCGTCCAGGCCGCGCTGCTCCGACTGGTCCTGGAGCGGCGCATCGGTGCGCTCCAACTGCCGCCGGGCGTAAGGATCGTGGCGGCCGCCAATCCTCGTTCGTCGGCGGCCGACGGGTGGGAGCTGAGCCCGCCGCTGGCCAACCGGTTCGTCCACCTGCAGTGGGTGCACGACCACGAGGTGGTGGTGCGGGGCCTCGGTGGGGTGTGGCCGGTCGCCCCGCTTCCGCGGCTCGATCCGGGGGAGCTGTCCGCGGCGGTCGTCTTCGCCCGTCGAGCGGTGTGCGAACTGCTCACCGTGCGGCCGGAGTTGGTACACCGACTGCCCACCAACGAGACCAAGCGCGGCGGCGCCTGGCCGTCCCCGCGCAGCTGGGACATGACGCTGCGGCTGATCGCCTTCGCCACCGCGGCCGGCTCCTCCCGGGAGGTGCTGTCGCTGCTGGTCCGGGGGACGGTCGGGGACGGCCCGGGGCTGGAGCTGATGGCGAGCCTGGACCGGATGGACCTGCCGGATCCGGAGCAGCTGCTCGCCGATCCGGCGTGCGCGGTGCTGCCCGAGCGCGGGGACCTGCGCCAGGTGGTGCTGGACGGGGTGGTGGCCGCGGTGCGCAGCAGGCCGGAGCGCGCGCGGTGGGACGCCGCCTGGGCGGTGCTGGTGCGGGCGTTGGAGACCGGAGCGCCGGACCTCCTGGTCGTCCCGGCCACCACGCTGGCCTCGCTGCGCCGGGAGGGCTGGGAGGTCCCGGCGGCGATCGAGCACCTGGCCTCGACGGTCGCCCTGTCCCGACGGGCCGACCGCGCCGCCGTCCGGGTCGCCGCGCGGACCGACGTGACGGCCGGCCGGTGAGCGCGGGCTCGACGCCGCCGGGCGCCGACGCAACGACCGGACCCGAGCCGGCGCCCGGACCCGCCCCCACACCACGGGACCTCGCCCACAGGGCCAGGCCCACCGCCCGCACGGCCCTGGACGTCGGCAGGCGCAGCCGCCCGGGGACCGGGGAACCGGACGCCGCCGCCACCCCCCAGCCCGGGAAGCTGGACCGCGACAAGCTCTACGCCGCCCGGCTGCAGGCCGTCCGGGCCCGCCCCTACCTGGCGACGGCACTGTTCGCCCTGCACCTGGTGGAGTCCCGGCAGACGCCGACCATGAGCGTGGACCGCTACTGGCGCTGCTACGCCTCCCCGGCCTTCGTCGACCGCACGCCGGTGGAGGACCTGGCCTCGATCTGGGTGCACGAGGTGTCGCACCTGCTGCGCGACCACCACGGGCGCAGCGACCGCCTGGCGCGCGACCTCGGCTTGAAGGGCCCGGCGGACCGGCTGAGGATGAACATCGCCGCCGACTGCGAGATCAACGACGACGCGTTCGGCGACGGGCTGGTCAAACCGGCGGGCGCGCTGACGCCGGAGTTCCTCGACCTGCCCGACGGGGAGCTGATGGAGGACTACTTCCGCGGCTTCAGCTTCGACCTGCGCAAGCCCGGCCTGGCCTGGCTGGACTGCGGCAGCGGCGCCGACGGCGTGGACCGCGACTGGGAGCTCGGCCCGGACGGCGCCCACGGGCTGACCGCCCAGGAGCGCGACGCCGTCCGCTTCCGGGTCGCCGAGGCCATCCGCGGCCGCCCCGGCAACGCTCCGGCGGGCTGGCGGCGCTGGGCCGAGGAGGTGTTCCACCCGCCGCAGCCGTGGCGGCAGCTGCTGGGTGCGGCGATGCGCTCGGCGGTCTCCGGGCCGGGCGCGGGCGGGGACTACAGCTACGGCCGCCCGGCCAGGCGCTCGGTCGGGTTGCCCGGTGTGGTGCTGCCGAGCCTGCGGCGGCGCCCGCCACGGGTCTCGGTGGTGATCGACACCTCGGGGTCGGTCTCCGACCGGGAGCTGGGCAGTGCGCTGCTGGAGGTGGCCGCGATCGGCCAGGCGGCCGGCGGCCGCCACGACCAGGTCACCGTGCTGTCCTGCGACGCGGCCGCCCAGGCCGTCGGACCGCTCTGCCGGGCGGCGGGCATCCCGCTGGTCGGCGGCGGGGGGACGGACCTCCGGACGGGCTTCGCGGCGGCACTGCGGACCCGGCCGCGACCGGACGTCGTGGTGGTGCTGACGGACGGGCAGACGCCCTGGCCGGCGGTGGCGCCGTCGTGCCGTACGGTGGTCGGCCTGTTCCGGCGACCGAGCCGGTACAACGAGAACAGGGGCGAGTACCGGCCGGACGCTCCGCCGGACTGGGCGCGTGTGGTCACCATCGGCTGAACGGCCGCCGCGCACGACAGAAGCACCACAGAAGCGCCGGGGGGAGGGGTCAAAAGAACCCCATGCCCCCCTCCCCCGGGCGACACACGGCTCAGCGGACCATGACCGCCAGCACGCTGCGCCAGTCCTCCCCCGGCTCCGGCTGCAGCGCGGCCGCCAGGGTCTCCGAGCGGTAGTGCCAGGGCCGTCGCAGCTCCGGGTCGGCGTCGGCGCTCAGCTCCACCGCGCTGCCCGACCCGAGCAGCCGGATCAGCTCGGTGCTGAACTCCGCCCAGGACACGTGCCCGTTGACCGCGTTGACGATCCGGCCCGCGGCGGGGCCGTCGGGGAGGATGCAGGCGGCGAGGGCGCGGGCCAGGGCGGCGGAGTGCACCCAGGCGGCGCCGTTCCACTCGCTCTCCCCGTCGGCTCCCGAGGCGGGCAGGACGATGGGCCGGCCCGCCAGGGCCGCCTGGTAGAGCTCACCGGTCGAGCCCCAGCGGAGCTGGTCCCGCAGGCGCTGGTGTGGGCCCCAGACGATCGGGGCGCGCACCACGGTCGCCGGGCCGTGCCCGGTGGCCTCGGCGGTCTCGAACAGCATCCGCTCGCAGTCCAGCTTGGCCTGCCCGTACGCGGTGACCGGCGAGCCGCTGGGAGCGCCCTCGGCGACGTCGGTACCGGTCGGCCGGCCGTACGCGTCGATGCTGCTGACGAAGACGAACGGGCCGCCGGACCAGCCGTCCAGCAGGGTCCGCATGGCGGCGACGTCGGTCTCGTGCTCGGTGAAGGTGCAGGCGGCGTGGATGACGGCGTCCACGCCCTTGACGGCGCGCTGGAGGCTGTCGAGGTCGGCGAGGTCGCCCTCGGCGATCTCGGCGCCGTGCAGGGCCGGCAGGTGCGCCGACTCCGGACGGACCAGGACGCGTACCGGCCGCCCCTGGGCCATCAGCTCCTGCAGCACCGCGGCGCCGACCCCGCCGGTGGCGCCGGTGAGCAGGACGGTGCCGGTGCGGGGCTCGGCGCTCGTACGGTCGCCGGCCCGGGCGATGGCGGCGCGCCGCTCCTCCTCGCGGGCGGCGAGCAGGGCGGCGAGGGCGCGCGGGGTTCGGTGTTCCAGGATGTCGAGGCCGGTGAGCGGCAGCCCGGCGCGGGTGCGCAGGCGTTCGGCGAGCTGGACGGCGACCAGCGAGTGCCCGCCGAGCGCGAAGAAGTCCCCGTCGGCGGGCGGGAGGCTGCCGAGCAGTTCACCGAACGCGGTCCGGACCAGCTCGAGGGGGCCGGTCCGCTCGACGACGGGAGCAGCGACGGGAGCGACGGCGGGAACGGCCCCGGGCAGCCGGTCGCGCTCGACGCCGCCGTCCTCCCCGCGCGGGATCCGGTCCAACAGCGAGACGGCTAGCGGGAGTTCGGCGACCGCGACCGAGCCACGGAGCCGGGAGCGCAGGTCGGTGCCGGTGGGGGCGACCGCTCCGCGGACCACCGCGTAGGCGAGCGGGGGGCCGTCGACGGTCTCGACGACGGCCGCGTCGGCCACCCCGGGGGCGGCCAGCAGCGCCTCCAGCACCGGGTGTCGGTCCTCGGCGGACACCAGGAGTTCGCCGGGCAGTTCGGTGAGCGGAAGCTCCGCGTCCTCGGCCACCGCCCGGAGCACCGCGGCGAAGGCGTCGGCCAGCCGGGCGGCGGTGGCCTCGTCCAGTGCGTCCCGGTCGTGCTGGACCAGGCAGCGCGGCCGCGGGCCGTCCTCCAGCACCAGGGTGAGGTCGAACTTGGCCAGCTCCAGGTCGAGTTCGACGTCCTCGGCGTCGAGCCCGGGCAGGTTCAGCGGCGCCGGGGGCTGGAGGATGTCGCAGCTGGCCGACAGCAGCGGGGTACCGTCGGCGCCGCGCGCCGCCGCGCCGAGGCGCTCGACCACCAGGTCGAAGGGCACCTGGTGGTGCTGCTGGGCCTCCAGCAGGGCGCCGCGCACCAGGGCGAGCGCGTCGGCGAAGGACTCGCCGCCGCCGAGTTCGGCCCGCACCGCGAGGGTGTTGACGCCCAGGCCCACCGTGCGGCGCAGCTCGGGCCGGGCTCGCTGGCCGCTGGCGCAGCCGAGGGTGAGGTCGTCCTGGCCGGCGGCGGTGCGCAGGGTGGCGAAGGCGGCGGCGAGGACTACGGCGAACAGGGTGGCGCCGTGGCGGGCACCGAGCTGCCGCAGGCTCTCGACGGTGGCGGCGTCCAGCGGGGCGGTGTGCAGGGCGGCGCGGCGGGCGCGGGCGCCGGGCGGGAGGGGCCGCAGCAGCGGCAGCGGGCGGGCGCCGGCCAGCCGGGCGGCGCGGGCGTCGGCGGCGGCGGTGAGTTCGGCGTCGCGGGCGCGCTCCTGGCGGGCGTACTCGGCGTACGGCATGCCCGGCGGCGGGAGCTGCGGCTCGACGCCGTCACGGGCGGCGGCGTACAGCGTTCCGAGGTCGGCGGCGAGTACGGGCAGGGAGCCCCCGTCGACGGCTATGTGATGGATGGTCAGGAGCAGGGTGTGGTCCTCGGCCCCGTGCCGCAGCAGCAGGGCGCGCAGCACCGGCCCGGCGGTGAGGTCGAACGGCCGGGCTGCCTCCGCGGCGAGTTGCCCGCTGCCGTCACCGTCGGCGTCCACCACCGGCAGCGGCACCGGCCCGGCGGGCTCGATCTGCTGGTAGGGCTGCTCACCGCGGCGCAAGTAGCGGGTGCGCAGGACGGCGTGCCGCTCGGTGAGGCCGGTGAGCGCGGTGGCCAGGGCCGCCGGGTCGAGCGGCCCGCGCAACCGGGTGGCGACCGGCACGTTGTAGAGGGCGCCGCCCTGGCCGAGCTGCTCCATCAGCCACATCCGCTGCTGGGCGTGCGAGAGCGGGGCCGGGCCGGTGTCCTCGGCGGCCTGCGGGCGGGCGGGAGTCAGTGCGGTGCGACGGCTGCGGGCGCGGCGCAGCAGGTCGTTCTGGTCGCTGGTCATCGCTGTGCTGCTCCCGGGGTGTCGTCGGCGGCCCGTAGGGCGCGCTCCAGCAGTTCGGCCTGTCCGGCCACGGTGGGGTGGCCGAGGAAGTCGGCGAGGGACAGTTCGACGCCGAGGTCCTCGCGCAGGTCGTCGACGACCCACATGGCGAGCAGGGAGTGGCCGCCCTCGGCGAGGAAGTCGGCGGCCGGGTCGGTGATCGGGCGTTCCAGGGCCCGGCTCCAGGCCTCGGCGACGACCTGCTGGATCGGGGTGAGCTCGGCCTCGGCCGGGGCGTGTTCGGCGGCGGCCGGGTCGGGGGCGGCGGCGAGGGCCCGCCGGTCGACCTTGCCGCTGCCGTTGAGCGGCAGTCCGGCGAGGACGGTCCAGGCGGTGGGCACCAGGTGGGCGGGCAGTCGCTCGGCGAGCCGGGTGCGCAGGCTCTCGACGGCCGTTGCGGCGCCCTCGGCGGGGACCACGCAGGCGGTGAGCGCGGCGTCGGCCTGCCCGGCCCGGCGGACCACCACGGCGACCTCGGCGACCTCGGGGAACTGCAGCAGCGCCTGCTCGACCTCGCCGGGCTCGATCCGGAAGCCGCGAACCTTGACCTGGTCGTCGGTACGGCCGTGGAACTCCATTGTGCCGTCGGGCCGTTGGCGCACCAGGTCGCCGCTGCGGTAGGCACGGCCGAGGCCGGGGAGCTCGCGGAAGCGCTCGGCGGTCAGTTCGGGCCGGCCCAGGTAGCCGTGGGCGAGCCGCTCCCCGCCGATCCACAGCTCGCCGACCGTGCCGGCGTCCACCGGTGCGAGCCGCTCGTCCAGGACGGCGGTGGTGGAGCCGCCGAAGGCCCGTCCGATCGGGACGGGGCCGCTCTCGCAGTCGGCCGGGGTGATCCGGTGCGCGGTGGTGAAGGTGGTGGCCTCGGTGGGGCCGTAGACGTTGTACAGCTCCAGCCACGGGAAGGCGCGCAGCACGGCCCCGGCGTGGTCGGGGGCGAGCGCCTCACCGCCGACGGCCAGGGTGCGCAGCACGCCGAAGATCCGGGACTGCCTGGCCGCCAGGTGGTGGAAGAGCGCGGTGGTGATGAAGGCGGTGGTGACGCCGAACCGCTCGACGTCGCGGACGAGTTCCTCGGCGCTGGGCCGGTCGGCCGGGGAGATGGCGGTGGCGGCGCCGTGGGCGAGCGGGGCCCACAGTTCGAAGGTGGCGGCGTCGAAGGAGGGGGTGGAGTGGAACAGCACCCGGTCACGCGGGCCGAGGGCGATCGCGTCGGGGGCGGTGACCAGGTCGGCGACGGCGCGGTGCGGGACCAGCACGCCCTTGGGGCGGCCGGTGGAGCCGGAGGTGTAGTACAGCAGGGCGGGCGCGTCGGGCTCGGCGGCGTCGGGCACCGCCGCGCCGGTGGCCTCGGCGGCTTCGGTGCCGCGCTCGGTCAACACGAGGGTGTGCTCGGCGGGCAGTCCGGCCTCGGCGAGCAGGGCCTTGTCGCCGAGGACGAGCCGTACGTCGGCGTCGGCGGTCATCTCGGCGATTCGCGGGCGGGGGTAGGCCGGGTCGAGCGGGACGACGAGGGCGCCGGTCCGCCAGATCGCGAGTTGGGCGACGGCGAACCGGGCCGAGCGGGCGCAGAGCAGGCCGACCGAGCTGCCGGGGCCGACGCCGCGCGCGGCCAGGACGGCGGCCAACCGGCCGGAGGCGTCGAGGAGTTCGCGGTAGGTGAGGCAGCTGGCGCCGTCGGTCACGGCGAGCGCGGTCGGGTGCTGCTCGGCCTGCCGGGCGACCAGGGCGGGGAGGGTGGGGAGGGTGGGCTTCATGGCTGGTTCCCTTCCGGGCGCCCCGGCCGTGGGGCCGGGGCGCCGCTGTTCAGAACGGGGGTGGGTCAGGCGAGGGAAGCGCTGGGCATCCGCTCCTCGACCAGCCGCGCGATGGCCCGCAGGTCGGGCTGGCGCAGCACCAGGGGGGCGCGCAGCCGCACGCCGTACTCCCCCTCCAGGGCCTCCAGCAGTCGGGCGGCGGCGAGCGAATTGCCGCCCGAGTCCAGGAAGTTGGACTCCGGGCCGAGGTCGGCGCGGCCGATCAGCTCGCGGCAGAGCTTCAGCACGGTGCGCTCGACCGGGGTGTCCCCGTCCTCGACCGCCTCCACCGGGGCCGGCGGCACGGCGGCGAGCAGCGCCGCGCGGTCCACCTTGCCGTTGGCGTCCAGCGGGTACTGCTCGACCAGCCGCACGGTGGACGGCACGGCCTGCTCCGGCAGCCAGAGCCGGACGGCGTCCAGCAGGCCGGCCGGCTCGGCCTCCTCCTCGGTCTGGACGAAGGCGAGCAGCCGTACGCCGGTGGGGGCCGTCTCGGCGGCGACCACGGCCCGGCGTACCCGGGGGTCGCGTTCGAAGGCGGCCTCGACCTCGGCCGGTTCGATCCGCACCCCGCTGACCTTGACCTGGTCGTCCAGGCGCCCGTGGAACTCCAGCACGCCGTCGGCGCGCATCACCACCCGGTCACCGGTGCGGTAGACCCGGTCGGTGCCGTCCACGCCGGGCGGCGCCTCGACGAAGCGGCGGGCGGTCAGCTCGGGGTCGAGGTACCCGGCGGCCAGGCCGCGGCCGCCGATCCTCAGTTCGCCGGCCGTCCCTCTGGGCACCGGGCGGCCCTGCTCGTCGGTGACCAGCAGGACGGCTCCGGGGATCGGCAGTCCGATCGGCGGCGCGCCGGCGCCGTGGTCGCCGCCGGGGGCCATGGTGTGCACGGTGGTGACCACGGTCGCCTCGGCCGGGCCGTATACGTTGTGGACGGTCGCCGTGACCTCCGGTCCGGGGGCGCGGCGCAGCCGGTCGCCGCCGATGAACAGGTGGCGCAGCGCCAGCCCGGTGGGCCAGGGGCGGCCCAGGATCGGCTCGCCCAGCGGGGTCGGCAGCACGCAGGTGGTGATGCCGGCCTCGCGCCACCAGTCGGTGAGCGCGCCGGAGTCCCAGCGGACGGCCTCGGGGGCGACGACCAGCGCGGCGCCGGAGGTGAGGCCGGCCCACAGCTCCAGGACGTGCGGGTCGAAGGACACCCCGATCACCAGGCTGTGCCGCGCGCCGGGGCCGAGGCCGGTCAGCTCGCGGTACCAGTGCAGCAGCGCGCCGAGCGCCGGCTCGGTGACGGCGACGGCCTTCGGGGTTCCGGTGGAGCCGGAGGTGAGGACGGCGTAGTGGGTGCCGACGGGCACGCCGGCCTGCTCGCCGGGCGTCAGGGCGGCCAGCACCCCGCCGGCGGGCAGGTCCAGTTCCAGTCGCTCGCCGCCGGCCGGCAGCACGGCGGACTCGCCGATCAGGCAGGCCGGGCGCAGCTGCTCGGCGACTGCCTGCAGTCGCTTCTCGCCGGGGCGCGGGCCGAGCGGCAGGTGGACGGCGCCGAGCTTGGCTGTCGCCAGGGTGACGGCGACCAGTTCCACGGAGTGGCCGAGGCAGACGCCGACCAGGTCGCCCTCGCCGACCTTGCCGCGCAGGGCCTCGGCGACGGTGTCGGCGAGGCGGTCGAGCTCGGCGTAGCTGTAAGTGTGCTCGCCGTCGATCAGGGCGGGCGCCTGCGGGGTGCGGCGCGCCCAGCTGGTGAACAGGTCGAGGACCGCACCGTCCTGGTGCGGACGGCCGTACCCGATGCTCAGGGATTCCATCATCGTCTCCAGATGCGTGCGTAGTACGTGCGGAGGAACCGTCAGTTCAGGCCCATGGAACGGGCGATGATCACTTTCTGGACCTCGGAGGTCCCCTCGATGATCGTGGTCATCCGGACGTAGCGGTACAGGAATTCCAGTGGGTGGCCGCGCACCCAGCCGGTGGCGCCGTGCACCTGGAGCGAGCGGTCCACGGCGCGGACGGCGGTCTCGGAGGCGGTGAGCTTGGCGAGCGCCGCGTTCTCGGGCGACTCGGTGCCCTCGTCCACCAGCCGGGCGCAGGCGAGGGTGAGCAGCTTGGAGGACTCCACCTCGGCGCGGGTGGCCACCAGGTGCTCCTGGACGTGCTGGTACTCGCCGATCACCTTGCCGAAGGCGCGCCGCTCGCGGGCGTACTCGACGCCGGCCTTCAGCGCGTACTCGGCGATGCCGTTGCACATCGCGGCGACCACCAGGCGGCCGCGGGAGAGGCTGTCCATGGCGAGGGCGGTGGCCGCGCCGATGCCCTCCTCGCCGCCGATGACGGCCTCCGGGCCGACGGTGACCTGGTCGAGCAGAAGCTCGAACAGCGGCTCGCCGGACATCCCCTCGTACCGCTGGCCGATCCGCAGCCCGGGCTGGTCCATCGGCAGCACGAAGGCGGTGGCCCCCGCGTTCGGGCCCTTGCCGTCGCCGAGGTCGGTGGCGGCGACCACCAGGGCGATCCCGGCGTGTTCGGCATTGCTGACGAATGTCTTGCGCCCGTTCAGCACCCAGGTGTCGCCGGTGCGCACGGCGGTGGTGGTGAGGTGGAAGGCGTCCGAGCCGGCCTGCGGCTCGGTGAGCGCCAGGCAGCGGGTCTGCTCACCGCGCACCAGCGGGACGAGGTGGCGCTCGACCTGCTCGGGGGTGCCGTGCCGCAGCAGCGGGCTGGGGCCGTCGGAGCCGGCCAGCGCGTACGGGGCGAGCACGCAGCCGCTGCGTCCGGCGGCGTGGTGCAGCAGCACGACGGCGATGAACGGCATGTCGGCGCCGCCGAGTTCCTCCGGGTAGTCGCCGGCGTAGAAGCCGAGCGCGGCGGAGCGCTTGCGGACGTAGGCCCGCAGGTCGGTCGGGACCTGGTCGGCGGTCTCGGGCAGCTCGGCGGCGAGCGGGACGAGCTCGCGGCGGATGAAGCTCTCGAAGGCGTCGACGAGTTCGCGGTGGCCGTCTTCGAAGACGGCGGACGGGGCGCTCATACGCCCACCTCGCTTCGCTCGGCGAGCGCTTCGCACAACCCGCACCTCTTGATGGTTCGCTCGCTTCGCTCGTTCACTTGCTCTCCCCGGTGAGGACGCGGGCCTGGTCGGCCAGCACGGCGTGGCGGAACAGGGTGCGCAGCGGCGGACGGCTGCCCAGGTGCGGTTCCAGGTAAGCGGCGAGCTGGGCGGCGAGCAGCGAGTGGCCGCCGACCTCGAAGAAGTGCGAGTCCGCGGTGAAGCGGTCGTGGCCGAGCACCTCGCGCCAGGCGGCGGCGATCAGCTCCTGACCGGGGTCGGCGAAGGTGCTGGGCGCGCTCTCCGGCTCCTCCGGGGCCGCCTCGGCGAGCCGGACGAGGGCGGCGCGGTCGGGCTTGCCGCCGGGCAGGGTGGGCATCTCGGCGACGGCCGTCCAGCTGGCCGGGACGAGTCCGCCGGGCAGCCGGCGGGCGAGCGCGGTGTGCAGGGCGGCCTGGTCGGGGCTTTCGGCGCCCTCCAGGAAGCCGAGCAGGCGGGGGCCGGTCCGCGGGTCGGTGTGCAGCACCACCGCGCAGGAGCGGCCGCCGAGTTCGGCCGAGGCGGCGGCCTCGATCTCCTCCAGCTCGATCCGGTGGCCGCGCAGCTTGACCTGGTTGTCGGCGCGGCCGAGGAAGCGCAGTCGGCCCTCGGTGTCGCGGTAGCCGCGGTCGCCGGTGCGGTAGACCCGCAGGCCGCCGAGCGCGGGGACAGTGGTGAAGCGGGCCGCGGTGGGCTCCGGCAGGCCGACGTAGCCCTCGGCCAACAGGTCACCGCTGACCGCGAGTTCGCCGACACCGCCGTACGGGAGCGGACGCAGCGTCTCGTCCAGGACGTGCAGGCGCACGCCGTCGAGTTCGGTGCCGAGCGGGATCTCGCCGTCCTCGGCGACGTCGGCCGCGGTGACCTGGTGGACGGTGGAGGTGACGGTGGCCTCGGTGACGCCGTACGCGTTGAGCACGGTGGTGGCCTCGGTCAGTCCGGCCAGCGCCCGGGCGGGCAGCCGTTCGCCGCCGAGGACGAGCAGCCGGGGCGCCCAGCGGCCGTCGCCCAGCGCCTCGCGCAGGTCCTCGCGGACGGCGAGCAGGTAGCTGGTGGGCAGGTTGGCGACGGTGACGCCGCGGGCGGCGAGCACGGCCACCAGCTCCGGGCCGGTGGGCACCTCGCGCTGCGGCACGACCAGGGCGGCGCCGGCCGCGAGGGCGGGCAGCACCTCCTCCAGGGCCACGTCGAAGGACGGCCGGGCGAACAGCAGGACCCGGTCGGCGGAAGTCAGTTCGTACCGGGCGACGATCGCGGCGACGTACCCGGAGAGGGCCTCGCGGCCGACCAGGACGGGCTTGGGCACGCCGGTGGAGCCGGAGGTGTGGATGATGTACGCGGCGCCGTCCAGGACGGCGGCGGGCTCGGCCTTCGGGAAGGCGGGGCCGTCCAGCAGGGCCGGGGTGACGCCCTCGGCGGGCAGTGCGAGGGCGCTCTGCCGGGTGGCGAGGACGAGCGCGGGGGCGAGCCGCTCCAGCAGCAGGCCGAGCCGGGCGGCCGGGTCCTCGGTGGACAGCGGCGCGTAGACGGCGCCGAGGCGCAGGCAGGCCAGCAGGGTGACCACGCTGTCGGTGCCGCGCGGCAGCACGGCGGCCACCGGCTGACCGGCGGTGACCCCGGCGGCCCGCATCCGGTTGACCAGTTCGCCGACCCGGCGGTCGAGTTCGCCGTAGGTGATCCGCTCGGTGCCGGCCAGCAGGGCGAGCGCGGTCGGGTCGTGGGCGGCGGCCGGGTCGAGTCCGGCCGGGGCGACCGGGACGGCCGGCTCGGCCTGCGGCGCGGGGGCCAGCGCGGCGAGCACCTCCTCGGGCCGGTCGAGGTAGCAGCGCAGCAGCTCCAGCAGGCGCTCGGAGAGCAGCACGGCCCGGGCCTCGCCGAACAGGTCGGCGTCGTAGTCCCAGATCAGGGTCATGCCGGCGGCGCCGTGCTTCTCGCCGACCACCCGGCGGTCGTCGGGCAGCAGCACCAGGTCGAGGTCGAAGCGGGTGGTGCCGGTGTTGAAGCCCTCGTACAGCGAGACGTCGAGGCCGGGCGCCTGGACGTCGGGCAGCGCGGCGTCGTGGGCGCTGAACATCACGTTGAACAGCGGGTTGTCGGCGCCGCCGGTGTGCAGCCCGAGCCGGCGGGTCAGTTCCTGCACCGGCAGGTCCTGGTACGGCAGGGCTCGCATCAGGACGTCGGTGACCTCGTCCACGGCGTCGGTGCCGGAGGCGGTCGGGTCGAGCCGCAGGCGCAGCGGCACGGTGTTGACGAACATGCCGACGGTGCCCTCGTAGCCCTCCGGGCGGTTGCCGACGGCGGTGCCGACGGTCACCTCGCGGTGACCGCTGTGCCGGCGCAGCAGTTCGGCGAACAGGGCGAGCAGGGTGCTGAACGGTGTGTGGCCGTCGGCCTTGCTGCGCTCGCGCAGCCGCTCGGCGAGGTCGGCACCGATCGACTGGCGCAGCTGCCCGCCGCGGTGGCGGCGCTCGACGCCCGGCCGGGCCAGCCCGGGCAGGGTGACCTCGCGCGGGGCGCCGGCCAGCTCCTTGGTCCAGAAGGCGAGGGCGCGCTCGCGGGCCTGCGGGTCGGCCTCGGTACGGGCGTGCTGCTCGTACGAGGGGGCGGTGGCCAGCTCGTAGGGCTGGTCGAGGACGCGGGCGCGGTAGACGGTGAACAGGTCGCGCAGGAAGATCGCGAAGGAGTGGCCGTCGTGGACGAGGTGGTGCTCGACGTGGATCAGCCGGTGGTGGTCCTCGGCGAGGCGGACCAGGTGCCAGCGCAGCAGCGGCGCCCGCTCGGTGTCCAGCGGCTCCTCGGCCTCGGCGGCGAGCAGCCGGCGGAAGACGGCCTCCGGGTCCGCCTCGGCGGTGAAGTCGCTCTGCCGCAGCACGGGTTGGCAGTCCTCGGCGACCCGCTGGCCGGGGATGCCCTCCGGCCGGGGCACCAACTCCAGCCGCAGGCCCGGGTGCTGGGCCAGGACGGCGGCGAGCCCGGTGTGCAGGGCGTCCCGGTCGAGGGTGCCCCACAGGTCGAGGACGCCGGTGAAGTTGTAGGCGCGGCTGCCCGGCTGCATCTGCTCGTGCAGCCAGACGATCTCCTGCGAGGGAGAAAGTGCGAACATGGATGGTTCCCTTGTGTGGTGGGCGTGTTGGCACTGCGGTGGCCGGGTGCGGGGGTGGGGTGGTCCCGGTTGCGGCCGGTGGGATCCGGGCCGCACCGGGGTGGGTGCGCGACCCGGGGTTCCTCGGGGGACTGTGGTCTGAGGGGCCGGGGCCCGGTGACGTGGGAGCCCCGTCGGCCGGGGGTCCGGGGGCGTCCAGGACGTGCCCTAGGCGAGGTGGCGGCGCAGCACGGCGAGCAGGTCGCCGAAGGCGGCTTCGGCGTCGGCGGCCGGGAAGCGCTCGCTGTCCCAGGCGAGGTGCACCGTCAGGACCTCGCCGTGGGAGGCGGAGGCGGCCAGCGGAGCGGCGAGCGGGCGGCCGGAGAGGTGGACCTCCCGGCCGGGTACGCCGCCGAGCACCAGGGGCGGGCGGCGCTGGAGGTCCTCGAAGGTGAGCATCGCGTCCAGCGCTCCCGACCAGGGCGACCCGGCGGCCCGGGCGGCCCGCACCACCTCGTCGAAGGGGGTTCCGGCGTGGTCGAGGTCGTCCCACCAGTCGTCGCAGAGCGCCTCCAGGTCGGCGGCCGGTCGCGGCGGGACGGCGTGCACCAGGGTGTTGAGGAAGCAGCCGAGCACGGCGGGCGCGCCGGGCGGGCGGCCGCCCCACGGGTAGCCGAGGGCGAGCGGGCCGTCCGTGCGGTGCAGCCGCCGGGCGGCGGCGCCGACGGCGTCCAGCAGGGCGGGGAAGAGGGCGCTGCGGGCGCCCCCCTCGACGGCGGGCAGCCGCTCGGTGAGCAGGCCGGCGGCCTTCGCAGCGCCACCGCCCGCCCCGGTCAGGGCGCCGAGCCGGCGGCCCCAGTGGGCGCGCGCGGCGGGCCCGGCGGCGGCCTCCTCGGCGGCCAGCTGGAGTTCGACGGCCTCCCGGAAGGCGGCGACGGCCTGCGGGCCGGGGGCGGCCTCGGGTGCCCGGTCGTGCCGGTAGGCCTCGCCGAGCTCGCCGAGGAGCGCCCCGATCGACTGCTCGTCGCAGGCCGCGTGGTCCAGTGCGAGGGCGAGCAGCTCCTCGCCGCCGTCGGACTGCCGGGCCACCAGCAGGCGCAGCGCGGGCCCGTCCAGGGGCCAGTCCAGCAGCGCTTCGCGCAGCGCGCCCTCGGCGCTCCCGCCGGGGGCCACGGCGACCCGGGCGACCTCCGCCGAGGGGCCGCCGGTGCGCAGCACGGGTGTGCCGCGGACGGTCGCGAAGGCGCCGCACAGCGCCGGGTGGCCGGCCGCGACGGCGGCTGCGGCCCGGCCCAGCCGGTCGAGGTCGAGGGTGCCCCCGGGGAAGGCGAAGAACAGCGGGGCGAGGTCGGAGCGGCTCTGCGGCGCGAGCCTGCGGGTGATCAGGAACCGCCGTTGGGCGCCGGTCAGCGGGAGCAGCTCCACCGGCGATTCGGCGGCGGCGGAGCGGTACCGGGCGAGGTAGGCGGCGGTGATGCTGGCGTGCACGGAACGGTCTCCGGTTTCCGGTGTCGGCTCGGGTCAGGAGGTCAGGGGGCGGTGGGGCTCACGGCGGAGTGCTCGGTGCCCTGGGCGGCGTGGCCCTCACGGGCCGACGGGGCCTCCACGGCGTCCTGCGCCTCTCCGGCGCGCTGGGCCTCCGCCGTGTGCTGGGCCTCCGCCGCGAGCTGGGCCTCCCCCGCGTCCACGGCCCGGGGCTCGTACGGCGCGGCGGGCAGCTCGCGCATCCCCCGCAGCGGCGACAGCAGCAGCGGCACCGGCACCAGCAGGAAGCCCACCGCGCACAGCCACAGCGCGGCGCGCGGGCCGGCCCAGTCGGCGACGAGTCCGCCGCCGAGCGCGCCGATCGGCAGGGTGCCCCACACCAGGAAGCGCATGGTGGCGTTCATCCGGCCGAGCAGCTCGGGCGGGCAGACGCTCTGCCGGAAGCTCACCTGCGCAACGTTGTAGGCCACCGCGCCGAACAGCACCACGCCCGAGCCGAGGCCGAACAGCAGGGCGCCCGCCGCGCCACCGGACAGCGGCCACAGCACCGCGAAGGGCGCGGTCACCACGGTGGCCAGCCAGATCAGCCGGGCCTGCCCGACCCAGCGCGCCAACTGCCCGGCGCAGAGCGCGCCCGCCAGCCCGCCGACGGCGGAGGCCGACAGCAGGGCGCCGATGGCCCCGGGCGACAGGTCGAGCACCCGGACCCAGAAGACCGTCTGGACGGCCATCAGCACGGCGGCGAACAGGTTGGACGTGGCGGTGGCGGTGGCGATGGCCCGCAGCAGCGGGTGGCCGAGCACGAAGCGCACGCCCTCGGCCACCTCGGCGCGCAGCGAGCGCCCGGGCTCCGGTTCCGGCTGCGGCTCCTCGACCCGGATCCGGGCGAGCAGCAGGGCCGAGGCGAGGTAGCCGCAGGCGTCGGCCACGATGGCGACCGGCGCGCCGAGCAGCTGGACCAGCCCACCGCCCAGGCCCGGACCGGCGATCTGCGCCGAGGAGCGGACCGTCTCCAGCGCACCGTTGCCCGCCACCAGCTGTTCGCGCGGCAGGACGGCGGGCAGGAGGGACTGGTGGGCCACGTCGAAGAAGACCGTGGCCACCCCGGTGACCAGCGCGACCAGGTAGAGCTGGGGCATGGTCAGCACCCCGAGCGCCGCCGCCGGCGGGATCGACCCCACCGCGAGGCAGCGCACCACGTCGGCGCGGATCAGCACCGGGAGCTTGCGCATCCGGTCCAGCCAGGCGCCGGCCGGCAGGCCGACCAGCAGGAACGCGGCGGTCTCGGCGGCCGTGAGCAGACCGACCTCGAACGGGGTGGCGTCGAGCACCACCACCGCCACCAGCGGCAGGGCGACCAGGGTGACCTGACTGCCCGTCTGGGCCGCCGCGGCTCCGGTCAGCAGGAGCCGGAAGTCGCGGTGGCCGAACAGACGGGCCTGGCGAGGGTGAAGCTTCTCGTTCATCGATGCGACTCTCGGTCACACATTCGACACGGGGCAAGCACCAGGTCCTTTTCCGGACGAAGCACGGGTCGGCCGGATCCCGCCACTGCCGTGACCGGCCCTTGCGCCTCCCTTACGGGCCCTTGTGCCCCCGGTACCATGCGGCGGGCCGCCGTCGCCGCCCGTCGCCCAAGGCATCCCGGCCCGTCCGGACGTCCCGACGGGCCTGCGACCAGGGAGTCCATTTCATCGTCCGTTATCCGGACACCCGCTTTCCGGCCACCCGAGTTCGGCGTACAACTTGGCCGGAATCCATGGAGCAGGCACCTTCCGTAACCTCACCGTGATACCGGCGTGACCGTCCAGCGCCGTAACCGGCCGCCCCGGAGCGCGCTACCGGTCGGACTCGGCCCCTGCTCGGACCGGCTCCCCGACCCCTGCCGCGTCCCCGCGCCGGGACACCGCGAGCACCGCCATGTCGTCGTCGCGCGGACCGCCCGTCCACCGGGCCACGTCCGCCACCAACGCGTCCACCGCCTCCCGCGGACCGGCGAACGGCCCGAGCGGGGCCAGCCCCTGCACCGGGTCGTAGAACTCCCCCGCCGCGTCCCGCGCCTCGGTCACCCCGTCGGTCACCAGCAGCAGCGTGCACCCCGGCGGGAAGGCCCTGGTCTCCACCTCCGGGCGGGCCACCCCCAGCACGCCCACCCCCAGCACGCCCATCCCCAGCGGCAGCCCCGGATCGGCCGCGTCCCACCGGCTCACCGTCGGCCCGCCGTCGCCCAGCAGGTACGGCCCCGGGTGGCCGCAGTCCAGGGTGCGGGCGACCGCCTCCCCCGGCGGGAACTCCACCAGCAGCGCCGTGATGAACCCCTCCAGCCGCAGTTCCTCGCCCAGCGCGGCGCTCTCCCGGGCCAGCGTGCGCTCCAGCGCGTCCGCGAGCGCGGCCAGGTCCGGCTCCCGGTGCGCGTCCTCCCGGAAGGCCCCGAGCAGCACCGACACCGCCCCCACCGCGTGCAGCCCCTTGCCCCGCACGTCCGCGATCAGCACCCGCACGCCGTACGGAGTGTCCTGCAGCGCGTACGCGTCCCCGCCGATCAGCGCCTCGTCCTGGGCCGCCCGGTAGCAGGCCGCGACCTCCAGCCCCGCAACCCACCGCGGCGGCTCCGGCAGCACCGCCCGCTGCGCCGCCTCCGCCACCGACCGCACCCGCGCGAGTCTGCGCCCGTGCCGGGCCACCACCAGGTTCACACCGACGCCGAGCACGGCGGCGAAGGCGGTGTTCACCAGCTCCAGGTAGCCGTCCTGGGTCCCGAGCGACCCGTCCCGCAGGGACAGCACCAGGATCCCGGTCACGTTCGCCACCCCGACGGCGAGGGTGTCGCGCAGCGTCAGCAGCGCCCCGGACAGCACGGCGGCCGCCGCGAGCAGCGGGTCGCCCCAGTAGTCGGACGGATCCAGCGAGTTCCACACCAGCCCGCCGACGATCAGCAACCACGGCGCGACCCGCACGTACGGCGGCCACCGCACGGACTTCTGGGCCATCGGCTTCCTGGCCTCCGTCTCATGCGCCCATCAGGAGGGCTCTTCCGATCGTAGGCACGGGCGGGGGCGGGGCGCAGGGCGGTGGGGGCCGGGAGTGCGGCCTCCCCCGCCGTCATTCGGCCCGGCGGGGCCCTGACGCGCTCGCGTCAGCGTGTGAACCGCTCCGCCCCGGCACCGGACAGCAGCCCCGCCGGGACCCGCCGTCCGTACGCCACCAGCAGCAGGTGCTCGGCCCGCCCCTCCACCGGCAGCGGCCCCTGGCCGTACGACCAGTCCAGGTCCGTGGCCCGCAGCCGCACGCCTTCCAGCCGGGCCCCGAAGAAGCGCAGGCTGCGGGCGGAGACCGTGCCCAGCAGGGCGGCGGCCCGGGGAAGGGGGAGGCGCGCACGCAGGCCGAGGGCGACGGTGACGTCGAGGCCGTGGACGGCGTCGTGGGCGAGGGCGGCGATCCGGCCGCCGACCGGGGGCCGCCAGGGGTGCTCGGCGTGCTCGGCCAGGGCGGCGGCGAGTCGGTCCTCGGTGAGTGCGGCGGCGTCGCGGCGGGCGATCCGGTCGGCCATCCGGTGGACGTTGCCGCCGGAGCGGACGAGTTCCCCGAGCGTCCGGGCCGTGGAGTGCCGGAAGCCGGTGCCCATGTGCGCGACCACCTCGCGGACCCGCCAACCCTCGCACAGCGAGGGCGAGTTCCACTGCTCGGCGGTGAGGCCGGCGAACACCCCGGCGAGCTCCCGCCGTTCGGCCGCGATCTGCTCGCGGATCCACCCGGCGCCCTGCTCCTGCTGCACACTGTTCATGCTCCCCAGCCTGCGGCCGGGGGTGCCGCGCGTCCAAGACCGGCTGGTTCTGCCACCTATGATCAACAGTTATGGAACTCCGGCAGCTCCAGTACTTCGTCACCGTCGCCCAGCACGGCAGCTTCACCCGGGCGGCCGAGCTGCTGCACCTGAGCCAGCCCGGAGTGAGTTCCCAGATCCGCCAGCTGGAGCGGGAGTTGGGACACCGGCTGCTCGACCGTTCCGGCCGGTCGGTACAACTGACCAGGGTCGGCGAGGCGGTGCTGCCGCACGCTCGGGCCGCGCTCGCCGCGGCGGCGGCCGCCCGGCTGACGGCGCAGGAGTTCGACGGCCTGCGGCACGGGCATGTGCGGCTCGGCATGGTCGCAGGCGCGGCACTCACCCCGCCGCCGGGGCCCGTGCTGGCCCCGGAGACCTTCCCCGGGCTGGCCACCACCCTCGCCGCCTTCCGCAAGGAGCACCCCGGCATCGACTTCTCGCTGGCCGAGGACACCACCGCCCGGATGCTCGACTGCCTGCGCGAGGGGCGGCTGGACCTGGCGGTCATCGGCCTGCCGACCGCCGCGAGCGGGCAGGAGGGGGACGACGGCTGGACGGCGCTGTCCGGGCTCGCCCTGCACCCGGTGCTGGAGGTCCCCCTGGTCGCGCTCTGCCCCGCCGGCCATCCACTGGCCGCCGCGGACGGCCCGCTGCCGGTCGCCGCGCTCGCCGGGCACGCGCTGGTGAGCACGCCGCGCGGCACCGGTCTGCGGACGGCGCTGGAACGGGCCCTCGCCGAGGCGGGAGCGGCCCCGACCGTGGCCGTCGAGGCCGCCGCGCCGACGCAGTTGGCCGAACTCGCCGCGCACGGGCTGGGCGTGGCGGTGCTGCCGGATCCCGGTGCCGCCGCCGGACTGCCGGTCCGGCGGCTGACCGACCCCGTCCCCCGGGTGCGGATCGCGCTGGCCTGGCCCACCGGGAGGCCGTGCGCACCGCCGACCGCCGCCCTGCTGGCCCATCTGCGCGCCGCCTACCCGGGGCCGTGAGGATCCGGCCGGCCGGCCGACCGGCCAGGCCTGCGGCGGGCCGCTCCCCGGGCCGGTGACGGGCTGCTATCCGGCCGTGGCCGCCGCCGTCCCGTCGCCGATGTGCAGCACCGCGGACGCGCCGGCGAAGCTCGCCCGGTCGAAGGCGTAGCCCTGCTGCGGGGCCGTGTCCGAACGGGCCCGGCCCTCGCCGGGCGCCGGCGGCTCCACCAGGGCCCAGGCGGCGTCCACCCCCTGCCCCATCAGCGCCTCGTACGTCCCCGGCACCGGCTCGGCCAGCCCCAGCACCTCGCTGCGCCCGAGGCTGCCGGCGACGAACACGTACCGCTCCCCCAGCAGCGGACCGACGATACGGCCCGCGCCGTTCCAGCGGCACTCCAGTTCGCCACCGGCCCAGGCGCTCGGGGCCTGCTGGAGGTGCAGGTTGTGGGAGAACACCAAGGTCGGACCGCGCCCGGCCTCGATCGCCCGGATGTCCAGCAGGTTCTGCGCCATCAGCGCGTCCCGCAGCCCGAGCAGGCCGGACACCCGGTCGCTGAGCCCGAGGCCCCGGACCGCCACCTGCGCGTGGTAGCGCAGCAGCCCCAGCCCGGCCTGCAGCCGTGTCCGGGCCCGGAACCACTCGGCGCGCGAGCCGGCTTCGATCAACTCCGGTGCCCGGAGGTAGAGCTGGGTCAGCAGGTCGTCGGCGATGCGGCGCAGCCGGACGGCCTCCGGCGTCTCCCCGGGGGAGCTCGCCGCGTCCAGCACCGCCTGCTCCCGGCTCCAGCGCTCGTCCTCACCCGCCAACTCGGCGATGTCGACGTCGAGTCGGAGGTGGTCAGGGAGATGGTGACGGAGGTAGTCACGGGCGTGTTCGAGGTAGCCGCGCGGGCTGGGGGCCGTGGTGTTCTCGGTCGGGGTGTCGAAGCCGTGGAAGGCCAGCTGCTCGGCGGGCCCCCGGTCGCGGTTGAACTCGCGCATCCAGGCGACGAGTTCGCGGTTGCCCGGCTGGGCGCCGAAGCCGTGGGTGAAGCCTTCGTCCAGTACCGCGTCGAGGGTGCCCGCGCCGTGCCGGACGTAGTCGTCCACGGCGAGCGCGGCCACCCGGTCGGTCTCCAGCGCGATCGAGCGGAAGCCCCGCTCGACCAGTTGGGCGAACAGCCGGTTGCGGACCCGCCCGAAGGCCGGTTCCTGGTGCGTCGGTTCGCCGAGCGCCAGCAGTTCGCAGCAGGGGGTGAGGAAGCCTCGAATGTCCTGACTCATGGACCTCAAGCGTATCCTTGAAGGATCGGTTGAGACTTTTCCGCTCACATTCCGGTGATTGCCGACAGAAGCCTCAAACAGGAGGACACACCGCCGTGCGCCCCGCCGACCTCGCCCGCGAGCACGGCCTCTCCACCCAGGCCGTGCGCAACTACGAGCGCGACGGGTTCCTCCCACCCGCCGAGCGCACCTCCAGCGGCTACCGGATCTACACCGCGCTGCACGCCGCCGCGCTACGGGCCTTCCTCGCCCTCGTCCCCGCGTACGGGCACGCGCTCGCGGGCCTGGTCATGACCGCTCTGCACGCCGACCGCCAGGACGAGGCGCTGACCGCCATCGACCGGGGCCATGCCCAACTGCTGCGCGACCGGGAGACGCTCGCCGCCGTCCGCCGGGCCGTCGACCACCTCTCCACCGCACAGGAGTTCGTCGAGGTTCGTGAGACGTTCCCCGGGCCGCAGTCCGGACCGCAGTCCGGCCTGCCCCGAGGCCCGTTGAGCATCGGCGAACTCGCCCACCGCCTCGGCCTCAGCCCCGCCACCCTGCGCACCTGGGAGGCCGCCGGCATCCTCGCCCCGCCCCGCGACCGCGCCACCGGCCACCGCCTCTACCACCCCGGGGACACCCGCGACGCCGAACTCGCCCACCTGCTGCGCCGCGGCGGCTACCCGCTGGCCCACATCGCGAGCGTGGTCCAGCAGATCCGCACGGCGGGCGGAACGGCCCGCCTCACCGAGGCGCTCGACGGCTGGCAGCACCGCCTCACCGCCCGCGGCCGGGCGATGCTCACCGCCGCCGCCCGGCTCGACGCCTACCTCTCGCTGTCCGCCGAACCCCCGGGCGGGCCCGCGTGCTGACGCGCGAACCGGATGCCTGACCGCTCCACCTGCGTTACCCCTCGGCTGAGTTCGAACATCGGGGACTCGAAGAGGAACCACCCGCTGTGCACATCGCAGTGGCCCTACCTCGGGCCCACTCGGCCCACCGTCGGACCGGCGCTGGAGCAGTGGTTCGCCACCGCCGCCGGCCGGGGCCCGAAGACCCGGTGCCCGCGGTGGTGTCCGCACTTCGGGAAGACCTTCGGCACCTCCTTGGGCGACAGGTACGGGGAGTACCGGCAGGCCTCCGGGTACGGGGCGTCGAAGTCGCAGGGCGGGGCCGGGTCGGGCGGCTGTCTGCTGGTGGCCGTGCTGGGCCCGGTCAGCACCGTCTGCGCGGCGATCTGGCCGTGACTCTGACCGCTGCGTCGGCATTCGGGAAGCATCACCACCGCTCGGGACGCCTCGTGGCGGCCTCGAAGGCCATCGTCAGCCCGCCGTGACTCCCAGGTCGGCCAGCAGCTCCGAACCGTCCGCCCGCACGGCGAACACCCGTCCGCCGCGGCGCCAGGCGGTGACCGCACCCGGCATGCGAGCACACGTGCGCCGGTGGGGCGGTCACACCGGGCACCACGGCGGTGAAGGCCGCCCCGCACTCCGCCCCGGACTCCGCCCCGACGGTGGTCCGCAGACCGGTCCCGGACCACTCGGTGAACGCCCAGTGCACACCGTCGGCGCTGAACCTCACCGCAGGGGCGGTGACCGCCTGCTCCGCGTTGCCGCGTTCGGTCCAGCGCGGCAGGCTCGTCCCGGGGGCGTCCCCGGGCCCGGCCGGCAGCAGCCGCCCGTCCGGGAGCACCACCCGGTCGCCCGCGGCGCCCGCCTCGCCCACCTTGGCCCCCTCGCCCGCCCCGGGCACCCCGACGGCCGTACGAGCGCGCGCAGTTCCCAGCCCGGCTGGTCCCAGCGCCACAGTTCGGTCAGCGGGTGGCAGGCCGACCAGCTCCAGTAGTCAATTCCCTTCTGCCGCACCGGTCGTAGTGGCTCTACCCATCCGACCGAGCGAGCGGTCGGACAGGGTGAGGAGGAAGATCAGGGCCGCGCCGCCGAGCATGAACAGCGCGAGGTGGTGCAGCCCGCCGGTGGTGGCGCCGTGGGGAAAGAAGGCGGCGTTCGCGGCGGAGGCCGCCATCGCGCCGAGGTACATGAAGGTCCGCAACAGCCCGGCCGCGGAGGCGATGGCTGCCGGGTCGGCCTGGTGGTACAGCGCAGTCTGGTTGGCGAGCCCGATCAGCCCCTGCGGGACGCCCGCCAACACTCCGACCGCGACCAGCAGGGTCAGGGGGCTCGCCGACCCGGCCAGCAGCAGGGCGGCGCAGGCGGCCGTCTGGACCGCTGCGCCGATCACCAGCTTGCCGCGCACCGCCGGGTTGCGGCCGGTCAGGCTGGAGACCGCGAGGGCGCTGAGCGAGAGCGGAAGCAGCGCCAGCCCGGCGGTGGCGGCGCTCAGCCCGCGGCCCTCCTCCAGCCACTGGGTGTAGCCGTAGAGGAAGGCGTAGGTGGCGGTGTAGCCGAGCACCTGGCGCAGATAGGTGGCGAGCAGCGGACGGTTGCGGGCCAGCGCCCGCAGGTCGATGAACGGGCTGCGGGCCCTGGTCTCGCGCAGCGCGAAGCCGACGCCGGCCAGGACGGCGAGCACCGGCAGGTACCAGAGCGCGGAGCTCGGCTTCATCACGAACAGCATCGCCGCCAGCAGGAGGACGGCGAACAGCCCGATCCCGGCGTGGTCGAGCCGGTCCCCGCTCTTCCGGCGCGGCCGGGCTACCGGCAGACGGGCGGCACCGAGCACCAGGCAGGCCAGCGACAGCGGGACGTTGACCACGAAGATCGTCCGCCAGCCGCCGAGCCCGATCAGCAGCCCACCGAGCGTCGGCCCGACCACGGCGACGGTCTGGTTGGCGACGGCGAGCGCCGTCAGCACCCCGGTGGGGCTGCTCCGACCGGTGCGCTCCGCCTCACTGCGGGTCAGGTGCATCGCGGCGGGGTAGGCCGCGGAGGTGCCGATCCCCAACAGCACCCGGGCGACCACCAGCAGGCCGAAGGAGGGCGCGAGCGCGCCGACCAGCCCGGAAAGACCGACCAGTGCCGTCCCGGCCAGGTAGAGCCGGCGCGGCCCGTAGCCGTCCACCAACCGTCCGATCACCGGCTGGCCGATGGCGGTGGCCAGGTAGAGCGCGGTCACCAGCCAGGCGGTCTCGGCGGGCGGTGCGCCGAAGGCGGTGCCCACGGGCACCAGGGCCACCGCGATCATCGAGGAGTTGATCGGGTTGAGCACCGAGCCCAGCACCATCGGGGCGAGCAGCCGACGGTTGAACCCGCCGTCGTCACCGGGCTTCCGGGACTCCTGAAGGCGGGCGCGGAGTCGCGCCAGGCGTATCGACGGGCCGGTCATCGCCGGTTCAGCCGATCCAACAGGGACAACGCCGCGAGGACGGTGGCGCGTTCGACCTCGGTGAAGTCCTCCTGGAACGCCCGGGCCAGCCACTCCTCGCGCGCCCGACGGCTGTCCGCGATCCACGACAGCCCGGTTTCGCTCAGGCCGACCAGCTGACGGCGCCCGTCCTCGGGATCAGGACGGCGAACGACCAGCCCGTGCCCCTCCAGCACGGCCAGCGTGGCCGCCATCGACTGCGGGCGGACCCGCTCCGCAGCGGCCAGCGCGCTGGCGGAGGCCGGCCCGTCCGTGATCAGGCGGCTGAGCACGGCGGTCTGGGAAGGGGTGAGACCGCTTGCGGCCTGCCCCTTCTCCCGGAGGGTCCGGCGCAACCGGCTGAAGACGGCACGGAGTTCCCGGGCGGCCAGCGCGCCGGAGTCGGCGCTCTCGGAGTCGCCGGCACCGGCGGGGTGAACGGCGGCGCGATCGGCCGGGGCTTCGGGGGGCGCTGGGGCGGTTCGCTTCTCGGTCATGGTCCCACGGTAATTTCGCCAGTCCAAGCTGTCCAGTTTTGCTGTATATATTTCCAGCCGACCATCGCCGCTCCCGCGCACCCCGATAATTGGCCTCATGATCGACAAGCAGCTCCGCGTCGTCCTCGCCGAGGACTCGGTGATCCTCCGGGAAGGGATGGTCGAACTCCTGATCGCCCGCGGTTGCGCGGTGGTCGCCACCGCCGGGACCGCCCCCGAGTTGCTCGCCGCCGTCGCCGCACACCGGCCCGACGTGGCCGTGGTGGACGTCCGGATGCCGCCCACCCACACCGACGAGGGCATCCGGGCCGCGATCGAGATCCGGGCCACCGCGCCCGGCGTCGGAATCCTCGTCTTCTCCCAGCACGTGGAGACCGCCTGGGCGGCCCGGCTGCTGGCCGGCGGCGCGGCCGGGATCGGCTACCTGCTCAAGGAACGGGTCGCCCGCACCTCCGAACTCGTGGACGCGCTGCACCGGGTGGCGACGGGCGGCACGGCGCTCGACCCGGAGATCGTCAACGGGTTGATGCACGGCGGACGGCGCAGCCGGGTGGACTCGCTCACCACACGCGAGCGCGAGGTACTGGAACTGATGGCCCAGGGCCACTCCAACCGCTCGATCGCCGGGCTGCTGGTGGTGTCGGAGCGGGCGGTGGAGAAGCACGTGGCCTCCGTGTTCACCAAGTTCGACCTGCCCGCGACGGAGGCCGACAACCGGCGGGTCAAGGCCGTCCTGGCCTACCTCGCGGAGACCGGAGCCTGAGGGCCTGCGCCCGAGAACCGGAGCCTCGCGAAATCCCGGCGCGCCGCCGCCCCGATCCACCAGTCCACCCACGCCCCGACCACTCCTCCGGCAGGACGCGTCACAGCCTGCTCGGCAGCTCGGCGCTGACCACCGTCGGCCCGCCGGGCGGGCTGTCCACCCGCAGCACCCCGTCCACCGCCGCCAGCCTCTCGGCCAGCCCCGCCAGCCCGGTGCCCGCGCCGTGTCCGATCGCGGCGCCGCCGCGCCCGTCGTCGCGAACCGTCAACCGGACCCGCCCGCCGACCGCGCTCGCGCTCAACTCGGCCGTCCGCGCGCCGCTGTGCTTGGCGAGGTTGGTGAGCAGTTCGGCCGCGCAGAAGTAGACCGCCCGCTCGATCACCTCCTGCGGCCGCTCCCGCAGGTCCAGCCGGACCGTCACCGGCACCGGCGAGGTGGCGGTCAGCGTGGGCAGCGCCTCGGCCAACCCGGCGTCCAGCGCCACCGGGTGGATGCCCCGGGTCAGCCGGCGCAGCCCGGCGATGGTGGCGTCGGTCTGTCCGCGCGCCCGGTCGACCAGGGCGCGCAGCCGCCCGAGGTCGGGGCCGGACTCGTGCCCGGGGCCGCCCACCCGCCCGGGCCCGGAGGTGTGAGCACGTCCGGGCGCGTGACCGCCGTCTGTCCCGGACCCGTCGGTCCCGGACCCGTCTGCTGCGGACCCGTCTGTCCCGGGGCCGTGTGTCCCGGGCCCGTCCGGCTCGCCGAGGATGTCGTCGGCCAGCGAGAGGGTGATGGCGAGCGCGACCAGCTGCGCCTGGGTACCGTCGTGCAGGTCGCGTTCGAGCCGCCGCAGCCGGTCCGTGCTCTCGGCGAGCAGCGTGGCGCGGGCGTTCTCCAGTTCGCGCACCCGCTGCTGCGAGCGCACCGGTCCGAGCAGCCCCCGGGCCAGCGCACGGTTGGCCCGGCTCAGGCCCCGCAGTGCGGCGGGTACGGCGGTGAGCACCGCGAGGCCGGCGGGTAGCCCGGCCACGTCCAGCCAGTCGACCGGGCGTGGGCCCGGCTCCAGCAGCCGCACCCAGAGCGGGAATCCGGCCAGCCACACCGCGCTCAGCGGCAGCCCGACCGCGGCCAGGAAGCCGAGCAGCCCGAGCGGCAGCCGTGGCAGGAGGTAGAGGAGCGCCCGCCAGGCCACCGGGTCGGCCAGCACCACCCGCCCCCGGGCCAGCACCCCCGAGGGCCGCGGCAATGGCGGTGGCGCAGTGACCGGTTCGCCCAGCAGCCGGCCGACCAGCCGTCGGTGCAGCCCGCCGATCCCCCGCGCCCCGACCAGGGCGGCCGCGACGAACGGCAGCCCCAGGACGGTGAGCGAGAGCAGGGCCCCCGCGTAGAGCACGGCCACGGCGTAGACCGCGCCCAACACTCCGAGCGGCAACCCGAGTACGGCGAACGCCAGCTCACCGCCACGCACCGACAGTCCCCGCCACCACCGAGTCACCACACGCCTCACCATTCACCGATCAACCGGCCCCCAGCATCCCCCAGGCGCCACTGGAACCACCGCACGCCCGGACCATCCGTCACCTCACCACTCTCCCTTCGTTCCGTGCGCCGACACCTGCCTCACCTCGCATGCCCGACTCCTCACCCCCTCTCGCCTCCCACCTCCTCCACCGCACGCCCACCGATCGCCCAGAGCCCCGTGCCCACGATCCCCGGCACCGTCAGCACCGCCGCCCCCGCCACCACCCAGCCGCAGGCCGCGCCCGGCACCACCGGGAGCACCGAGCCGCTGACCGCCCGGCTGAACGCCCCGGTTGCCGCACCCGCCACGGCCGCCCCCAGCAGCACACCCACCACCGTGGTCAGCACGGCCTCGACGGAGAGCATCCGCAGCAGCTGCCGTCGCGTCGCCCCGACCAGCCGGAGCAGCGCGAACTCCCGGCGCCGGTCGGCGGTCAGCGCGATCAGGGTGTTCACCGTGGAGACCGCCGCGAAGCAGACCAGCAGGCCGAGTTCCGCCTGTCGCAGCCAGACGTCGCTTTCCTTGGTGACGCTGGTGGTGGCCCCCGTCGCCCGGGCCGCCTGTTCCGCGGTGCTGGTCATGATCAGCATGGTCGCCGCGAGCCCGACCAGCAGGGCCACGGGGACCACCGCCGAGGAGAGCCGCGCCGCGTACCCGCGCAGGTTGGCGTCGGCCAGCCAACCGGCCCGCGGCAGCAGCAGCCGGGCCGGGGCACCGAGCACCGTCGCCAGCAGCCGGGCCGCGACCGGCCCGAGCAGTGCCACCGCGACCAGCAGCACCAGCGAACCGAGCATGGCCGCCTGCCCCGCCTTGTCCAGCTCTGCGGCCGACCGGTCGGCGGCCAGCCGCAGCAGGAGGACGCCGCCAGCCAGCACCACCGCGCCGGCCAGCAGCCGCGCCACGCCCGTCCAGCGCTGCCCGACCGCGCTGTCGGTGAGCGCGGCGGCCGGGGTGGGCCGGGTGATCCGCCGGGCCGTGAGCGCGGTGGCCGCGAGGCCGACCAGCACCGCCACCGCGAGCGCGATGAGCATCGGCACCGGCGACGCGGGTATCCGCAGGCCGGGCGCGGCCATCCCGCGCCGCTGCAGGGCCGCGAGGAAGGCCCGGGCGGCCAGGAGACCGCCCGCACAGCCGGGCACGGCCGCCAGCAGCACGGTCACCGCGACCTGGGCGCGCACCAGGCGCCGGATCTGCCGGGGCGT
This sequence comes from Streptomyces viridifaciens, assembly GCF_001888885.2. Lineage (NCBI taxonomy): Bacteria > Bacillati > Actinomycetota > Actinomycetes > Kitasatosporales > Streptomycetaceae > Streptomyces > Streptomyces viridifaciens. Next base: position 86,982 of record NZ_CP090841.1, read on the forward strand.
GGCCGCGACCGTCCGCAGCATCGCCAGGTCGCGGTGCTGCTGACGGAGGGTGAATCCGAGGGCGTTGACCACCACGAACAGAGCGACCAGTACGGCGATCTCGCCGAATGCCCCCGCGATCACCACCAGTCCGGGCCCCTCCACGGGCTCCCGCGCCACGGCCCGCGGAGCAGTGACCTGCGCGGCGACCAGCGAGCCGAACAGCGTCACCGCCCCCGTCGCCAGGAACAGCGCCACCGCCAGCCCGGCGAACGCCGCCGGTCGGCGCCGGATCTGACCGACCGCCAGCTTCGGCACGGCACCGCTCATCACCCTCACCCTCCCAGCCTGCTCAGCCGCTCGCCCACCTGCGCGGCCGTCGGCCGGACCAGTTCGTCGACCAGGACGCCGTCGGCCAGCAGCAGCGCCCGGTCCGCGTACCCGGCGGCCACCGGATCGTGGGTGACCATCACGCACGTCTGCCCGTCCTCGTCGACCCCCGCGCGCAGCAGGTCGAGGATGTCGTGCCCCGTCGCCCGGTCCAGCGCGCCGGTGGGCTCGTCGGCGAACAACACCTCGGGCCGGGCGACCAGCGCACGGGCGATCGCCACCCTCTGCTGCTGGCCACCGGACAGCTGGCCCGGCCGGTGGCGCTCCCGACCGGCCAGTCCGACCCGGGCGAGCGCCTCCCGCACCCGGGCCCGCTCCGGCGGGTGCCCGGCCAGCCGCCCGGGCAGCTCGACGTTCTGCGCGACCGTCATGGCGGGCATCAGGTTGAAGGCCTGGAAGACGAACCCCACCCTGGTGCGCCGCAGGTCGGCCAGCCGCCGCTCGGGCAGGCCGGACACCTCCGTGTCGCCCCAGCGGACGGTGCCCCGGCTGGGGCGGTCCATCCCGGCCAGGCAGTGCAGCAGGGTGGTCTTGCCCGAGCCGGAGGGCCCCATCACCGCCGTGAAGGTGCCCGGCGCGAAGGCCACGGACACCCCGCGCAAGGCCCGGACGGCGGCCGCGCCCCGCCCGTACTCGCGGTGCAGCCCCTCACCGGTGAGCGCCGCACCCGTCGCCCCGCCGTGCGCCGCCCCGGCGGCGGCTGTCGTCATCCCGTTCATGCCCCCAATCCTGGGCACTCGGGGCCATCGGATCGATTGTGCTGGCACCCCGATCCGAGGTTCGGAAAACCGAACCCCGCAGGTGGTGCTACATCCCCTCACGCCGGTGCCGCGCCGGAAGCCGCCAGAGGGCGTCCGCCCGCTGGCCGTACCAGTACTCGGACCACGCCAGCGGTCCGACCCGCGCGACCTGTCCCCCGCGGTCCGAGGATCGTCCCGCTCAGCGACCCCGTACACGTCCGCCGGTGCCGCGCCCGACGACCCTCCTCGCTCAACGACGCAGCCAGGGCATCGGCTGTCTCAGCCGTCCAGTCGTTCGGCTCCGCCGGAGCGGCCCCGCCAACCGCGCCCCATGCACGACGACACAGGTCGGCGACCGCCCGGCCGGCCGGCAGGCGCGGCGCCTGCGTCGCGCTGCTCCCCCGGGCCACGGGCAGTTCGTCCTCCTCCCAGGAGGCGACGAAGCGGCGGTAAGCCCGGCCCGGGTGCCGCCGGTAACCGTCAGCGCCTCCCAGCTCTCCCGACCGGCCCGCTTTCCTGGAACGTCGAGGCACGCCGCCCGCCCGACGTGTCGGTCACCGACGTGCCGGACTGCCCGTGCCCCGTGCTTCGACTGGGGTGAGGACGCGGCTGGCGCCTCGGCCCTCCACGTCCCCGGCCCGCACCGCCGGCGGCCGGACCGACCCGCCCCAACGGGGCCCGCCGGTTCCCCGCGAAAAATCGGGCTCCCGTACGAGCGCCGGAGGAGGAATCATGATCAGGTGACCATCGACCTGCTCCCCGGCCACGGCGTCCGCCTGCCCGCCCCGCTGCCCGAGCTGCGCTTCGGCCTCTCGGAGGCGGCGGTGCGCGCGCTGCTGGACCCGTACGGCGCGCTGCTGCCGGGCGGGGTGCACCCGGCCTTCGTCTGCGGCTCCCGCTGGGCCCTGACCTTCCAGCTCCCCGGGGTGACCGTCACGCTCTCCTCCGGCGGCGGCAGGGACAGGGAGAACGACGGCGACAGCGACGTCCTCGAGAACATCGGGGTGAGCCGGAACCCGAACGACGACCGCCCCGCCTGCCCGGTCGGCTACCTCGGGATCGACGTGTTCGGCTGGCCGGCCCACGAGTTGGCCGAGGCACTGCGCGCCGAGGGCCTGCCGGTGCCCGATCCTGACCACGGCACGATGCGCCACACCCACCTCTACCTCCACCGGAGCAGCGGGCGCCCCGCCCAGCCGGCTGCGCCCGGCCGGAAGCCGCGTCACGAGGCCCCCTACTACTTCGACCACGTCTCCCTCCACCGCACCGCAGCGGAGGCCGCCATCGCCCCGCAGCCCACCGGCACCGCCACCGGTCCGCACGACGCCGCGTTCCTGCCCCGGCGGGAACTCTCCGCGCGCCCGGCCGAGCAACCGATCACCGAAGCGGTCCCCAAGCTCGGCGGCGAGCCCTGCTGGCTGGCCGAGCCCGCCTGGCCGCTCTCGCCCGACACCGGTGAACCCCTGGTGTTCATCGGGCAGTTCCCCGTACCGGGTGAGGACGAGCGGCTGGCGTACCTCTTCCTCGCGGAGGAGAACGGCGTGATGGGCGGCCTGGATCCGGAATCCGGCGACGGTGTCCTGCTGGTCCAACCCGGCGGCCGTGTCCCGCCGTTCGCCGTCATCGGTCCGCCCGGCACCCACGGCCGCACCCTCTGGCGCCGCGACGGCCGCCACTCAGCCGGCGGCAGCAAAACCGACGGCAACCATGCCGATGACGCCCCGACGACCCCGGTCGAGTTCCACCTCGACCTGCTGCCGCTCTCCCCCGGGGCCGACCGGGCGATGGACCAACGGGCCGCCTTCCAGCGGTACCTGCGCGGCGAGGGCCCCGAAGTGCCGTTCCCGGACGGCGCGCACGTGTACGACCACCTCGGGGGTGTCCCGTCCTTCCCCACCGGACGGGCCGGCGTCCCCGCGCCCTGGCGCTACCTCTTCTCCCTCTCCGACGCCCCCGACGACGGCGATCCGTACTTCCTGAACTTCGGCTACGGCGTCGGCTTCGGTTTCCTCAGCCCGGACGGCCTGGAGGGCCGCTTCTCCTGGGAAAACCCCTGACCCGGCGCATCCCGGTACCACGCCTCGCCTGCACGGGACCACCCGACCACTGACCACCCGACCACCCGCACATCCGCACATCCGCACACCCACCAGGAGTGACCATGACCACCACCCCCCTCACCGTCGCCGTCCTCGGCCCGGGCGGCGTCGGCGGACTGATCGGCGGCCTGCTCGCACGCGACGGCCACCGCGTCATCTGCCTGGCCGGCGAGCGGACCGCGGCCGTCCTCGCCCGGGACGGACTGCACGTGCGCAGCGGCCAGTTCGGTGAGTTCACCGCCCGGGTGGAGGCCGCCACCGAGCTGCGCGAGCCGGTCGACGCCGCCTTCGTGACCGTCAAGGAGACTGCCCTGGCGGCCGCGCTCGACCGGATGCCGCCGCAGGCCCTCGGCACCGGCATCGTGGTGCCCCTGCTCAACGGCCTGGACCACATGGCACTCCTGCGCGAGCACTACCCGGCCGGGCGGGTGGTGGCCGGGACGATCCGGGTCGAGGCCACCCGGACCGCCCCCGGCCGGATCGAGCACACCAGCCCGTTCGCGACCATCGAACTGGCGGCGCCCGTCGGGGAGTTCGCCGAGCAACTGCGGCGCACCGGCCTGGACGTCACGCTGCGCGAGGACGAGACGGCGATGCTCTGGAGCAAGCTGTCCTTCCTCGCCCCCTTCGCCTTGTTGACCACCCGGCACGCCGACGGCATCGGCGCCGTGCGCACCGAGCACCGGGGTGAACTCCTCGCCGTCCTGGACGAGATCGCCGCCGTCACCGAGGCGGTCGGCGCCCCGGCCGACGCCCGGACGCTGCTCGCCTCCTTCGACCGGATCCCCGGGGCGATGAAGTCCTCGATGCAGCGCGACGTCGAGGCGGGCCGGCCGACCGAGCTCGACGCCATCGGCGGCGCCGTGCTGCGGGCCGCCGCCGCGCACTCCGTCCCCACCCCGACCATCACCCGCCTGGTGCGCGAACTGTCGTAGCGGAACGGCCGATCGCAACAGAGGACCGGTCGAACTCGGTTGCGGAACGGCCGATCGCAGCAGCGGGGCCGGCCGATCGCGGTAACGGCACGACCGATCGCGGTAGCGGGCCGGCCGATCCCGGTTGCGGGTCGGTCGGCCGCAGGAGTAGAACTCCTCAGGTGACGCCAGCCGACCACCGCAGCCCCAGCACTCCCGCGTGGAGCCACGTCGAGGAGTTCCTCCGCGCCCACGACGCCGACCGGATCCCGCACCCGGGCGGCACCCTGTTGGAGCACCTGACCAGGGTGGCCGCCCTGTTGGCGGAGTGGGGCACCGACTCCGCCGTCCAGGCCGCCGGGCTCTGCCACGCCGCGTACGGCACCGACGGGTTCGACGGCGCCCTGCTCGCGCTGGACGAACGGGACACCCTGGTCGACGTCGTGGGCGAGCGCGCCGAGGCGCTCGTCTACCTGTACGCCAGTTGCGGCCGGACCGCCGTCTACCCGCGGCTGGGCCGGGACGAAGTGCCCCTGTTCCACGACCGGTTCACCGGACGGGACCACACCCCGCCGGAGGAGGACCTGCGGGCCTTCCTCGCCATCACGGCCGCCAATGAGCTCGACGTGTTCACCCACAACGCCGAGCTGGCCGACCGCTACGGCCCAGTCCTGTACGAACTGCTGTCCCGAAACAGGGAGTTGCTTCCGGCCGCCGCCTGGCAGGCCTGGCACGACAAGTACGGACAATCCATCTGACGGACATCAAAACTTGTACCACTAACGCGATATCTTCCGATCGTTCACTTGTCATGCCGGAACCACCGCACGAGGGCCGGGCGTTCTCGAAGGCGGGAGGGAAACAGACATGACGAAGAAGCCGTACCGGCTTGCCGCCGCCGCGACCGCACTGCTCGTGGCGGCCCCCTTGTTCACCGCCTGCAAGAACGCCGACCAGGCCCTCGACTGCGGAAAGCGGGCGATCAGCCTCACCGGCGACGTCCAGGACCTCACCGACTCGGCGATCAACGTCGGCCAGATCACCGACGAGGGTCGACGCAAACACACCGTGGACGCCCTGAAGAGGATCGTCGACGACGTCAAGAAGATCCGCAAGGACGGGGACGGCAAGCTCGACGTGGCCGCCGACAAGCTGTCCAAGGCCGTCGACAAGGCCCAGGACGCCGTCTCCCTCGGGAAGGAGCCCGACTTCGCACCGATCGGCGACGCAGCCGCCGAGCTGACCAAGGCCTGCGCCGGAGCCTGACCCCAGCAGCGGCCGGGAGCGCCGACCGACCCCAGCGCTCCCGGCCTGTCGCCACCATCCGGCCGCCGCCAGGCGGTAGGAATGGGCACCGGACCGAACCGCACCCCGGAGGCACCGGTGAACGACCCGATCCTCGACCAGATCCAGCAGCTGCGCGCCGAGTTGGCCCCCGGCGACTTCGCCCCCGCGCTGGTCACGGCACTCGCCGACGGCAGCGCCCCGCTCACCGCGGTGGCCGAACTCGCCGCCCAGCAGCACCGGATCATCACCTCCGACCGGCGCAGCCTGCTACTGCTCGCCACCCGCTGCGCGGACCGTCCGCTCGGCGCCTGGTTCGCCACCCTCGCCGAGGGCGAGAGCGCCGCGCTGCGCACCCTCCCGGCGCTGGCCGCCGCCTGCGGCCTGGACGGCCGGGCGGTGGCCGACCGACCGCCGCTGCCCGGCTGCCAGGCCTATCCGGCCTACCTCGCCTGGCTCGCGCTGAACAGCGTGCCGCCCGCCGCGGTCGCCGCCCTGGTGGCCAACTTCGCGGCCTGGGGAGGCTACTGCGCCACCATCGCCCGGGCCCTGCGCCGGCACCACGGATTCTCCGACGAGGCCTGCGCGTTCTTCGACTTCTTCGCCCAGCCGGCGACCGAACTGGAGCAGCGGGCCACCGCCGCCCTCGGGCCGGACCCGCTGGACGGCCTCACACTGGCCACCGCCCGGGAGTACGGCCTGCTGCTCCAGGCCTACGAGCACCTGTTCTGGTCCACCCTGGGCGGGTGACTCACGCCTGCCAGTGCGGCTTTCCGCTGACCACCCGGCAGTAGATGACCCGTCCGTTGGCGTCGTGGGTGCTCCGGCCGAGGTCGTCGTTGCGGCAGAACTGCCCGGCCGCGTAGCAGTTGCCCGCGTTGGAGCGGATCTCGCACCCCGAACCGCCGGCCGCCGCCTGGGTGCGCTGCGTCTCCGGGTCGGTCGGCGGCTGCGCGGTGGTCACCTTGGGCTGCGGCTTGGCGGCCGGCGTCTGCGGGTGGGCGGCGGACGGCGCCGAGGAGGCGGACGGCGGCGGGGTGGACGGCGAGGTCGGCGGCGTCGACGGCGTGATCGCCGGCGCGGCCTGGACCGGGGTCGTCGCCGGGGGCGCGCTCGGCGTGGGCGGGACGGTCGAACCGGCCGAGGCGGTCGGCGCCGAGGACGCCTTGCCGTCCGCTGCCGACGGGTCGCAACCGGTCAGCGTCAGACCGACGGTGAGGACGAGTCCGGCGAATCCGGCCAGGCCGGCCGCCCGGCGGCGTGCCATCCGTGAAGTCATGAGGGGAGAACGCTCCGTTCCGTATGGGCGAGGCGTGCGAGTCAAGCAGAACGCGCACACGCCGTGGCCACGCTTTCCCCACTCGTTTGCAGATCGAGACAATCCGGCCACCCGGGCACGACGGCCGCCCCGGCGCGGCAACCGCCGGGCGCGACGGCCACCGGAGCCCCCGCCCACCCCGGGCGCGACGGCCATCGGAGCCCCCCCGGCCCCCGGCCTACCCGCGGGGTATAGCGCCGCAGCTCAGGGAGCAATGACATGTTCCGGACAGCGTGCGCGGATCGCTACGGTTCCGGCAACCCCCACGCGAACAAGGAGACCCCATGCTCCGGATCCGTGCGCTCGCCGTCGCCGCCGCCTTCGCGACCGTCGCGCTCACCGCAGCCCCCGCCGTCAGCGCGCCCGCTGACGACCCGTCCATAGCCGCCGCCCTGGACGCCCCCGACCTGGCCGCCCCCGCCCGCACCGCCGCCGTGCCGCCCGCCCTGCTGCACGCCATGCAGCGCGACCTCGGGCTCGCCCCGCAGGCCGCCGCCGAGCGGATCGCCCGGGAGGGCCGGGCCGCCGCGGTCCGTGGCGCCCTCACCCGGGCGCTCGGTGACCACTGGGCCGGCGCCTGGATCGACGGGCCGCAGGCCGAACTGGTGGTCGCCACCACGGACGCCTCCGCCGCCCGCACCATCACCGCCCACGGTGGCCGGGCCACCATCGTCCGGCACCCGTTGAAGACCCTGGACCAGGCCAAGGCCGCGCTCGACCGGGCCTCCCGGGGCGCCGCACCCGAGGCCACCCCGCTCTGGTACGTCGACGTCCGCGCCAACACCGTCGTGGTGCAGTCCGCCGACGACGCCCGCACCGGAGCCTTCCTGGAGCAGGCCGGGGTGGACCGCGCGCTGGTACAGGTCGAGCGGGCCACCGCCGCACCCCGACCGCTCGCCGACCTGCACGGCGGGGACGCGTACTACATCGACAACGCCGCCCGCTGCTCGATCGGCTTCCCGGTCACCCAGAACGGCCAGCCCGGCTTCGTCAGCGCCGGCCACTGCGGCCAGCCCGGCTCCAACGCGACTGCCTCCGACGGCAGTTCGATCGGCACCTTCCAGGACTCGACCTTCCCGGGCAACGACTGGTCCTGGGTGGCGGCCGACCCGGGCTGGACCGCCCAGCCGCAGGTGAACGACTACGCGGGCGGCGCGGTGACGGTGGGCGGCTCGACCGAGCAGTCGGTCGGCGGCTCGGTGTGCCGCTCCGGCTCCACCACCGGCTGGCACTGCGGCACGGTCGAGGAGCAGAACGCCACCGTCAACTACCAGGAGGGCAGCGTCTACGGCGTCACCCGCACCGACGTGTGCGCCGAACCGGGCGACTCCGGCGGCTCGTTCATCTCCGGCAACCAGGCCCAGGGCGTGACCTCGGGTGGCTCCGGCGACTGCTCCTCGGGCGGTGAGACCTACTTCCAACCGGTCAACCCGATCCTCAGCACCTACGGCCTGACCCTCGCCACCGGCTGACACCGCATCACAGCTGGGCCGTCCGGCGCTCGAACACCTCGGGGCGGGCGGTCTCCAACGCCGTGGAGACCGCACCGAGGAGCACCGCCTCCTCCCCCAGCAGGCTCGGTGCGAGCGTCGGACGCATCAGACTGAAGCGACCCAGGGCCTGCTCCAGCGGTTCCAGGAGCAGGTCCGCGCTGCTGCCGATCCCGCCGCCGAGCACCAGCAGATCGGGGTCGAGCACGGCGGACAGCACGGCGACGGCGTAGGCCAGTCGCTCCGCCTCCCAGTGCACCGCCCGAAGAGCGGCGGCGTCGCCGGCCCGGGCCAGCTCGAAGACCCGCTTGGCGGTCAACTGCCGCCCGCCCGAACCCTCCAACCCGAACTCCCGGCCGGCCCGCACCACCGCGTCCGCCGCGGCCTCCTGCTCCAGCGTCGTCCCGCCCGGGCCGCCCACCGCGCCCTCCACACCGGGCTGGCCGCCCGCGAGGGCCGGCAGCGGCACCAGGCCGATCTCGCCCAACGCGCCGTGCGCGCCGAGCAGCAGCTCGCCGTCCTTGACCACGCCCAGCCCGAGCCCGGTGCCCACCAGCAGGTAGGCGAACATCCGGCTGCCCCGCCCGGCGCCGAGGGTGTACTCGCCGAGCGCGGCGAGGTTGGCGTCGTTGGCCACCGTGACGGCCGTGCCCAGACCCTCCCCGATCCGGTCGAAGAGCCCCGGCCGGCCCCAGCCGGGCAGGCTGGTGGCGTACCGGACGCCGCGCCGCTCCTCGTCCCACACCCCGGGCGTGCCGATCACCGCGTGCACGATGTCCGCGGCTCCCAGGCCCGCCTCGGCGGTCGCCTCCCGCGCGGCGGCGACCACCGCGTCCGCGACGGCGTCGGCCGTCCGGCCCCGGTTGGCCACGTCCAGCCGGGCGACGACCGTCCCGGCGAGGTCCGCCACCGCGACCCGCAGCCGGGCCCGGCCGATGTCCACGCCCAGCACGTGGCCGGCGGTCGGGTCGACCTCGTACAGCACCGCGGTGCGGCCGCGCTCGGGGGACACCCACCCAGCCTCGCGGACCAGCCCGGCCTGCTCCAGGTCGGCCAGTGCGGCGGAGACGGTGGGCTTCGACAGGCCGGTGTCCCGGGCCAGTTGGGCGCGCGAGGTACCGCCGCCGGTGCGCAGCAGCTCCAGCAACAGCCACTCGTTGTTGCTGCGCAGCCGCTGCCGGTTCCACGGCACACCGGGGGCCCCGGCCGCCGGACGACTGGTCGGCTGGTGGGGGCTCATCGCTTCCTCCGCTCTGGACTGCTGACGACCCGCCACGACACGGCGGTCCGCCACGGGATGGCCCGCCACGCAGCGGTCCGCCACAGGACGGTCCACGACGGGCAGGCCACCACGGGGACGGTCCACGGCCGGCGGTCCGGACGGACCTTCCCTGCCGACGGGGCGGTCGCCCCGGCACCGCCCGCAGCGTCCGGTGTCGGGCGCCGCTGCCCAAGTATGACCGGTGATCACCCGGCGCCGACCGCGTGGACCCTCCCCCGCGGCGACCCGCCGTCAGGCGTTGGCGCCCCCGATCCATCCGCTCGTCATCCCGAGCACCGCCGAACCGCCGGAGGAGGTGCCGGTGATCAGAACGATGCGATGGGTTGCCATGCGGTCCCTCCTCACGGCCTCCGCGTCTCCCGGACGCCGATGACTGTGTGCGTGCGCACGCACCATACAGGTATGTGCACGCGCACACAATGAGCCACGGCTCAGGCACGATGACGTCTGGGGCCGGCCAAGCTTTCACCCATTAGTGGGCGTGGCGCGGCTCGGCGCGTGAAAGCCTCGGACGTCCGTCCCCACGAGCCGCATCACGGCCGCCCCGGGAACGCACCCACCGCAGCCGGGATCGGTGCCCGTCGTCCGTCAGACCTTCGCGAGGGCCTGCTCCACGTCCGTCCACAGGTCCTCCGGGTGTTCGATGCCCACCGACACCCGGACCGTGCCCGCCCCGATGCCCGCCGCCGCCAACTCCTCGTCCGACAGCTGCCGGTGCGAGGTGCTGGCCGGGTGGAGCACCAGGGTGTGGACGCCGCCGAGCGAGGGCGCCAGGGAGGCCAGGCGCACGGACTCGGTGAAGGCCCGGGCTGCCTCGCGGCCACCGGCCAGGTCGAAGGCGAGGACGCCGCCGTGGCCGTCCGGCAGCAGGCGGCGGGCGAGGTCGTGGTCGGGGTGGGCGGGCAGCCCCGGGTAGTGGACGGCGGAGACCGCCGGGTGGGCGGAGAGCCGGGTGGCCAGGTCGAGGGCGGTGTCGCAGTGGCGGCGGACCCGAAGGGCCAGCGTCTGCAGGCCGCGTACGGTCAGCCAGGCGGCGAAGGGGTCGGCGCTGGCGCCGAGTTCGGTCGCGTAGTGCCAGACCTTCCGGTGCAGTTCGGCCTCGGCGAAGACGGCGATCCCGGCGAGGACGTCGGAGTGCCCGCCCAGGTACTTGGTGGCCGAGTGGACCACCACGTCCGCGCCGTGCTCGATCGGCCGGCACAGGAGCGGGGTGGCGAAGGTGTTGTCGACCACGCTCAGCACCCCGGCGCCCCGGGCGACCGCGATCAGCCCGGGGAGGTCGGTGACCCGGGTGGTCGGGTTGGAGATCGTCTCCAGGTGCAGCAGCCGGGTGTTGGGCCGCAGCGCCGCAGCGACCTCGTCCGGGTCGTCGCCCGAGACGTGCGTCACCTCGACGCCCCACCGCTGGCCGAGGTCGGCCAGCATTGCGAAGGTCCCGCCGTAAAGGCTCCGTTGGGCGATCACGTGGTCGCCGGAGCGCAGCAGGGCGAGCAGCACGGTGTTGATGGCGCCCATGCCGGAGGCGGTGGCGATGGCGCCCGCACCGCCTTCGAGGTCGGCTACGGCGCTCTCCAGCGAGCGGACGGTGGGGTTGCCGAACCGGTTGTAGAAGAACGCCCCGTCGGGCCCGCCGAAGGCGCTGGTGAGCGCCTCACTGGTCTCGAAGGCGAACAGGTGGCTCTGGTGCAGCGGGATGCCCAGCGGACGGCTGCCGGCGGCCTCGGCCAGGGGCGGGTGAACGATCCGGCTCTCGGGGCGCAGTGCGTCGGCGGGGCCGGTGCGGTCGGTACGGTGGTCGCTCATCCCGCCATCCTGCGGCGCCGCGGCGGGGGCGGACAGGGCCAATCCCACCCGAGTGGACCGCCCCGGGGGGCCTTTTCGGCACCCGGGGCGGACTCAGCGGTCAACTCGGCGGTGCTTCACCGACGGCGGAAGAGCCGTCGCACGAAGTGGACGACGGCCCAGATCAGCAGAATGACGACCAGGATGATCAGGATGACCACGACCAGCAGGAACTTGCCGAGCTTGGCGAAGAAGCCGGACTTCTTCTTCTCCTGCTTGGCCGCGACGTTCGTGACGTGCGAGACCTGCGTCACGCGCGTGACCGGCGTCACGTGCGAGACCTGCGAGACGTTCGGGCCCCGCGTGACATTCGCCACATCCGCGGACGCCGCCCCCGGCTCGACGGCCGTGCTCCCCACGGCGGTTCGGGTTGCGGCCACCGCCGTCGCGCTCGACGCCGCGGCGCTGAGACCGACGGCGGCCAGCAGTGCCACCAGGGCGCCGGCCATCGAACGTGCGATCCGGTGAGTCATCATGCTCCTCGTGCGGGTGCGGAGCGGCGGGGATGAGGCCGGTCGACCTTCTCTTATGGTCTGACCAGTGTTTTTCTCATCTACGCCTAGTATGCTCCTCTGAAAGTTCTACAGCGGTGTAAAAGTTTAGCGACGGGCCGGCCCGGATCCACTCCGACCCAGGACCCCGCAAGCCACCGCTCCCACGGGGGTTCCGTGGCAACTGTGGAGGATGACGCCGTGTCGGGTCGCAGGGGTTCCACCGAGACCGAGAATTCGCCGCACCGGGCCGGTGGACGCAGGACCGCCGGCCGGGCTGCCGACCCGGGCAAGGGCGGGGCGGACAAGGACATATCCGACACCCGTCCCACCAGCCGGGCCAAGCCGAAGCCCAAGCGCAGCACCAAGCAGAAGGTGCTCTGGGTGACCGCCGGCTGCACCGCCCTCCTGGTGCTCGCCGGCGGTGCCGTCTACTACCGGCTGAACAGCAACATCACCACCTTCGACGGCGACGCCCTGAGCAAGGACCGCCCGGAGGCGGCCGCGCCGGACGCCCAGGGCCGCACCCCGGTGAACGTCCTGATGATCGGCTCGGACAGCCGCGGCAACGGCAACAGCGACCTGGGTGGCGGCGGTGACGACGGTGCCCGCTCGGACACCGCGATCCTGTTGCACGTCTATGCCGACCACAAGCACGCCGTCGGCATCTCGATCCCCCGTGACTCCCTGGTCAACCTCCCGCCGTGCAAGCTCCCCAACGGCAAGTGGACCAAGGAACAGACCAATGTGATGTTCAACAGCGCGTTCTCGGTGGGCAACACCGACCAGGGCAACCCGGCCTGCACCCAGAACGCCGTGGAGAAGCTCACCAACCTGCGCGTCGACCACACCATCGTGGTGGACTTCAGCGGCTTCGCCGCGATGACCTCGGCGGTCGGCGGCGTCGAGGTCTGCCTGCCGAACGACATCCACGAGGGGGACCTCAACCCCAACCTCGGCCACAAGGGCAAGCTGGTCTTCGCCAAGGGCAGGCAGAAGGTCTCGGGCCAGGCCGCGCTGGACTACGTCCGGGTCCGGCACGGCATCGGCGACGGCTCCGACATCGGCCGCACCAAGCGCCAGCAGGCCTTCCTCTCCTCCCTCATCAAGGAGGTCAAGTCGAAGGGCATGGACCCGACCACCCTGCTGCCGCTCGCCGACGCGGCGACCAAGTCGCTGACCGTCGACCCCGACCTCGGCTCGGCCGCCAAGCTGATGTCCTTCGCCATGTCGATCAAGGACGTCGACCTTCACAACATCAAGTTCCTCACCGCGCCGTGGCGCTACGAGGGCCCCCGGGTCGCCCTGGTACACCCGGACGTGGACCAGCTCTGGGCCGCGCTCAAGGCCGACCGCACCATCGACGGCCAGGACGCCAGCGCCCAGAGCCCGGCCGCCACCGACTCCGCCGCCCCCAGCGCCGCGCCCACCGCCGAGGCCACGCCCACCCCCGCCGCGGACGCCAAGAACGCCGAGATCAAGGTCGCCGTGCTCAACAGCACCGGCGAGAGCGGCCTCGGCAGCAAGGGCGCCGAGGCAGTCAAGGGCGCCGGCTACACGGTCACCACCGTCGGCAACGCGGCCGGGAAGCCGCGCAGCACCACCGTGGTCGAGTACGGCACGGGCGAGCGCACCGCCGCCGAGTCGGTCGCGAAGCTCTTCCCGGGCGCGACCGTCCAGCCGGGCGGCCGCGGCCTGAGCGTGGTGCTCGGCCACGACTTCGCCGCCGCGAACCCGGCCTCCGCCGCCGCCTCGGCACCTGGCGCCCCCGGCGCCCCGGCCCCGCTGCCGACCAGCGTCAGCGGCACCGCCCGCTCGGCGGACGACGACCCGTGCGCCAACGTGTCGTACGGCTGAGCCGCCGCACCGGACCGCACGACGCGACACCGCACCGCACCGACGAACGGGCGGGGCGCCCACGGACCTCGGGTCCGCGGGCGCCCCGCCCGTTCCGGCTACCGGCCGCTCAGCGCCTCGTCCCGCAGGACGGGCAGAACGCGGCTCCCTCCGGCACGTCCTTGTGGCACTGACCGCACTGGACGGGCTGCGCCAGCCTGAACCCGCAGCCCGGGCAGAACGGCGTGCCGTGGGTCTCGGCCCGGCACTGCGGGCAGACCAGCTGGGTCGGCGTACGGACGTCGAACTCCGCACCGGACTGCTGGCCGACCTGGTACGCCCGGTCGGTCACCATGTCGTTGAGGCCGCGCCGCTGCGCCGCCGCCGCCTCGGCCGCGGTGTCCGGGGCGCAGGTGAGGCACAGTCCCTGCTCGGGAGTGAAGCAGCGGCCGCAGACGTAGTGGGTGCACCGGGCGCAACGGTTGAAGTGCGACTGGGCGTTGGCGATCGCGCGCTGGAAGGCGGCGTCCCGCGAGGTGCCCCAGGTCTGGCCGGCCAGTCCGTCCGCGGCGTTGCTGATGGTGTTGGCGTTGCCGCCGATGAGGTTCCAGGCCGCGTTGACGCCCTTGCCTATCCAGCCGGCGACCTGGCCGGTGGTGAACCGTTCAAAGGGCGAGCGCCAGGTGTCGGAGCAGCGGTAGCAGTAGAACTCGAACTGGAAGCCCGCACCCGTACCGTATTTCTCGCACAGATCGCGGTAGTTGTCGCTGAAGTAGATCTCGGAACTCACGTCGTCCCCGGTTGCTGAAGTGGCCTGTCGGCAGTCGCTCCCAGGGACGACGGGGGCCTGCCAACGGTTCCGCCGAGAACTCCTGACACGCCCTTCACGATCCCGCGGCGCTCGCCGGAACTCCACCCGCCGCAGGACACGGCGGGTGGAGTTCCGTTGGGGCCCGTCCGTTCAGCCCGTCCGGCGCCGCGACCGCCGCGACCGCCGGCGCCGCCACAGCGCGATCGGCACCACGCCCGCCAGGGCGAGCGCCGCCGGGGCCGGGGGCGCCTGCTCCGGCAGGGCACCGGCGGCCCGCGAGGGCACCTTGTCGAAGGTGTCCGGGACGGGCAGGGTGGACCAGTTGGAGATCGGCCACGCGACCACGAAGGCCCGACCGACCACGTCGTCCACCGGCACGAAGCCGTCCCCGGTGAGGTTTTGGTGCGGGCGGGAGTCCCGCGAGTTGTTGCGGTGGTCGCCCATCACCCACAGCTTGCCCTTGGGCACGGTGACCGTGCCGACCGGGTCGTTGTCGCAGGGCGTCGCCCCGGGGAACAGGTACGGCTCGTCCAGCGCGACGCCGTTCACCTTCACGGGGCTGCCCGCGTTGCACTCGACGGTGTCCCCGCCGACCGCGATCACCCGCTTGATCAGGTCCTTCTCGTCCGCCGAGGGCATCAGGCCGACGGTGCTCAGCACCTTCTGCACGCTGCCCATGAGGCCGTCGTCCTTCGGCGCCGTGTCCTCCAGCCAGCCGCCCGGATCGTGGAAGACCACCACCTCGCCGCGTTCCGGCTCGGCGCCGAACCACGGGGTGAGCTTGTCGACCAGCACCCGGTCGCCGATCTGCAGGGTGTTCTCCATCGAACCGGAGGGGATCGAGAAGGCCTGCACGAAGAAGGTCTTGATGCCGAGCGAGAGCAGCAGGGCGATCACCAGCAGGATCGGCAGTTCCTGCCAGAACGGGCGCTTCTTGCGCGCGGGCTTCGCACCGGCGGCGGGGGTCCCGTCCGGCTCGGCCGCCGCGTTCTCCTCCTGGACGGCCGCTGGCTGGTCACCTTCCGTCCCGGTCCCGTCCGGTCCGGTCGTCGGCCTCTCCTCGGTTCCGCCGCTCCCGCCGGACTCCGTACTCTGCTGCACACTCATGTGTTCGGCCCCTCCCGACGGCCTGGCGGGAGCTCGAAGCGGAGACTCCCTGACAGGGAACGAACCTACCGAACAGAGGTTCCCGGGCGCGCCCTGACGTGGATGCGCTCGCCCTGCGGGCCGAACAGGCTGAGGAACTCCACCGGCTGCGAACCGGCGTTGCCGAAGGCGTGCGGGGTCCGGGTGTCGAACTCGGCGGCCTCACCGGCCGTCAGCTCCAGGTCGTGCGGGCCGAGCACCAGCCGCAGCCTCCCGGACAGCACGTACAGCCACTCGTAGCCCTCGTGGACCTTCAGGTCCAGTTCGGGCCCGGTGTTCCGGCCGGGCGGCACGATGTGCTTGTACGCGTGCAGACCGCCGAGGTGGCGGGTGAGCGGGACGATGGTCTGGCCGTTCCTGGTCACCGGGCGCGGGTGGATGCGGGGGTCACCGGTCGCCGGGGCGCCCACCAGTTCGTCCAGCGGCACCCGGTACTCCCGGGCCAGCGGAAGCAGCAGTTCCAGGGTCGGCTTGCGCTGGCCGGACTCGAGCCGGGACAACGTGCTGAGCGAAATGCCGGTCGCCGCGGCCAGTTTGGCGAGCGTGGTGCCGCGCTCCCGGCGCAGGGCGCGCAGCCGGGGACCCACCGTGGTGAGGACGTTCTCGAACTCTTCGTCGGCCATGCCTGCTATTCGCCGGGATGGCAAGGGCCTTTGTCAATCCGGCACACCGGTGACGCCTGCCCGGGAGGGCTCAGCACGCGGCGGGGCCCGGTGACGATCCGCCGTTCGTCACCGGGCCCCGCCCTCCGGGTTCCCGCTTTCCGTGTTTCCAGTCACCGGTTTCCAGACACCGGTCGTCCGGACACCGGTCGCCGTCCGGACAGCGGCCGCCTTCCAACCACCGGTCGCCGTCCGGAAACCGGTCACCGATCGACCGACCCCTGGCCGGCCCCCGGGCGGGCGGCGCCGCGCTACCGGTACTCGCGCAGCCGGGGCCGCACCCCCACCGCGGTGAGCCCCAGCGCCGCCGCCAGCACCGCCCCGGCCAGGGCCACCGTGGTGCCGTCGAGGTCGCCGTCGGTCGCCGCGACCGCCGCGTCCATCGCCGTCCGGTTGACCGTGATGGTGTCCGCCATGGCCGCGCTCAGCTGCCCGAACTCGTAGTTGGACTGCCCCTTGGCGAGCCCGGTGTTGAGCGTGATGGCCTCCTTGAGCTTCCCCGCGTCGTGCAGGTCCCGCATCCGGCGGTCGATCACCTGGTACTCCTGGAAGGCGCCCAGGACCCGCTCGGCGGCGTCCTGTTCGCCGGGGAAGGTGACGTTGTGCAGCTCGCTGCCCAGGAAGCCGCCGAAGGGGACGGCCGAGCGGTCCGCCCGGTGCCGGTCGAAGGCGTCCTGCAGCTGGGAGCCGTAGCTGCCCATGGTCGCGCCGTCCAGGTGGACGACCGCCTGGCTCTGCTCCAGGTAGGCCTGCTCCCACACGGCCGCGCGGCCCTGGTCGATCAGGTAGCGGCTCTCGTCGGCGTTCATGTCGTACGCGACGGCGCGGGCCCGGCTGAGCGCGATCACCGAGTCGTAGGCGTTGCTCTTGGCCGTCACCAGGTGGTCCTCGGTGCGGCCCACCAGGTTCAGCCCGGTCACCAGCGCCACGCCGGTCAGCAGCGTGACGGCCGCCAGCGCGGGGTTGAGCACCCGGCGGTAGCGCACGGCCAGCACCCGCTGGAGCCCGGCCAGCGCCGCGAGGGCGAGCAGACCGACGACGAACAGCCACCACCAACCGCTGCCCAGGGCGTCGCGCTGCTGGGCGTAGACGTGGTCGACGGTGGCCTCGTTGGCAGCCGTGACCTGGTCGGCGGCGGGCAGCAGCTGATTGCGCAGCAGGTCGGAGGCCTGCCGGTAGGCGTCCAGGGCGGCGGGCGAGGGCCGGCCCGCCGGGGCCGCGGCCTGTTCCTCCAGCAGCTGGGCGCGGGCCACCAGGGCCTCGTAGCTGCCGAGCCGGCCGAGCACCAGCTGGACGGCGCGTTGCGCGGCCGGGTCGGTGGCGGCGGACTGGGCGGCCTGCTGGAGGTCGTCGTCGGCCTGGTTGCGGCGCTGCTC
Source organism: Streptomyces viridifaciens (assembly GCF_001888885.2). Lineage (NCBI taxonomy): Bacteria > Bacillati > Actinomycetota > Actinomycetes > Kitasatosporales > Streptomycetaceae > Streptomyces > Streptomyces viridifaciens. The sequence continues at coordinate 104,642 of NZ_CP090841.1, forward strand.
GTAGGTGTCCAGGGTCTGCTTGCGCAGCGCGGTGTAGTCCTGGTCGGCGCCGACCAGCAGCAGGTTGGCGGCCTGGGCGTCCATGTCGCTGAGCGCGAAGTAGAGGTCGGAGGCGCGGGTGGCCTGCGGGGCGGCCCGGTGTCCGATGGTGTCGGTGCCGTCGCGGGCGCCGCCGAGGACGGCGGTGGCGGTGGCGCCGAGGCCGATCAGGCCGGCCAGGCTCAGTGCGGTGAGGCCGCGGACCAGGCGCGGGGTGGTCCAGTGGGCACGGCTGCCGACCGCGCGGAGGCTCCGGCCGAGCCGGGCCGGGAGGCCGGAGGGGATCGGCGGCCCGGCTGCTGGTCCGGGGCCGTCGTCCTCCCCCGCGTCCCCCTCCTCCGAGGTGGCCGAGGTGGCCGAGGTGGCTGTTGCGCCCGCTGCCGAGGTGGTCATGACGACACGTCCCTTTCCCCCGTCGTACGGCTCGCCGGGGCCCCGGAATGGGGCCCGAGCGCAGAACCGTTTCTCTCCGGCGCGCGACGCTAGTGCCGCGCCACCCGCGAAGGGACGTCTCCTGACGCCTCCTTGACGGTGCGGCCCGGGCTTCTTGACGCTTCCTTAACGTCCACCGCGGGAGTGGGGGTACCTGCCCTCGAGCCCGTTGCGACGTCAACCACACTGCGCTGCCGGAACGTTCGTCCAGCTGGAGCGATTACGGTCCGACGCCGCCGCCACTACGCTACGTCGCATGACTTCTTCGGAGACGGCCCCCGGGCGGGGTACGGCGGTGGTGATCGGCGGCGGGCTGGCCGGTGTGGTGGCGGCGTGGGCGCTGCGGGGCTTCGCCGAGCGGATCGTCGTGGTGGAGCGGGACCGGTACCCGGAGGAGCCGGCGTTCCGGGCCGGGGTGCCGCAGGGCCGGCACGCGCACCTGGTGCTGGAGGCGGGCCACCGGGCGCTGGAGGAGCTGATGCCCGGCATCAACCAGGAGCTGACGGCCGCGGGCGCGCATCGGGTCTCCACCTCGGGTGACCTCAAGTGGCTCAGTTCGGCCGGGTGGATGATCGACTACCCCGCCCGGATGACCTTCCTCTCCTGCACCCGTCCGGTGCTGGACAAGCTGGTGCTGGACCGGGTCCGCACCGAGCCCTCGATCGAGTTCCTGGAAGGCACCGACGTGGTCGGCCTGCTCGGCTCCGCGCAGGCGGTGACCGGGGTGAAGCTCCGCGAGCGGGGAGCCGGGCGCGGCTCGGAGCAGGAGACGGAGCGCGACTCGGCGCACGACGCGGCGCACGACTCGGAAGGCGGCTCGGAACGCGGCTCGGAACGCGGTGAAGTCCGGGATTTTCCTGCCGAGTTGGTGATCGATGCCTCCGGCCGATCGACCTCCGTGCCGAAGTGGCTCAGCGAACTGGGCTGCCGCCCGGTGCCCGAGGAGCGGGTGGACGCGGGCGTCGCCTACGCCTCCCGGCTGTTCCACCGTCCGCCCGGCGTCGACTTCGGCCACCAGGCGATCTACCTGCAGACCAAGGCCCCGGACAAGCCGCGGATGGGCGTGCTGCTGCCGGTGGAGGGCGACCGCTGGATCGTCAGCCTGGCCGGGATGCGCGGTGCCGAACCCGAGCCCGGCGAGGCGGGCTTCACCAAGCACCTGTCCCAACTGCGCGACCCGGGCCTGAGCGAGATGCTGCGGGAGGCCGAACCCGCGAGCGAGGTGCGCGGCTTCCTCCCCGGCCCGGGCGTGCGGCGCCACTACGAGCGCAGCTCCCCGGCGGGCCTGGTGGCGGTCGGCGACGCCGCGAGCACCTTCAACCCGGTGTACGGCCAGGGCGTCACCATCTCGTTGTTCTGCGCCCAGGTGCTGCGCCGGACGGCCCTGCGGCACGGCGACATCGGGCCCGCCACGGCCCGGGACGCCCGGCGGGAGATCGCGGCGGTGTCCAAGAACGCCTGGATGATGTCCTGCGCCGAGGACGTGCGCTTCGCCGCCACCACCGGCGGACCCACCGGAGCCCTGATCAGGCTCCAGCACCGCTACCTGGACAGGGTCCTGCACGGCGCGACCCGCAACCCCGAGGTCACGGCGGCCTTCCACGAGGTGCTGTCGCTGGTCGAGCCGCCGACCCGGCTGTTCCACCCCTCGGTGGTGGCCGCCGTCCTGCGCGGCTGAGGGACGTCCGTACGGGGGCGCGCACCGGCACTCGACCGGTGCGCGCCCCCGTGCGGCGGCCGCCCGGTCCGAGCGCTCCCGTTAATTCGGATGCGTCCGTTCCGAGCCGCGGCTACCCTGGCCGACATGTCTACGCCCCGAATTTCCTAGCTGACGGACCGCCTCCACGCCACCCGTGTGTCCGCTAGCTGTTTCGGAGCGTTATCCCGTGATCACCACCCATGGTGTCGACGTGCGCGTCGGCGCCCGCCTGCTGCTGTCCGACGTCACCCTGCACATCGCCCCCGGCGACCGGATCGGCCTGGTCGGCCGCAACGGCGCCGGAAAGACCACCCTGCTCGCCACCCTCGCCGGGCAGCTGCCGCCCGCCGCCGGAACGGTCACCTGCACCGGCCCGGTCGGCTACCTCCCGCAGGACTCCCGCGCCGCCGACCCGGCCGTCACCGTCACCGACCGCATCCTGTCCGCCCGCGGTCTGGACGCCGCCGTGCGCGCGCTGCGCGCCGCCGAGGAGGCGATGGCACTGGCCGGCTCCCCCGCCGAGGAGCGTCGGGCGATGGACGCCTACACGCGCGCCGACGCCCGGTTCCAGTCCTGCGGCGGCTACGCGGCCGAGGCCGAGGCCGCCAGGGTCGCGGCCGGGCTCGGGCTGCCCGCCCGGGTGATGGACTCCCCCGTCGGCACGCTGTCCGGCGGCCAGCGCCGCCGGGTCGAGCTGGCCCGCATCCTGTTCGCGGACCACGGCACCCTGCTGCTGGACGAGCCCACCAACCACCTGGACGCCGACTCGATCACCTGGCTGCGCGGATTCCTCGCCACCCACCAGGGAGGGCTGGTCCTGATCAGCCACGACCTCGGCCTGCTGGAGGAGACCGTCAACCGGGTCTTCCACCTGGACCCGCAGCGCGCCGTGATCGACGTCCACAACACCGGCTGGCAGGCCTACCTGGCCCAGCGCGAGGCCGACGAGCGCCGCCGCACGCGGGAGCGGGCCAACGCCGAACGCAAGGCCGCCGCCCTGCACGCCCAGGCCGACCGGATGCGGTCCAACGTCGCCACCGCGACCACCGCCCGCAGCATGGCCCGCCGCGCCGACCGGATGCTCGCCGAGCTCGAACCCGTCCGGCAGGCCGAACGCACCGCCCGCATCCGGCTGCCCGAGCCCGCGCCCTGCGGGCGGATGCCGCTCGGTGCGATCAGCCTCACCAAGGCCTACGGCGGCCGGGCGGTGCTGAGCGGCCTGGACCTCGCCGTCGACCGCGGCGGCCGACTGGTCGTGCTCGGCCTCAACGGCGCCGGGAAGACCACCCTGCTGCGCATCCTGGCCGGCCACGAACAGCCGGACACCGGGCGGGTCGTCCCCGGAACCGGCCTGCGGCTCGGCTACTTCGCCCAGGAACACGACACCCTGGACCCGGCGCTCAGCGTCCGCGACAACCTCGCCCTGGCCGCACCCGACCTGACCGACGGCGAACTGCGGACCGTCCTCGGCGCTTTCCTCTTCCGCGGCGACGACACCGACAAGCCCGCAGGCGTCCTCTCCGGAGGTGAGAAGACCCGGCTGGCCCTGGCCGCCCTGGTCCACTCCGGGGCCAACGTGCTGCTCCTCGACGAGCCGACCAACAACCTGGACCCGGCCTCCCGGGCGGAGGTCCTGGCCGCGGTCGGCACCTACCCGGGCGCGATCGTGATGGTCACCCATGACCCGGGCGCCATCGAGGCCCTGCGGCCCGACCGTGTCCTGCTCCTGCCGGACGGCGACGAGGACCTCTGGCACGACGAGTACCTGGACCTGGTCGCCCAGGCCTGACGCCCCGCTCGGCCCGCCGGCCTCCCCGGCGGGCCGAGCTGCGGACTGCGGCGGGCTTCGGCGGGCCGAGCGACGGGCTGCGGCGGGCCGGACCGGGGCTTGGGCGCGCCCCGGCGGCCCGTCATGGCTTGCGTGCCTCGCTCAGGAAGCGCGCCGAGTGGACGACGAACGGCCCCTCAGCCCGGATCAGGGCGTCCAGTTCACGCAGCCGGTCCGGGTACGCCTCGACGCCGGCGTCGAACTGCCTGAGCAACGGCATACCGATCACGGACGTGGCGGAATGGATGGGCCACCGAAGCGTCGATGTTGAAGCCGCCGATGCACGGCGAGAACACGTAGCAGGCGGAGGCGTCGAGCGTGGGGGTGCCGCCGACCTCGACGTAGAGGGTCTGCCCGGCGGACAGCCCGGTGACCGTGCCCGAGACCTGCGCGCCGCGGCCGCCGGGCGTCTTGTTGACACCCTCCAGGCCGCCGGCCGCGCCGATCGCCGTGACGTCGACCTGGGTGACGCCGCTCGGGACGGTGAACGTCTGCTCGGCGCCCGTGAAGGCGAACGTACAGGTGGTGGTGGGGCCCGAGACCGTGCAGGTGCCCTGCGCGTGGGCGGTCCCGGACAGCGCCACCGGGGCGATGCCGGCGACACAGAGCATGCTGGCCGCAACGGCCAGCGCGGATCCGCGGCGACCGGCCGAACCGGCACGGCCCCCGCTCGTACCCGGGCCCGGCTGACCGGCGGCAACCGGCCCTTCGCACTCCAGGCTGGCGACCCTTATCGCCCGCCCGGTCGGCGGCACCGAGCGGGCGGACGGCAAGGGTCGCCAGCCGCCGATGGCCGTCACCCCCGCTGGGTGACGGCCACCGAACAGGGCTCACACCGTGGTCACTAGCACGACCACGGCGTGGTGACGTGGCCCGTCACGGTGTCAACCGCCACCGTCCTGCCCTCGCTGGGAATGCAGAAGTAGTAGGTGGGATGCGGGTTCTGCACGACGGGCTCATTGAGGTACAGGGGCTTGAACGCGCCGGTGTGCCCGGCCTTGACGGCCAGATCGTGGGCCTGGACCTCCGTCATGGTGAACGGGGAGATGGCCTGGATCCCGATCGGGACGCTCCACGGCTGCGTGCGCTGGTACTGACCGGTGGTCGAGTACTTGTACTCGAAGGACGGCTCCGAGTCCTTGGCCCGGAAGCGGATCCACCAGGCCTGGACGTCGTTGGGGTTGGTCGTGGGTGTCAGCAGGACGGCGTCCGCGTCGTAGAACTGCGAGCCGGGGTGCTCCTGCTGCGCCTTCACCTTGGCCTCCCGCACGATCTGTGTGAGCGGGAGGTGGGGTGCCGCGCTGGCGGTGGACGGGGCGATCGGCAGCAGCGACAGGGCCGTGGCGGTCGCGGCGAGCCCGATCCGTGCCCGAAGGCGGCGGCGTGATGTCCGGCACCCGTTCAGTGCGGGTGTCGCGGGCGTGCGGGCGGTGCGCGTGGTGTTCATGTCCTTCATCTCCTTCGACCCGGACCCTGCGTGGTCACGGTGGAAGTCGACTGCCGGGTTCGGCGTGGGCGGTGGCCGACGGGCGAGAGGTCCTCGGCCGGGCTCCGCGGGGATGCAGCCTCCCGGGGTCCAACGGTAGGAAGGTCTCCGGGCGCCGTCTCCTGGCCGTCATCCTCGCTGAGCCGAACAGGCGAACCTCTCACCCGGAGCGATGCCCGTCCGGGGTTTTGCCGCGCGGTCCCGGCCGGTGGGCCCGATCCTGTGCCGCTCCTTGATCATCGCTGACTGTTACAAGGTGGTGACACGATCTTCTCGAAGTAGGCGTCCCAGCCGTCGTACTCGGGGTTGGTGGACTCCTTCCACGTCTTGGTGCGCTGGAAGGTGACGCCTCGTCGGGCGAGCAGCCAGCGCAGGGCCTCGCGGCCGATGCGGATCACCCGGCCGTGGACCCGCCGAAGATACTCTTCCGCGAGCACCCGCAGACGGCGCGGACGGCCGGCTACTCCCCGGCCGACGAGGATCGGGCGACCTTCAGGTCGCGCCGGCTCGTGACACGCAGCCGATGGGCGGGGCTGCCGTGAGTGCGCCGTCGGCTGGACACGCCCCCGGCGTCAGCCGTCCGCGACGGCCTTCGCCCAGCCCAGGGCGACCGTCTCCTTCGCCTTCTCCGTCTGCGCATCCGTCGGGAACTCGGGCGTTCCCTCAACCGTCGGCAATCTTGCGAAGGCGGCCTCGTCGAGGGTGCCGTCCTTCTTCATGACGTCGAGGAGCACAGGGCGGGCGTAGCCGTTGAGCCGGAGGTTCTGACCCTCGGTGCTGAAGAGGTACTCCTGCCACAGGCGGGCGGCCGCCGGGTGCGGGGCGTCCTTGTTGATCGCCAGCGCGTAGTACTGGGCGAAGCTGCCGTCGAAGGGGATCGAGACCTGCCAGTTGACGCCTTTGCTGCGGAGCTGATCGGTGTAGTTGAGGTTGACGAAGTCCCAGTTGATGCTGATGGGCGTCTGGCCGCTCGCGACCGTGACCGAGGTGGCACCGACCGGGTTGAGGTTGCCCGCCTGCTTGAGCTTGGCGAAGAAGTCGAGGCCGGGCTGGATGTTGTCGAACGATCCGCCGTTCGCCAGGGCCGCCGCGTAAACGCTGGCGAATCCGGTCTCGGAACGGGTGGGGTCGCCCTCAAGCGCGACCTTGCCCTGGTAAGCGGGTTTCAGCAGATCCGCGAAGGTCTGGGGACAGATCTCGACGCGGTTCGCGTCGCAGCCGATGGAGATGTAGCCCCCGTAGTTGTTGGACCAACGGGCATGCGGGTCCTTCTGGTTGCTCGGGATCGAGCTGTACGCGGCGACCTTGTACGGCGCGAGCAGGTTCTGCGGGCCTGCTGCCCGGGCGAACGTGTCTCCCACGTCGATGACGTCGGGGGCACTCTGCTGTTTCCCGTTCTTCTTGATGGCGTCGATCTCGTCCTGGCTGTGACCCAGAGGATCGTCGACCGTGACCGTGATCCCGTACTTCTTCTCGAAGCCGTCGATCAGGCCGCCGTAGTCGGCCCAGTCGCGGGGGATCGCGATCGCTCTGAGCGTGCCCTCCTTCTTCGCCGCGGCGGTCAGTGCGTCCATGCCGCCCACGTCCCTCGCGGAGGTGGCCACCGACGGATCCTTGGGGGCGGCGGGCGGTGTGTGGCCGCACGCACCCAGGCCCACGGCCAGGAGGACCAAGCAGCCGGAGACGGTCGCCGCTCGGGCACGGGATGCGGTCACGATGACTCCAGACGTCTTTCGGTGGTCACGCGCGGGTTCTCGCCGGGACCTTTCACTGCCGGGGTGGCGCTCTCATGGAGGTGTTGTTCGGCCCAGATGACTTTGCCGTTGGGGGTGTAGCGGGTGCCCCAGCGCTCGGAGAGCTGGGCGACCAGGAACAGCCCCCGCCCGCCCTCGTCGGTGCTGACCGCGTACCGCAGGTGCGGGGAGGTGCTGCTGCCGTCGGAGACCTCGCAGATGAGTGCCCGGTCACGGAGCAGCCGGAGCTGGATCGGACCGACGGCGTACCGGATGGCGTTGGTGACCAGCTCGCTGACGATCAGCTCGGTGGCGAAGGCCATCTCGTCCAGCCCCCACTCGGTGAGCCGTTCCGCGACGCCGGCCCGGACCCGGGCGACGGCGGCCGGGTCGGCCGGGACGTGCCAGGTGGCGACCCGGTCGGCCGGCAGCGCCCTGGTCCGGGCGACCAACAGGGCGATGTCGTCGGTCGGGTTGGCCGGCAGCAGGGCGTTCAGCACCGCCTCGCAGGTGTCGTCGGGGCTGCGGTCGCCCTGGCCGAGGGTGGTGCGCAGCAGTTCGAGGCCGACGTCGATGTCCCGGGAGCGGTCCTCGACCAGCCCGTCGGTGTAGAGGACCAGCCGGGTGCCCTCCCGCAGCTGTAGTTCGGCGTTCTCGAACGGCAGGTCGACCAGACCGAGCGGCGGCCCGGCGGGCAACTCGGGGAACTCCACCGAGCCGTCGGGGTGGACCAGGGCCGGCAGCAGGTGCCCGGCCCGGGCTACGACGCAGCGCAGGGTGACCGGGTCGTAGATGGCGTACAGACAGGTCGCGCCGGTGATGGCGTCGCTGTCCTTGGCTGCCCGGTCCCGGTCGATCTGGTTGACCAGGTCGTCCAGGTGGCCGAGCAGTTCGTCCGGGGGCAGGTCGAGGGAGGAAAAGCTGTGCACGGCGGTGCGCAGCTGGCCCATGGTCGCGGCGGCGTGCAGGCCGTGGCCGACCACGTCGCCCACCATCAGGGCGACCCGGGCCCCGGGCAGCGGAATCACGTCGAACCAGTCGCCGCCCACGCCGGCCTCGGCGGGCAAGTAGCGGTAGGCGACGTCCAGGGCGCTCTGCTCGGGCAGTCGGCCGGGTAGCAGGCTGTGCTGGAGGGCGACGGACATCCGGTGCTCGCGGGTGTAGCGGCGGGCATTGTCGATGCCGACAGCGGCCCGGGCGACCAGCTCCTCGGCCAGCGAGAGGTCGTCCTGGTCGAACGGCTCCGGTGAGGCCGCGCGCCAGAAGGCGGCCACGCCGAGAACCCGGCCCCGGGCGAGCAGCGGCACGCTCAGCAGCGAGTGGATGCCGTGGTCGACCGTGCGCTGGGCCCGGTCCGGGGCGTCGTCCTGCCGGACGACGGCGCTGGTCAGATCCGCCTCGATCACGGACTCGCCGTGATGAAGGCTGCGGCCGAGCGGGGCGGTGGGATCGATCGGAATGGTCGCACCGACGGGATGGAACGGCGTGTCCGCGTGGACGCCGCTCAGCCCGGCGCGCCGCAGTCGGAGGATCCGAGTGCCGGTGGGCTCGTCGCCGTGCAGGACGGGCTCCGCGAGGTCGACGGTGGCATGGTCGGCGAAGCTCGGGACGGCCGCCTCGGCGAGTTCCTGGGCGGTGCGCACCACGTCGAGCGTGGTGCCGATCGTGCTGCCGGCTTCATACAGCATCTTGAGGCGCTCGTTGGCCGCCTCGGCCTTGTCGGACAGGGCTCGCAGGTCGGTGGAGTCACGCAGGGTCGCGACCCGCCCGGGCGGTCCCCCGTCGCGGTCGGTGGCCCGAATGTTCACCGAGAGAAGGCGGTCGCCGGAGCCGACCACGCCGTCGGTGACCACTCGCCCCGAGGCCAGCAACTCGGCGACCGGGTCGCCCAGGCCCAGCTCGGTGATCGGACGGCCTTCGCAGTCGACGGGCAGGCCGAGCATCCGGGAGGCCTCGTCGTTGGCCAGCAGCACGCGGCCGTCCTCGCCGAGGATCAGCACGCCCTCCCGGACCGCGTGCAACACGGCGTCGTGGTGCTCGTACATCCTGGTCATCTCGGCCGGGCCCAGGCCGTGGGTCTGCCGCTGCAGCCGACGGCTCACCAGACTCGTCCCGCCCGCACCGATGGCAAGAGCCAACGCGGCACCGCCGAACAGGACTGGCAGCTGCTGGTTGACCCTGTGCTGTACCTTCCCGACCGTGACCGGGGAGGAGACGATGGCGACGACGGAGCCGTCGGCGGCCTTGACGGGTACCGCCGAGATCACGGAGAGGCCCAGCGATCCGTGGAAGGTGCTGGTGAAGGGCTTGCCGGTCGCCGCCTGCGCGTAGGGACCGATGACGTGCTTCCCGATCTGGTTCGGGTCGCTGTGGGTGAGCGTGATCCCGTCCAACCGGTAGACGATGATGGCATCCACGCCGGCGGCCTTCCGGGCCGCCTCGGCGTACGGCTGCAGGGCTGCGGTCGGGTCGGGACTGCTCAGTGCCGTCAGGATCCCCGGAGAGTTCGCGAACGCCTGCGCCGCCGCGAGCGTCCGGCTCTGGGCATCCGCGGTGGCGTCGCGCCGAGCCCCGACCACGAGAGCTCCCAGCGCGGCGGCGACGATCAGCAGCATCACCGCCAGTTGCAGGAGGAACACCGGGCCGGCGAGGCTGCGCGGGCTCAGCAGGCCCTTGAACAGCCGCCCAGGCCTTCCCGCACCCGGCCGACCGGGTTCTTGGCGTCCTTGCCCGCTGCGCCGCGGGCGAGCAAGCCGCCCGGGCACATCAGGACTTCGCTGCAAGTCGACCAAGCCAGGCCCAGCCTTGTTCCAGGACAACGGGGACAAATACCATTGTCAACGCCAAACGGCCCGAGTTCGACCGTCGGCTTGCGTTCTGCGGGTCTGCCGCCGCATCCAGCCCGGCAGCGGGAAGAACTCTCCGGGCGGTTGCGGGTCTCGATCACACCGCCCGTGTAGAGAAGCAGCAGGTCGCCACGGGTGAAACGGACGGATTCGACGCTGTAGTCTCCACCGATCAGCTCCGCGAGGTCGAGAAGCGGCGAGGGAGCCGTGGGCTGCAGGATGCCCAGCGGCCCGGCGTGCAGGAGCAGCGGCGATCTTGGGGCGCAGAACGGCGTCGACCTGGTCGCCGGTCAGGCCGGCCAGCGGGCGTCGGCGGTGACCCCGGCCGCGTGCACCACGGCGGTCAGCGGGCGGTCGGCCGGGAGGCCGGCGAGCAGCGCGGCCACGGCGGCACGGTCGGCGGTGTCGCAGGCGACGGCGGTGGCCCGGGCGCCCGGCGCGGTGAGCTCGGCGAGGAGTTCCCGGGCCCCGGCGCCTCCGAACCCCGGCGGCTGACCAGCAGGAGGTTCCGAGCACCGTGCCGGGTGACCAGATGGCGGGCGACCAGCCCGCCCAGGGTGCCGGTGCCGCCGGTGACCCGGACGGTGCCGGGGCCGTCCAGCCGGGCGGGCATGGTCAGCACCGCCTTGCCGATGTGCCGGGCCTGTTGCACGTGCCGGAACGCCTCGGGGGCGCGGTGCACCGGCACCGGTTCGCCGGTGACGGTCGAGTGGAACGGCACCCGGGCCGGGAGCGGGCGACGTCCCAAGTGCGGACCACACACCGTCCGGCGCGGTTCCGTGGACGGCATGGAACGCGTGGGTCGGCCCGCCGGACGGCCAGGGTCTCCTGCGCGGCGGGCGACAAGCCGGCCCGCTAGCAGCCGGCGCAGTTCCTCCGGCTCCAGGGCCTCGACCTAGTGTCGAGCGACGACACCAGCGGACACCGATCCGTCAATTTGGACATTGCGGCCAAATCATCGCTTCCCCGATTATGCTCTTGTGGATCCCCGAGTCGAGGATGACGCTGGATGTAGAAGCACATCGAAAGAAGGTGTGACCATGTCATTCCTCGCAAGTATCCGTTCCTTCGTGCGCGACGGTGGAGACCACGGCGGTCGCGGCGGTTACGGCTTCGACGACTTCACGCGCCACGGTGGAGACCACGGCGGTCGCGGCGGTTACGGCTTTGACGACTTCATGCGCCACGGTGGTGACCACGGCGGCGACTACGGCGGCGACTACGGCGGCGACTACGGCGACTGGGGCGACTAGTTGCCGTTAGTATCTGTACGAATCCACTCTGAGAGCGGGCCGGGCATCTGTGCCCGGCCTTGCCGCTGGGTCGGGGGACCGGGTTCGAGGCGAGCGGGAAGACCGTGAGATGACCAGGAAACGCTACCTGCGGTCCGTGCTGCGACGGTTTCTCACGGTCGCCGAGACCGCCGACCCAGCCGTGGTCCCCACCGCACCGCCGATTCCACTCCGGGAGGTCTTCCAGCGTTTCTGGCCGTACACCAGGGGCGGCCGCCGCTGGCTGGTGGTGCTGCTGGCGCTGGTCGCGGTGGCCCCGGCGATCGAGGTGGCGGAGATCTGGCTTTTCAAGATCGTGATCGACGACATGCTCATTCCGCACCGGCTGAGCCTGTTCTTCCCGATCGCCCTCGCGTACGCCTTGCTCGCCCTGCTCTCCGGAGTACTGGGATTCGCCGACCGGGTGACCTCCACCTGGGTCAGCGAGCGGTTCCTGCTCATCCTGCGGTCGGACGTCTTCCGGCACCTCCAGGGCCTGTCACTGGGGTTCTTCGAACGGCGGCGGCTCGGCGACGTGCTGTCCCGGGTGACCGGCGACGTCGACGCGGTCGAGACCTTCCTGCTCTCCGGGCTCGTCAGCGCGGTCAGCCAGGCGATGCGGCTGGGCATCTACGTCGGCGTACTGCTGGTGCTGCGCTGGGAGCTGACGCTGACCGCACTGGTCGCCGCACCGCTGTTCTTCCTCACCGCCCGCCGCTTCGCGAAGCTGATCCGGGCGGCCTCGCGCGAGCGCCGCAGGCGCGCCGGTTCGATCAGCGCCGTCACCGAGGAGTCACTCGGCAACATCGCGCTCGTCCAGGCGTACAACCGCCAGGACTGGGAGCACGCCAGGTTCCAGCGCGAAAGCGTCGGTCGCTACCACGCGGCGATGGCCTCCGCCCGGATCGGAGCGCTCTACGGGCCGACGGTCGACTTCATCGAACTGCTCGGTGGCATGGTGGTGATGGGGCTCGGGGCCTGGGAGCTGGTGCACGGACGGCTCACGCTCGGCGGGCTGATGGTCTTCCTCGCCCTGCTGAGCAGGCTCTACGGCCCGATCCAGGGCATGTCCGGACTCGGCACCACCTTCTACGCGGCCTCCGCCGCCGCCGAGCGGATCATCGAACTGCTCGACCAGCGCCCGCAGGTGAGCGAGGCGGCCGCCCCCCGGGCGATCGGCCGCACCCAGGGCGAGATCGAGTTCGACGACGTCACCTTCCGCTATCCGGAGACGGAAGTCCCCGCGCTGTCGGGCGTGTCGTTCAAGGTGGCGCCCGGGGAGATGCTGGCCCTGGTCGGCGCCAGCGGCGCGGGCAAGTCCACCGTCGCCAAACTGCTGCTGCGCTTCTACGACCCGCACGGCGGCACGGTCCGGCTGGACGGCCTCGACCTGCGCGAACTGGCCCTCACCCAGCTGCGCGAGAACGTCGCAGTGGTACTCCAGGAGACCCTGGTCTTCCACGGCACCGTCCGGGAGAACATCGCCTACGGACGCCCGGAGGCGAGCGAGGCCGAGATCCGGGCGGCCGCCCGGGCCGCAGACGCCCACGGGTTCATCAGCCTGCTCCCGGACGGCTACGACACCGTGGTGGGCCAACGCGGCCGGCTGCTCTCCGGCGGCCAGCGCCAGCGTCTGGCCATCGCCCGCGCGATGATCCGGGACGCGCCCGTCCTCGTCCTGGACGAGCCGACCACGGGCCTGGACGCCGAGTCGGCCCGGCGGATCATGGGCCCGCTGCGCCTGCTGATGGCCGGCCGCACGACGGTCATCATCTCGCACAACCTGCTCACCGTCCGAGACGCCAACCAGATCGTCCTGCTCGAACAGGGCCGGCTCGCCGCCCACGGCACCCACGACGAACTCATCGCCCGCAGCCCCGCCTACGCCGCCCTCCACCGGCTGCACCACCCGCCGGACGCCCCCGCCACGTCCGTCTCCTGAGCCCTCCGAGCCGCGGCTTGAAGGCGGCACGCCCCGGTGGCCGGCGCAGAGTCGGTCTCGGCCGCACGCCACCGGGCTGACCGCCACGCCGGACAGTCGCCGAGCCACCCCTCGGCGACCTCGGCGAGCCGTGCCGGGACCGGCGGCGTGCGGCCGAGGCCGTGGACGGCCTCGGTCAGCCCGAGCACAATCACCGGAGCGGACCTCCGTCCACGGTCTCCCATGTCATCGGTCCCCGCAGCGTCCCCGGGCCCGTAGCTCCGCTCCGGACGCGTCCCCTCAGCCTTGCGGGCGATCTACCCGCTCTCGTCGAGAGCGAGTCGCGGAGTTCGGACACTCTAACCGAAAAAGTCACTGATTAGTTCGCTGCTCTCTAATCGTGGCAACACCGATCCCTCGAGCGATGGGGGTGCTCTTGCGATGAGCAACAACCGCCCTCAATCTCCGCCTGAGTTTCGGCGGATTTCTGGCACGGCCTGCCGGGCAGCTTTTCTCGCGCCGATTTCGCGCCTGTATTTCACGGGGCAGAGGGCAGGCCGTTCGGGCCGGGGCTGGCGCTTCGGCGGGGGCGGTCTCGCCAGTTGGCGCGTCCGGCGACGCGCCACGCAGCGGGCGGTGCGGAGTTGAGGCCTGCGGCGGGCCGGGGATTGCCGGTCACGACCGGACGGGCCGCGGCGGCACCTCGTGTTCGGGCGGCCCTGCGGGCCCTGCCGGAGTAGGGGTCGGTGCGGCGGGGACTCAGACCGTGACGGCGGCGGCCCGGGCCTCCATGTCGCCCAGGGCCACGAGGTAGCGCTCGGCGTCCAGGGCGGCGGTGTAGCCGGCCGGGCCGGAACCGATGACGACGACCTCGCGCACCTGGCGCCGGTTTCGGAGTTCGTCGACATGTTGGTGTCTGTTCTCCTGCTCAGCAGCGTCCTTGGTGTCGGTCCCGGCGATCAGGCCCTCGATGAGGCCCTTGGTCTCGTCGCAGATCGGGCGGACGGCCTCGAACGCCTTGGCCTGCCGGGTCCTCGCCGGACGCCAGATCCACCCCACCGGCCAACAACGGGCTGCGGACTTCGCCGGGCAGCGGGTCGTCGTGGTGGGCGGCGGCAACTCGACTGACGGCCTCCACCGCCGAGTGTGCCGTGACCTACTTGACAGCTGCGCTCGGTCGCGTGCGGTTCCTCCCAGCGAGCGGCCTCCTCGGAACGGGACTCCTCCAGGAAATCCGTTTCGCTACACGAAGTGCGCTGTTCGCTCACATACAGTAACCAACGGGTTGCATCCCTTCCGCCATCCCCCGGCAGGTGCAACGCGGTTGTCTGTCTTGTCTGAAAATGCCACCCGGCCTGGTCCTGGATCGCACCCGTTCGTGGGGCCGGGGACGTGCAGAAGGAATGATGGTCATGAATGCGAGTTCCTCTCCCCCGGTCCGGCGGTCGCGGACGGTGTGCCTGGCCGCTGTCGCCGTTGCCGCAGCGCTCGCACTGCTCGGCGCCTGCGGTGGGTCGTCACACCCCAGGTCTTCCGGCGCGCTGAGTCCGGCACCCGGCCAGACCCTGCCGGGATTTCCCGGCGCCTCCGGAACGAACGGTACGGTTACGGCCAGCCCGCCATCAGGCACATCCTTGACTTCGCCCAGCGGCCAGCCGTCCGCTCCAGTGGGCGCCAACGCGGTGACGATCAAGAACTTCGCGTTCGCCCCGGCCACGCTGACGGTCAAGGCTGGCACGAAGGTGACCTGGAGCAACACCGACCCCGACGCTCACACCGTCACCAGCAAGCAAGGATCGGGCGGGCCGCTGCAGTCGACAGCGCTGGCCACCAATGACGCCTACAGCTACACGTTCACCCAACCCGGCAGCTACGCCTACTACTGCACCATCCACCCGTTCATGACCGCCACCGTGGTGGTGACCGCATGACCGAGGACACCCGCGACTCCAACGGCGACGGCGAGCACGGCATGACCCGCCGCCAGCTCATGCGGCACTCTGCCTGGTTCGGTGGCGCCGTGGTCCTGACAGTCGTCGCAGGGGAGGTGATCAGTCACATCCCTGGTTCGGCGAGTGCGGCCCCGGCAAGCAGCGCGGACCTGCGGTTCGTGCAGGTCTCCGACAGCCACATCGGCTTCCAGGGCCCGGCCAACATGGACGTCACCGGGACGTTCGCCGACGCGATCAACCAGGTCAATTCGCTGGGTTTCAGGCCGGACTTCGTGATGCACAGCGGTGACCTGACGCATCTTTCCACCCCCGACGAGTTCGACCAGGTCAAGCAGATGATGTCGCAGCTGGACACGGACCGGGTGTTCACCGTGCCGGGCGAGCACGACTCGATCGGGGACAACGGACCACGCGCGTACCGGCAAGCCTTCGGCAGTAACACCGTCGGCGACGGCTGGTACAGCTTCGACACCCACGGCGTGCACTTCATCGCGCTGGTCAACACACTTCACCTGGAGCAACTCGGCCACCTGGGCAACGATCAGATCGACTTCGTGCGCAGGGACATCGCCGGCCTGTCGTCGGACACCCCCATCGTCATCTTCAGTCACATCCCGTTGTTCGCCATGTACCCGGCGTGGGGGTGGGGCACCGACGACGCGGTGCAGTTGCTCTCGATGTTCCGGCGCTTCTCCTCGGTCACCTGCCTCAACGGGCACGTCCACCAGCTGTTCAGCAAGACCGAGGGCAACATCACCTTCCACTCGGCCCGCCCCACCTGCTATCCGTTCCCCAAACCCGGCCAAGGCCCCGCCCCACTGCCACAGGTGCTGCCCGCCGGACGCCTCAAGGACGCACTCGGCATCCGCACCGTCAACTACTGGCAGGGCAACCACGCACTGGCCGTCAAGGACACGAAACTCTCATGAACACCCGGATCCTGCCCGCCCTCGCCCCGCGCCTGGTACTCGCCGCCACACTCGCGGCAAGCGGATACATCCACGCCCAGCTCTACATCAACGGATACCGCTTCGTCCACATCATCGGCTCGCTGTTCCTGCTGCAGGCCAGCACCGCCTTCGCGGTGGCCGCACTCCTTCTGCTGGCGGCACCCCCACCCCTGCGAATCGCCGCCACGACGATCGCCATCTGCACGCTCGCCGCTTTCGTCGCATCCCGCACCACCGGACTGTTCGGATTCTCCGAGAACGGCCTGCAACCCGCCCCACAGGCCCTGCTCAGCCTCATCGCCGAGACGCTCACCCTGCTGATCCTCGTGGCCTGGAAGGCAACCGAGGTCGCGGCGGCAAAATCGGGAGTCGGGGTGGCCGAGTACGTGACCGGCCTCGCTCACCCCGCAGAACACCGACGGCTCTACGACGTCCTGTGGCTCCTCCTGCCCGTGGCGGTGGTGGTCGGCCTCTTCTGGTTCGGCCGGGCACACACACCCAACTACGAGACCAGCCTCTTCGGGAACCGCGGCAGCGACGCACAACTGCTGAAAGCCCAAATGGGCTCCGCACTCATGGGCCTGGCGCTGATCCAGCTCTTCCTCGCCCTATGGATCTACGGCCGTCTGCCCGCACTGCGAGCCGCACCGCACCGGGTCCACACGACGCACCGCCTCATCGGCCTGACCGCCTTCCTCCTCTCCCTGCCCATCGCCCGGCACTGCATCACCGCCTACGGCGTCCAATTCACCCCCACCCGCGTGGCGCTGCACTCGCTCACCGGCTGCTTCCTCTACGGGGCCTTCGTCGCCAAGGTCATCGTGGTCCGCCACCGCCGATGGCCCGGCTGGGCACTCCCCCTGGCCGGCGGCACCCTCGTCACCGCGATCGCCCTGATCTGGTACGCCGCCCCACTCTGGTACCTGAACGGACTCCAGGCACCCGGCCTGTGAGCAGCACGCGGGCGCCTCTCCCGACGGCCAACATCGCGTTCCCGCGCGGCGTGGCCCTGCTCATCCCCGGCCTGCTGACCCGTGCGGGGTACTCCGGCAAGAAGGTGGAGCGGGCGGCTGAGCATGCCGAGCGCTGATCGGACAATGCTCCCGTCACCGTGGCACACAGCCAAAGGCCCGACTTCGGAGCGCCACACCGTCGGGAGATGCGGAATCCGCCGCACCGACGGACGTCCAGGCGCCCCGAAGGCCCGGACGGCTCGGCGCTCTCCGGGTCCGTCAAGCGCTGACGGCCAGTCGGCGGCCCTGCTCCAGGAAGGCCGTGACGCGGATGGCACAGCCGCGTCCCCGGCCCGTGGGGGCGGCACCGAACGGGGCGTTCCAGCAGTCACCCGTCGCCGAGAAGCTCCGCTACGGCCGGACGGCAGGAGACGGCCCCAGGGCCCGGCTGGGCCACAGCACCGCCCGGCCGGGCCCTGGGGCCGACAGCGAGGTGCTCGGCGCACGTCCGCGACGAGGAGGAGGACCCATTCCCTCCGAGGCCTGCTCATCCGATCAGCCCGTCGGGCCAAAGCTCGCGCCCACCCGCCCCACCCGAACGCACGCAGACAACAAGCTGCTCGCCGCCGGTACCGGCTCCGTGCCCCGCCGGTAGGACGATGGTCAAGTAACTGAATGAGCCCGGTGATGCGGGGCAGGCGTTGCGGACCGAGGCCAAATGCCGATGATCCCTGGAGGCGTGAATGATGCCCGTATCCATGGTCCTGCTGGTGGTCCCCATCGCGCTCGCGATGGTCCTGATGGCGACCGCTCCCTCGTCCGCCCGTCGCGGTCGCCGATTGCGAGCCGCCATAGTCCGGCCCGACCAGGTCCGCGGGCCGCGCCACGCCCGGACCTCGCGCTGAGACGGAATCGGGGTGCCGGTGCGCGGGCGGATGGGCGGAGCCGAGCGCCGTGTCTGCCGGGCGGCGCTCGGTAGGCGCCGCGTGCAACCAGCCGGGAATCGGGTTCTTCGGTGGGCGCCACCGTCGCCGCCGGTGCCCGTCGCGTGCTGGATCGCACAGATGCGCCGCGGTCTGCGCGCCGGCCCCGGAGTTGTCGGTTGCGGCCCCCGGAGCGCGGCCCGGTCACACTCGGGCTTCGCCGACCACGGGGCTGGGCGGTCGCTTCGACGCGGTGTGGGTCTTCACCTGGGCATCGGGCGGCGGCACGACCTCTGGCCAGAACCCACAGATGCTGTTGGCCGGCGGCCTTCTGACCGCGCTCGCCTGGTCGACGGCGGCGTGTGTCCGACTGATCGGGTAAGCGCTGAGGCAGGATGTCGGGCAACGATTCTCTGGGGGCCTTGCGCAGTGACCATGACCATGAGTGTGCTGCTGGTGTCGGTGGGGCTGGCGGTGCTCCTGGCCCTGCACCCGCCTGGGCGGACGTGCGTGTGGCGTCTGTCTGGCGGCCGGACTGCGACTGGGAGCCCGCGGGTGGAAGCGGCGGGCCGGCGGTGAGCGCCGGTCCCGGTCTGCCGGGGGCCCTGGCGCATCTCGAGCCGTTGCTGGACCGGGGAGGATACGCCGCCCTGACGCTGCTGGTGGGCCTGGACAACGTACTCGTGCCGGTCCCCGGGCAGACGGTGCTGATTGTGGCCGCGGTGTATGCGGGCAGCGGCCGGATGAACGTGGTCCTCGTCGCGCTGGTCGCCTGGGCAGCCGCCACCGCGGGCGCTGAGGGAGCCTACGTGCTGGGCCGCCACCAGGGCAGTGCGCTGATCGAGCGCTACGGGCGCTACGTGGGCCTCACCACGCGGCGATACGAGCGGGCGGAGGACTTCTACCGTCGTCGGGGCCTGCCGATCGTCTTCGCCGCCCGGTTCGTCGACGTGCTGCGCCAGACCAACGGTCTGCTCGCCGGCGCCAATCGCCTGCCCCACACCCGGTTCTGCGTCGCCAACGCGGTGGGCGCTGCCGTGTGGACCGCAGTGTGGGCCGGGCTCGGCTACGGCGCCGGGACCGATATCGGCCCGCTCTATCACCAGGCCGTGCGTTACCAGCTCCTGCTCCTGCCCGTCGCCGCGCTGCTCGTCCTAGGACTTGGTGTCCACGCACTGTGGCGACGACGTCGGCGGCGGGCGGACGACGACCCCGCGACCTCACGGCGCCCTGAACACCGGGTGGGCAGCTGACGCCGGCAGTCGCCCCCGCGGTGGGCACCACCGTGACCTGAGTACCGGCTGCGGGACTGGCCGGTGCAGCCGACCGCGGCCACCTTGCCTCCCCGGGGTGCTTTGTGTGCCGGTCGGGCATGGGCGGGCGGTCGAGCGGTTATACGCCCCCCATGACTGAGAGCCAACCCGTGGATTCCGCGGTGACAGTGGGAGTGCGGAAGGCCGCCGAGGTGGAGCGGGCCTGTGCCGAACTGGAGGCGGGCGCGGGGGCGCCCAACCATCAGACGCAGTGGTCCAGGGGGGCCCTGGCCGGTTACCTGTGGGCGTTGGGCCGCGGCGACGGCGCTCCGGTCACCGGGGTGCGGACCGAGGGCCTGCCCGGGAACGACGTGTTGACCGCGGAGGTGGACGCGGCGAACGTGGCCCTGGAGAACCAGGTGGAACGTACCGTGCCCCGTGATTACAGCCAGGGCGTCCACGACGCGCTGGCCTGGGTGTGCGGCCACACTGACAGCCGGCCCTGACTCAGGACTTCCCCTCCCGGAAGGCAACCTTGGGCCGGCGGCACGGGAAGGGACGCCGGCTGCCGCACCAGGAGCGTTGTTGCTCAGCCGTTCGCGCTGCTCGCTTGCTGTCCAGGCGTGTTCAGTGGGAGTGCCTGCGCCTGAGCGCGCGCCGCACCCTGAGAACCGGCCCCACCCAGGGCACGAAGCGCAGCAGGCTTCCAGCAACCCAGCCGACAGAGCGATGGCGCTCGGGCGCGTGGGCAGGATGGCGAACATGACCCCACGGCATCGCAGAATCCTCTCCTCTTCACACAGTTTGGGTACTGGACGGCTAGCGTCTGCCCTGTGAGCGGTGATCCGGGCGCCGAGCCGGTACTCGCCGAGGGCTTCGCTTCGCCTGGTGGATGGCCGCCCGTTTGCGGCGCGGTCGCAGAGCCGTCTCGGCGACGGGTGCGGCCGCTTCGCCGCGGCCGCCGCACTGACCGACCCGCGCGCGACGATTCGGACCCCACCGCCCGCGAAGTCGCCCGCCCCGCGACCGAGCTCAGTGAGCGCGTACCCGTCGGCGCGGCCGGTTCTCCTGCCCGGCGGGCGGTCAAGTGGCAGTCCGGGGGTCGGAGCGCAGCCTCGCCAGAGCATCGGGCAGGAGGCGTTCGGCGGTATCCAGGGCCCAGGGGCTCACCGCGGCAACGGTGATGGCTGCGCCGACGCCGGTCCAGGCGACCGGTCCCAGTGGGGTGCAGCCGAAGAAGTGACTGAGCAGCGGAGTCTGGACGATACCCACGAGGACGGCCGCAGAGCCTAGGGTCGTGGCCAAGACCAACGGGCTGTGTTCTCTGCCCGCGAGGGTTTGGGGGAGTGGGGCGCCGACCACTCCGCACAGGGCCATGGTGCCGGTGCGTCGTGCGCTGCCGGGGGTGAGGGAGCCGATGAGCCATGCGGTGGTCGCGCCGAGGCCGGTGATCACGCCCCGTTGGCGGATCTGGCGGGTCAGGGGGATCCGCCGTCGGGCCGGGCGCCCGCCAGCGTCACTGGCTCTAGCAGGTTCGGAGAGGGCCAGGAGGACAGGCGAAAGAAGCAGAGCCGCCGTACGCCCTGCCTGAACTCGCCTGCGCGGGGTACTCGCCCCCACATCGGGTGGTCGGGCACAGGCGTGGAAGTCCCGCCGCCAGGAATTCACAGGGACAGGAGGGGAGTGCCGTGTCGCGCACGCAGCCGCACCATGCCAGCTCCGCCCCGAGCGCGGACCACCTGGGCCAGGAGCCGGTGGCCGAGCTGGTACAGCAAGCCTCGCAGCAGCTCACCGAGCTGGTGCGAGGCGAACTGCGCCTGGCGCAGGCGGAGATGAAGGAAAAGGGCAAACTCTACGGCAAGGGCGGCGGCCTGTTCGGCGGCGCCGGCGTGGTCGGCTTCCTGATGGCCCAGGCGCTGGTCGCCACCGTGATCGCCGCACTGGCGGTGGCGCTGCCGGTATGGGCGGCTGGGCTGGTCGTCACAGCGGCGCTGGCTGTGATAGCCGCGCTGATGGCCGTGAGTGGAAAGAAGCAGGTCGACCAGGCCGGGCCGCCCACGCCCAAGCAGACCGTCGAGAACGTGAAGGCCGACGTGGCCGAGATCAAGGAGAGTGCACACCGATGACCCAGCCGCCTCACGACGAACCCATCGCCTCCAGCGTCGAGGAACTGCGCGAACAGGCCGAGCGGACCCGGGCAGAGCTCGGAGAGACGGTCCAGGCGCTCGCGGCGAAGACCGATGTCAAAGCGCGCGCCCAGGAGAAGGCCGCCGAGGTCAAGGAGCAGGCTGCGGCGAAAGCCGGCGAGCTGAGGGAGCAGGCCGCACTCAAGGCGGGGGAACTGAAGGCAACGGTCGCCGACCTGGCGCACCAGGCGCAGGACCGGCTGCCCGATCCGGTCAGGGACAAGGCCGCCCAGGCCGCCGGGCAGGCCCGGGCCAAGGCCGCCGAGGTCGGTCATCTGTGGGAGGAGAAGGCGCCCGAGCCGGTGCGGGAGAAGACCGCGCGGGGGGCGCAGCTGGCGCGGGACAACCGCACGGTGTTGGTGGCGGCAGCAGGAGTGGCCGTCCTGGTGTGGCTGGCCTGCCGCCGCCGGAAGGGGTGAGCCGGGTGAAGGCATCGAAGATCGCCTACAGGCCGGTCGGTCTCGCGCTCGGCGCCGTCAGTGGCCTGGCTGCGGGAGCGCTGTTCAAGCAGGCGTGGAAGGTGCTCGGTCACGACGAGGACGCTCCGGACGCCACCGACGAAGATCGTTCCTGGCCCGAGGTGCTGCTCGCAGCCACGCTCCAGGGCGCGATCTTCGCCGTGGTCAAGGCGGCCGTCGACCGCGCCGGAGCCACCGCTGTGCGTCGCTTGACCGGAACCTGGCCCGGCTGACGCGGATTAGGAGTCGGGAGCCGAGCACGGTTTACCGCACCGCCTCCATGTCCGCCTGCCGGGGTAGCCGACTAACGGCGGCCACGAGCTGCTGAAGAACCACACTGTCCTCGACCGACCGATGCTGTCCGGAGGGCGGCTCAGGAAGGAGATCCACCTCCGGGTGCGAACGGTACCGGTCGGCCGCCGTCGAAGTCGTCGACGGCGGCCCAGGCCGGACTCCGGCGGGTGGGTGCGGCGGTGGGTCAGCCGACCTGGTGCAGGGCGGCGGCCTCCGTGCGGTGGCTGAGGTGGCTGGTGAGGTCGACGACGCCGTCCACGCTTCGGCACAGGCGCTCGACCACCGGTGCCTGGCCATGGTGGTCGAGCGTGCCGGTGAGGGTGACACGGCCGTTGTGGACCTGTACGTCGAGCGCATCCGGGTCGATGCCGAGGACGCGGCGCAGGACCTCGGCCCGGATCTCCTCGCGGATCGCCGTGTCGTGCCGGAGGAACACGCGGAGCAGGTCGCTGCGGCTGACGATGCCCACCAGGCGGCCGGCCTCGTCGACGACGGGCAGGCGCTTGACGCGCTCGCTCTGCATCAGGCGGGCCGCTTCGACGACCGTCCACTCCGGGCGCGCGCACACGGCCGGGGCGGTCATCAGGCCCACGGCGGTGGTGGCCCGGCTGCGGGCGCGCTCGCGGGGCGGTAGGTCCGGGGTGAGGAGCAGTCCGGCGGGGTCTTCCCGGGCGGCCTCGTTGAGCAGCAGGTCGGCCTCGGAGACCAGGCCGAGCGGCCGGTCTTCCTGGTCGAGGACAGGCACGGCGGTGATGTCGTGCTCGGCGAACAGCCGGGCGATCTCTTTGAACCCGGTGTCAGGCCGTACGTGCACGACGGCCGACGTCATCAGTTCTCCCACGATCCGGTGTCGCATGGTCGGTTCGCTCCTGTTCGATCGGCGGCACGGCCGCGCGTCTGGGTGCTGGGTGTGCGGGTCGCTGCGTGTGCGGCGGGCTGGGTGTGCGGGTGTGGGCCGGCGGGCCGGTGCGCCGGCCGGGTCAGTCGTTCCGGTGGCGAACCACTACGACCGGGCAGGGCGCGTGCTGGACGCAGTGCTGGCCGACCGAGCCGAGCAGGGCTCCGGCGAAGCCTCCGTGTCCCCTGCTGCCGACGACCAGGAGTTCTGCGCCGTGGGCCGCCTCCAGCAGGCACGCCGCGGCGCCGCCCTCCTGCACCCGGGCCTTGATCTCGACGGCAGCGTCGCGGTCGGTCGCCTCCGTGACGCTGTCGTCGAGGATCTTCCGTGCGATGCCCGGAAGGTCCTCGTAGGCCTCGATCGGCACCGTCCACCCGGTGGCCACCGGGTGTTGCCACGCGATCAGGGCCTCCACCACGGCGCCCTGCATGCCGGCCTGGCCGATGGCCCAGCGGAGTGCGTCGACCGATGCCGGCGATCCGTCGACACCGACCACGATCCGCTGCTGCCGCATTCCATCCTGCTCACTCACTGGCCTTCTCCTTCTGTGTTCTCTGTTGGTCTCAACCATCGGCGTCGCAGCGGATGTTGCGAAGGACCGAACGGGTCCCGAAGGGCGGGACCTTCAGCCCGACCGTTGCCCGGTACAGGGATGCGGATTCCCTTGCCGAAGGCAATGCCATGCGGTGCGCTCTCGGGGCTGCTGGTCCCGCCTGGACCGCACGAGCGGCCGGGGCCTGCGCCGGGATCCGCGTCCTGCCCTCAGCGCCCCTTCCTCGGCACGACGATCAGCAGGCACTCCGTGTGCTCGACACCAGCCGCAGCGCCAGGGCCCGGCCGGTGCGGGCGGCCTCGTCCGCCGCCCAGGTGACGGCTCCGAGGCCGGCCGCGGAGCAACCGACGCCGATGACCACGGGCCCGGGCACGGGCACGACGGCCCGAAAGTCCCGGTCCGCCGGTCCCGCGCACCCGGGATGCCACCGGGACCGTCGTTCCGCCACCGGTGACCAACGGCCCAACGACCCACCAGCCGGCCCGGCAGCAGGCTGTCGCCACACCCCCGATCGATGGACTCGATCGCCCTGCACCAACCGCCGGGATCGCCGGTCATCCAGCCGATGACGATTCGCCGCAGTAGTTGAGGAGACATCCGATGCCCAAGGCTCACCTGGTCGGCGGCGGCATAGCCGCCCTGTCCGCAGCAGCGTTCCTCATCCGGGACGCGGGTTTCGCCGGCGGCGACATCCACCTCTATGAGGGCCAGGACGAGGTCGGCGGCAGCCTCGACGCGGGCGGCACGCCCGAGACGGGGTACACGATGCGCGGCGGCCGGATGTTCGAGGCGCAGTTCCGTTGCACGTACGACCTGTTGTCCGGGATCCCGTCGCTGGACGACCCGTCGAAGTCGGCCACCCAGGACATCTTCGACTCACACGAGGAGTCCCCCTGGGACGACCCCGCGCGGCTGGTGCGGGCGGGTGGCGAGATCTGCGACGGACACGCCATGGGCTTCTCCGAACGCCACCGGCTCGAACTGGTCAAGTGCCTGGCCACGCCCGAGCGGCTGTTGGACGGCAAGCGCATCACGGACTGCTTCGACGAGGACTTCTTCACCACCGACTTCTGGTACATGTGGTGCACCACCTTCGCGTTCGAACCCTGGCACAGTGCCATCGAGTTCCGGCGCTACCTCAAGCGGTTCGTCCACCTCTTCCCGGAGTTCGAGACGATGTCCGGGATCTACCGGACCCGCTACAACCAGTACGACTCGATCGTCCGACCGCTCACCGCCTGGCTCCTGGAGCAGGGCGTCCACCTCCACACCGGCCGCCGGGTCGCGGACCTGGCCTTCCGGCACGGGCCCGGCACGAACGTCGAGCGCATCCACTTCACCGGCAAGCACACCGACCTCCCAGTCGCCGAGGACGACCTCGTGTTCGTCACCAACGGATCGATGACCGCCGACTCCGTCCTCGGCTCCCACACCGCCCCGCCGGCGAACCCGAACACCTCCCTCAGCCCCGACTCCTTCCTGCTGTGGCACCGGATCGCGCGCGGCCGCGACGACTTCGGCAACCCCGCCGTCTTCGACCGCCACCCGGACGAATCCACCTGGGAGTCCTTCACCGTCACCGCCAAGGACCCCGCTTTCCTCGACTGGATGGAGAAGTTCACCGGCCGCCCGACCGGCCGCGGCGGCCTGCTCACCCTCACCGACTCCCCGTGGCTGCTCACCGTCGTCGTCAACCGCCAGCCGGTCTACCAGCAGCAGCCCGAAGGCGTCTCCGTGTGGTGGGGCTACGGCCTCTTCCCCGACAAGCCCGGCACCTTCGTCAAGAAGCCGATGCGGGAGTGCAGCGGCGCGGAGATCCTCCACGAGGTCCTCCAGCACCTGGCCGTGGACCCCGACATCGCCGACCGGATCGCCGGGACCTCGACCGTCGTCCCCTGCCTGATGCCGTACATCACCAGCCAGTTCCTGACGCGCAGCCACGGCGACCGGCCGCAGGTGGTCCCGAGGGGCTCCACCAACCTCGCCTTCATCGGCCAGTACGCCGAGGTCCCCGACGACGTCGTCTTCACCGTCGAGTACTCCGTGCGGACCGCCTGGACCGCCGTCACGAAACTGCTCGACCTCGACCGGCAGCCCCCGGCCGTCTACAAGGGCCACCACGACCCGCACGTCCTGGCCCAGGCGCTGCACACCATGCACCGGAAGTAGCCCGACCGGCTCGCCCCGGGGAGGCGGGCACCGCCCGCCTCCCCGCTGCATGAGCCGGCGCGTCCTTCCCTCAGGCGGGAAGGACGCGCCGGCTCATGCAGCTTCCGGTGCAGCACCCCTGCTTTCCGACACCGAGCCTGCCACGGCCTGGAGGCCCCGTCGGCCCGCGGCACGTGCCCGTCACGGCACCTCGGCCCCGGAGCACACCAGAACGAGGCTTCCCGTCGGGGAGCCTCGTTCTCTCGCGATGCGTCGGTGTCCGCATCCGCGTCCGATCAGGGCCGTCAGACGGTGCGCAGGCCGTGGGCCTCGAACACGGCACGCGCCTGCGCCGTCTGGTCGCCGGTGGGCACCGGGGCGTCCGCCAGCGTGCAGTCCAGGCCCAGCGCGCGCCACTTCGCCACGCCGAGCTTGTGGAACGGAAGGACGTCGACCCGGGTGACGTTGCCCAGCGAGGCGGCGAATGCGGCGACCCCCTCGACGTTCTCGACGGCGTCCGTCAGTCCGGGGACGAGGACGAAGCGGACCCAGACCTCCTTGCCGAGGTCGGCCAGGCGGCGGGCGAAGTCCGGGGTGGGGGCGAGCCGCTGCCCGGTCAGGTGCCGGTAGAGGGCGCGGTCCCAGGACTTGATGTCGATCAGGACCAGGTCGGTGTCGGCGAGCAGCGCGTCGGTGGCGCGGGTGCCCAGGAAGCCGGAGGTGTCCAGCGCGGTGTGTAGCCCGAGGTCGTGCTTGAAGCGGTGCAGCAACTCGCCGGTGAAGACCGGCTGGAGCAACGGCTCACCACCGCTGACGGTGGCGCCGCCGCCCGAAGCGCGGATGAACTCGACGCACTTGGCCGCCTCGCTGACGATCTCGTCCGCGCGGATGCGTCGCCCGTCCCGCAGGTGCCAGGTGTCGGGGTTGTGGCAGTACAGGCAGCGCAGCGGGCAGCCGGCCAGGAAGGCGACGAAGCGGGTGCCGGGGCCGTCGACGCCGGTGGACAGGTCCCAGGAGTGGAACATTCCGGCGGCCGGGCGCCTGGTGACGACGGCGGCCGGTGTCGCGGCCGACGCGGATCGACTCGGCAGGTGGACGGACAGGATGGGGTCGGGCATGGGAATCTCCCGGTCATGCGCGGTGCCGGCGCCCTGGTCGGGGATGCGCCGGCACCGCGTGCGGGGGGTGGGCCTGCAGCGAGGGCTACAGGGCGTCGTGGAAGGTGCGGCCGATCACGTCGAGTTGCTGTTCGTGGGTGAGCCGGACGAAGTTGACCGCGTAGCCGCTGACCCGGATGGTGAGCTGCGGGTACTTCTCCGGGTGGTCCATGGCGTCCAGCAGGGTGTTGCGGTCCAGGACGTTGACGTTCATGTGGAAGCCGCGGCAGGTGGTGTACCCGTCCAGCACGCCGACCAGATTGCGCACCCGTTCCTCGGGGGTGCGGCCGAGCGCGTCCGGGGTGACGGTGTTGGTGAGCGAGATGCCGTCTTCGGCGTGCTCGTACGGCAGCTTCGCGACGGACAGCGCGCTGGCCAGGTAGCCGTGGGCGTCGCGCCCGTTCATCGGGTTGGCGCCGGGGGAGAACGGCTCGCCGGCCCGCCGTCCGTCCGGGGTGTTGCCGGTCTTCTTGCCGTAGACGACGTTGGAGGTGATGGTCAGGACGGACTGGGTGTGCTCGGCGCCCCGGTAGGTGGGGTGCTTGCGCACCTTCGCCATGAAGTCCTCGACCAGTCGGACGGCGATCGAGTCCGCCCGGTCGTCGTTGTTGCCGTACGCCGGGTACTCCCCGTCGACCAGGTAGTCGGTGACCAGCCCGGTCTCGTCCCGCATGGGCCGGACCCTCGCGTACTTGATGGCCGACAGCGAGTCGGCGGCCACAGCGAGCCCGGCGATGCCGCAGGCCATGGTGCGCCGCACGGCTCGGTCGTGGAGGGCCATTTCGAGGCGCTCGTAGGCGTACTTGTCGTGCATGTAGTGGATCACGTCGAGGGCGTGGACGTACGTCTCGGCGAGCCACTCCATCTGCTCGTCGAAGCGGGCCAGCACCTCGTCGTAGTCGAGGACGGCCCCGCCGACCGGTGTGGTGGCCGGGCCGACCTGGGCGCCGGACTTCTCGTCGCGGCCTCCGTTGATCGCGTAGAGCAGGGTCTTGGCGAGGTTGACCCGGGCGCCGAAGAACTGCATCTGCTTGCCGACCTCCATCGCGGAGACGCAGCAGGCGATCGCGGTGTCGTCGCCGAAGCGCGGGCGCATCAGCTCGTCGGACTCGTACTGGACGGAGGAGGTGTCGATGGACACCTTCGCGCAGAACTCCTTGAATCCCCAGGGGAGTCGTGGCGACCAGAAGACGGTCATGTTCGGCTCGGGGGCCGGTCCCAGGTTGTAGAGGGTCTGCAGGTAGCGGAAGGAGGTCCGGGTGACGAGGGTGCGGCCGTCGGTGCCCATGCCGCCGATCGACTCTGTCACCCAGGTCGGGTCCCCGGAGAACAGCTCGTCGTACTCGGGGGTGCGCAGGAAGCGGACGATCCGCAGCTTGATGATGAAGTCGTCGATCAGTTCCTGCGTCTGGCGTTCGGTCAGCAGGCCTGCTTCCAGGTCGCGCTGGAGGTAGACGTCGAGGAAGGTGGAGGTGCGGCCGAGCGACATGGCCGCGCCGTTCTGCTCCTTCACCGCGGCCAGGTAGGCGAAGTAGAGCCATTGGATCGCCTCCCGGCCGGTGCGCGCCGGGCCGGAGATGTCGTGACCGTACCCGGCGGCCATCTCCTTGAGTTCGCCCAGTGCCCGGACCTGCTCGGCGAGTTCCTCGCGTTCGCGGATCGTCTCCTCCAGTCGGGCGGGGTCGGTGGGCGGCGCGTCCAGTTCTGCCTTCTCGGCGCGCTTGGCCTCGACCAGCCGGTCCACGCCGTAGAGGGCGACGCGGCGGTAGTCGCCGATGATCCGGCCACGGCCGTAGGCGTCCGGCAGGCCGGTGATGACGCCGGCTTTGCGGGCGGCGAGGATCTCGGGGGTGTAGGCGTCGAAGACCCCGTCGTTGTGGGTCTTGCGGTAACGGGTGAAGACCTGCTCCAGCTGCGGGTCGACCGGGTAGCCGTAGGTGCGCAGTGCGCCCGCGACCATCCGCCAGCCGCCGTAGGGCATGATCGCGCGCTTGAGCGGGGCGTCGGTCTGCAGGCCGACGATCAGCTCCTTCTCCCGGTCGATCCAGCCGGGGGCGTGCGCGGTGATGCCGGCCGGGACGTCGTAGGCGACGTCGTACACGCCCTTGGCACGTTCCTCGGGGAAGCGGTCGGTGATCTGCCGCCACACCTCGGCGGTGCGCTCGGTCGGGCCGGCCAGGAAGGCGGCGTCGCCCTCGTACGGGGTGTAGTTGTGCTGGATGAAATCACGGACGTCGATCGTGTTGCACCACAGGCCGCCCTTGAAGCCGTCCCAGGCCGTCCGGGTGGTCGCGTCCGTCTGCTGGACAGTCATTTCTGCTCCCGCTTCGATTCCCTCGTCACGATGGTGGTTGGTCGACGGCCCCGGCCCTTGTCCGGAAAGTCCCCGCTGGCCTGGGCCATTGGTCCCTTTCAGACGTGGTCGCCGTAGTAGGCCTGGCGCATCAGGCGCTGCAGGTCGGCGAGCATCGGCATCCGGGGGTTGGCGGGAGCGCACTGGTCCTCGTAGGCGTTCATCGCCTGCTGGGGCACGGCGGCGAGGAAGGCCGCCTCGTCCACGCCCGCCGCCTTGAAGGAGCGCGGGATACCGACCTTGTCGCGCAGTTCCTCGACCGCCGCCGCGAGGGACTCGACGCCCTGCTCCGGGGTCGCGGCCGGCAGGCCGAGCATCCGGGCGGTGGCCTGGTAGCGCTCCGGAGCCACGTAGCTCTGGTACTTGGGCCAGCCGGTGACCTTCGCCGGGGCGGAGCCGTTCCAGCGGATCACGTGCGGCAGCAGCAGGGCGTTGGTGCGGCCGTGGGCGATGTGGAAGGTGGCGCCGAGGGTGTGCGCCATGGCGTGGACCGCACCCAGGAAGGCGGAGCCGAAGGCCATTCCGGCGATCGTCCCGGCGTTGTGCATCTTCTCCCTGGCCACCGGGTCGTCCGGGCCGTTCACCACCGCCCGCTCCAGGTTCTCGAAGATGAGCCGGATGCCCTGGAGCGCCAGGCCGTCGGTGAAGTCGTTGGCGTAGACGGACACGTAGGTCTCGATGCAGTGGGTGAGCGCGTCGAAGCCGGTGTCCGCGGTGACGTGCTTCGGCAGGCCGGTGGTGAGCGCCGGGTCCACGATGGCGACGCTCGGGGTGAGCGCGTAGTCGGCGAGCGGGTACTTCTGGCCGGTGGCGGTGTCGGTGATCACCGCGAAGGGGGTGACCTCGCTGCCGGTGCCCGAGGTGGTCGGGATGCAGACGAGCTTCGCCTTCGCGCCGAGGTCGGGGAAGGTGAAGGCGCGCTTGCGGATGTCGAAGAACTTCTCCTTCAGGTCCGCGAACTCCACCTCCGGGTGCTCGTACATCAGCCACATCACCTTGGCCGCGTCCATCGGCGAGCCGCCGCCGAGCGCGACGATGGTGTCCGGCTCGAACTCCCGCATCAGCGCGGCGCCCTTGCGCACGGTGTCGATGCTCGGATTGGGCTCGACGTCGTCCACCACCCGCACCTCGACCGGCTCGCGGCGGCGGTCGAGCACGCCCCGGATCCGCCCCAGGTGGCCGATCTCCACCATGGTCCGGTCGGTGACGACGACGATCCGGTGGGCGTTCGGCATGCTCGCCAGGTACTTGACCGAGTTGCGCTCGAAGTAGATCTTCGGCGGGACCTTGAACCACTGCATGTTGGTGTTGCGCCGCCCGATCCGCTTGATGTTGACGAGGTTCAGCGCCGAGACGTTCCCGGACACCGAGTTGTGCCCGTAGCTGCCGCAGCCGAGGGTCAGCGAGGGGGTGAAGGCGTTGTAGACGTCGCCGATGCCGCCCTGCGAGCTGGGCGCGTTCCAGATGATCCGGCAGGCCTTGACCGCGTGCCCGAACTCCTCCACGAACGCGGCGTCCTCGGTGTGCACCGCCGCCGAGTGCCCGAGGCCGTCGAACTCCACCATCGCGGTGGCCAGTCCGACGCCCTCCCGGCGCGAACGGGCGGTGAGGACGGCGAGCACCGGGCAGAGCTTCTCCCGGGTCAGCGGCTCGGCCGGCCCGACCCGCTCGCAGTCGGCCAGGATCACCGAGGTGTCGGCCGGCACCTTGAAGCCCGCCGCCTCGGCCACCTGCGCGGCCGAACGGCCCACCGCCGCCGAGTTCAGCCGGCCGCCGGCGCAGCCGGTGCCGTCGCCGGTCCCGAACAGGTAGCGCTCCAGCAGCGCCTTCTCCTCGGCGCTCGCGTGGTGCGCCTTGAGCTTGCGGAACTCGGCGAGCGCGGCGTCGCGGATCTCCGCGTCCAGGACGACGGCCTGTTCGGAGGCGCAGATCATGCCGTTGTCGAAGGACTTCGACAGCACGATGTCGTTCACCGCCTGCTTCAGGTCCGCGCTCTGCTCCACGTACGCAGGGACGTTGCCCGCACCGACTCCTAGGGCCGGCTTGCCGCAGGAGTACGCGGCGCGCACCATCGCGTTGCCGCCGGTGGCCAGGATCGTCGCCACGTCCGGGTGGTTCATCAACGCGCCAGTGGCCGCCATCGACGGCTCCTCGATCCACTGGATGCAGTGCTCCGGGGCCCCCGCCACAACCGCCGCGTCCCGCACGATCCGGGCGGCCTCGGCGGAGCAGCGCTGGGCCGAGGGGTGGAAGGCGAAGACGATCGGGTTGCGGGTCTTGAGGGCCAGCAGGCACTTGAAGATGGTCGTCGAGGTCGGGTTGGTCACCGGGGTGATGCCCGCGACTACGCCGACCGGCTCGGCGATCTCCACGATTCCGTCGATGTCGTCGCGGTGCACCACCCCGACCGTCTTGGTCCCGGCCATCACGTGGGTGACGTTCTCGCAGGCGAAGACGTTCTTGACCGCCTTGTCCTCGAACACCCCGCGCCCGGTCTCCTCCACCGCCCGCACCGCGAGCGCGGTGTGCCGTTCCAGCGCGGCCAGCGACGCCTTCTTGACGATGTGGTCGACCTGTTCCTGGGTGAAGGGGGCGTACTCCTGAAGGGAGGTCAGCGCGTTGGCGACCAGTGTGCCGACGGCGTCGTCGGGGCCTGCCGCCCTGTCCGGGAGTGGTGCCGGGGCGGGAGAGGTCTGTTCCTCGGTCTGCGGGCGACGCGGCATGGCTGGAACACCTTTCGGTTCGTCATCGGAGTTGCGCGCTCGCGGGTCCCGCTCGCGCCTCCACCGTCAGCCTGCCTCGGCACCCTCCGCCTGGGGCCCGGCCAATGGGGCACACCCGAAGGCCGAAGGTCCCTCACCCGCGGACCACCGGTCCCGGTCCGCGCGCCGGAACGCCGGTGGCCGTGGTGCCGACCCGTTCGTCGGTACCACGGCCACCTCGGTGCGGACGGATCAGTCGTGCGGGACGACCGCGACCGGGCTGTGTGCGTGGTGCAGGACGGTATGCGCTACACCGCCCAACCAGGGTGCGGCCGAGTGCAGCCCGGACGTCCGGCGGCCCACCACCGTCAACGAGGCTCCCCGCGACGCCTCCACCAGCGCCCGACCGGCCGGCCAGGCCGTCACCTCGGCCTCGACGCGTACCTGGGGGAACTTCTCACGCCAGGGCGCGAGTGTGTCCTGGAGACGCACCAGCTCCGCCGCCGCCAGGGAGTCCCTGATCTCAGGCTGCCCCACCGACGCCTCCGTCAGGTAGGGCCCGGCGGGAAGCGTGCGGCTCTCCAGCGCCCGAAGCGTCGCGGCCCGCGCGGCGGCCTGTTCGAAGGCGAAGGCGAGTACCTCGCCGCTGGGCAGGGCGCTGTCCAGCCCGACCACCACATCACCGGAGTCGGCCGCCGGTCCGTCCGCCCTGGCTCGCACCAGAACCACGGGGCAGTGGGCACGCGCCGCCGTGCGCAGCGCGATCGAGCCGACCAGCAGGCCGGTGAGCCCGCCCGATCCGCGTGAGCCGACGACCAGCAGGCCGTCCCGCCCGCTGGCGGCGACCAGCGCGTAGGCCGGATTGCCGGGGACGTGCCGACAGGTGACCTCCAGGCCCGGCAGCACGCGCGTGATGTGGTCCCGCACAGCGAGCACCGGCTGCGGAAGGAACTCACCGCCGCCGTCGGCCTCCGTGGGTGTGAACTCCTCTGCCGCCCCGGCGTGGATCATCCACAGCGGCCGGCCACTGCGGTGGGCCTGCCGAGCGGCCCACTCGGCCGCGGCCTTGCTCGGTTCCGATCCGTCGACTCCGACCACTATGGCGTGCGACATGATGACGCTCCTCCCTCATTCGACGGTCGCGGCGCAACTGCACGCGACCTGACGTTCTGACTCCAGGGCCGCCTCGGCGGGTCGGCGGGCGTCCAGCCCGACCACGACCTGCTCACGCGGTTCCGGGCCCGGCGGGTCCGCGGGGAGCACCACGGTCGGGCAGCCGGCCCGGGCGGCCAGGTGCGGGGCAGTGGACCCGATACGCAAGCCGGGGAAGCCGCCGGCTCCGCGGGCGGCGACGACGAGCAGTTCGGCGTCCTCCCCGGCGGCCAGCAGCGCCGCGGTGGCGATGTCGTGGACCTCGTCGGTGCGAGTCTCCAGCTGCGGGTAGCGCACCGCCAGGATGTGGCGGACCTCGTGCAACAGGGCGCCCGGGTCGGGTCGCCGCCCTGCGAACCTCCCGGGGAGCAGATGAGGCATCAGCGGCAGCGCGTGCAGGACGCGCAGCGGGCAGCCGCGCCTCGCGGCGGCCCAGTCGGCGGCGGCCAGGCCGGCTTCGGAACCGTCGATTCCGACGGTGACGGGTAGCTCCATGGTGCTGTTCTCCTGACGGTCGGCCCCCCTGGTTTCGGGTCAGCCCTGCCAGGTCCAGTCGGTGACCTCGGGCAGGTCGGTGCCGTGCTCGCGGATCCAGTCGTGGTGGCGGGTGCGCCGGTCGGCCATCTCCTGGCGCACGGCGGCGGCGCGCACCGCGAGGCCGGGGACGCGGTCGATGACGTCCATGACGAGGCGGTAGCGGTCCACGTCGTTGCGGACCACCATGTCGAACGGCGTGGTGGTGGTGCCGGACTCCTTGTAGCCGCGCACGTGCAGCTGCGGGTGGACGGCACGGCGGTAGGCCAGGCGGTGGATCAGCCACGGGTAGCCGTGGTACGCGAAGATCACCGGCCGGTCGTGGGTGAACAGGGCGTCGAACTCGGCGTCGGGCATCCCGTGCGGGTGTTCCTCCGCGGGCATCAGCCGGGCCAGGTCGACCACGTTGACCACCCGGACGCGGAGGTCGGGCAGGTGCCGGCGGAGCAGATCGGCGGCCGCGAGGACCTCCTGGGTGGGCACGTCCCCGGCGCAGGCCAGGACGACGTCGGGCTCCCGGCTGCTGTCGTCGGTGCCGGCCCATTCCCAGATCCCGGCGCCCCGGGCGCAGTGGGCGCGGGCCTGGTCGAGGGTGAGCCAGTCGAAGCAGGGCTGCTTGCCGGCGACCACGACGTTCACGTAGTCGCGGCTGCGCAGTACGTGGTCGGCGGTGGCGAGCAGGGTGTTGGCGTCCGGTGGGAAGTAGACCCGCACGGCTTCGGGGCTCTTGTTGAGGACGTGGTCGACGAAGCCGGGGTCCTGGTGGGAGAAGCCGTTGTGGTCCTGGCGCCAGACGTGCGAGGTGAGTAGGTAGTTGAGCGAGGCGATGGGTGCGCGCCAGGGCAGCGCGCGGGTGGTGCGCAGCCACTTGATGTGCTGGTTGACCATGGAGTCGACGATGTGGACGAAGGCCTCGTAGCAGGAGAAGAGGCCGTGTCGGCCGGTGAGGAGGTAGCCCTCCAGCCAGCCCTGGCAGGTGTGTTCGGAGAGGATCTCCATCACCCGGCCGTCGTGGGCGAGGTGTTCGTCGACGGGCAGGGTGTCGGCCTGCCAGGCCTTGCCGGTGGCGGTGTAGACGGCCTGGAGGCGGTTGGAGGCGGTCTCGTCCGGGCCGACCAGGCGGAAGTCACGGCGCTCGGCGGTGTCCGCCATCACCCGGGCCAACAGGTCGCCCAGGACCCGGGTGGGCTCGTGCAGCGTCGCACCGGGCTTGTCGACGGGTACGGCGTAGCGCTCCAGCGGCGGCATGGGCAGGTCGCGCAGCAACAGGCCGCCGTTGGCGTGCGGGTTCGCGCCGAGACGGCGGGTGCCTTCGGGGACGCGGTCGAGGACCCGCGCCGCCGGGCGGCCGTGGTCGTCGAACAGTTCCTCCGGCCGGTAGGAGCGCAACCAGTCCTCCAGCTGCCGGAGGTGCGAAGGGTTGGCGCGGACCTGGTCGAGGGGTACCTGGTGGGCGCGCCAGGTGCCTTCCACCGGCAGGCCGTCCACCTCGGCCGGGCCGGTCCAGCCCTTGGGCGTGCGCAGGACGATGAGCGGCCAGTGCGGTCGGCGGGTGCCGCCGTCGG
This sequence comes from Streptomyces viridifaciens, assembly GCF_001888885.2. Lineage (NCBI taxonomy): Bacteria > Bacillati > Actinomycetota > Actinomycetes > Kitasatosporales > Streptomycetaceae > Streptomyces > Streptomyces viridifaciens. The sequence goes on from NZ_CP090841.1 coordinate 139,928, forward strand.
CGCGGGCTTCCTGCTGGATGGCGGTGATCCGGTCCAGGGCGGTGTCCATGGCCCCGGCCATGGCATGGTGAACCGCCAGTGGGTCATTGCCGCCGACGTACAGCGGGTCGTGGCCGTAGCCGCGCAGCAAGGCGTCGAGCTCCCCTTCGGGCAGGCGGGCGAGCACGGTCGGGTTGGCGATCTTGTAGCCGTTGAGGTGCAGGATCGGCAGGACGGCGCCGTCGTGGACGGGGTCGAGGAACTTGTTGCCGTGCCAGGAGGCCGCCAGTGGGCCGGTCTCGGCCTCTCCGTCGCCGATCACGCAGGCGACCAGCAACCCGGGGTTGTCGAAGGCGGCGCCGTAGGCGTGCGAGAGCGCGTAGCCGAGTTCGCCGCCCTCGTGGATCGAACCCGGTGTCTCAGGGGCGACGTGGCTGGGCACACCGCCGGGGAAGGAGAACCGGCGGAACAGCCGGGCCATGCCGGCCTCGTCGCGGGTGACGTCCGGGTAGGTGTCTGTGTAGCTGCCGTCCAGCCAGGAGTTCGCGAGGACGGCGGGCCCGCCGTGACCGGGGCCCCAGACGCAGACGGCGTCGAGGTCCCGTGCGCTGATCACACGGTTGAGGTGGGTGTGGACAAGGTTGAGGCCGGGCGAGGTGCCCCAGTGGCCCAGCAACCGGGGTTTGATGTGCTCTGGGCGCAGCGGCTCGCGCAGCAGCGGGTTCGCCATCAGGTAGATCTGGCCCGCCGCGAGGTAGTTGGCGGCCCGCCAGTGGGTGTCGAGCGCCCGGATCTCCTCGTCGGACGGTCCACCGGGAGCCGAACTGGGGGTGACGGACATGGCTGTGGTCTCCTCGGAGTCTGCCGGCTTCACCGACCGCCACGGGCGGTCGGCACTCATCGTCGCCCCGCGGCCGGAGCTTCCGCAGGGCCGAACGGGCCACATTCCGCGAGGGAGAACGGGCCGGTGGTCCCTGCTCGTCCGGGCCTCACTCGAACGGCCCCGGCCCGCCACCCGCCGCCGGGACGTACGGCCCGGGAAAGGGGACTGCCGGCCCTGCGTGGAGGTGCCGCTTCTGCCGCAGGCTGGCGGCACCTGCCGAACGGTGCAAGTACTCCGGACGGGCGGGCGCGACGACGAATGGACGGATCATGATCGACTGTGGGCGCGAGACGAAGGCCTACCTGGTCGGCGGCGGAATAGCGGCACTGGCCGCCGCGGCCTTCCTGATCCGCGACGGCGACTTCCCCGGCAGGAAAGTCCAGCAGGCCGACCACTGCGGCTGGACGGAACCCACCGTGATAGAGGTGTCCGGGTCGTAGGGCAGGCCCAGCGTCCGGTGGAGCCTGACCTGCACCGGCATCTCGACCTCACCCGGGTGTAGACCGCGGTGACCCGTAAGCCGTTGCGGTACTCCTCCGCCCGCAGCGACTCGGCCAGCGCCTTCAGCGCGAACTTCGAGGCGGCGTCACCGCCCAGGCCGGGAGGCGCGTGCGGCCCGGCCCCCAAGTCCAGGAACACCACGTGCCCCCGGGCTCCGCGCAGCGCGGGCAGCACCAGACGGGTCAGCCGTCCTGGCGCCACCCCGTTGACCGCCAGTATCTCCTGCCACGCCGCCGCGTCGAATCCGGCCGCCGTCCCGGTTCCAGGACCCCGGCGACGTGCCGCAAAAAGTCCAGCCGGTCCGGAAGCCCCTGCTTCTCCAGTGCGGTGACCAGGACCGACGGCTCGGCGAGATCCGCCACCACGGTTCGGCTCCTCAAGAACCGTGTACCCAGCGCCTCCGCCCGTTCCTCGTTCCTGGCCAGCAGCCACGGTTCCTCGCCGTGCTCCGCGAGCAGCCCCGCCACGGTGGCTCCGATGCCCGAACCGGCACGGGTGATGAGGTGGACGCCCATGGTGCGCTCCTGCCCGGGGGAGCCGCGGCGGAACGCCCGTTTCACGCCGAACCGGGCCGAACAGCCAGCAGCGCCGGGAGCGGCCCCACCCGCTCCCGGCGCTTCGTCCTGGTCCGGGTCAAGCTCCCACAACCGACCTGGATTTCACCCGCGCTACTGGTCCGCGGGAGTGATCAGTCCGTAGTGGCCGTCGTACCGGTGGTACAGGATGTTGCCGCGACCGGTCGAGGCGTCCGTGAAGAAGACGAACGGCAGGCCGCCCAGGTCGAGACGCGCGACCGCCTCGGCGACGGTGATCTCGGGGACGCCGGCGGTGCTCACCGAGATACCCGCTTCGGCCTCGGGCGCCGGACCGGCCGAGGAGATCCGGTACTCCCCCGCCGTCCCGTCCCGGTAGACGACGCTGTCGCAGTTCGTCACCGTGTCGGTGTACAGGTGGAAGTCGTAGTCCATCGCCTCCAGTTCGAATACCGCCGCCCACGCACTCTGCCGCGCGAGGCTGTAGGTCTTGTGTCGCTCGATGCGGCGCTCCTCCGTGCCCAGCGCGCGGCGCTGCGGCCGGTGTTCGTGCCCGGCGGCCGCGTGTGCCTCGTTGTGGTGGCGGGCGTGGCGGTGGGTCCGGAGGCGGGCGATCCTGGCGTTCAGGCGGTCCTGGAGCAGGTCGACGGCCTCCTGCATGGTGGTGGCGGCGACGTGGGCGCGCACGGGCCGTCCGTTGAGGTCGACCGTGGCCTGGGCGATCGACGGCTTGGCGACCGCGTGGTTGGCCTCCTGGGTGAGCTTCACCCGGGCCGCGAGGACCGGCTCGTCGAGGCGTTCGAGCACCGCGAGCAGCTTGGTCCGGGCGTATTCGGGCGCGGCCAGAGAGACTTCGCCACGGGCCGTCACCAGGACCTCGGTGGCGGGTCGGGTCTGCAGACGGGTCATCGCAGTTTCCTTTCCGGGTGGTTTTCAGACTGCCGCGCGCTGATCGGCCGGGCCGAGGTCCGAAGGTCCCGCCGGCAACGCCTTGGGTCCCTCCCCCGCGGCCCCCGGCAGTGCGCGGACCGTGGTGCCTGTGGTGCCGAGGATCGTGCCGAGGGCGTTGTCGAGGGGGCCGATGGCCGCGAGATGGCCGGTCCGCTCCGCGAAGGCGGCGGCGGCCTCGGCCTTGGGCCGCATCGACCCTTCCGGCAGGTCCAGTTCGCGCAGCCGGTCGGGTGTGACGCTGACCAGGGGGCCGGGGCGGGTGGAACCGAAGCGGGTGAATACGTGGGTGACGTCGGTGAGTATCAGCAGCGCGTCGGCGTCGAGCTGTTCGGCGAGAAGCGCCGAGGCCAGGTCCTTGTCGACGACGGCCTCGACTCCGCGCACGCGGCCGGTGTCCGGGTCCCGCGTGACCGGGACACCACCGCCCCCGGCGGCGATCACCACTGCGCCCGTGGCCAGGAGGGCCCGGATGGACGGGAGTTCGACGATCGCGGTGGGGCGGGGCGAGGGGACGACCCGGCGGAGGTGTTCACCGTCGCGCGCCGTGGTCCAGCCGCGCTCGGTCTCCATCGTCCTGGCCTGCTGCTCGGTGAGCTGCCCGCCGATGAACTTCCCGGGCCACCCGAACGCGGGGTCGTGCGGGTCCACCTCGGTGTGGGTGGTCAGCGCAGTGACGGGGTGCCCGGGCAGTCGGCCCAGGAGCTCGCGGACGAGCAGGGTGGCGATCATGCCCTGGGTCTGGGCGCCGAGGACGTCCAGCGGGTAGGGCGCGGCGAGCGCCGGGTCGGCCTCGCTCTCCTCGGCGAGCAGGCCGATCTGCGGGCCGTTGCCGTGGGTGATCACCAACTCGTGTCCGGCGGTGACGAGTTCGGCCAACGAGCGGGCGGCATCGTGGACGTGGTGCTGCTGGATGTCGGCGTCGGGGTGTTCGCCCCGCTGGAGCAGGGCGTTCCCTCCGAGTGCGGCGACGATGCGCATGATCAGTCCCTTCGGAGGGTGGCGACCAGGATCGCCTTGATGGTGTGCATGCGGTTCTCGGCCTGGTCGAAGACCAGCGAGGCCGGCGACTCGAAGACCTCGTCGGTGACTTCGAGGCCGTCGAGCCCGTGCTCGGCGGCGAGTTCCGCGCCCAGGTCGGTGCGGCGGTCGTGCAGGGCGGGCAGGCAGTGCAGGAAGGCCGTGTCCGGATTCCCGGTGGCCGCCAGCGTCTTGGCATTGACCTGGTACGGCAGCAACCGGGCGATGCGCTCAGGCCACCGGGCGTGGTCCTCGCCCATGGACACCCATACGTCGGTGTAGAGGTAGTCCGCTCCGCGCACCGCCTCCTCGACCTCGTCGGTGAGCGTGAACCGGGCGCCGCTGTCCCGGCCGAGCCGGAGGCACTCCGAGACGAGCTCCGAATCGGGCCACAGGTCGCGCGGGGCCGCGATGCGCACGTCCATACCGAGCAGACTGCCCATGACCATCAGGGAGTTGGCGGTGTTGTTGCGGGCGTCGCCGAGGTAGCAGAAGGAGATCTCCCCCAGCGGCTTTGCGCTGTGCTCACGCATCGTGAACACGTCGCACAGGCTCTGGGTGGGGTGGCACTGGTCGGTGAGGCCGTTGTACACGGGGACACCGGCACGGGCCGCGAGTTCGGTGACGGCGTCCTGGTCGAAGCCGCGGTACTCGATGGCGTCGTACATCCGGCCGAGGACGCGGGCGGTGTCGGCGATGCTCTCCTTGTGGCCGATGTGCGAGCCGTCCGGGCCGAGGTAGGTGGTCATGGCGCCCTGGTCGGCCGCGGCGACCTCGAAGGCGCAGCGGGTCCGGGTGGAGCTCTTCTCGAAGATCAGGGCGATCCGGCGGCCGGTCAGCCGGGGGATCTCAGTGCCCGCCCGCCGGGCCGCCTTCAGCTCGGCGGCGAGGTCGAGAAGGTGGTGGATCTCGGCGGCGGTGAAGTCGAGTTCGCGCAGGTAGTGGCGGCCGGTGAGGTCGGCGGTCATGACGGTTGCTCCTCGGTGGTCAGTTGACGGGGTCGCGCTGGATCGGGCAGCTCATGCAGCGCGGGCCGCCCCGGCCGCGGCCGAGCTCGGAGCCGGCGATGGTGACGATCTCGACGCCCTGCTTGCGCAGGTAGGTGTTGGTGGCGGTGTTGCGCTCGTAGCCGACGACGACGCCGGGGGCGAGGGCGAGGAAGTTGCTGCCGTCGTCCCACTGCTCGCGCTCGGCGGCCCGCTCGTCCTGCTCGGCGGACAGGAAGCGGACCTTGTCCAGGTCTAGGGCCTCCGCAAGAGAGGCGGCGAGGTCGGTGTCGGTCCGCACGTCGAAGCCGGTCAGGAGCTCGGGGGCGGGGGTGAGGGTCCAGGAGCGCAGGCCGTCGGCCAGGCCCGGGTAGACGGTGAAGGTGTCCCGGTCGATCATCGTCAGGACGGTGTCCAGGTGCATGAACGCCCGGCTCTCCGGCAGGCCGACGGCGATCAGCCGGTGCGCGGTGCCGGTCAGGAACAGCTGCTGGGCGAGGGTTTCGACAGCCTGCGCGGTGGTGCGCTCGCCCATCCCGACCATGACGACGCCCGGTGCGACGACGTGGACGTCCCCGCCCTCCAGGCTCAGCCCGGGCGGCGTGGTGGTGCCGTCGAGCAGCGGAGGCGCGGTCTCGGCGAACAGCGGGTGGAAACGGTAGATCGCGGCGGTGTGCAGGGTCTCCCGCCGACGGGCCGGCTTCGCCATCGGGTTCAGGCTGTAACGGCCGCCGATCCAGCAGGAGTTGTCCCGCGGGAAGAGGTGGTTGGGCAGCGGCGGGAGGGCGAAGTCCTGCTCCCCGAGGGTGTTCCAGTGCAGGCTGCGGGGGCTGCGCAGCGGCAGGTCGTCCTTGAGTACGCCGCCGATCAGGTATTCGGCGAGGGTGGTGCCGTCGAGCTGCTCGCACAGCTCCCGGACCGGCTCGACGAGCGCGGGCCCGACGGTGGCCTCGGTGACCACCTGGCCGAGCAGCCAGGCCCGGGCGGGCGGCAGGTCGAGCGTCTCGGCAAGGAGATCGGCGTAGTGGTGGACGCGCACGCCGTGGTCGCGCAGGACCTGGGCGAAGGCGCCGTGCTCCTCGCGGGCGCGCTTGGCCCACAGGATGTCGTCGAAGAGCAGCTCGTCGACGTTGCGCGGGGTCAGCCGGGCGAGCTCCAGGCCCGGGCGGTGCAGGATCACCTGCCGCAGGCGGCCGGCTTCCGAGTCGACACGCAGGGTGGACATCTCGGTGTACTCCCTTGTTCTCAGTGCTGCTGGCGCGGCGTCAGCGCGCGCAGGACGATGGTGGCGAAGCCGACCGGGCGGGCGGTTCGGGCCGCCTTGGCGGGCGGTGCGTCGCGGCGGGCTGGACGGATGTCGGTCGGTCGGGTGTCGGTGCCGGTATCCGTAAGCGCGTCGGTCGCGGGTCGGGCGTGCGGTCGCTTCAGCCAGATGTAGACCGGGATGCCGAGCAGGATGGTGAAGAGGCCGTAGTAGACGGTCTGGTAGCCGCTGCCCTGGATCGACCAGTACGAGAAGGCCAGTGCGAGGACGGTGACGGCCGTGTCGCGGGTGAGGCGGCGCCGGTCCAGCTGCTCCCTGCCGTGCAGCGCCAGCCAGTACAGCTGCGCGGCCGCCGAGACCAGGTAGGGGATGACGGCGGTCAGCACGCTCAGCAGCACGATCTCGGTGAAGACCTTGGTGAACCGGGTGTAGCTGATCACGGTGAGCACCGACGCGAGGACGGTCGCCGAGACGATGCCGAAGGCCGGTACCTCGCCTCGGCCGCGGGTGCCGGCGAACGCGGACGGGAACAGTCCGTCGCGGGCGGCGGCCATCGGCATCTCCGCACAGATCAGCGTCCAGCCGTTCAGTGCCCCGAGCCCGGAGACGATCGCGGCGACGGCGACCAGGTTCCCGGCCCAGTGTCCGCCCGCGATGCCGTTCATCGCATCGGTGAACGGCGCCGTGGAGGAAGCGAGTTGCGCGTGCGGCACGGTACCGAACACGGCGAGGGTGCCGAGCAGGTAGATCGCCGCGCAGGCCAGGGTGCCGTAGATGGTCGCCCGCGGCACGTTGCGCTTGGGTTCGCGCACCCGCCCGGCCGCCACCGAGGCGGTCTCCAGGCCGATGTAGCTGAACAGCGCGATCGCCCCGGCCGCCGAGACGGCGCCCATCGCCGAGCCGCCGCTCGCGTTGAAGGCCCCGAGGTTTCCGGACTTCACGAACAGCAGGCCGGCCGTCGCCATGAACGCCAGCGGCAGGAACTTGAGCACCGTGGTGACCACCTGGAAAGCGCCGATGCTGCGCACGCCGGTCAGGTTGACGATCGCGGGCAGCCACAGACCCACCAGGGCTATCGCGATCGAGGCCCAGGTGTGGTGGTCCTTGTTGACGAACACCTCGACGTAGCCGACCCAGGCCACGGCGATGGCCGCGTTCCCGGCCCAGGCCGTGATCCAGTACGACCAGGCGGTCAGGAACCCGGCGAACTCGCCGAATGCCTCTCGGGCGTAGACGTAGGGCCCGCCGCTGCCCGGCACCCGCTCCGACAGCCGCCCGAAGGTCACGGCGAGCGTCAGCGCCCCGACGGTCACCAGGACGAACGCCACCAGCGCGATCGGCCCGTACGGCGCGAGCGCCGACGGCAGCGCGAACACGCCGGTACCGATGATGCTGCCGACCACCAGCGCGGTGGCACCCGGCAACCCGAACGTGCCGCTGCGCCGTCGCGGTCCGTCCTCCGCCGTGCTCACCGGTGGTCTCCCGCGGTCGTGTACGGACATCAGAGGCTCCTTTGCCAGGTGCTGAACCATGCGGATGGGCCTGGCCTTCGCCGCCACCCGCCGAGAAAGATCTTCGGATCGGCGGGCAGCGCATCCCATGGGCCGACAGTCCCGTTCCCCCGCCCCAGCGGTCCCTGCCTCCCCCGCCCGATGGTCCCGAGGAGTCACGTCGCGCACCGGCGCGCGACGCACTGCCCGCCGCGCCCCGCAGGGACCACCGGCCCACCACCGGGTCCCGTCAGTCCCTTGGCTCCCGCTCGGCCCGACGGGAGATTCGTGCACAGCCGGTCGGCACCTGGCCCCGGCCCAAAGCGACAGGTGAGGAGCGGTCGTGACGACACGACAGGTCATGGTGGGTCTCGACGGGTCACCGCAGAGCGAGGCCGCCGCCGCGTGGGCGGCGCAGGAGGCTCAGAGGCTCGGATCGGCACTGTGCCTTCTCCACGTCTGGCCCTGGCTGAGCGACGAGAACGTGGACCGGTCGAACCCCGGTGACCTCAGGCCCGCCCTCACGATTAGGGCCCTCCGGCCCTATCGACTCCGCCCGGCATCCGGCAGACTGCGACGAGAACTGCATGACCTGCCACTGGGGACAGGCATCGAGCACGGAGCGGTGATGGCGGACAACACGGCGGCGGCCGCAGGCGACCCGGTGAAGGTGTTCCTCCTGGACGACCACGAGGTCGTCCGACGAGGCGTGCACGACCTGCTGGACTCGGAGCCCGGTTTCACGGTCGTCGGCGAGGCCTCCACCGTGGCGCAGGCGCTCACCCGCGTTCCGGCGCTCAGGCCGGACGTCGCGGTCCTGGACATGCGGCTGCCCGACGGCGACGGCGTGACGGTCTGCCGTGAACTGCGTTCCCGGATGCCGGAGCTGGCCTGCCTGATCCTCACGTCCTTCGACGACGAGGAGGCGCTGCTCGACTCGATCATGGCCGGCGCCGCCGGCTACGTCCTCAAGCAGATCAGCGGCACCGACCTCGTCTCGGCGGTCCGCACGGTGGCCTCCGGCCAGTCCATGCTCGACCCCGGCGCCGCCACCCGGCTGATGGCCAGACTGCGCGGCGAGGCCGCTCAGCAGCCGTCCGACGGTCCGCACCTCACCGACCGCGAGCGGGAAATCCTCGCCTTGGTGGGCGAGGGCCTGACCAACCGGCAGATCGGCCAGCGTCTCTACCTCGCCGAGAAGACCGTCAAGAACCATATCTCCCGCCTGCTCGCCAAACTCGGCGTGGAACGCCGAGTCCAGGCGGCCATCATCGCCACCCAGGTACTGTCGGGCCGCAACCAGACGGGAGCCCGCACGGCCGTCTGAGCCCGGGGGGATGCCCCTGGGCCGACAGGCCCCCGGCACGGCAGGACCGCCAGAAGTCCTACGAGGGACCATCGGACCCTCGCAGGCCGACCGGCCTCCGCCGAGCATGGACGCCATGACAGCCGAATTCACTCCACTCGACGAGTCGCAGTGCCTGAAACTGCTGGGCGGGACAGCCGTCGGCCGCTTGGTCTACACCGTCGGCGCCCTACCCGCCGTGATGCCGGTCCGATACCGGATCGCGACCGACGGCAGCGTCCTGCTCCAGGCGAACGCCGGCTCCGAGATCGCCCGCGCCGTCACCGACGCGGTCGTCGCCTTCGAGGCGAGCGAGCTGAGCGAGACCGACGGCAGCGGGTGGAGCGTCACCGTGCTCGGCCGGGCCGACGTCACATCCGTCAGCGCGGCGAGCCATCCCGTTCCCGCCGCCGTGCCCGCCCCCGCGAAGTCGGCCGACCAGGTGACCGTCCGGATCCGTCCGGAACTGGTGTCCGGGCGTTCCCTGCCCGCTTCACCCGCGTGCGAGGTGTGACCCGCCCGCGGCCCCGTCAGCCCGCCTCACCGCAACGGGGCGGACCAGGTCAGTCGAGTACCGCCCTCCGCAGGGCTGATCAGCTCGAACCCGCCCCCGAGCCCTTCCGCCCGCTCGGCGAGATTGCGCAGGCCGCTGCGCCGCCCCTGCTCGGGAACGCCGACACCGTTGTCCTGCACCGTCAGCATGACCTGCTGCCCGGTGGCGCCCAGCACGACCTCCACCCGGTCCGCCTTCGCGTGCCGGGCCGCGTTGCTCAGCGCCTCCCCCAGGACGGCCACGACGTGTTCCGCGATCTCCGCCGGCACGTCGGTGTCCAGCAGACCCTCCATGCTCAGCCGGGGCGGGAAGCCCAGGACCGCCTGCGCCTGCTCGACGGCCCGCACGGCCCTGGCCCGCAGGCCCTGGCCGGAGCGCTCCTCGCGAGCGCGGAGCCCGAAGATCGTCGACCTGATGATCTTGATCGTCTCGTCCAGGTCGCCGACCGCACGGAGCACCCGGTCCGACGCGCCGGGGTGCGCGATGAAGCGGGCGGCACTTTGCAGCGTCATCCCGGTCGCGAAGAGCCGCTGGATGGCCAGGTCGTGCAGGTCGCGGGCGATCCGGTCGCGGTCTTCCAGCATCGCCAGCTGCTCGGCGTCCCGGCGGCGTTCCGCCAGCTCCAGGGCCAGCGCGGCCTGGTCGGCGAAGCCCAGCAGCGGGCCGATCTCGCGGTCGGTGAACTCGGGCGCGCCGGCCTCCCTGGCGAGCAGCAGCACACCGTCGATCTGCCCCTCGGCCCGGCCCAGAGGGACCGCGACCGCCGCACCGAGCCCCTCGAACCGGCGCGCCCCCGCCGACAGCCGCGGCTCACCGGCCAGATCCGCCGTGGTCACCGGCACGCCCGAAGCACAGGCTTCACCCGACAATGACCCCGCCAACGGCACGACCAGGCCCGTCCGGCCGACCGCGTCCCCACCAAGAGCCAGCTCCACCCGCACGGTGTCCGTCCCGGCCAGCGGCACGGAGACGTCGGCGAGGTCGGCGCCGGTGATCTCCCGGGCCCGCTGCGCGATCAGCTCCAGCACCTCCGAGCGCGAGCCCCCGGACAGCAGCGCGCGGGTGATCTCCGCGCTCGCGCTCAGCCAGCGCTGCTGGCGCTGAGCCTCCTCGTACAGCCGGGCGTTGTCGATCGCCACGCCGGCCGCGACCGCCAGGGTGGCGATCACGGACTCGTCGTCGGCGTCGAACTCCTCGCCGCCCCGCTTGTCCGTCAGGTAGAGGTTGCCGAAGACCTCGTCGCGCACCCGTACCGGTACGCCGAGGAAGGTTCGCATCACCGGGTGGTGCATCGGGCAGCCGTACGACGCGGGGTGCTCGGAGAGGTTCTCCAGTCGCAGTGACTCGGGGTTGCGGATCAGCTCTCCGAGGATGCCCCGGCCCGTTGGGTAGGGGCCGATCTTCGCGATCTCCTCCTCCGACAGGCCCACGGTCAGGAAGGCGGAGAGCGTCTCGCCGTCCGGCCCGATCACGCCGAGCGCCGCGTACTTCGCGTCCACCAGCACCGCCGCGGCTTCCACGATCCGCCGCAGCACCTGTGTCAGGTCCAGCTCGCGGCCGACCGACAGCACAGCCTCCAGGAGGCTGTGCACCCGGTCCCGAGTGCCGCGGGCCGCGTCGATCCGCGCCTGGAGCTCCTCCAGCAGTTCGTCCAGCCGCAGCTGCGGCATCCGAGACCGCACCCCGTCCCCACCCACGCGAGCCTCCTTCCGTCCTGGCTACCGGCCGGTCGATTGTCGCAGAAGCCCTCCCCGACAGTCCGGCTCTGCCCCGTCTCCGGTCCCGTAAGGCCCCCGGCCAGGGGAGGAACCGGCGCGGCCGATCGATGGGCCGTACCGACGAGATGCACCCGGCCTGCCGAACACCTCGATACAGGGACCACTGGCCCGCCCACTCGGGCCCGAACGGATCTGCCGCGTACCGCCCGGCACTTGATTGGCTCGGTGCGGCACGAGACCCCCGCCCCGAGGGCGAGCGCATGGCCGGGCAGGCCGCCATGGACGACAAGACTTCCAGGAGGTGGGTCTCGCAGTACAGGCGGTGCACCGATAAGTCGATCACGACCGCCCGACCGCCAACCGCCTCGCCCGCGACATGCCGTTCCTATCGAGAGTGCACCCAGTCCGACGACTGCCCGCACAACGGACGCGCCGCCGGCAAGTCATCCCTGGTCCGGGCAGTGATCCTCAGTAGATCCCCGCTGGCCTCCACGCGCTCGACCTGCACCACGGCCAGCCGCGGCAGCAGGTCCCCCGCCATGACACCACACCCGGACAGCGTCCCACCGCCAACCAAGCCACACCATAGGCGAGTTGAAGAGATCACCGGGATCACCGGTTACGAAAATCTTGTAAGAGCCGAAGACCGTACAGACCCTCAACGGCGCCCACCTCGTCCCACTCGTGCGCGATGGTGCCCGCTTCAAGCGCGGCCGGCTCGTCGAGCGGCCCGACTGCCGCCTGACGGCACGCGCTCCAAGCCGGACGGGTGCCTCGAAGCGGGGGCCGGCCGGAGCAGCGGCGTCAGCTGGTGCCCGCTGTGGCGGCGAAGGGCCCGTCCATGGCGGCCCATTGCAGCAGCAGGATGGTCTTGCCGTCGGTGATGACACCCAGCCCCGCCGCGTGCTGCGCCCGGGAGCGCCAGTGCGCGTCCGCGACGCCTTCGCGGACCGTCGGGCGTTCACGCCGGGCTGTCGCGGCCGTGGCGGGGAAGGCCGATGCCAGCCGCGAGTTCGGTTACGAGTCGCGTCGTGAGCGGCACGCGGATGCCGTGCCGTTCGGCAGCGCGCAGCACGGCTCCACCGATGGCGTCGAGTTCCAGCGCGTGGCCCGCCTCGGCGTCGCGCTGCATGGACGACTTGCTGTCGGCGGGGAACGCGTCATAGCGCTGAAGGACTTCGGAGACCACTGTCTGCCCGCCGCAGGCCCGGCTGACCGCAACGGTCTCCTCGACCAGAGCCGTCAGCTCGTCCCGCCGCTCGGACCGGATGCCGCCGATGGGCAGCCGATGGCGGGTGGTGAGCAGGGCGAAGGGGGCCAGGAAGGCCAGCTTCGCCCAGAGGACTTGGCGCTCGTCCGGAAGGACGCGGGTGGCCACACCGGCGCCGGTGAGCAGTTCGGCGAGCGGGGCGAGCTGCTCTTGGCGACCGACCAGGTCGATCTCGACGAACGGGCTGCCGTGCCTGATGACGCCCGGCGCGGTGCGGGCGGACTCCACGCGGACCACGGCCGGTACGACTCGCTCGTCCCCGTAGCCTGCCCGCAGGGCGTCGGTGTGCTCGACGCCGTTGAGCAGCGGCAGCAGCACACCGTTGGTGAGCCACTGTGGTGGGATGCGGTCGAGCGCAGCGCCGAGTGCGGTGTTCTTGACTGTCACCAGGCACAGGTCGACGGGCTCGCGCAGCACGGTGTTTACCTCGACCGCCCCGGTGAAGTCGCCGAACTGCCTGCTGCGGACACGGATACCGTCCTGGCGCAGCGGACAGACGGTCTCCTCGCGGGCGAGGCAGATCACACGGTGTCCGGCGCGGGAGAGCAGCGCGGCGAGCAGACCGCCGACTCCTCCGGGACCGAGCACGGCGATGGTCGCGCGGGACGGGATCAGGAGGGATTCGGCAGCGAACTGTCCGGAGTCGGGCATGGGTGGGGTTCCTCTCAGTTTGAGGCGCGGGACTGGTCGGGATCGGAGGAGTACTGGCCGAGCTGCCGTGAGCAGGCGTCCCACGCCGCGGCGGACAACAGGTCACGCGAGCTGAGGAACAAACGTTGCAGTGCCCGGCCGTAGCGTTCGGCCAGGTCGGCATTGTGTGCCAGCGCGTCGAGTTCGTTGGCAGCAGTGATTTCGAGGAAGGCGCGCATGTCCGGGTCCGGTGGCGTGTGGTCCCGGCCGGTGAAACGGTCGCGGAAGACGACCGGCCGGGCGCCGCCGAAACGTGGATACACGACGGCACGGTCACAGCTCGCGTACAGGTGAACCAGCGCCTCCGCCTGCTCGCTGATCAGGTCGAAGAGCACGGCGCGCTCGGTGATATCCAGCTGGGTGGACGAGTCCGGCAACCTTCACCAGGGAACAGGCCGGCAGGCGGGCGGGGTCCAGATGCTCGTCACGGATCCGGCGGAAGGCGTCCAGGTCGGCCAGATCGGTCAGGTAGACGGTCAGCTTGACCACGTCCTGCATCCGGGCGCCGGCTGCCCGCAGCGCGGTGGCCAGGTTGGTGAAGACCTGCCGAGTCTGGGCGGCGGCGTCGGACTCGCCCACGATTCGGCCTTCGGCGTCCGGGGGAATCTGGCCGGAGACGCGACCATGGGGCCGGCGAACGCCACCGCGTGGCTGAAGCCGTTGACGGGCGGACTGTCAAGGGGACGGACAAAGTGCTGCAAGGGATCTCCTACATCGTGATCGCGGTCGGAGTGGTCAGTGATGGAAGAGTCAGAGCCCGGTGCGTACGAGGGTGACGCCCAGTTCGCGGCAGGCGGCCCCCGGCCACAGCCGAGTTAGCGGGCAAGATGCGACCAGCGAGGGTGTGTCACGGGCACGGCATGGACGGCTTGCCGTGGGTTGGCGTCACGGCAGTCGTCACTGGAGCGGTGCGCGCGCCAACGCGGGTGCCTTCGTTCCGCGCGCCTCGGCTCGGGTGGCGGCGCGGTGGTCGCGCCAGGCCGGTACGACGGCAGTGAGCATCGCGGTGCCGGTCAGGGTGAAGGCCCAGGGGTAGCCGGTTCCTGCCGCGAGCCAGCCGAAGGCGACGGCGCCGGCGCCCATGCCCGCGTCGTAGGCGAAGTTCCACAGCGCGCTGATGGTGCCGTAGCCAGCGGTGGGCACGCGCGCGTACATCAGCGTCAGGGTGGCGTTCTGGATGATGCCGAAGCCGATCCCGAACACACCGACCGCGACGACGACGGCCAGCGGGCTGCGGGTCAGTGCCATCAGCAGCGTGCCAGCGGCCGACAGCAGCAGGCCAGGCAGCACCAGACCGGCGGAGCCATGCCGGTCCCCGTGCCGGCCGGCGAGCCAGCGGGCCAGCGTGGCCGCCGCGGGCTGGACGAACAGCGCCACGGCGACGAGGCCCGTGGCCGAAGCGGGGACGGCGAGCGGCAGGAATGTGACGACGATCCCGGCGGCGACGGCCGCGACGGCGAAGACCACGGCAGGGCGCCGTAGTCCGGCCGTGCGCAGGCCTTCAGAGATCCCGACCGGGCGTCCCGACGTGCGGATCCGGTCGGGCAGGCCGGGCACCGCGAGGATCGCGGCGAGCGCGACCACCGCCCCGGAAGTGAAGACCACGCCGTAGCCCATGTGCGCGGACAGCCACACACCCAGCGGCAACGCCACCAACGAGGGCACCCCGCTCACGATCCCGACCAGCGCCAGTCCCTCACCGCGCCGTTCGGCCGGGATGAGAGACGCGGTCAGCGCGCCGCCCGCCACCACGGTGAACGCGAAACCGAGTCCGCGCAGCAGGCAGACCGTGACGATCCACCACAGGTTCGGGGTGAACACCAGCGCCAGCGCCGGTGCGCCCAGCAGGCCCAGGCCGACGGCCAGGACGGCCCGGTAGCCGTAGCGGTTGACCAGGGCGGGCGTCGCGAGTTCGCCCACCACCGTCGCCAGCATCAGCGCGCCGGTGGCCAGCCCAGCCGTCCAGCCGCCCCCGCCGCCGGCCGTCGCGTAGCCGGGGACGACCGACAGCAGCAGGTAGAAGCTGGTCGAAGCGCCCAGGATGGACACGAAGCGCAGCAGCAGCGGCCGCGTCACCAGCGGCGGGCGTGGCGCGGGCGATGAAGGAGTCGAGTCGATCGTTTCGGTCACGGCAGGACGCTAAGCGGCCGACCGGATCGCCGGTAAGCTCCAGTTCCATGCCCCTGGAGTGGTCCAGTTCCCCGCCCGAGCTGTTGCTGGCCGTCGACCGGACCAGCGGCCAGCCGCTGCGCGCGCAGCTGGAGCACGGGCTGCGGGACGCGATCCGCGCCGGCCGCCTGCATGTCGGCGAACGGCTGCCGTCTTCCCGGGAACTCGCCCGCACGCTCGGCCTCTCACGCGGGCTGGTGCAGGAGTGCTACGCCCAACTCCTGGCCGAGGGCTACCTGGTGACCCGCCCCGGCTCCGCCACCCGGGTGGCGGCCGGCGCCGCAGCACCGCCCGGCGCAGCACGGCCGCGAAGCACCGCTTCGCACCTAGTGGCCGACTTCCGGTGGGGCGTACCGGACTTGGGCTCCTTCCCGGTCCAGGACTGGCTCTGGGCCATGCGCGAGGCGGCCCATGCCATGCCGACGGCAGAGTTCGACTACGGCGACCCGCGCGGCAGCGCGGGCCTCCGCGAGGTCCTCGCCGGATACCTGCGCCGGGTCCGCGCGGCTGCGGCCGACCCCGAGCACATCGTCGTCTGCAACGGCTACGCCCAGGGGCTTGGCCTCGCCCTGCGCGTCCTCGCGGACGGCGGCGCGCGGACGGTGGCCTTCGAGGACCCCGGCTCACCCGCCACCGTCCGCGACGCCGCCGCGGTGGCAGGGCTTCGGGCGATTCCCGTACCGGTCGACGAACACGGCATCGATGTAAGCGCGCTGGCGGCGACGGACGCGCGCGCCGTCGTGGTCACCCCCGCTCACCAGTGGCCCACCGGCGTCGCCCTCACCCCGGAGCGCCGACTGGCCCTGACCGAGTGGGCCAGGGACCGCGACGCGATCGTCATCGAGGACGACTACGACGCCGAATTCCGCTACGACCGGGAACCGGTCGGCGCGCTCCAGGGCCTGGCGCCAGACCGGGTCATCTCCCTCGGCACCGTCAGCAAGTCCCTCGCCCCGGCCCTGCGGATAGGCTGGATGGTCTGCCCGGCCGATCTGGTCGAACCGCTCACCGAGCGCAAGCACCGCAGCGACCGCGGCACGCCCACGCTCGACCAGCTCGCCCTGGCCAGGCTGATCGAGTCCGGGCGCTTCGACCGCCACCTGCGCCGCATGCGCGCCACCTACGCGGCCCGCCGCGCCGCCCTGCTCGCCGCGCTCGCCGAGCACGCCCCCGAGCTGCCGGTCACCGGTCTCGCGGCCGGCTTCCACGCCGTCGCCCACCTGCCCGCCGGCGCAGACGAGCACCACATCGTCACCGCCGCCCGCGCCAGGTCCGTCGGCCTCTACGGCATCAGCACCTGCCGTGCCTCACGCACCATTACGCCCGCACAACTCGTCCTCGGCTTCGGCAACGTCGGCGAGCGAGCCATCACCGAGGGCATCGCGGCGGTCGGCCACCTGCTCACCGGTCGGCCGTAGCGTGCCGGCCCCGTGGCCCACACCGCCGACTTCGACCGCGTGCTAGCGTTTCGGCCCGGGACGGCACATCGAGGGCACGTTGCTGACTGGACGAGCACCAGGTCCGGCACTTCACCTTCGCAGGTCAGAGTACTTTTCGAACCGTCGCGGGGGCGCTGAGGTCCCAGTTGGTGAGGACGAACCAGGAGCCGTCCGAGGGCCACCAGTGCGCGGGGAACTGTCTGCCCTCCGGCCAGGCGTCGTAGTGGGCCACGGCCTCGTCCAGTCGGCCGCGATGGGCCGTCACCGGCCGCAGGAGGTCCTCGATCGCGGCCGAGGCGAAGCGGCAGTCCGTCGCCTGCCCGTCGGCACTGTGCCGGGCCAGCACCTCCACCAGCCGTACGAGGCAGTCACGGTCCGGCTCCCCGATCCGCGGGAGCTCGACCTCGCCGACGAGGGCAACCGGATCCCGGAACACCAGATACGACAGGGTGAACGGCCAATCGGCGAGGCGCCGCCCGGATCCGGCCAGCGCCTCGGCCCAGCGCACCGGCCGCCCGTCCACTCGCAGGGTGTGCAGCACCCAGCAGCGGTCGGCGAAGCCCTGCCCGGGCCCGGCCGGCCCGTCCGGCTCGTAACCGAGGACGGCCTCGCCCGACTCCAGCAGCGGGCGCAGCCCGTCCAACTGGTCCTCGTCCGGTATCCGTTCCACGGGCCGCACCTTTCCTCCGGTCCGGAACCGCGGCCGCGAAAAACCGGTACTCCGTGTCAATGCGTCCGGGTGAGGATAGCCGTCATGACGGACGAAGAAGCCGGCGAGCCGCTCGGCCACGGGTCGTTGCCGATGTCGCCCGGCAGACGGCGCACGGCCTTCAACGCCTATGTCGCCCGCTACCCCTGCCCCGCCCGTGGAGGTTCCGACGCCATGACCAGCTCCGAACTCGGCCGCTTCTACGACGACTTCGCCCGCGACTACCACCTGCTCTACGCCGACTGGGACGCCTCGCTCGCCCGTCAGGGCGGCGCGCTGGACGCCCTGATCCGCGCACGCCTGGGCGAGGCCCCCGCCGAGGTGCTGGACTGCGCGTGCGGCATCGGCACCCAGGCGATCGGCCTGGCCGCGCTCGGCCACGCGGTCACCGGCACCGATCTCAGCCCGGTCGCTGTCGCCCGGGCCGCCGCCGAGGCCGCCGGGCGCGGGCTGCGGCTGCCCGCGGCTGCCGCCGACATGCGCCGGCTTCCCTTCCCGGACGGGCGCTTCGACGTCGTGGTGTGCGCCGACAACGCGCTGCCCCACCTGCTCACAGCCGAGGACGTCCGCGCCGCGCTGGGCGAGATGCGCCGGGTCCTGCGACCGGGCGGGCTGCTGCTGGTCTCCACCCGGCCGTACGACCGGCTGCGCCGCGACCGCCCGGCCTCCACCCCGCCGCAGACCGCCGAGCGGGACGGCCGGCGGTCGGTCGTCTTCCAGCTCTGGCACTGGCGGGAGGACGGTGAGCACTACGACCTGGAGCTGTTCCAGCTGCTGCCGGACGACGCCGCGCAGTGGCGGGTCACGGTCCGTCGCTCCAGCTACTGGGCGCTCGGCCAGGCGCAGTTGAGCTCCTTCGCCGCAGAGGCGGGCCTCGTCGGGGCCGACTGGGAGCAGCCCGACGCCACCGGTTTCTTCCAGCCCCTCCTGATCGCCCGGGCGCCCTGACCTGCCGATCCTTCCCCGCGCAGCCCCGCCGGCCTGCCCCTCACGGGACGGCGGGGTGTTTTTGCGCCCTTCATTTTGCCGGTCCGTGTTACTTTTTACTCATGCGAGTAAATCCTCAGGACGCCGCGGCTCCGGAGAGCGGCCGGACCTTCGTCACCGACGCCCGGCGTGCCCAGATCGTCACCGCGGCGATCGAGACCGTCGCGGAACTCGGTTACGCGCGGGCCTCGTTCGCGCAGATCGCCAAGCGGGCCGGGCTGTCCAGCGTGCGGCTGATCTCCTACCACTTCGACGACAAGGGGGACCTCTTCCAGGCCCTGGTCGACACCGTCCAGGAGCAGGCGCGGGTCGCCATGCAGCCGCGCATCCGCGCCCAGCACGAACCCGCCGCGATGCTGGCCGCCTACATCGAGGCCAACCTCGACTTCCTGGCGGAACACCCCGTCGAGGTGCGGGCGCTGGTGGACGTCCTCGCCAACGCCCGCCGGGAGGACGGCACTCCGCTGGTCAGCGCGGCCGGCTTCGACACCCCCGTCGCCCTGCTCGTGCAGCACCTGCGGGACGGCCAGCGCAGCGGCGCCTTCCGGCCCTTCGACGCGGAGGCCATGGCCATGGCGATCCGCGCCTCGATCGACGCGGCCGCCAACCGGCTCGCCGTGGGCGACGACTTCGACCCGCGTGCCTACGGGCGCGAACTGGTCACCCTGTTCGGCCTCGCCACCGCGAACGGCGGCGCGTCATGACCGTCCGCACCGCTCCGCGCCGGACCGCCGGCCTCTTACCCCTGCTGCTCGACCTCGTCCTGCCGCTCGGGGTCTACTACGGGCTGCGCCTCGCCGGCGTCGACCAGTGGTGGTCCCTGCTCTGGTCGGCCGCGGTGTCGGCGGCCACCGTCGTCGTCCGCCTGATCCGCACCCGCCGCGTGGACTTCCTCGCCCTGCTGATCCTCAGCATGATCGGGCTCGGGCTCCTCCTCTCCACGCTCACCGGCGACCCTCGCACCCTGCTGGTCCGCGAGGCCTGGACCGGCATGCTCGGCGGACTGATCGGCGTCTGGCTGCTCGCCTCCGTCGGCTACGGACGACCGGCCCTGATGGTCCTCTTCCGCTCGTTCGTGCAGGTCAAAGCGGGCGAGGACGGGCTGCGCGCCTGGGAGGGGCGCTGGCACCAGGACGCCGCCTTCCGCCGCGGACTCCGGGTGCTCACCACGGTCTGGGGCGCGGCCAGCCTGCTCAACGCCCTCGCCCAGCTCGTCTTCGCCCATCTGCTGCCGGTCGACGCCGCGCCAGCCGCCATGCAGGCCTGCTGGCCGGTCATCGCCGTGCCGCTGTTCCTCTTCCACCTCGCCTACACCAAGCGCCACGGCCTGCGCGCCTGAGCGGGACGGACCCTCCCTCGACCGACGCCCCGCCCCGGGGGTCGACCGGCGGCGGACGGAACTCGAGGCCGCTGCCGCTCGCCAGTCCACGCGCCCACCGGGCACCGGGCCACCGGGCTCACCCGTGCGGAAACGCCGGGTGCCCGGCCCGCTCCTCGGGAGCGGGCCGGGCACCGGAACGGAGCGGACGGTCAGCCCTGGCTGTCGTCGTCCTCGGACAGCTCGTTCGGGTTGATCGACCAGATGCCTCGGCCGAAGGTGGCGGCGTAGAGGCGCCCGTCGGGGCCGGTCTTCAGCTGCGCCACCGCGGTGGTGGGCAGGTTGCGGCCGAGGACGGAGAAGTTCCTCTCTCCCGGCGCGCGGTAGAAGGCGGCGAGGTCGGTGCCGAGGGCGAGGCCGCCGTTCGGCAGGAGCTTGACCGAAGTCGCGGGGACGTCGGGCAGGTTGGCCGAGACGTCGGTCCAGGTGGCGCCGCCGTCACGGGTCTCGAAGAGGTGGCCGTTGCCCGCGCCGGGGCCCTCGGTCCAGGTCCGCGAGAAGCCGTTGATCGCGACGAAGACGTGCTGGGCGTCGTTCTGGTCCACCGCGAAGGAGGAGATGTAGCGGTTGGGCACGGTGCCGTCGACGGGCAGGTTGAGCTGGTGCCAGCCGGTGCCGTCGGTGTTGCCGACCGCGATGCCCCGGCTGAAGCCCTGGTTGTTGCACGGGCCGCACCAGCCCGCGTACACCGTACCGTTGACGGTGGCCACGGCGGTGGCGACGTGCCCGGCGCCCAGGTCGTAGGCGGAGGTCCACTCGTTGCCGCTGCGGATCGCGTACCCCTTGTGCTGCACCCAGACGTGCCGGCCGCCGGCCACCCAGGTGTTGGTGTCCTTGGGGTCACTGGTCATCGGGGCGATGAACCTGGCGGCGCTGGAGTCCTTGTCCGGCGGGGCGACCTCGTAGGAGGTGGCCTTGCTCGGGTCCTTCGTCCAACTGCCGTCGTTCACGGCGCAGTTCTGGGTGACCCACATGTCGAGGTAGACGTACTCCTCGGCGATGTTGCAGCCGTTGGCCGGGTCGACCATGGTGTCGCCGCCGTCGCCGCCGAAGTTGGAGCCCATCACCTTGTCGTGGGCGCGCAGGATCGACTCACCGTTGTCCTGCAACCCACCGCTGACGATGACGCCCTTGCCGGACTTGTCGGCCGGGTCCTTGCCGACGCCGACCGAGTAGTACTGCAGGGTGTCCATGGTGCCGTCGTTCAGCGACGTCCAGTCCTTGCCGTGACCCCAGGCGTCCAACTGCCCGTTGCCCGGCCGGCGGTAGATGCCGCCGTCGTTGCCGACGTAGACGTTCACCTTGCCCTGGTAGCTGCCGAAGGCGACGGCGTGCTGGTCGGAGTGCACGGTCGGCGAGCAGTCACCGGTCTGCTTCGTCGGGTCGATGCTCCAGCACGGGAAGCCGTTGTTCCAGTACGGCCCGACGGTCGCCCACTTGGCACCGCCGTCGGTGGTCTCGAAGACCTCCTCCAGACCGGCGTAGACGTGGTCCGGGTTTGCCGGGTCGACCTGGAGCGACTGGTTGTACCAGGACTGGATGCCGGGCTGGTAACCCGGGTCCTGAAGCGCGGAGCCGGAGCCCTTCAGCTTGTCCTTGTCCGCGATCAGCACCCAAGGCCCGTACGGGGATCCGGACTTGGAGACGTAGATGCCCTTGAGGCCGGTGTCCGGGTTGTGCGCGGCGACGTCCGGCGACTGGTCGATCGCGTAGTAGCGCGAGCCGTCCGCCGAGCGCGCGAAGGTGACGTTGCCGACGTTCGCGGCGTCCGTCGGCAGATCGCCGAGCGAGGAGACCCGCTGCCAACTGCCGTCCGCGGCCTTGCCGTAGAAACCGTTGTAGGTGTCACCGCCACGCCAGCCGACCGCCAGGATCACCTTGGACGGGTCCCTGGGGTCGATCGCGATGTCGTTGGCGATGTTCTTGTACGGCGCGCTCGCGTCCTTGGCCTTCGAACCGCCCGGCAGGTAGTCCGGGTTGGGTGCGAACTCCAGCTTCCACGGGCCGGACAGATCCGACGTCGAGTGGCTCCAGACCCCGCGGCTGGTGGCCGCCCATACCTTGCCACCGCCGAAGCGCAGCGCGTGGATGATGGTCGACTCCAGCTCCGACCCGCCCACCCGGTTGCCCGGCTGGAACTTGCCGTGCTGGGGATCGGCCAGCACGTACACGCCGGTGCCGACGTACGAGGTGGCGCCGGTGTTGGACTCGCCGGTGGCGTACCAGAGCCGCCCGCCCTCGTCCAGATTCAGCGTGCCCGTCGACAGGGTCGGCAGCTTGTCGGCGATCGGCTCCCAGTGCCCGCCGCCCGTGCGGGAGCGGAACACGCCGCCGTTGGCGCCGCCCGCGTAGACGTAGCCGTTGCTGTCCGCCGCGATACCGGTGATCCGGCCGGTCACCAGCCCGGCGCCGCCGCTGGAGTTGGAGTTGACGTCCCGGTAGCGCGGGTCGTCCGAGTTGTACGGCTCGTCGGTGACGTGCTTCCAGTCGCCGTCCGTGTGCGGCATCGACTGGAGCTGCGACCAGGCCGCACCGTACGCACCCGGCGCGACGACGCCCGGCGCGGTGCGCGCCTCGGTGTACTGGGCCACGCCCTCGGCGGAGTTCTCCGCCTCGTCGCCACCGTCCCCGGCCCCCGAGTCGGCCTTGGGGCTGAAGGTCGACCGGGTGGTGGTGGCCCCGGTCTTCTTCGCGTGCTGCTTGCCGATGTCCGCCTGGTGCCGCACCTGCCAGGGCTGCGGTGCGGACGGCGCCGACGGCGCGGCGAGCGCCTGGCTGGTGGTCAGTCCGAGGGCGGTGAGCGTGACGGCGCTCAGCAGCAGCCGTCGGTGTTGCCTGATGGGCACGAGTGCGGTCCTCCCCTGTGGCCGGCCGCGCGGTCACGCGGCCCCGGCGAAACAGGGGGCCAAGCCTGCTCGGTGCGCTCCGTCGGGGGAAGGTCCCTACGGTAAGAAACGGTTAAGACCCTTACCGTCTACAACAGTTGGCATTCACGGAATGCCCGACACCCGCCACAATCCGATGTCCGGTCATCCCCGCCCCGGCCACGGACGCGAGCGCTGCCGCAGCCACCGTCGCAGCCGCAACCACCGCCGGAGCGCACGCGCCGAGGCGACCGGGTCGAACTCTCCCGGCCGCTCCCGGGTCAACGGGTAGCAGGCGAGGCCGATCAGGACTGCGCTGAGGTGGCCGATGCCCGTGTAGTCCCGGCCCTGGTGGAGGCCGAGGACGTACACGGCCAGCACCCCCGCCAGGTACAGGTACCGCCAGGGCCGCACGACCAGGTAGGTGAGCACCCCGACCACCCCGGCGAGCGCGTAACTGACGCCGTAGTCGAGCGTGTAGACCGCCTTCGGCGCCGCCAGGCCCCGGTGGATCGCCCAGCCGAGGACGCCTTCGCTGAGGTAGGTCGCGCCGACGTGTGCCAGCACCGCCACCGAGAGCCAGCGCAGCGTGCCCAGCCAGCGCTCGGCGGGTACGTGGAAGAGGTTGTAGAGCGCGAAGTAGCCCAGCCAGCCGCCGCCCGCGATCCACAGCGCACTGGTCGCCAGCACCCGGACCGGTGAGACCTGGAGGTGGTGCAGATTGGTCGAGCGGCGCTCCAGGATGCGGTCCGCGGTCGCCGCGTCGACGTGCCGGATCACCTCCGTGGTGGCCAGCAGGATCGCCAGCCAGATGTAGGTGCCGGGAGCCCGCCGGACGTAGCGCCACACCGCCCGGGCCGCCCGCGCCCACCAGGCCCCCCGGCACGCCCGCGGCACCCTGGTGGCGCTGCCGCTCATCGGCGCCTCCTCGACGGTCCCGACGGTCCCCCTCACCCTCGCCCGCACCGGCCTCCGCCCGCCGCCGCGACGACCCGTACGGGTGATCCCGCCCCGCCTCCGCTTCGACCTCCGGCCCCTGCTCCGCCCGCCTCCGGGCACCGCCGAGGGTACCGGCCGAGGACCGTCGCCACGGCGGCCCTCGGGAACTGGCATAGGCTGGTTCTCCGGCCGCCCGTGGAGCCGCCGGGCACCGGACACCGCACAGCGAGGGCGCCAGCCACGATGAGGGACCGCCTCGGAACGACCAGGCCGACCGACACCGACCCCACCGACGCCGGCCCGGCGGCTGCCGCCCGGCGTCCGGTCTCCGGAGCCTCCGCCGGGGCTCCCTCCAGAACGGCCGCCCTGAGAGCGAACGCCACCGCGACGGCCGTCCGTCTGCGGCTCACCACGGTCTACGTCCTTCTGCTGACCGCCGTCGCCTCCTGGCTCGCCACCCAGGGCCACGCGGAGCGGGCCCGGTTCGTCCGGCACAACAGCAGCAACGTCCACCACATGGAAGTCGGCAAGTGGTGGTCGCTGTTCACCAGTGGTCTGGTGGTCGACGGCGTCCCGGCCTGGGCGGGCATCGCCGCCGTCGCCGCGGTCCTGGGCCTGGCCGAGTGGCGCTGGGGCCCGACCCGTGCGGGCGCGGTCTTCGCCTTCGGGCACGTGGGCGCGACCCTGCTCACCGAGGGTGCCATGTGGGTGATGCTGGTCGCCCGGATCCCGGGCGCGCTCTCCCGCGCGCGGGACGTGGGGATCAGTTACGGACTGGTCGCCACCGCCGGCTGCCTGCTGGCCCTGGGCCCGCCCGCGCTGCGCCGGTACGGCCTGCCGGCCCTCGCCCTGGCACTGGCCGGAGCCTGGGCGGCGGACCAGCAACTGGCGGACGCCGGGCACCTGGTGGCCCTCGGGCTGGGCGTTCTCGCCTCCCACTCGCCCTGGCTGCTGGCCCGCGCCGCCCGCCCGCACCCCGGGAGAACGCCACCGCCGCGGCCGCACCGCCAGGGACCGCACCGCCGAGAACCGAGCCGAACCCCCTGACCACGCCGCCACCGCACCCCACCGCACCGCCGCAGCGCCGCAGCGCCGCAGCACGGACGGGCCGGACCCCATCCCCGGGAGTCCGGCCCGTCCCACATTCGGCCCCCAACCCCCCTGCCGATCCTCCGACTTGGCCCGTCCACCGGGCGGCCCAGAACGCCTTCCCAAGCGACCGCCCCGACCGACGCGTTCGTATGCTCTTGCGGTACTCTGCAAATCTATGCCAGAGTGCGGGCATCGGATCAATCAGGCCGAATCCCCTCACACGTCGCTAAATCAGGAGCCCGCGCCGCGCGGGTGGGTCAAGGGTGCATGCATGTCGAAGGTCTTGAGCAAGCTGCCGGTCGGTGAACGGATCGGCATCGCATTCTCCGGTGGGTTGGACACCTCCGTCGCGGTCGCGTGGATGCGCGAGCACGGCGCCGTCCCCTACGCCTACACGGCCGACATCGGCCAGTACGACGAGCCGAACCTCGCCGACGTCCCGGCCCGCGGCCGCGCGTACGGCGCCGAGCAGGCCCGCCTGATCGACTGCCGGGCCCCGCTGGTCGAGGAGGGCCTGGCCGCCCTCGCCTGCGGCGCCTTCCACATCCGCTCCGCCGGGCAGACCTACTTCAACACCACCCCGCTCGGCCGCGCCGTGACCGGCACCCTGCTGGTGCGGGCCATGCAGGAGGACGGCGTATCCATCTGGGGCGACGGTTCCACCTACAAGGGCAACGACATCGAGCGGTTCTACCGCTACGGCCTGCTGGCCAACCCCAACCTGCGGATCTACAAGCCGTGGCTGGACCAGGCGTTCGTCGACCAGCTCGGCGGCCGCAAGGAGATGTCCGAGTGGCTCGCCGAGCGCGACCTGCCGTACCGGGACTCCGCCGAGAAGGCCTACTCCACCGACGCCAACATCTGGGGCGCCACCCACGAGGCCAAGCGGCTGGAGTTCCTGGACGCCTCACTGGAGATCGTCGCCCCGATCATGGGTGTCGCCTTCTGGGACCCGGCCGTCGAGATCCAGACCGAGGACGTCACGGTCGAGTTCGAGTTCGGCCGCCCGGTCCGGATCAACGGCCGTGAGTTCGGCGACGCCGTCGAGCTGGTGCACGAGGCCAACCGGATCGGCGGGCGGCACGGCCTGGGCATGTCGGACCAGATCGAGAACCGGATCATCGAGGCCAAGAGCCGCGGCATCTACGAGGCCCCCGGCATGGCGCTGCTGCACATCGCCTACGAGCGCCTGCTGAACGCGATCCACAACGAGGACACCATCGCCACCTACCACACCCAGGGCCGGCGCCTCGGCCGCCTGATGTACGAGGGCCGCTGGTTCGACCCGCAGGCGCTGATGCTGCGCGACAGCCTGCAGAAGTGGGTCGGCCAGGCCGTCACCGGCAGCGTCACGCTGCGGCTGCGGCGCGGCCAGGACTACTCGGTGATCGACACCCAGGGCCCGCACTTCAGCTACCACCCGGAGAAGCTGTCGATGGAGCGCAGCGTCGACGCCGCGTTCGTCCCGGACGACCGGATCGGCCAGCTGACCATGCGCAACCTGGACATCGCGGACTCCCGCAGCAAGCTGGAGCTGTACGCGGGCCACGGCCAGCTGGCGCAGTGGAGCGGCCTGATCGGCGAGCTCGCCCCGGGCGGCGCGGCGCCGATCGCCGCGGGCAACGGCCACGAGGCGGAGTCCACCGCGCTGGACCACGCGGCGATCGAGTCCGGGACCGACTGATCGGGCGCCGCCCGTTCCAGCCGGTCCCGGGGGCCGCCGCACCGGTGCGGTGCGGCGGCCCCCGGCCGTTCCTCCGCAGCCGACCCTCACCCGAACGGCCGACCCGGTCGTGCGCCCCGCCCCCGGACGTAGCTGAATGGCGGACGGCGCCCGCCGACGGGAAGGCAGGTCCGGGGATGGGTGAGGCGGTCGGTCCGGTGCTGGCCTCGGCGGTGGCGGTCGCGCTCAGTCCGCTGCCGTTGATCGCCGTGCTCCTGATCCTCGCCTCGCCACGCGGCCGACCCAACGGGCTCGCGTTCACCGCGGGCTGGGTGCTCGGCCTGGCAGTGGTCGTGGCGCCGGTGCTGGTGGCGGGCAGCGCGCTGAACCCGGCGGACGGCGCTCCGACCTGGTGCTCCTGGCTGAAGCTCGTCCTCGGCGCCGCACTGCTCCTGCTGGCGGCCGAGCAGTGGCGCGACCGTCCCCGCCCCGGGCACGTCACCGCGCCCCCGGCCTGGCTGCTGGGGATCGATCGCCTGACCCCCATCAGGTCCGCCGGGCTCGCCGCGGCGCTGGTCGTGTCCCCTCCCAGGACCCTGCTCCCGGCCGTCGGCGGGGCCGCCTCGATCGCCGCCGCCCGGCCCGCCCCCGGGGCGATGGCCGTGGCCGCCGCCGTCCTGGTGCTGATCGGCTCGCTGGGCACCCTCCTGCCACTCGCCGTCCAGCTCCGGGGTGCCGACCGCTCGGTCCGCGCCCTCGGCGAGTGGCGCGCCTGGACGGCCGCGCACAATGCGGCGATCATGACTGCCGTCCCGATCGTGCTCGGCGCCGACTACCTCGGCAGCGCCCTCTCCGGACTCACATAGGGCCGGTACGGACTCGCACGGGGCCTGCCCGCTCCCCCTCAGCGGATCCGCGTCACCCCCCGCCCCCGCACCGCCCGGACGCCCAGAGGCCCGGCGTCGGCGGCCCCCGTCCGGGCCGCCACCGCCTCCCGAAGGGTCAGCAGGATCTCCCCGTCGTACCGTTCCGCCAGCAGCCGGGCCAGCTCGGCGGCGCAGCCCGGACGGGCCTGCGGGGCCAACTCCGGCAGCCGGCCCGGGGCGCTGAGGTCCTCGGCCTCGGCTGCCCAGCGGGCCGCGTCGCGCAGCTCGCCCTCGGCGGCGTAGTGCACGGCCAGGCAGTGGACGGCCAGTTGGTCGCCGTACTGGGCGGCGATCCGCCACCAGAAGACCGCGTCCGCCGTACGGCCCATGCCGTAGAGCAGGCAGCCGAGGGTCCGGAAGGCGGCCTTCTCGGCGAGTTCGAGGTCCAGCGCCAGCTCTCCCGGCTCCGCCGCTCCGGCCACTCCCGCGCACAGGTGCCGCAGGTCGCGCCGCAGTTCGGAGCGCCCGGCGGTCCGGGGGTGGTCCCCGGCCGCGAGGGCGTGCGGCGGCCGGGCGACGGTGGGCGGCCGGGCGGGGCGCTCACGCCCGGCCGGGACGGCCCGCCGGGCGTCGGCCAGCCGCTCGGCCAGCCGACGGGTGAAGGCCGCCGGATCGTGGTCGCGGAACTCCTGGTGCAGTTCGGCGGCGTGCGCGTGCAGCAGCGCGGCGACCTTCATGTGGCCTGCCCGCCGTCGTCCGGGTGCTCCAGCAGGTACTCCAGGTGGCGCCGCCCGAGGCTGTAGTAGGTGCGGGCGGTGGTGTGCGCGATGCCGAGCGACCGGCCGATGTCGGGGTACGACAGGCCCGACTGGCGCAGCCGGACCACGTCGGCCTGGATCGGCGCGGCCCGCGCGAGCTCGTCCATCGCCCAGTCCAGGGCGTCCAGCTCGGCGAGTTCCTCCAGCTCGTCCTGGCTGGTGTCGGGGCGGCGCTGGGCGATCACCCGGAGCCGCTTGCGCTCGGCTCGGCGGCGTTCGCGCAGGACGTCGATCACCGCGTCCTTGACGATCTTGAAGGCGAAGGCCTGCGGGTCCTCGCTGGCCAGGGCGCGGCGCCAGTTCTTGTAGAGCGTGGTGCCGGCGTTCTGCACGGCGTCCTGGGCGTCCTCGCGGTGGCGCAGACGCTGCTGGGCGTAGCGGAGGTAGCCGGTGTTCTCGCGGGTGAAGAACGCCTCGAAGTCGTTCGGCAGGTCGTCGAGCGGGTCGGCCCGCAGGCTCCGCTCCTCGCCCGGCCCGGGAGTGTTCACACGCGCCCCCTTCATGGGTCAGCTGGCCGGCCCACCGGGTGGCACGCCGACGGCCCTCTGGGGGCTCGTGGTGTAACCGTCCGGGAGGCGCGGGTTGTTGACCGGATCGGGCGGACAATTGGCGAAGATTTCCGTTCACTTTCGAACAGCGCCGCTGACCTGCCCGTTCGCACTCGCGGACCGACACCCGACCGGCCGCACGTGACCCAGATCACACCTCGCTGGCGACCGGCTTGACAAGCCCTGCGGCGCCCCCGCCACGATCGGCGCCCGCCACGGCCACGGCTACGGCGCCAGCTCCACGTCCGCCGAGTCCAGCGCGACGGTCACCCGGTCCAGCAGCTCCCGCAGCGCCGCCAGGTCCTCGACCGGCAGCCCGGTCGCGGCGAGCAGCCGGCGCGGCACCTGTCCGGCACGCCCGCGCAGCGCCGACCCCTCGGCGGTGAGGGTGACGGTGACCGACCGCTCGTCCTCCTGACTGCGCTCCCGGCGCACCAGTCCGGCCGTCTCCAGTCGCTTGAGCAGCGGGGAGAGGGTGCCGGAGTCGAGCCGCAGGCGCTCGCCGATCCGCTTGACGGGCAGCTCGCCGTCCTCCCAGAGCACCAGCATGACCAGGTACTGCGGATAGGTCAGTCCGAGATCCCGGAGCAGGACCCGGTAGACGCCGCCGAAGGCGCGCGAGGCCGCGTTGAGCGAGAAGCAGATCTGCTGGTCGAGGCGGAGCAGTTCCTCGTCCGCCATGCCGGGGAGCGTGGTCATGACCCCATGGTACCGATCACAGTTACGCAATTGAGTTGTGCGCAATTGAATGGCGTGCTCTACTTATGGAGCGGTCGGCAGCCGGACCTCGACCGAGGGCCCGACCGCCGCCGAAGCACGACCACTCCGCACGCCCCCGCGCACCTCCACGCACCACGGACCGCGCACCACGAAGGGACCTACCATGGACGCGCTCTACACCGCAGTCGCCACCGCCAACGGCCGCGAGGGCCGCGCCGTCAGCTCGGACGGTCAGCTCGACCTCGCCCTCGCGATGCCGCCCGCGCTCGGCGGCAGCGGCCAGGGCACCAACCCCGAGCAGCTGTTCGCGGCCGGCTACGCCGCCTGCTTCGCCAGCGCCCTCGGCCTGGTCGGCCGGCAGGCCCGGGTGGACACCAGCGAGGTCTCGGTGACCGCCGAGGTGTCCATCGGCAAGGACGACGCCGGCTTCGGCCTGTCCGTCGTGCTCCGCGTCGAGCTGCCCGACGCGCTCGCGGGCGAGAGCGGCCTGCAGCTGGTCAAGCAGGCGCACGAGGTCTGCCCGTACTCCCGCGCCACCCGGGGCAACATCCCGGTCGAGCTGGTCGTCGAGTAACGGGCAGGACAGGGGCGATCGCGCACCGAGGCCCGCCGCACTCCGCGTGCGGCGGGCCTCGCCCGCCCCTCCGAAGCCCCGGCCGACCCCGGTCAGCCCGCGCTCGGCCCACCTACCCCGCTGGGGCCATCCGGCCCACCAGCCTCTCCAGGCCCACTCGTCCCGCTCGGCCCGTCCGGCGAGCGCAGCGTCTCCCGGCGGTGCCGGTACTCCTCCGCGTCGATCTCGCCCCGCGCGAACCGCTCCGCGAGCAGTTGCTCCGGAGTCGGGCCGTGCGCCCAGCCGTGCGGCGCGCCGGGCCCGACACCCACGGCGCCGGGGCCGTGCGCGATCGGTTGCCGCGAGCGGAAGACGTACCGGAACAGTGCGACGGCCAGGAGCACCAGCACCACCAGGACGATCAGCGTGACGATCGCCATGACGGCGATGCCCCAGCCGCCCGGCCCTCCGTATCCGGGCCCGAAGCCGTGCCCGTGCCAGTGCCTCATCAGGACCTCCTCCTCCGACCTGCCGGGCCCGCCGAGGTGCTCGGCACCGGGACCACCCTGGGTGCCGTGAGGGCCGACCGCCGTACAGCAGGGCTGCCGCGCCGCCCGGGGTGATCAGCGCCTTATCACCATCGTGCGCCCGCGACCGGTCAAAGCGCCGTGAAGAAAGCCTGAGAAAACGTTCCTGCAATGCCACCCCGTTCACCGGGGTAGCGTTGCCGCCCATGAGCCACCACCCACCCGACGACCACCGCTCCCCCGAGCAGCTCGTCGCGGCCGGAGTGCTCCGCCGCCACGCCGACGGCCGCCCCCACCCGGCGCTCAACCACTCCCCGATCGCCTACGTGTCCACCGCGCTCTGGGCCGAACTCGCCGCCCTGACCATCGCCCCCAGCGCCGCCGAGGCGACCGCCGCCGCCCTGCTGCGCGCACTCGCCGACCGCGCCGTGGACGCCGCGCTGGCCCCCGGCAACGAAAGCGCTCCGCGCGACGACCTGTACGTCACCGACCCCGCGCACATCGGCCCGCACCGCCGGGCGGTCTGGTTCCAGCGCTCCGGCCCGGGCGGCCCGGTCACCGCAGCCTTCGCCCCCTGAGGCGCACCCTGCGGAGCCCCTGCCGAGCCCCCGTCAGCGCTCGACCGTCAGGCTGTGGCAGACCCAGCTCAACCGCTCCGGCCCGCCGAACGGCGGCCGCTCGTGGTAGGTACCGTCCGACACCGACAGGTTGACGATCAGGTAAGCGTGCCAACCGGCCCCGACGCCGTGCAGGTCCGCGTAGACCAGCTCGTCCTGGACGTACCAGTCCACCGAGTTCGCGCCGAGCACCACCCGCATACCGAAGCTCGCACCGGGGCCGATCCCGACGCCACCCCCGTGCCAGTAACGGAAGCCTCCCCGCACGTGGTTGGAGATCTCCAGCAGGTCCGGGTTGTCCGGGTGGTACTCGAAGAAGTCCACTTCGTTGCCGCCGTCCCGCCAGGTCCAGATCGCCGGCCAGGCGCCCACCTCGCGGGGCAGCGTGACCCGCGTCGCGAGCACGTCCCCGGTGCGGACCTGGAAGCCCTCCGGACTGCCCTCGGTGGTCAGCAGGTTGCACGTCCAGAGCCCGCCGGTGCGGCGCCGTACGGCGGTGAACACCCCGCCGGGGCAGTACTCGTTGCTCAGGTAGTCGAGTTTGTGGTCGCTCCGGTTGGTCGGCCCCATCCGGGGGTACGCACTGCTGCGCCCGGCGATCCACTGCCTGGTCGAAGTGAAGTCAGCGTCGAACACGACCGCCACGGCCGCCTCCCCATTGCTCCGGCGCCCCGGCAGCCTCGAACCGCCGGGCACACAGGGTGAGTTCCCCGATACGCTCCGCAGTATGCGAACCGGTCCTCCGCAGTCCGGGGCGAGTTGGGACGAGCGGGACGAGCGGGGTGAACGGAGCAGCCGGGGAGGCCGGGGCTGCCTGGGCTCGCGTGGCCGCCGGGGCGACCGGACGATCAGCCGATCGACGCGGTGGCACCCCCGGCCTGGAGCCGGTCGGTCACCGAGACCACCCCGTCCACCGCGCGGCACAGGTTCAACACGATCGGTACCAGGTGCGCCTCGGGCACGCTGCCGCTGAGCACCACCCGGCCCTGGTCGACCTCCACCCCGATCTCGGCCGGGCTCACCCCGTCGATCCGGCCGAGCACCTCCTCGACGATCTCCCGCCGGATCACCCGGTCCTCGCGCAGGAACACCCGCAGCAGGTCCCCGCGGCTCACCATCCCGATGACCCGCCCCTCCTCGTCCAGCACGGGCAGCCGCTTCAGCCCGTGCCGGCTCATCAGCCGGGCCGCCGCCACCACACTGGTGTCGGGCGTGGTGCACACAGGCTGGGCCGTCATCAGGTCCGCTGCGGTGACCTCGCCGCCGTGACCCACCTGCGCCGACTCGGGCGCGGGCAGCAGGCTGGCCGGGTCCTCCTGCGCGGCCAGCGTGCGCAGCAGGTCCGCCTCCGACACCAGCCCGAGCGGCCGTCCGTCCGGGTCCACTACCGGCACCCCGGTGATGTCGTACTCGGTCATCAGCGTGACGATCTCCCGGAACCCGGTCTCGGGGGCGACCCGGACCACGGGGCTGGTCATCACAGATTCGACGGTGGCATGCGGCACGCCGGTTCACCTCGTCCAACGATGCTGGTCCGACCGGGCGCGGATCGTCCGGGCCGGTACCGGAAGCATGGCCTCCGGCCGCGCGGATCGCCAGAGGCCAAGGGGCCGAACGGGTGGGACCAAGGGCCCCGGCCATCGAACAGTTCCCCGACGAACCATCCGCCCGCGCCGTCGCTCCTCCGCGCTCCCGGCGACACCTCACCCCCCCGTACGGCGCAACCATCACATGATCGACTCGTTGAACCGTCCACCATGACAGCACTGGCGGCACCGGGAGGGCCCGTTGGCAGTACGGACGCTGGGCGCGGCACCGGTGGCCCGGAGCGGCTGGGCCCGCCCGGTGGCGGAGGCGGAGGCCGTGCTGGTGCGCCACTACCGCCGGCTGGGCGAGGCCACCGCCCAGGACGCCCTGCAGGCCTGGGCGCGGGCCGGCTGCGCGGTGCCGGACGGCACCCCGGGCGTCAAGCAGCTCAACCTCTGGGCCTTCGCCGTGCAGCCGCTGCCCCAGAACGCGGGTTCGGCGGCCTGGTTCTGCCTGCGCGCCGACCGCTGGACGGGCGAGGGCAGTGCGGCCACCGCCGTGCTGCTGCCCTCGGCCCGGGGCCCGCAGCGCACCGGCGGCGGCCCGGGCCGCTCGTGCAGCCGGTTCGAGCAGGACACCGTGGCCTGGACGTGGTGGCGCTCCCCGCAGGGCGCCGAGTACCTGCTCGCGGCGGGCAGCCGACGGGTCACCCGGCTCATCGTCAGGGGCCCGGACTGGTCCGTCGACCGCCCGGCCCCGGACCGCACCCTCGCCGTCGAGCGGCCCGCCCGGGCCGCCGTCCGGGTCGAGGCGCTGCTCGACAACGGCAGCCGGCTCAACCCACCGCATTGACCCGGCCGGCCAACAGGGCTTCGTAGTCCGGGAGTTCGAGGCTGGACACCTGCTTGCCCAGCTCCAGCATCCGGTTCAGCACCCACCGCCGGTTGAGCAGCCCGTTGCGCAGCCGCAGCCCGGCCGCCGTGCGCGGAGCCAGGAACGGGCCGGTCCGGTCCCCGCCCTTCTGGCAGCCCTCGGCGTAGCCGCGCAGCCGTTTCTCGTACCGGGCGAAGGCGGCCCGGTGGTCGCCGCGGGCCAGCGCCAGCTCGCCCGCCAGCACGTACGCGGCCACCACCGCGGTCCCGGTGCCCATTCCGCCGATGGTGGCGCCGCAGGCGGCGTCGCCGAGCAGGGCGATCCGGCCGGTGGACCAGGAGGGGACGTCCGCGCGGCTGATCGAGTCGAAGTACAGCTCGGGCGCGGCGTCCAGGCTCCGGAGCAGTTGCGGCACCCGCCAGCCGAGGCCGTCGAAGGCGGCGCGGACCAGTGCCTTCTGCTGCCGGACGTCGTGGCGGTCGTAGCGCAGTTCGGGCGAGGCGAAGAGGCAGAAGGCGCCCGCGCCGGCCGGGTCGCGGTGGTCGGCGCCGACGGACATCAGCCGGCCGGGGACGTTCAGGGCGACTCCGCCGACCGGCAGGCCGTCGTCGTTGGGCAGTTCCCAGGTGGCCGCGTAGTAGCCGAGGTGGCGGACGAACTGCCGCTCGGGGCCGAAGGCGAGCCGCCGCACGGTGGAGTGCAGCCCGTCGGCGCCGATCACCAGGTCGAACTCGCGCGGCGCGCCGTGCCGGAAGGCCACCCGCACGCCGCTCGCCGTCTCCTCCAGGGCTTCGACGGAGTCGCCGAAGACGTACTCGGCGCGGGAGTTGCCGTGGCGGTACAGCACCTGGGCCAGTTCCCCGCGCGGGACCTCCAGCTCGCCGCCCGCGAAGTCGGCCGGCAGGTGCAGCAACCGGCGCCCCCGCTCGTCCACGAAGGTGATCGGGCTGCCGCCGGTGCCGAGGGTGCGCAGTTCCTCCAGCACGCCCATCCGCTCCAGCACGGTGAGGTGGGTGCGCCCCCGGAAGTCGACGTTCTGCCCGCCGCCGCGCAGGGCCGGGGCGAGTTCGACGACCGTGACCTCGAAGCCGTACCGGCCCAGCCAGTGGGCCAGGGCGGGGCCGGCGATGCTCGCGCCCGAGATCAGCACCCTGGTGTGCGGGGAAGCGCTCATGGAAACCACTCCGTCCGTGGATCTGATAACTGTGTCCAATGGACACAGTTCATTGCTGTGTACGGTAGACGCAGTTCGCGCGGGCGGACAACCCCCGGGACGGGAGCGGAAGATGGGCGAGGCGGCGAACGACACGGTGCGGCTGCTCTGGGACCGGCCCACCCGGCCGACCCGCGGGCCGAAGCCCGCCCTCAGCCTGGAGCGCATCGCCGCCGCGGGCGTCGAGGTGGCGGACGCCGAGGGGCTGGGCGCGGTCTCCATGCAGAAGGTGGCCGGGCTGCTCGACTTCACCAAGATGTCGCTCTACCGCTATGTCCCCGGCAAGGCCGAACTGGTGGCGCTGATGGTCGAGTCGGCGGTCGGCGAGCCGCCCGCGGCCCCGGACGCCCCCGACTGGCGGGAACAACTCACCGCCTGGGCCCACCACTTGGCGGACGCCTTCGCCCGGCACCCCTGGCTGCTGGACGCCACCCTCGGCCCCCGGGTGCCCGGCCCCAACGAACTCGCCTGGCTGGAGCGGGTGGTGGCCGCCCTCGACGGCCACGGGCTGACCGGCGCCGAGCGGATGGACGCCGCCGTACTGCTCTCCGGGCACGTGCGCAGCATCGCGGTGCAGGCTCGCGCGACCGGCCCGGACGGCTCCCCCGAGGCCCAGCTCCTCGCCGCCTTCGGCACGGTGGTGCACCGCCACGCGGACCGCTTCCCCGCGGTGGCCGCGGCGATGGCCGATCCGGATCCGGAGGGGCGCGACCAGGCCCTGGACTTCGGCCTGGCCCGCATCCTGGACGGCCTGGCCGCCCTGATCGGCCGCCGCACGAACCGGGGAACGGAGGCGTAACCCGAAAACGCGTCGAACCGGCGCCGCACGGGCGGCTACCATCCGCTGCCATGGCGATGTTCGTGCACCTGACCGCCGCGGCGAACACGCCGCGCATCCGCCGCACCGGGATCCGGGCCGACAGCCGGGGCCAGGGCGGTGTGCGGGGGGTGTACTGCTTCCCCGTGCTGCCTTCCTACACCCTCACCCACCAGTGGCTGCGCGAGCTGGCCCGGTTCGGCCCGAAGGGCTCACTGGCCGCGGTGCACGTCCGCCTGGACGACGCCCAGCAGGTGCTCGTCGGGCACTACCGGGACCGCGCCGAGGAGGCCCAGCGGTGGCTGACCGCCGCCGAGGCGGTGGCGCGGATCGCTGCCCTGCCGGACCCGCGGGGCTGGGAGGTGGTCGTGCCGCGCGCGGTGGATGCCCGCGAGGTGCACCGGGTCCGCGCGGTGCCGCAGGTCGCGGGCTGGCGCTACCTCCCGGGCGCGCACGGCACCCGCCCCTGCACCTGCTTCGGCTGCCGCATCCGCGGCGAGTACGGCGGCCGGCGGCTGCGCGAGCGCCATCCGCACCCGCTGGACGGGCCGCCACCGGCCGTCCCCGTCCTGCTGGCCCGGATCGAGGCGGCGGGCGAGCCCGGCGATCCGGACACGCTACGGGCCGCCCTGCACTGGTTCGGCCTGCGCCGTCGCGGCCCGCTGGAACGCCTCACCCCGCTGGCCGCCCACCCCGACCCGACCGTCCGCCGGGAGCTGGTCTGGGCGGTGCAGGGCTGGTCCACGCCGGGCGTCGCCGATCTGCTGGACGGCCTCGCCGCCGATCCGCACCCGGACGTCCGCGAGGCCGTCGAGGACGTCCGGGCGCTCTGAGATCCGCCGAGCGCTCCGAATCCGCCGAGCGCTCCGGACTCGCCGGCGATTCCGGCTCAGGAGACGCGCTTCAGCTGCCAGGAGTTCTTGTCGAAGCTCGGCACGGCGGAGTACTGGCAGCCGGAGCTGTAGTAGCTGCTGACGATCGTCCAGCCGGCCGGCGGCCAGGTCGAGGCGCAGGCGTTGACCACGGTGCCGACCGGGTAACCGGTGAGGTCCATGATCTTCTTGGTGTTCGGGTTGAACCCGGAACCGCACCCCGCGCTGTTCCACCACTGGACGTCCACGAAGCCGGCCGGGGTCAGCGAGGAGGAGCACATGGTGCTGGTGCTGCCTGGAGCCGCCTGGGCGGTGCCCATGGTGAGGGTGAGTGCGGCGGCGCTACAGCCGAGGGCGAGGGCGGCGGCTCGAAGTCGGGTCACGGGGCGGCTCCTTCTCGGGCGACGCGGCCTGTCCGCGCCAGGAGCCATTCCTATCGACACGAAGCACCCTTCGGACAGTACGTTTCCGGCCCCACCGGCGGCGCGTTCTCGCCCCTTCCCGCCGCGGACCGGTCGCCGCCGGGGCCTCACCTGCAACGACTCCCGCCGAGGTGCCCGTTCGGCCGGACCAGGTGATCATGGGAGAACCGCGTCTTCGGCGATTCGGCGCGCTGGTACGGGCCGGCGACGCCGGGAAGGGACCGCGATGTTCCAGCTCCTGTGGATTCTGCTCATCGGCTTCGTGCTCGGCGTCCTCGCCAAGCTGATCCTGCGCGGGCCGCAGTCGATCCCCTGGTGGCTGACCATGCTGCTCGGCGCCGCCGGGGCCTTGCTGGGCAACGCCGTCTCCGGCTGGATCGGCGTCCGCCACACCTCGGGCATCGACTGGATCCGCCACATCCTCCAACTCGCCTTCGCCGTCGCCCTGGTGGCCCTCGTGGCGCCGGCCTGGAGCAGGAACCGCCCACCCCGCTGAGCGACGCGCAACCGCGGTGGGCGGCTCAGCCCACGTGCACCGCGGGCCGCCGGCTGCGGTTGGGCTCCGCCTCGCGGAGCACCTCCCGGGTGACCGGGGCGATCTCACCCTGCCCGAACAGGAAGAACCGCAGGAACTGGGCGAAGGGGTTGCCCTCGGTCCACTCGAAGTAGATGTGCGGCTGCTGCCCGGTGAGGTCGCGCACCTGCAGCAGCAGGGCGGCCAGCGCGTTGGGCACGCTCGAACTCTGCAGCGACAGCACCCGGTAGCGCTCGTGCAGCACCTCACCGTGCACGGTCAGTTCGGCCTCGAAGTCGGACGGGTCACGCACGGTGACCTCGACGAAGACCAGGTCGTCCTCGGCCGGGATGTCGTTGTCCTGGCGGATCTGGCGGAGCTTGTCGCGGTACTCGGCGAGGTCCCGGCTGTTCGGCTCGTTGGCGATCAGCCGCAGCGGGCGGTGCATGTAGTCCCGGACGAAGCGCTCCGCGACCTCGTCCAGCACCACGTCGGTGACGCGCAGTTCGAAGGCGCGCTTGAGCCGGGAGAGGAAGGACACCAGCATGATGCCCGCGATGAAGCAGGCGCCGATCTTGACGCCGTCCGGGCGCTCGGCGATGTTCACGGCCGTGGTGTAGAGGAACACCGCGGCGATCACCGCGAAGGTGACGGTCCAGCGCCGTTCCCCGGCCTTGTGCGCGGCGATGGTGACCGCGACCGCGGCGGAGCTGATCAGCACCAGCACGCCGGTCGCGTAGGCGCCGCCCTGGGCGTCGACGCTGGCGTCGAACAGCCAGGTGAGCAGGAAGGCGATCAGGGTCAGCACGATCACCGTCGGCCGCACGGCCCGCGCCCAGTGCGGCGCCATGCCGTAGCGGGGCAGGTAACGCGGCATAAGGTTGAGCAGTCCCGCCATGGCCGAGGCGCCGGCGAACCAGAGGATGGCGATGGTCGACAGGTCGTAGACGCTGCCGAAGGCGCTGCCCAGGTTCTCGTGGGCGAGGTAGGCGAGTGCCCGCCCGTTGGCCTGTCCGCCGCTCTTGAAGGCCGCCGTCGGGATGAGCAGGGTCGTGATGAGGCTGGTGGCGATCAGGAAGACGCTCATGATCACGGCGGCGGTGGTGAGCAGGTGCCGGGCGCCGCGGATACGGCCGGTGGGCTTCTCCTCGGTGTCGTCCGGGTCGCCCTCGATGTGCGGCATCACGGCGACGCCGGTCTCGAAGCCGGACAGGCCGAGTGCGAGCTTGGGGAAGACGATCAGCGCCACCCCGATCATCGCGAGGGCGTTGCCGTGCTCGGCGGTGAGCCCGTCCGTCCAGTCGCCGAACACGTGCGGCTCCTCGAGGACGTGCCAGAAGCCGTTGACCACCACGACGACGTTCAGCGCGAGGTAGACCGCGACGAGGACCACGGCCAGGCCGATGGCCTCGCTGAAGCCCTTGAGGAAGACCGCGCCGAGCAGGGCCACCAGGACGAAGGTGAGCATCACCTGCTTGCCGGACAGGGCGCTGTGCAGGTGCGGGTTCTCGATCAGGTGCGCGGTCGCGTCGGCGGCCGACAGGGTGATGGTGATCATGAAGTCGGTGGCGGCGAAGCCGAGCAGGGTCAGCACGAAGAGCTTGCCCTGCCAGAACGACAGCAGGCGCTCCAGCATCGCGATCGAACCCTGACCGTGCGGGCTCTCGACGGCCACCCGCCGGTAGACCGGCAGGGCGCCGAACAGGGTGACGACCACCAGCACGATGGTGGCGATCGGTGACAGCAGGCCGGCCGCGAGCGCCGCGATGCCGGGCTGGTAGCCGAGGGTGGAGAAGTAGTCGAGGCCGGTCAGGCACATGACCCGGAACCAGTGCGCGCCCTCTTCCCGGGGCGCCTCCGCGTGCGGGCCGGGGTGCTGCTTGGCCATGTCCGAGAGGCCTTCGAGCATCCACGCCCGGAACCTCGCACCCCGCGTCGGGGGAGCCGCTCCCGGTTGGGCCGAACCCGACGAGACCACGTGCACCCCTGTCCACGACTTCGGCCGGCCGCCACACGGTTCCGGCCCCCCGGGCCGCCGGACGGCGGGCCTGGTCAGGCTAGGTGACCGGCCCTCGGCCGCCCGGCAACCGCACGGGCCGACACGCCGGGGTGCGCCCGTACGGCCCTCCCGGGTGGCGGCTCCGACCGGCCGTGATCAGGGCTTCCGGCGCGGCGGTGCCAGGCACCTTCTCGAAAGGGGTAAACATGTCCGCGCGCATTGACTCGGCAGGTTGACGCGCCCACGGGTGCGGCAACGGAGCGACAGGGAGGCAGCGGTGACGGAACCGACTCGGCGGAGGATCCTCGGCCTGGGCCTGATGGCGGCCGCCGTCACCTCCTGCGGCAGCCGACACCCGGACTCCGCGCCGCTGCCCACACCCGGCACCCGGGCCACACCCGGCACCGCCGGGCCCACCGACGCCCAGCACGCCGGCCTCAAGGGCGACGCCCAGGACGAGCAGTCCCGCCCCGGCAACCCCGACTGGCAGATCGCCGACCCCGGCCGGGCCGGCGCCGTCGAGGGCTTCGCCGACCGGGTCAGCGTGCTGCCCGGCGAGTCCTTCGGCCTGCACGTCTCCACCTCCGCCGCCGCCTTCACCGTCTCCGCCTACCGGATGGGCTGGTACGGCGGCGCCCGGGCCCGACTGGTCTGGCGCCGCGAGCACGTCCCCGGTACGAGGCAGGCCGCCCCGCACGTGGACCAGACCACCCGCACCGTGCTGACCGGCTGGCAGCGCACCCTCGCCGTGGACACCGCGGGCTGGCCCGAGGGCGCCTACCTGCTGCGCCTGGACTCAGAGGACGGCTCCGGCCGCAGCTACGTCCCCCTCACCGTCCGCTCGGCGAGCACCGCCGGCCGGACCGTGGTCATGAGCGCCCCCGCGACCTGGCAGGCCTACAACGAGTGGGGCGGCTACAGCCTCTACAACGGCCCGACCGGCACGCTGGCCACCCGCTCGCTGCGGGTCGTCTTCGACCGGCCGTACGGCTACGACCACGGCGCCGGACTGTTCCTGGTCTACGAGGCGCAGCTTGTCGCCCTGGCCGAGAAGCTCGGGCTGCCGCTCGCCTACACCACCGGGATCGACGTGGCCCGCGACCCGGGACTGCTGCACGGGGCGAGCGCCGTGCTGTCGCTCGGCCACGACGAGTACTGGTCCCCCGAACAGCGCGCCAACGTGGTCGCGGCCCGCGACGCCGGGACGAACCTGGCGATCCTCGGCGCCAACTGCTGCTTCCGCCGGATCCGCTTCGAGCCCACCGACCTCGGGCCGGACCGTACGGTGGTCTGCTACAAGGACGCCTGGGCGCAGGACCCGGGCCACCAGGCAGGTGCCCCGGCGACCACCGACTTCCGGGTCGGCCCGGGCGCCGACCCGGAGAGCTCGATGCTCGGGGTGATCTACGACGGCTACCCGGTGGACGCCCCGTACGTGGTCACCTCGCCGGACCACTGGGCCTTCGAGGGCACCGGAGTGACGGCCGGGGCGTCCTTCCCGCACCTGGTCGGCGTCGAGTACGACCGGGTCGACACCGCCTTCCCCACCCCGCGCCCGATCGAGGTGATCGCCCACTCCCCCGTCGTCTGCGAGGGCCGGCACTCCCACTCCGACACCGCGTACTACACCGTCCCCAGCGGCGCCGGGGTCTTCGCCAGCGGCACCATGCGCTGGGTCGAGACCCTGGACGCGAACGGCCCCGGCGGCGGCAACGCCGACCACGGCATCGACTCCCACGCGGGGGACGTGGTCCGCAAGGTCACCGAGAACGTCCTGCGCGCCTTCGCCGCCGGCCCGGCCGGCCGCACCCACCCCGCCCGGGACAAC
Source organism: Streptomyces viridifaciens (assembly GCF_001888885.2). Classification (NCBI taxonomy): domain Bacteria; kingdom Bacillati; phylum Actinomycetota; class Actinomycetes; order Kitasatosporales; family Streptomycetaceae; genus Streptomyces; species Streptomyces viridifaciens. The sequence goes on from NZ_CP090841.1 coordinate 181,062, forward strand.
CTGACCGCCGTCTACGGCGCGGCGTGACGGGGCTCCGGAACCCGGCGCGCCCGGCCCCGGGCGGGAGCGGGCCCGCAGCCGGGCTACACTCGCACGTCTGACAGCAGCGCAGGTCGTCCAGGACAACCGACCGGTGCGGCACGGGGTGCCGGCCGGCGACGGCAGGAGGAATACAGGACATGGTCGAGGCCTCCCCCAAGGTCGTTGTCGTCGTCCCCACGTACAACGAGCGGGAGAACCTTCCGGTCCTCGCCGGGCTCCTCGCGGACCTCGCCGTACCGAACCTGCACCTGCTGGTGGTCGACGACAACTCCCCCGACGGCACCGGCGAGCTCGCCGACAAGCTGGCCGCCGACTCCGGGGGCACCGTCGGCGTGCTGCACCGCACCGAGAAGGACGGCCTCGGCCGCGCCTATCTGGCCGGCATGGCCCGGGCCCTGGACGAGGGCGCCGACGTCGTGGTCCAGATGGACGCCGACCTCTCGCACCCGGCCTCGGTGATACCCGAGATGGTTCGCGTCCTGCTCGCCGACGACACCGCCGTGGTGCTCGGCTCCCGCTACGTGCCCGGCGGCTCGACCGCCGAGGAGTGGCCCTGGCACCGCAAGGCGCTCTCCGCCTGGGCGAACTTCTACGTCAACGCGATCCTCGGCCTGGGCGTCCGGGACGCCACCGCGGGCTTCAAGGCCTGGCGGGCGAGCACCCTGCGGGCCATCGACCTGCCGACCGTGCAGAGCAACGGCTACTCGTTCCAGGTCGAGATGAACTACCGGGTGATCCAGCGCGGGCTGACCATCCTGGAGGTGCCGATCCGGTTCGAGGAGCGGATCGAGGGCGCCTCGAAGATGAGCATCGGGGTGCAGGTGGAGTCGGCGCTCGCGCCCTGGAAGCTGCGCTTCAACCGCGAGGGCTAGACGAGTATTCCCTGCGGCGACCGGCAGTGTGAGCGGCTGTCGCGGGGAAAGAAGGCCGACATGGATCTTCTCCCGGAGTCCCTCACGGCCAAGCTCCGCCGCGGCGCCCGAGACCCGTTCGCCGTCCAGACCCTGCGGGCCACCGTGGCCGCCACCCTGTCCTACGGGGTGGCGACCCAGCTCAGCAGTGAGCCCGCCCCGCTGACAGCACCGCTCACCGCGCTGCTGGTGGTCCAGGTCACCGTCTACTCCACGCTCAAGACCAGCGTCCGCCGGGTCGTCTCGGTGGTGGTCGGAGTCCTGATCGCGATCGGCTTCAGCGCCGTGGTCGGGCTCTCCTGGTGGAGCCTCGGGCTGGTCATCCTGGCCTCCCTGGTGATCGGGCGGTACGTCCGGGTCGAGGAGTTCGTCCAGGAGGTCGCGATCAGCGCGATGCTGATCCTGGGCGTCACCAAGCTGGCCTCCCAGGCCTGGGACCGGGTGCTGGAGACCCTGATCGGCGCGGCCGTCGGCCTGCTGTTCAACCTGCTCTTCGCCCCGCCGGTCTGGGTGGACACCGCCGGGGAGTCGATCGAGGACCTCGCCCGGCGGGCCCGCCAGCTGCTGCTCGACATCTCCGAGCAGCTGGGCCGCCCCACTCCGGTGGCCCGGGCCGTCGAGCGGCTGCACGAGGCCCGCCGGCTCGACCAGGCGATCGCGGACGTGGACGCGGCGCTGCGCCAGGCCGAGGACAGCCTGCGCTTCAACCCCCGGATCAGCGAGGGGCTGCTCTCCCGGCTGGTGCTGCGCACCGGGCTGGACACCCTGGAGATCTGCGTGGTGGTGATCCGGGTGCTGGCCCGCTCGGTGACCGACCTGGCCAAGCGGCGCGGGCCGCAGGAGCAGCTGTTCCCGCCCGAGGTCGCGGTCGGGCTGGAGGAGCTGCTGGCGCACGTCGGCGGGGCGATGGTCAGCTTCGCGGTGCTGGTCACCACCCAGGTCAGCCGCAACGCCGAGGAGGCCGAGGAGCGGCTGACCGCCGAGCTGGCGGCGGCCCTGGCCACCCGGGAGAACGTCGCCCAGGTACTGCTGCGCAAGGTCCAGGAACACCCGGAGGCCTGGCAGCTGCACGGCTCGATGCTCGCCGAGATCGACCGGATCCTGGACGAACTGGACCTGGAGCACCGCAGCCGGCGGCTGATGGAGGAGCTGGACCGGGCCTCGCTGGTGAGCCGCGAGCGGTTCTCCGGCCTCGCCCGGCTGCGTTCTGTCCTGCGGGGCGGGCGGCGGCGGGGCGAACGGGAGCGCCCGGCGGTGGGGGCCGGGCGCTGATCCGGGGCCTGCTCTGATCCGGGGCCTGCTCTGATCCGGGCCCGCTGAGCCGGGGCCCGATGAACGGGCCCGTTGTCTTGGGCCCGTCGTCATGCGCCCGTCGCCACGGGCCCGCGGAGGTCAGGGCATCAGCCAGGGCTGCTGGGGCAGCGGGTGGCCGGTCTCCAGGTACGTCTTGAGGTTGGACAGCACCGCCGACCAGCCCCGTTCGGCGTCCGCCCGCTCGTCCTCGTCGGCGAGGTTCTCGTGGGTGACGGTCAGCCGGGTCAGGTCCTGCCAGTGCCGGAGGTCGAACGTGACCCGGCTGGGCCCCTCCGCGCGCTGCCCCTCCGGCCCGGCCCAGGTGGTGACCAGGCGGTACGGGCGGTCGGACACCTCGACGATGCCGATCACGTCGGCGATCCCGGAGCCGTCGGTGCGCTGGTGCTCCCAGGGCGAGCCGGGCAGCCAGGTGGAGACGTTGCGGTGGCCCCAGTAGAGGCCGGACTCGTCGGCGTTGGTGAGCGCGTGCCATACCCGCTCCGGGGTGGCACGCAGGTAGACGGTGCTCCGGTGGCTGACGGCGGTCACGGCCTCAGCCCCTGGCCGCGTCGAGCAGCTGCTGGATATCGATCTTCTGCATCCGCAGCATGGCCGCCATCACCCGGTCGGACTTGGCCCGGTCCCGGTCGCCGATCAGGTCGAGGAGGACGCGCGGAGTGATCTGCCAGGAGAGGCCGAAGCGGTCCTTGAGCCAGCCGCACGGGCCCTCCTGGCCGCCGTCGGCGGTGAGCTTCGCCCAGAGTTCGTCGACCTCCCGCTGGTCGTCGCACTCGACCTGGAGCGAGAGCGCCTCGGTGAAGGTGAATTCGGGGCCGCCGTTGAGCGCCGCGTAGGGCCGGCCGTCGAGTTCGAACTCGACGGTCATCACCGAACCGGGCTCCCCGGGCCCGGCCTGGCCGTAGCGGGTGACCCCGGTGACGCGGGAGTTGGGAAACAGCGAGGTGTAGAGGGCGGCGGCCGCTTCGGCCTGGTCGTCGTACCAGAGGAAGGTGGTGATCTTCTGCATGGGCCCGACGGTAGCGGCGGGGCCCGGCACCGCAGCCGAGCCACGGCCGGGGGTCACCGGATCGGCGCCCCGGCCGGACGGGCATCGGATCAGTGCACCCAGCCCGCGTAGCGCTGCGCGAAGCGTTGCCCGGTGTGGGCGGTCACCACGACGTCGTAGCGGCCCTGCCCGTCCAGCGGCCAGGCGAGCTCGACCTGCTTGCCGGGCTTGACCCACACGGTCTGCGCGCTGCCCGCGAAGTCGTTGGGCGCGGCGGTGAAGGCCACGTCCGTCAGGCCGTCGTTGGCCACCTGGAGGATGAGCTTCAGGCTGCCGCGCAGGTCGGCGGTGACGATCGGCACGCCGATGTCGTTCTGGCCGTCCTGCCCGTCCCGGACCACCGTGCCGGCGAAGCGGCGCACGAAGCCGTCCGGGCCGTGGACGGTGAAGTCGTAGCGGCCGTCGGTGGCGGCGGCGTCCCAGACGTACGTCGCGCTCGCGCCGGGGGCGACGGTGTACGGGGTGCCCGCGAAGGGGAGCAGGATGTTCGGGTAGACGGTGTACGGGAAGGCCACCGAGCCGTCGTTGCTCATGGTGCAGGTGACCTTGCCGGTCCGGCGGTCCACCGCGACGTCGGCCCACGGCTGATATGGCAGCGGGCGGTGCGGGCGCTCGCCGCGCTCTTGGACCGGCATCGACTGGGTGCCGACCGCCGGGAGGGCCACGCCGGGCAGTTTGGTACCCGCGTCGGCCCTGGCCATCAGGGCGTTGGTGTCGGGCAGCTTCGGCAGCGAGTGGTCCGGGGCGGCGAAGTCGAAGCAGCTGGTGAGGTCTCCGCAGACGGCCCGGCGCCAGGCGGAGATGTTGGGCTCGGCCACGCCGGTGACCAGCTCCATGAAGCGCAGCACCGAAGTGTGGTCGAACACCTGGGAGTTGACCCAGCCGCCGCGCGACCAGGGGGACGCCACCCAGAGCGGGACGCGGTTGCCGAGGCCGATGGCCCGGCCCTGGGTGAACTCCTCGGGGGTGCCGGCCTCCGGGGTGGGCGGGACCATGTGGTCGAAGTAGCCGTCGTTCTCGTCGTACATGACCAGGAAGACGGTGTGCCGCCACACCTCCGGGTTGGACATCAGCGACTGCAGGGCCTGGTTGACCCAGTGCGCGCCGTAGGCGGGGCCGGCCTCCGGGTGTTCGGAGAAGAGGTAGGGGGCGACCAGCCAGGAGATGGTCGGCAGGGTGCCGTCCTTGCAGTGGCGGTCGAAGTCGGTGGGGTCGAACTTGGTCATCGCGTTGACGAACCGCGGGTCATCGTGCGGGAAGGCGTGGAACTGCTTGAAGTAGGAGAGGGCGTTGTCGTCGTAGTCGCCGGTGCGGTCGTCCTTGCTGGGGTTGTGGTAGACCCGCCAGCTGATGCCGGCCGCCTCCAGGCGTTCGGCGTAGGTGGTCCAGTCGGCGACGGGGTTGTCGGTGACCGGGGTGTTGTCGATCCAGGGGCCGGTGGTGCCGTCACGGCCGGGGCCGGCGGTTCCGGTCCAGAGGTAGAGCCGGTTGGGGTCGGTGGGGCCGGCCAGCGAGGTGAAGTAGGCGTCGCAGAGGGTGAACGCGTCGGCCAGGGCGTACTGGTAGGGAATGTCGTCCCGGGTGAAGTAGCCCATGGTGCGCTCGCCCTTGGCGGCGATCCACTTGTTCATCGCGCCGTTGTTGATGGCCTGGTGGCCGGTCGCCCAGTCGTGGGCCAGGCCGCCGGCGTTCTGCGCGTTGTACTTCGAGGTGTCCATCCGGTACGGCAGCATCACCCCGCCGTCGCCGCGCCGGGCGTCGGGCTGACGGAACACGTCGGTGCCGTCCGGGAACTGCAGCGCCTGCTTGTCGCCGAAGCCGCGCACGCCGTTCAGGGTGCCGAAGTAGTGGTCGAAGCTGCGGTTCTCCTGCATCAGGACGACGACGTGCTTGACGTCCTTGATGGTGCCGGTAAGGGCGGTGTCGGCCGCGGTGGCGGGAGCGGCCTCGGCCTGGGTGCTGGACAGGCCGGTCAGGGCGGTGGCGCCGACGGCCGCGGAGGCGCCGACGAAGGTGCGGCGGGAGAGCTCGGGCATCGTGAAGTGGCCTCTCAGAGCTGGAAGGTGGCGACGGCGGCGGCGGTGTCGGAGGGCCACTCGTTGGCGGCGGTGTTCGGCTCCGGCTGGGGCCAGCCCGCGACCAGGGTGTGCGCCTCGACCAGCTTCAGCGCTCCGGCGTACTGGACGAAGTCGATGCGGTCCTGCGGCTCGGGGCGGTCGCCGCGCCGCTTGCGGGTGGGCGACCAGGTGAAGCCGGGGGCCTTGACCGGGTCGGGGTTCTCCTCGCGGAAGGTGTCGGTGAGCCCGGCCTCCTGGAGAGTCGCGGTGACCGGCCACCTGAGCGCGCCGACCCCGTTGTGGGCGGCGGCGGTGGCGGCCGTCCAGTCCAGGTGAGAGGGCGAGGAGAGGGAGCCGGCCAGTACCACCGGGATGCGCCGGGCGAGGTCCGCGCGCACGGCGGCGGCCAGCGCCCTGGCCTGCTTGAGCCGCACCGAGGCGTTCTCGGCGGCCAGCACCTGGGCGGCGCTGCTGCCGTCCTGCACCGCGTACGGGCCGTAGCCCGCCTCGTCGAGGTGGGCGGCCCAGAACCGGACACTGCGACCGCCCGGCAGCTGGACGGTGGCCGCGACGGCGGGCAACTCGGCGGTGGCCGGGGTCAGTTCGGTCAGCGGGTAGCGACTGAGGATGCCGACGCTGCCCGGGCTCTGGTGGGCGTACCAGCCCAGTGCGTCGGCCAGGGTCCTGGCCCGTTCTCCGGCCGTCTCCTGCAGCGCGAGCACGTCCAGGCCCTGGGCGAGGACGATGCGCAGCTGCTTCTCCAGCGCGTCGGTGCAGCCGGAGCCGGCGTCGTGCAGGTTCCAGCCGGCGGCCTTGAGCCGGGGCGGGGCCGCCGGATCCACGACGGGGACGAGCACGGTGACGGTGTCGGTGGCGCCGGTGCTGTCCTTGACGCCGACCACCACCAGCTCGGGGTTGCGGCCGGGGGCGGCGGGCGCCGTGCCGGTGACGGTGCCGTCGGCGCCGACCGAGGCCCAGGCCGCACCGCCGAGCTTGCGGTAGGCCGCCGACCCGGGAGCATTGCCGGCGGGACGGGACCAGAGGCCGCCGAGCCCGATCTTCACGGCGGCGCCGGGGGCGACCGGGGTGGCGGTGAAGGAGTCGACGGCGGCATGCGGGCGGACCACCGGGGGCTTGGCGCGGAAGCCGAACGGGGCGGTCTGTGCCAGGACGCCGTAGCCGTCCTTGGCCAGCAGGTAGGCGGTGTACGGGCCGCCGGTCAGCGCGGAGGTGTCGAGCTGGACGTCGCCGGAGGTGCCGGGGGTGTACTTCCAGAGCAGCGAGGCGCCGCTGCCGGGTTGGCGGCTGCCGTCGTAGATGCCGACCCAGTTCTTGGCGTCGGGGGCGTCGGTGGTCCAGTGGAACGTGAGCCGGTCGCCTTCGGCGGGGCTGCTGGAGGAGGTCAGGGTCAGGGCGCTGCCTGCGGCCACGGTTGTCCTGTCCGCCGGCGCGGGACCGGTCCGCCGGGGGACGGTGCCGGACCGCGCGCGGCTGGTCACGGAGGCTGGGAGGGAGGAGCGCCCGCAGTTGGCTGTACAACTGCGGGCGGGCTCATTCATCCGAAGGCCAGCGACCAGGGCGTGAACGGCACGTGACGGAGCATCGGGCGGTTCGCGAACTCCGGGGCGGTAGCGCACTGATGGGCGTCGGCAGGGGCGGGCACACGCAGGGCCGCGACGGGTGATCCGTCGCGGCCCTCCGGGGATGAGCGGTGGGGACGCCGGGTTGGCGGGCCCGTGCTCCGGCTCGCGCTCCGGCTCGCGCTCCGGCTCGCGCCCGGGCCCGTGCTCAGGCCAGGGCGAGGAACAGCTTCTCCAGCTCGGCCTCGCTCATCGGCGCGCCGTCCTCGTCGGCGGCGGCCATGCACTGGCGCATCCCGCTGGCGACGATCTTGAACCCGGCCCGGTCCAGGGCGCGCGAGACCGCGGCGAGCTGGGTGACCACGTCCTTGCAGTCCCGCCCCGCCTCGATCATCGCGATCACCCCGGCCAACTGGCCCTGAGCCCGACGCAGTCGGTTCAGGACCGCGCCGACCGCCTCCTCGTCCACCTGCATGTCCGGGCCGCCTTTCACATCGACTGTCGGCTGCCAAGTGTACCCGGCGGGGTATTCATTCCCGGCTGGACCAAGCCCTCCCGAAAGGGCCCCTGATCAGCGGCGGGCCAGTCGGCGCTCGCCCCCGGTGCCGGTCGCGTACGGCAGCTCGTAGTAGGCGAACACCTCGGGTTCGTCGGTGGCGGGCAGGACGTCGTCGGTGCCGATCGCGGGTGCCTGCTTGACCTTGGCCTTCGGGTACGGCACCCGCAGGTAGGCCGGCCCTGCCACCGAGCCCTCCAGCGGGACGAAGACCAGGCGGCGCTTGGTCACACCGGTCAGGACGGTGGCGAAGAACGGCTCGTCGGTGGCCGTCTCGACGTACACCGACTCCAGCGTGCCGATACGGCGGTCCTTCTCGTCGACCACCGGCTGGCCGCGCCACTCGCGGATGTCTGCCATAGCGATCCCCACGACCTCGGCCTCCCGTGTCGTGCCCTGCCGACGGCTCCGTCCGGCCCGCCGGCTCCGCCGGGCCCACCGCCCGGGGTTTCCATCCTGCGCCGGGACGGCCGCCGGGGCACGACGAAAGGGACGCACGGGGGTGAGTGGTTCGAGGGTGGTGCGGGGCGGGGTGCGCGGCCGGGGGTGGGGGTGGGGACTTCTGGACCCCGGACAGGGGGGCTGGCACCAGGGACCCGGGCTCCGTCCCCCGCTACGGTCGTCGCGACGGCTCCGGACCGGGGCGGTCACGGAGTCCGTCCGCACGCGACGACCGTCCATGACGTGGGGGAACACCATGGTCCAGTACCGCAGCTATCAGCGTCTTGCCGGGGCCGCCGTGGTCGCCGGGCTCGCCGTGGGCGCGCTCACCGCCTGCGACCCGGTCGGGACCGAGGTCAGCGACGACGCGACCGTCTCCGGAAGGATCACCGCCGTCAAGCTGGACGACCTCTCCGGGGAGGTCACCGTCCACGGCAAGTCCGGCACCGGGAGTGCCTCCGTCCACCGGAAGATCACCTACCAGGACAGCAAGCCCGGGACGACCACCCGGATCGAGGACGGGGTCCTGGTGCTCGGCGGCTGCGGGCACAACTGCTCGGTGAGCTACACCGTCGAGCTGCCCGCCGGACTGCCGGTCAGCGGCGGCACCTCCTCAGGCGGGATCCACCTCACCGAGGTCGGCTCGGTGTCGGTGCACACCGACTCCGGCAACATCTCGGTCGACCAGGCAACCGGAGCGGTCGACCTGCGCACCGACAGCGGTGACATCGACGGCACTTCGCTCAAGGGCGACCGGATCCAGGCCAAGACGGACAGCGGCGCGATCAAGCTCACCGCCGCCAAGGCCCAGGACGTCAAGGCCAGCACCGACAACGGCGAGATCCGCCTCACCGTCCCGCCGGGTTCCTACCGCGTCAGCGCCGGGACGGACATCGGCTCGAAGCACATCGGCGTCCAGAACGACCCCAACGGCAAGTTCAAACTGGACCTGGGTACGGACATCGGCGACATCACCGTCAACACGGGCTGACCGCCCCGCCCCGTGAAAAATTCGGCGGGCCCGGGTGGGGGCGGGGCGGTCCGCAGGGATCCCCACTCCGGGTACGCACCTCGGCGGGCGCACCCGAAAGGCTGTGTCCGGAGCGGTGATCCCTAAGGTCAGAGGCCGGTCTGGATCTCGGCCCGGTGGCGGATGTACTCGTCGGGATGCGAGCGGGCGATCGTGACCGCCGCCTCGACCAGGGCGTGCAGTTCGGCCGGGTAGGCGCGCGCGACCAGCGGCAGGCCGGGCAGGATGCAGCGGCGGACGTCGAGGTCCTCGTTGGCGACGAACTCCCGCAGCGCGGCCTCGTTCCAGCTGTCGCGGACGGTCGCGCCCTCGTCGGCGGTCGCGTTCCGGCCGCCGCCGACCGTCAGTGCCGTCCAGTACCAGGCCCGGGCGGCACCGGCGCGCTCCGGGTTGGTGCCGGTCTGCAGGTAGCCCAGCAGGGTCAGGCGGACCCGGCGCTGGCCGAAGGCGACGAGGGCGGGCTCGACGAGGCGGCGGTTGAAGCTCGGGTTGGGGTCGTGGACCGCCGCCTCCAGCAGCGGCTCGAAGTACTCCTCGGGCAGCTCGGACCGCCCGGCGAGCGCCTTGTGGACCTCCCATCGGGCCGCGCTCGGGTAGTCCGCCCCCGGTGCGACCTCGGCCCCGAGCACGCGGAGCAGACGCGCGAGCCGCAGCTCGAACGCCTCCGATCCGCCCTCCGTGCGCCCGGGCAACGGCTGGAGAATCCGCACCTCGCCGGCCGTGTCCTTGGTTTCCACGAACATCCTCCTCATTCTGAGTCATCGGCAGACTACTCGCTGATACACCAGTTCGGCGGCGGTTTTCGGCCAGGACCGGATCTTGGAGCGTTCAGGAGGGAGTTCTGACGTTGCCTCAGTCCGCAATCGCGGTAGATGGCGCGAGTTGCGGATCGCAGTGGTGATGGTGCGTCAGGACTGTCTGCCGGGCGGGACGAGTCCGGACTGGTAGGCGATCGCGACGAGCTGCGCCCGGTCCCGGGCGTCCAGCTTGGCCATCGCCCGGTGCACATGGGTGCGGACGGTGAACGGGCTGACGAACATCCGCTCGGCGATCTCCTCGTTGGTGAGCCCGGTGGCGGCCATCGACATCACCTCGCGCTCACGGGCGGTGAGGACGGAGAGCCGCTCGGAGGGCGCGACGGCGGCCGGGTCGGGCTGGGCGAGGAACTGCTCGATCACGGCCCGGGTCGCGGCGGGCGAGAGCAGGGCGTCGCCGGCCGCGACGGTGCGGACGGCGGCCAGCAGTTCCTTCGGGTCGGCGCCCTTGCCGAGGAATCCCCCGGCGCCCGCGCGCAGCGCCTGGGCCACGTACTCGTCGATCTCGAAGGTGGTGAGGATGAGCACCCGGGTGCCGGACAGCTCCTCGTCCGCGCAGATCTCGGCGGTGGCGCCGAGGCCGTCGGCGCCGGGCATCCGGATGTCCATCAGCACGATGTCGGGCTTGGTGGCCCGGGCGAGTTCCACCGCCTCCCGGCCGTCGGCGGCCTCACCGACCACCTCCATGTCCTCCTCGGCGTCGATCAGCATCCGGAAGGCGCCGCGCAGCAGGGCCTGGTCGTCGGCGAGCAGCACGCGGATGGTCATGCGTGGTCCTTGTCCTTCCGGATGACGCGATCTTGTCGGATGGTGTCGGGAGAGCCGGCCGCGGACGCGGAGTCGGCGGAGCGGTCGGGGCGCGCGGGCCGGACGGTGCAGTCGCGCCAGAAGGCGTGGGCGGGCCGTTCCCTGGCGGCGGGCTCGGCCGGGCCGCCCGGTTCGGTGGTGGCGGCCGCGGGGCGGGCCGCACCGTCCGTCCAGGGCCCGGCGTCGTCCCGGGCGCCGGTGCGCAGCGGGAGTTCGGCGGTGACCAGGAAACCGCCGCCGGGCCGGCGGTCGGCGGTCAGGCGCCCGCCGACCGCGCCGGCCCGCTCGCGCATGCCGATCAGGCCGAAGCCGCTCTCGCCCGGGGCAGGCGGCGGCAGCAGGGCGGTGCGGGGGCGACCGGTGGCTGTCGGGCGGCCGTTGGCGACGGTGACCGCGACCCGGCTGCCGCTGTAGGAGAGGGTGACCTCGGCGTCGGCGCCGTGGGCGTGCTTGGCGACGTTGGTCAGCGACTCCTGGACGATCCGGAAGGCGGTGAGGTCGACGCCGGGCGACAGTGGCCGGGACTCACCCTCGACGGTGAGCCGGACCGGCACTCCGGCCCGTTCGAAGGTGTTGATCAGTTCGGGGAGCCGGTCCAGGCCGGGGGCGGGTTCGAGCGGGGCCGGATCCTCGGCACGGCGCAGCAGGCCGACGGTGGCGCGCAGCTCGTGGAGGGCGGAGCCGGTGGCGTCGGTGATGTGGCTGAGCACCTCGCGGGCCTGCACCGGGTGGCTGTCCATGAGGTGGAGGGCGATGCCGGCCTGGGCGTTGGCGAGGGCGATGTGGTGGGCGACGACGTCGTGCAGGTCGCGGGCGATCCGGATCCGCTCGTCGGCGACCCGTCGGCGGGCCTCCTCCTCGCGGGTGCGTTCGGCGCGTTCGGCGCGTTCCTCGATCGCGGCGAGGTGGGCGCGGCGGTTGCGGATGGAGTCGCCGAGGGCGCCGGGCAGCAGGGCCCAGGCGAGCACGCTGATCCGCTCGCCGATCGGGCCGGTGGGCCCGAACAGCAGGGATATCCCGGTGAGCAGGACGGCGGTGGCGATCGAGGCGCGCAGTGCGGTGGAGCGGTCGGTGCGCACGGCGAGGAAGTAGAGCGCGAGCAGCAGGGGGGTGGCCAGCATCGGGGTGAGCCGGGGGCTGGTCCAGGTCAGCATCATGGTGCAGACCAGGGTGACTGCGGCCACCGCGCGCGGGTGGCGGCGGTGGAAGAACACGGCCGCGGCGGCGATCAGGGCGAGGACGCCGGTGGCCGGGTCAACCGGGGCGAAGTGCCCGGTGACCTGGTCGACCGTGGCGCCGAGGCCGGTGACCGCGAGCAGGGCCAGGCCTCCGGCGGCGTCGAGCAGCCGGGGGTGCTCGCGGCGCAGGCGCTGCCAGGTGTCGCTCATGGTCGTGCTCTCCGGGTCGGGGTGCCCTGGCCGCCCCTCGCCGGGTACTGCCAGTCGGTGCGGCGCCGCGCCCCGAGTGGGGTGCGGCGCGGCCGGGTCGGGGGCGTCCGTACGGACGGCGGCCCCGACAGCAACGGTAGCGGTTGGCGCTCGAACCGGTGTCCGAGCCGACCGGTGCCGGGTCTAGACGGTGACCGATTCCCGGGCCGGGGCCGCCGGTTCGGGGGCGGCGGTGTGCAGCTTGCTGCCCTCGACGTCGACGTCCGGTATCAGGCGGTCGAGCCAGCGCGGCAGCCACCAGGCACGGTGGTCGAGCAGGGCCAGGACGGCCGGGACGATCGTCATCCGGACCACGAAGGCGTCGAAGGCGACGGCGGCGGCCAGCCCCAGACCCATCATCTTGATCATCGGCTCGCTCATCCCGATGAAGCCCGCGAAGACGGCGATCATGATGAAGGCGGCTGCGGTGACCACCCGGGCGTTGTGCCGGAAGCCGGTGACGATGGCCTCGCGGGGCTGCTCACCGTGGACGAAGCCCTCGCGGATCCGGGTGACCAGGAACACCTCGTAGTCCATGGCGAGGCCGAAGACCACGCCGATCATGAAGATCGGCATCATGCTCATCACCGGACCGGTCTGCTCCACGCCGATCAGGTCGGCCAGCCAGCCCCACTGGAAGACCGCGACGACCGCGCCGAGCGCGGCGGCCACCGAGAGCAGGAAGCCGAGCGCCGCCTTGAGCGGGACGAGGACCGAGCGGAAGACCACCAGCAGCAGCAGGACGGCCAGGCCGACGACCACCGCGAGGTAGGGCAGCAGCGCGTCGGTGAGCTTCTGCGAGACGTCGATGTTCATCGCCGTCGTACCGCTGACCAGGACCGTCGCCCCGGTGGAGGCCTTGAGTCCGGCGGCCTGGCCGCGGATGGTGTGGACCAGGTCCTTGGTCGCGGCCTCCGCCGGGCCGGTGGCCGGGACGGCGTTGAGCAGGGCGGTGTCCCCCGCCTTGTTGAACATCGGCGGCGCCACGGCGACCACGCCGGGAACGCCGGAGACGGCCTTGGCGACCTCACCCGCGGCGGCCTTCGGGTCCGGCGTGCCCTTGACGTCCACCAGGACAGTCAGCGGGCCGTTGAAGCCGGGGCCGAAGCCCTCGGAGAGCAGGTCGTAGGCGCGGCGCTGGGTGGTGGAGGTGGGCTTGGCCTCGTCGCCGGGAAGGCCGAGCCGCAGGTCGAGCGCGGGGGCGGCGAGCACGCCGAGGCCGACCACGCCGAGCAGCAGCACCGCGAGCGGGCGGCGGGTCACGAACCGGGCCCAGCGGGCGCCGCCGTTCTCCCTGGCCCCGGCCGGCTGGACCGCGCCGCCGGCCTTCTCGGCCTTGCGGACCTTGCGGGGCAGCACCTTGCGGCCGATGAAGCCGAGCAGGGCGGGCACCAGGGTCAGCGCGACCAGTACGGCGATGACGACCGTCCCGGCGGCGGCCATGCCCATCTTGGCGAGCATCGGGATGCCGACCACCGAGAGCCCGGCGAGCGCGATCACCACGGTGAGCCCCGCGAAGACCACCGCGGAGCCCGCGGTGCCGACGGCCCGGCCGGCCGCCTCCTGCGGGGTGCGGCCCTCGGAGAGCTCGGCCCGGTAGCGGGAGACGATGAACACGGCGTAGTCGATGCCGACGGCCAGGCCGAGCATCATGGCCAGCGTGCCGGTGGTCGAGGAGAGGCCGAGCGTGCTGCCGAGGGCGGTGATCAGCGACATGCCGAGGCCGACCCCGATCACGGCGGTGAGCAGCGGCAGGCCGGCGGCGACCAGCGAGCCGAAGGTGATCACCAGCACGACCGCGGACAGCGCCATGCCGATCGCCTCGCTGCTGCCGCCCGCCTCGGGCTTGGCCATCAGCGCGTTGCCACCGATCTCGACCTTGAGCCCGGCGTCCCGCCCGTGCTGGGCGGCCTGCTGGAGCGCGTCGGTGGCGCTCCTGGACACCTCGCCCGCCTTGGCGGAGTAGCTGACGGTGGCGTAGGCCGTCGTCTCGTCCTTGGAGACGGCGCCCTTCATCTTGAACGGGTCCACCGCGCTGGTGACCTGCTCGCCGTGGACGAGCTCGCCGACGGTCTTCTCCACGACCTGCTGGTTCGGCCCGGCGGTGATCTTCTGCCCGGAGGGCGCGACGAACACCAGGCGGGCCGAGGCGCCGTCGGCGTGGCCGCCGGGGAAGCGCTCGTTCATCAGGTCGAAGGCCTTCTGGGCCTCCGTCCCCGGCATCGAGAAGCCGTCGTCGGGTGCGGCGGGCGCCTTGGCCGCCAGGACTCCGCCGACTGCCAGGACGGCGACCCACAGGAGGGCCACCAGCCGGCGTCGCGCGAAGGCCCATCGGCCCAGGCGGTAGAGGAACGTTGCCACGGGAGAGCGGACTCCTTCGTTCGGATTCGGAAGCAGATGCGGACGGGGACGGGTGCGGGTGCGGGTGCACGAAGGCGGTCCGCTCGCAGCATGACCAATCCTTGATCGCCGACCCCTGCTCCGTCGTCGTCCCTGTGCAGGCCGTTCGCGTACTGCGGACGCAGTACGGCCCTCCCCCGTACGGCGGAGCGCACGCCCCGCGCCGGGAGCAGCCGGGAGCGGCGGGTGGCCTGCGGCGGGAGCAGCGGCGGGTCACCCGTGCGGAGGTGACGAACGGGCCGCGACGGGCCCGGCGAAGTAGCGTGATGGGCCTCTGGGCCCGACCGTTTCCACCCGGTCCGGGCCGACCCGTCCCGATCGGTGCTGAACCCAGCCCGCCGCCGGAGGTGCCCCATGGGCGTGCCAGCCGCCCGCATCGTGTTCGACGAGAACGACCGCGCGGCCGTCGCCGACGCCGTGGCCGAGATGCTCACCACCGGCGCCCTGACCCTCGGGCCGTGGACCGAGCGCTTCGAGCAGGCCTTCGCCGCCGAGCACGGCGCCTCGCACGCCGTCGCGGTGAGCAGCGGCACGGCGGCGCTGGAGATGATCCTGCGCACCGTCGACGTCCGCGGCCGCGACGTGGTCGTCCCCGCCGTCACCTTCTACGCGACGGCCGGCGCGGTGGTCCACGCCGGCGGCCGTCCGGTGTTCGCCGACGTCGACCCGGCCACCCTGGCGCTCTCCCCGGAGACCCTCGCGGCGGCCCTCACCCCGGAGACCGCGGCCGTGGTGCTCGTCCACATCGGCGGGCTGGTCACCCCGGAGGTGGACGCCCTGCGCGCGCTCTGCGACCAGCACGGCGTCCCGCTGGTCGAGGACGCCGCGCACGCCCACGGCAGCAGCCACGACGGCCGCGCCGCCGGGACCTTCGGCCTGGCCGGGGCCTTCTCCTTCTACCCGACCAAGGTCACCACCAGCGGCGAGGGCGGCATGGTGCTCACGGAGTCGCCGGAGCTGCGCGACGAGGCCCGGATCTACCGCGACCAGGGCAAGGGCTCCTTCAGCACCAACCACCACGTGCGGCTCGGCTACTCCTGGCGGATGAGCGAGCTGCACGCGGCCGTCGGCGCGGTGCACCTGCGCCGGCTCAAGGAGTTCATCGAGGCCCGCCGGGCCGTCGCCCGCCGCTACGACTCGGCGCTGGCCGGGCTGGACGGGATGGAGCCGGTGCTCGAACCGCCCGGCAGCCGCGGCAACTACTACAAGTACGTGGCGCTGCTGGCGCCCGGGGTGGACCGCGCCGCCTTCAAGCGGGCCGTCGCCGAGGAGTACGGGGTGCGGCTGTCCGGCGAGGTCTACGACCTGCCGCTGCACCTGCAGCCGGTCCTCGCCCCCTACCGGCGCGGGCCGCTGCCGGTGGCCGAGGACGTCTGCGCCCGGCAGGTCTGCCTGCCGGTGCACTCCGACATGACCGAGGACGAGACCGAGCAGGTGATCGAGGCCGTCTCGGCCGTGCACCGGCGGCTGGCCGGGTAGCGGCGGGCCGGGCAGCCGAGCGAAGGGAGCAAGACCGTGCGGATAGCCGTCACCGGGGGCTGCGGATTCATCGGCTCACACGTCGTGGACCACCTGATCGCGGCCGGCCACGAGGTCCTCTCCGTGGACACCACCGACAAGTACCTCAACCCCGACGCCGAACACGCCCGGATCGACATCCTCGACGTGCCGGCGCTGACCTCCGCGCTGGCCGGCAGCGAGGTGGTCTACCACCTCGCCGCGATGGCCGACGTCGAACAGGTCTCCGCCGACCCGGTCGGGGCCGTACGGGCCAACATCGACGGCACCGAGGCCGTCCTGGAGGCCGCCCGGCGCGGCGGGCTGAGCCGCACCGTGCTGGCGAGCACCGTGTGGGTCTACGGCGCCGCCCTCGCCGACGGTCAACTCGGTTGTGAGGAAGAGGAGTTGGACGAACACGTGCCGATCGAGCTGGAGCACAGCGGGCACCTGTACGTGGCCACCAAACTGGCTGCCGAGATGCTGGTGCACAGCTACCGCGAGCTGTACGAGCAGCACTTCACCATCCTGCGCTTCGGCATCCCCTACGGTCCGCGGATGCGCGACGAGCTGGTCGTCGCCCGGTTCGTCCAGGCGGCGCTCGCCGGACGGCCGATCACCATCGCGGGGGACGGCCGGCAGAGCCGCAACTTCGTCTACGTCGAGGACCTCGCCGACGCCCACGTCCGGGCCCTGTCCCCCGCCGCCGAGGACCGGACCTTCGCCCTGGAGGGCTCCACCGCGGTCTCGGTGCGCGACATCGCCGAAACCGTCGACCGGCTGTTCGGCCCGGTCAGCATCGAGCACATCGACGGTCGCAAGGCCGACTACACCGGGCGGCGGATCTCCTCCGCCCAGGCCAAGCGGCTGCTCGGCTGGTCGCCGCGGACCAACTTCGCCGACGGCGTGCGCCGCTACGCCGACTGGTACCGGGCCACCGCAGCCGCACCGACCACCGCCGGCTGACCGGGGCCGCCCGATGCCGCACGCCCTGCTGGTCTCCGGCTCGCTCGGCCAGGGGCACGACGTGATGGCCCAGGCCTGCGCCGAAACCCTGCACGAACGCGGCTGGACCACCGGCACCGTGGACGCGATGGCCCTGCTCGGGCACCGCTCGGGCGCCGTCGGCGAGGCGGTCTTCCGTCGGCTGCTCGACCTGCCCGGAGTCTACGACGCCTTCCACTTCTCGGCGCTGCGCCCAGGTGCCCGGATCGCGCTGCTCGCCGACGCGGCGGCCCGCAGCCGGCTCGTCCCGGCGCTGCGCGAGCTGGTCGCCGACCAGCGGCCGCAGCTGGTGGTCTCGGTGTTCGCCACCGCCACCTCGGCGGTCAACCGGCTGCCGCGGCGGGACTTCCGGCACCTCGTGTTCTGCACCGACGTGACGCCGCACCGGCTCTGGGTGCAGGAGGGCACCGACCTGTTCCTGGTCACCTCCGAGGTCGCCGCCTGCGCCGTGCGCCGCTACCTGCCGGACGCCGACGTCGCCGTGGTGCCCGCGCCGCTGCGGCAGCCGTTCTACCGCCCGCCGGACCGGGCCGGGGCCCGGGCCGAGCTCCGCGTGGCACCGGACGCCGAGTGCGTGTTGCTGATGTCCGGCGCCTGGGGGCTCGGGCCGATCGCCCGCACCGCCGCCTCGCTGGCCGCCGCCGGTCCGCACGTGCTCGCGGTGGCCGGGCGCAACCGGGAGCTGGAGCGGCGACTGCGGGCGGCCGCCCGCCGGGAGCCGCGGCTGCACCCCTTCGGCTACACCGACCGGATCCCGGCCCTGATGGCCGCCGCCGACCTGGTCGTCACCAGCTCCGGCGACACCTGCAGCGAGGCCCGGGCACTGGGGCGCCGGCTGCTGCTGCTCGACGTCGTCCAGGGCCACGGCCGGGACAACCTCCAGCACGAGCTGGAGCTCGGCCACGCCGACGTCGCCACCGCGCGCCCAGCCGAGGTGGTCCGCAACGCGCTCGCCGCCCTCGGCCGCCCGGCCCCCGAACCGTCCACCGGCGCCGACCCGAAGGCCTGGCAGAAGGGTTTCGGGGCGGCGCTGGAGCGGGTCGGACTGGGGTAGCCGGGCGCCCCTACCCCGCCTGCACCGCGGTGTTCTGACCGACGTGCAGCAGCCAGCGCCCGTCCTCGTCACGCGACATCAGGTACAGCGGAGTGCCCTCGGAGTCACCCCCGGGCCCGTGGTAGACCTGCCGGACCTTGACGGCCGCCACGTCCGGCCGCAGGAACTGCACGTGCGCGACCTCGTACGTCACCTCGCCGTCCCAGTCCGCCCGGGGCAGCGCCTCCCGGGTGAAGGCGGCGATCGCGTCGAAACCCACCAGCACCCTGCCGTGGGCGGTCGTCCACAGCGAGTCGGGGCGGAAGAGGGCGAGGAAACCGTCGGGGTCCTTGGCCCGTTGCGTGCGCTCGACGACGGCGACGACCTCCCTGATCGCCCGGACCTCCCGGGCCCCGGTCGGTTCGTCGGTGGTCCCGTCGGTGATCCTGCCGGTGGTCCCGTCGGCGGTCCCGTCGGCGGTCCCGTCGGTGATCTCGTTGAAGGTCTTCTCGGTCATGCCGATCACGCTCGCACCTCAAGTCGACTTGAGGTCAAGCCGAGGCCTCGACGAGCGTGCGCCGCAGGAGACGGGCGGCACGGCGTGGTCGCGCAGCGGGCCGAGGGCGAGGGCGTGGGCGCGGCAGTGGGCGGCGATCAGCGGGAGGGCGGCGAGGGTGGCGCGCCAGGAGCCGGGGGCGGAGGTGCAGTCGGAGTCGTGCAGCAGGAGGGTGGCCCCGGCGGTGAGGCCGGGGCGGGCGGTCGCGTAGACGGAGTCGCCGGTGGCCGCGGCCGTCCAGTCGCGGCCCCAGGCGGTCCACAGCACGCTGCGCAGGCCCAGGCGGCGGGCGGCCAGCGCCGGTCCGGCGGTGAGCACGCCGTACGGCGGGCGGTACCAGCGCGGTCGGGCGCCGCACAGGTCGGTCACCGCCTCGGTGGCGCGGCGCAGTTCGCCCAGGTCGCGGCCCGGGGCCGGGTACCACTGCCGCCGGTGGTACCAGCCGTGCACGGCGACCTCGTGGCCGCGCAGCACCAGTTCGCGGCCGAGGGCGGGGGCGCGCTCCAGCATCGCGCCGAGCAGGAAGAAGGTGGCGCGGGCGCCGAGCTCGTCGAGGGCGTCCAGGACGTACGGGGTGCTGCGCGGGTCGGGGCCGTCGTCGAAGGTGAGGGCGAGGTGGCCCGGGGTGGTGCCGTGGCCGGCGGTGCGGCGGGCCAGGGTGCGGCGCAGCGGCGGGAGGCGGACCGCCGCCGGGGCGAGGTGCAGGAACTCCGCGCCCGCCGCGAGGGCGAGCGCGATGGCCGGGGCGGCCCGGGGGCTCACCCGAAGCGGGAGGCCATCCGGCGGAACACACCGGGCGCGACCCCGTGGATCCTGGCCGGGAAGCCGAGCCAGTGCGGGACGAAGAGGCGGTCCCGCTCGGTGGTCATGGTGGCGACGACGGTGTCGGCGACCCGCTCGGCCGAGACCGGGCGCGGGAGTTCGCGCTGGTACGGGGTGCCGCGCCGGTCGAAGAACGGGGTGTCCACCGCGCCGGGCAGGACGAGCCGCACGCCGACCCCGGTACCGCGCAGCTCGTACCAGAGGCTCTCGGCGAACATCGCCAGTCCGCCCTTGGTGGCCGAGTAGCCGGACTCGTCACGCACGCCGACCTGGCCGGCCATCGAGCCGAGCAGCACGATCCGGCCGCGGCGGCGCTCCAGCATGCCGGGCAGCAGGAGGCGGATCAGGCGCAGCGGAGCGGCGAGGTTGACCTCGATCATCCGGTCGAGGGTGTCGGAGGGGGTTTCGGCGAAGGGGCCGCGCCAGCCGAGGCCGGCGCTGGCGACCAGGGCGTCCACCCGGCCGGCGGCGCCGAGCGCGGCTTCGGCGAGGCGGGCGGGGCCGTCCGGTTTGCTCAGGTCCTCGGGCAGGGCGCGTCCGCCGGTGCGTCCGGCGAGGGCGTCGAGGCGGTTGCGGTCGGTGCCCGACAGCAGGGTCTGCCAGCCGGCGTCGGCCAGCCGGGTGGCGGTGGCGAGGCCGATGCCCGAGGAGGCGCCGGTGATCAGCACGACGGGGCGGTCGGTCGACCCTGACCGCCGGGACCGGGACCGGGCTTCCTCAGCCATCGCGGGGTCCTCCGCCATCGCTCACCTGCCGCTCCGTGGGGCGTCCTGCCGTCTGATTTGTCCGGCAAGTCACCTTCGCACGGCAGAGCCGTCCGGGCTACCGGGACGGGCCCGACCACGGCGTCCGCCCCGGGCCTCGGCTCCCTGGTGCGGGGCCGACAGTTCGGCGGACTCGCCCTCCAGCTCGCCGAAGCGGGAGAGCAGGAACGTTCCACCCACCGCCATCGCGAAGCCCGCCAGGGCGCACCAGACGAAGCCGGGGCGCGCGGAATCCCCCAGCGCGACCACCCCCACCAGGGCCGGGCCGAAGGTCTCGGCCACCGTCCCGGCGGCGGTCGCCGCCGTCACGGTGCCGCGCTGCAGGGCGAGGGCGTACGCCAGGTAGCCCCCCAGACCACCCAGTGCCAGGGCGTATGCGGCCGGATCGGTGAACACGGCGGTGAGGCCGGACGCGTCCAGCACCCGCACCGCGAGGCTGGTGATGCCGAAGCCCATCCCTGCCAGCAGGCCCAGCCCGGCCGCGGCGGCGGTGCCGTCCCGGCGGACCAGCACCAGCGTGGCCAGCAGGATCGCGACGGCGGTGGCGAACAGCCCCCAGTGGAAGACCGCCGGGGCGTGCTCCCGGCCCTCCTCGCCGGAGCCGAGCGCCAGCAGGCTGAGACCGACGACGACCGCGACGATTCCCGCGACGTCGCCCCGCCGCAGCCGCGCGCCCAGCAGCCAGACGGCGGCGAGCGCGGTGACGGCGAGGCTGGAGCTGGTGACGGCCTGCACCAGGAACAGCGGCAGGCTGCGCAGGGCGACGATGCTCAGCACGAAGCCGAGGATGTCGAGGACCGTCCCGAGGACGAACTGCCAGGACCGCAGCAGAGCAGCCACCAGGCCTGCCCGCACCCGGTCCGCCCGCGGTGCCGCCCGCGCCCCGCGCGCCTGGGACACCGCGCCGAACCCGAAGCAGACGGTGGCGACCAGCGCGGTGGTGAGTCCCAGCAGCATGCGTCTCCCTCGCGGGGTGCGGCGGTCCGCCATCCAGTCTGGGCCCGGGGTGGCGGGGGCGCACGGGTGGGAGACCGCGGGCCCGCCGGTCCGGGCCCGCCCCTTCGCCGCGCCGGCCCCCATACCGGTCGGTTCCGCCGGAACAGCCGCACTGAGGTGCATCCCGACCAGGGCTCCGTACCCGCCGCCGGTGTCCGCGCCTCGGCGCAACGGCAGGTCGGGGTGCAGCGGGACCGGAACGGGCACAAGAAAGCTGCGCAGTGACCCCCGAGTGGGTGACAAGGGTACGGCGGTGCGCCGCGACGGCGTCGCCGGTCACACCTCGGCGGTCAGGACCGGACGGCCACTGCCGCGTAGCCGGCGGCGTCGGCGGCGGGCACCGGGGGCTCGTCCGGGTCCGGCCGCCAATGCGGGAGGGGAACGACGCCGGGGTCCAGGAGGCTCCAGCCGGCGAAGAAGCGGGCGACCTGCGCCCGGGTGCGGGCCTGGAGGGCGGTGCCGGCGGCCTCGTAGACGCCGACGATGCGGCCGACCTCCTCGGGCGCGAAGTCGGGCGTGACGTGGGTCATCACCAGGGCGCTGCCGGGGGCGAGCGCGGACTTCAGGCGGTCGACCAGCTCGTACGCGCCGGCCGCGTCGGGGACGAAGTGGAGCAGGGCGTTGAGGGAGAGCGCGACCGGGCGGTCGAAGTCGATGGTCTCGCGCAGGGCGGGTTCGGCGAGCAGGCCGTCGGGATCGGTGACGTCGGCCTCGACGTACGCGGTGCGGCCCTCGGGGGTGCTGGCGAGCAGTGCCTGGGCGTGGGTCAGCACGATCGGGTCGTTGTCGACGTAGACGACCCGGGCGCGGGGCCGGACGCCCTGGGCGACCTCGTGGAGGTTGGGCGAGGTGGGAATGCCGGTGCCGATGTCGAGGAACTGCTCGATGCCCGTCCGCGCGAGGATGCGGGTCGAGCGGCGCATGAAGGCCCGGTTGGCCCGGGCGGCGTCGCGCACCCAGGAGGCGGAGGCGAGGACGTGGCCGGCGGCCTCGCGGTCAGCGGCGAAGTTGGTGAAGCCGCCGAGGAAGTAGTCGTACATCCGGGCCGAGTGCGGCACGTTCAGCTGCAGGTCGACCCCGTCGTAGCGGCTCATCCGGCTTCCCCCTCTTCCCGCGCGGCCTCGCGGACACCGTCCGATTGGTGCCCACCGCATCCGGGGAGCAATCGTCCCTCCTGGGGGCTCAACCCATGGACCAATCACATGTGATGACAATCTGTATTCGGTGTGCAGCCTGGAGTGACGGGCCTGATGGAATGAGGATGGGCGCGGACAGCCCGACCCGCGGGTGACCCGGCGAGCAGCCGACGGCCACGGAAAGCAGGCTCGATGACGATCGACAGGGGTGCCCCCGTGCGTGGGCACCGCGGAGGGACGGCGGTGGAGGGCACCGGCACGCCCGGACCGGAGCGGACGGCGGTGCAGGTGGAGGCGGTCCCGCGCCTGGACATCACCTACGCCGCGTTCTGCGAGACCCATGAACCCGCTTGGCACGCCCTCGCGTTGACCCGGATAGGCAGCCGGGCCGACGCCCTGCTGGTGGTCGAGGCGGTCAAGGCCGACCTGGCCCGCTGCTGGTCGCAGGTGCTGCGGTTCGAGGAACCGGCCGCGTATGCCTGGCGGTTGGCGAACCGGCACGTCGGAGACTGGGTGGCCGCGGACGAGCCGGTCGAGGTCGAGGCGGTCACCTTCGCCGCCGTGATCGGGGCGTTCAAGCAGGTCGCAGCCGGACTCCTTCAGAGCGAGGCGGACGAGGTGCGGCTGTACGCGGCGATCCTCGAACTGCCGGACCGGCAGCGGGACGTGGTGATCCTGCGCTATCTGCTGGGGCTGCACGCCAAGGTGATCGCGGCCTACCTGGGACGGCCGGTGGCCACGGTGCACTCCAATCTGCGGCACGCCCGGGAGCGGCTGGCACGCCGGCTCGGGGTGCGCGAACTGCCGGACCACGAGGGCGAGTCGTGACGACCGGCCGGGAGGTCGAGCCGGACAGCGGGACGCGCACCGCCGGTGGGGAGCGCACGGTGTTCCGCGTGCCCCGGCGCGAACGCGCCCACGCTGAGCGGATCGCGGTCCTGCGGCAGGCCAGGCTCACCGCCGCCCCGGCCCACCTGCCCTCGGAGCACGAGCAGGCCTCCTTCGAACTGGGCCTGGTGATCGCCCTGGTGCTGGGCGCGCCGTGCGCCTCCCGGGGCCTGGACCTGCTGGTCAACGCGCGCCGGATCCAGCCGGAGGGGGCCGAGGTGTTCGGCGCCCTGTTGTACGCGACCGGCAAGGAGGAGGGCGCCGAGTTCTGGTGGCGCTTCGCCGCCGGCTCGGGCAGCGGGACGGCCGCCTACTGCCTCCACCTGCACCATCTGAAGCTCGGCGAGACCGACGACGCGGACTACTGGCGGGCGTGGTCCGAGCAGCTGTCATCGGCCGAACGCCCGCCCGGACCACGGCCGTTGCGGATGAGCCGGCCACTGCTGCCGGAGAACGTCCGACGCGACATCCTCTCCCGCGTGCACCGCGGGCTGGCACCGCAGCTGCCGCCCGCGCTGGTCTCGGTCATCGACCGGCTGCCGCTCCAGGGCGGGGACACGGAGGTGGCCCAGGAGGTCCCGAGCCCGTGGGGGCTCACCTCCGGGACGACCGCGGCCTGTTCCTGGGACCTGCCGTGGGAGTTCGGCGAGACGGGCCGGGGGAGGGAGGAGGACCCGTTGGGGTGAGTGCGCCCCGACGCCCCGGCCGTCCCACGTTCAGGTGAGGGCGTCGAGCCGGGCGACGATCTCGGGGTCGCGCCGGTCACCTTGCGGCGGCCCCGGGGCTGCGCTCGGCCGCGGCGATCTGGATCGGGGTCGGAGCGGTGACGGGCGGCAGCTCCTTGCCGGCGGCCAGGGCGTACCAGTCCTGGATCAGCAGGCCGGTGGCGGCGCCGTCGGCGCCCGCGCGGCACACCACGGCGACCAGCCGGAGCAGGTCCAAACCGTCGGCGAGCAGGGTGAACCGGACCCGCGGCACGGCCGTCAGCTCCACCGGAACGGCGACGTCGGCCTCACCCAACCGGGCTGCCAGTGCGTCCAGTTCGCGATCGTCCAGGCCGCCCGCCTCGATCACGGTGACGGCGAACCGGCCGTCCCCGTGCACCACCTGACTGTCCGGGAAGCCGTCGGGGCCGAAGCCGGGTGGGAAGGAGGTCCGCAGCGACTCGTGCCGCTCGACCAGCGCGCCCAGCGCGCGCAGACCGGCGGCGAGCGTGGCGCCGGGCGGCACGGGCCAGACCGACCCCTTGTTGATCTGCTCGGGGGCGTCGCGCCTGATGCACCGGACCATGTCGTCCTGGCTGCGGGTGAGCGGGCCGGAGCCGCCGGTCGTCGCGGCGAAGCGGACGGTGACCTGCCGACCGGTCCGGGTGGGGTCGTTCGGTGCCGCGTCGTGCGGTGCAGCGTTGTGCGCAGTCACGTCGTACGCGCCTTTCGGCTCGCCGGGAAGGACTCAGCGGAGGAACGGAGGAGCTGAGGTACGGCCGGACGCTACCAGCGGCCGACGGTGATCGTCCATTTATCCGATGTCAAATCAACTTACTTGCCAGTAAAGGCGATTGGTCCCATCGGCGGTCACCGAGCGGGGCGACGGCGGCCCGGGTGCGGCCCGGGGACGGGTATGTCGCACAGCCCCACCGGACCGGCCGAGCGGTCGCGGGTCGATCAGCAGCAGCGGGGAGGGGCCCGCCGACACCCCCAGCGCCTGGATCAGCCGCCCGCCGTACGCCTTCACACGGGCCTCGCCGCGACACCAGAGCGCGGTGAAGCGCGCCGACCGCTCAGCGGGTTCGGCGGCCTCCGCGACGAAGGCCGACGCCCAGCCGCGCGGCGACCAGCTGCCGGACGGCGCCGCGCGCCCGCGGCGCGGCACCCGGCCGTCTGCACGGCCGGCTCGAACGGTCCGGGCACGGCGCAACTGCGGCCGGACCGTTCATGGCATCCCTCGCCCGGGGGCGGGCACGCGGGACGACAGTGGCGCGCCGCGGCAGTGGTCCAGTCCAACGCCAGCATCCGGGAAGGGCGTTCGCGAAGCACGACGGCCCCACCCGACGATAGAATTCGCTGCATGGGAGAGCGCCCCGGCGCACCCACCGCGCCGCCCCTCGTCCTGGTCACCGACCGCGACTCCAGGCTGATCGACCCGACCCGGGCCTACCACCTGGGTCGCGACCCGACCAGTGAGATCGTGCTGGACGACCCCCGGGTCTCCTGGCACCACGCGGTGCTGCGCACGGCCGAGGGCCACTGGCTGTTGGAGGACGTCGGCAGCACCAACGGCACCTACGACGAGGGCCGCCGGGTCGACCGCGAGGACATCGGCCCGGGCACCAGGCTGCGCTTCGGCGATCCGGCCACCGGCCCGTCCGCGACCTTCGCCGGCCTGCCCGCCCCCGCCGCCGAACCGGCAGCCGCCGAGCACCCGACGCTGCTCGCCCCGCAGAGTTCCAGCGTCTTCCGCAGCCCGAGCGCCGTCCTGGAGCTGCCCGGCCCGACCGTACGGATCGGCCGGGCGCCCGACAACGACCTGGTGCTGGACGACCTGCTGGTCTCCCGGCACCACGCCGAACTGCGCGAGCTGCCGGACGGCCGCCACGAGATCGTCGACCTGGGCAGCCACAACGGCACCTACCTCAACGGCCTCCCGGTGCGGCACTCCCCGATCGGCCCGGCCGACATCGTCGGCATCGGCCACAGCGAGTTCTGCCTGGTCGACGGCCGGTTGGTCGAGTACGACGACACCGGCGAGGTCTCCCTGGACGTCCAGCACCTGGTCGTACGGGTCGGCCCGGACCAGCGGGTGCTGCTGGACGACGTCGGCTTCCCGCTCACCGAGCGGACGCTGCTCGCGGTGGCCGGCCCCAGCGGCGCCGGCAAGTCCACCCTGCTCAACGCGCTCACCGGGCTGCGCCCCGCCGACGAGGGAACCGTGCTGTACGACGGCCGCGACCTGTACCACGACTACGCCGAGCTGCGCCGGCGGATCGGCCTCGTCCCCCAGGACGACATCCTGCACACCCAGCTGACCGTCCACCGCGCCCTGTCCTACGCCGCCGAACTGCGCTTCCCGGGCGACACCGCGGCTGACGAGCGCGAGGGCCGGGTCTCCGAGGTGATCCGTGAACTGGGGCTGGAGGAGCGGGCCGACCAGGTGATCGCCAGCCTCTCCGGCGGCCAGCGCAAGCGGGTCAGCATCGCGCTGGAACTGCTCACCAAGCCCTCGCTGCTCTTCCTCGACGAGCCGACCTCCGGCCTGGACCCGGGCATGGAACGCTCGGTGATGCGGATGCTGCGCGGACTGGCCGACGACGGCCGCACGGTGGTCGTGGTGACGCACAGCGTCCTGAGCCTCAACGTGTGCGACCGCCTGCTGGTGCTCGCCCCCGGCGGCCGGACGGCCTACTACGGGCCGCCGACCGAGGCGCTGGAGTACTTCGGCGAGGAGGAGTGGCCGGAGGCCTTCGAGTCCTTCGAGAGCGACTCCGAGGGGGTCTGCCAGGAGCGGTTCCGCGCCTCGCCGCAGTACCGGCAGTACGTGGCGGCCGAAGCCGCGCACCCGGCGCAGCCACCGGCGGCCTCCGCCCCCGTGATCGGCCGGGAGAAGCCGCAGAGCTGGTTCGCCCAGCTGGGCACCCTGGTGCGCCGGTACGCCGCGGTGCTCGCCGCCGACCGGCTGTTCCTCACCGTGATGGTCGTCCTGCCGTTCCTCATCGGCGCGATGTGCCGGGTGATGGCCGGCTCACGGCTCACCGACGAGAACGCCATCAACTGCCTGCTGACGCTCTGCCTCGGCGGTGTGCTCATCGGCTCGGCCAACGCGGTGCGCGAGGTGGTCAAGGAGCGCGCGATCTACCGGCGGGAACGCGTGGTCGGGCTGTCCAGATCGGCGTACCTGGTCTCGAAGGTGGTGGTGCTCGGCATCGTCACGATCGCCCAGTCCGCGCTGCTGACCGTGGTCGGCCTGGCCGGGGTCACGCTCACCGCACAGCCGCGGCCGAACGCCCCACCGCCGGTGACCAGCGGCGTGCTGATGCCCCAGCTGCCCGAGCTGATCCTCTCGATCGCGCTGCTCGCCTTCACCTCGATGGTGCTCGGCCTGGTGGTCTCCGCGTTCGTCGGCAAGGAGGAGACCACGATGCCGCTGCTGGTGCTCCTCGCGATCGTCCAGGTCGTGTTCAGCGGCCTGATGCTCAAACTGCACGGCGTCCCCGGACTGGAGCAGTTCGCCTGGCTGATCCCGTCCCGGTGGGGCCTGGCCGCCATGGCCCGCACCGTCGACCTGGGCCGGCTCATCGCTCCCAGCCCGATCACCGACGACCCGATGTTCCGCCACGAGCGCACCGGCTGGCTGATCGACATGGCCGCCCTGCTCGCCCTCGCGGTGGCGTACGGGCTGGCGGTGCTCGCCCTGCTGCGACGGCGCGAGCCGACCATCATGCGCAAGTAGACGATCATGCGCGAGTAGCCGCCCCGGCCACCGCCGGTAGAGTGGAAACCGATCCGCGGTGACAGTGCCGTACGCAGCCCCGGCCACCGGCTCAGCCGTCCGCTCAGCCATCGGCTCCGGCCCGCGCGGCGGAGGGAATCCACCCGCCCATGGACGAGTTCGCGTTCCGACCCACCCACGTCGCCCCGCCGGGCGGCATGGCGAGCTGGACGGCCCCGGACCCGGCACGGCCGTCGGCCCGGATCGACCCGCTGCTCCCGGTCCGACTCATCGCCGGGCACGGCGACTGGGCGCAGATCCTCTGCTCCAACGGCTGGACCGCCTGGGTGGACGGCCGGCTGCTGGTCGCGCTGCCCCAGCCGCCGCCCGCCGCGGGCGGCCCGCCCGCCCGCACCGCCGACCCGCGCCCCGCGCTCGCCGAGGCCGAGGCCGCGCTCGCCCGCCACCGCGCCCTGCTGGAGGACCTCGCGGCGGGCACGCTGGACCTGGAGACCTTCCGCGAGCGGACCCGGGGCCAGCGGATCGGCCTCGTCGCGGACGGCGAGACGCTCTGGGTGTTCGACCAGGTGCACGACCGCTGGTGCTACTGCGACGGGCTGCAGTTCCAGACCTACGCGGCCACCGATCGACCGACGCCCGCGCCGGTGTCCACGCCGGTCTCCCCGGTCTCCCCGGTCTCCCCTGCCCCTACGGCGCCTCCGGGGGCCCCGGGGGCCGCGACGGCCGCCCCCACGACGCCCGCGCAGGCCCCGGCGGCGACCTCCCCGAACGCGGCTCCGGCGGATGCCCCCACGGCGGCGCCGCCCGTGCCCGGCCCGTACGCGCCCACCCGGACCGGCGAGCCGTGATCCCCGCGGAGCCGCCCTCGGCGCCGGGCCTGCCGGCCGGCCTGGTCGGGCGGCAGGTGGCCGGCTACCGCCTGGAGAGGGAGATCGGGCGCGGCGGGATGGCCGTGGTCTACCGGGCCAAGGACCTGCGGCTCGGCCGGACCGTCGCGATCAAGCTGCTGGCCCCCGAGCTGGCCCGCAACGAGGTGTTCCGGCAACGCTTCATGCACGAGTCCGAGGCCGCCGCGGGGATCGACCATCCACACATCGTCCCGGTGTTCGAGGCCGGGGAGCACGACGGCATCCTCTACCTGGCGATGCGCTTCGTCGACGGCGGCGACCTGCGGGCCCTGATCAACCGGGACGGCCCGCTGCCGATCGAGCGCGCCACCCGGCTGGCGCTGCAGATCGCCTCCGCCCTCGACGCCGCCCACGACCACCAGCTGGTGCACCGGGACGTCAAGCCGGGCAACGTCCTGGTCGCCGCCGGCACGGACAGCGAGCACCCCGAGCACCTGTACCTGGCGGACTTCGGGCTGACCAAGAAGTCCCTGTCGCTCAGCGGGCTGACCAGCGCCGGCCAGATCGTCGGGACGCTGGACTACGCCGCCCCCGAGCAGATCTCCGGCAGCCCGCTGGACGGGCGCTGCGACCAGTACAGCCTCGGCTGCGTGGTCTTCGAGCTGCTCGCGGGCGCCCCGCCGTTCCGCCGGGAGAGTGACCTCGCCCTGCTCTGGGCGCACCTCAACGACCCGCCGCCCGAACTGCGCGGTCCACGTCCCGACCTCCCGGAGGCGGTCGGAACGGTGGTCGCCCGTGCCCTCGCCAAGGCGCCCGGGGAGCGGTACCCGAGCTGTCTGCAGTTCGTCGCCGAGCTGCGGGCGGCCACCGGGCCCGCTCCGTGGAGCGGCGGCGGGCCGCCCACCCGGGCCGTCCCGGCCGTCGCCCGGGCCCCCGCCGGGCCGACCCGGCTGCCGGATCCGCCCATCTGGGCCGGCCCGGCCTTCCACCCGCCGTCCCTGGACCGTTAGGGAGAGCTGTCGACCATGAACGCCGTCAGTCAGGTCTTCGCCATGCTCGCCGCTGCGATCCACCTCGTGGTGTGGCCGCTGGAGAGCTACCTGTACGGGCACCCACGGGTGCGCTACATGCTCACCGGCAGCACGGCGGACGCCCCGGAGGTCCGACTGTGGCGCTTCAACGTCGGCTTCTACAACCTGTTCCTGGCCCTGGGCCTGGTCGCCGGGCTGGTCCTGCTGCACACCGGGCACGCCCGCTCGGGGCGGCCGGTGATCCTCTACGTCGCGGCCTTCATGGTGGCCGGCGGGATCACCCTGTTCGTCTCGGAGCCGAAGGTGTGGCGCGGCGCCCTGACCCAGGCCGTCCCGGCGGCGGTCATCCTGATCGCCGAGGCGGTCTAGGATCTTCGACTTCCGCCTGCGGGGCGGCGTCGGAGCACGCGCCGTGCGTGCCGGCCCGCCAGGCTCTCAGCCGCCCGCGTCCTCGGTGACCTCGCCGCGCCGCCGCACCCGTGACGCGAGCAGTGCGCCGCTCAGCCCGGTCAGCAGCCCCCAGCCCGCCGCCAGCGGCACCGACGGCCACAGCGCCGGGCGCAGCGTCAGGCTGCCGCTGCCCAGCGACGCCAGCGGGTTGCTGCCGAGGACCGCGCCGAGCAGGTCCCCCAGTCCGCCCTGGCCGAGGCCCACGCCCAGCACGGACAGTCCGTAGTCGGCGTCCATCCGGGTCCACAGGCCGACCAGCAGCACGGTGACAGTGGTGGCCACGGCGAAGCGGACGGCGTGCTGCCGGAGGCGGACGGTACGCGGGGTGCGGCGGGCGGCGAGGAAGGCGGCGGCGAGCAGCAGCACGGCGGCCACCGGCAGCAGCCACCAGCTGCGGGCGTCGTGGTCGGCCAGGGTGCCGAGGTCGACGGTCGCCTCCTTCCCGCCGGGGGCGCGCAGCACCGCGCTGAGCGGCTCGGGCACGGGAAGGCCGAGCGCACCGACCAACCGCCCGTGCCACACGGCGCCGAGGCCGAGGCCGAAGGCCATCC
This sequence comes from Streptomyces viridifaciens, assembly GCF_001888885.2. Lineage (NCBI taxonomy): Bacteria > Bacillati > Actinomycetota > Actinomycetes > Kitasatosporales > Streptomycetaceae > Streptomyces > Streptomyces viridifaciens. Next base: position 211,510 of record NZ_CP090841.1, read on the forward strand.
AGACCAGGTCGGGCAGGGCGAGCAGCAGCACGGCCACGGTCTGCCGGGCGTTGCCGTGGGTGATCGCGGTGACGATCCCGGCGACCGCGCCGATGGCCACGTACGCCAGCAGCACCATCCACAGTGCGAACGCGGCCGGGCGGACGGCGAGTTGGTAGCGCAGCAGCCCGCGCGGCAGCGGTGCCCGCCGGGACACCGCGAAGGTGGCCGCGAGCACCAGCAGCAGCCAGGCCAGCCCGATGCCGATCGTGGTGACGCCCTCCGCATGGAAGCCGAGCTCGGGGGTGAGCCCGAGCGCGCCGCCGATGGTCTGCGCCAGGCTGCCGCCGAGCTGGATCACGAAGGTGTGCTTCGCGCTGACGGTGATCACCACCAGGGCGATCAGCCAGAGCACCACCGTCCGGATGATCCGGCCGAGCAGTTCACCGCCCCCGGCGACCGCGCGGAAGCGCAGTTGGCGCAGGAACACCTCGGCTATCACAACCGCGCCGACCAGCGAGACGGTCAGCGGCATCGCGTCGACCCCGGCGTCCACGGCGGCGAAGCTGCCGGCACCGCCGTCCAGCTGGACGGATCCGCCGACGGCCAGCGCCAGTGTCGCGGCGAGCACGGGCGGGAAGCCGCCCTCCGGGAGGTCGTCGGCGCCGGCCAGCCAGAGGCCGAGCGCGGCGACCGCCGCCATCGCGACGAGCCCGGCCAGCACGACCGCGAGCGCGTCCAGCCAGCCGCGGAGGGCTCCGGGCGGGCCGGCGGCCCCGGTGGTGGGCTGCTGCATGCCGCCTCCCTCTGTTCACTCGGGCCTTATCCGTTCCCAGGGTGACCGACCACGGCCGGGCACGCTCGGCGACGGCGACGGCACCTGCTGTTGCGGCGAACGGGGCACCGGGGGAGAAATGGAACCCAGTGGCAGGAGCTTCCCGTGCCGGCCGTTGGCGCCGACCGCCTGCGAAACGGAGCCTCGATGAGTTCCCAACTGCCCCCCACCGGCCCGCCCTACGGCCCGCCGTCCGGTCCCCCGTCCGGCCCACTGGCCGGTCCGCCGTCGGGTGGCGGCGCGGCCGGACCGCCACCGCCCTCGGGCCCTTCCGGGTCCTCCTCCGCCGGTGCGGGCGGTCGGGGCCCACGCCGGCCGTGGTGGCGCTCCGGAAAGGGCCTGTCGGTAGCCGCGGCGGTGGTGGCGGCGGCTGTGGTGGCCACCGTGCTGATCGTCAGCAACCAGGGCGGCAAGAACGAGGCCGTTCCGACCGCCAACGAGGTCGCCCTGCAGGCCCCGGCCGACCCGGGGCCTGCCCCGTTCACCCCGTCGGTGGAAACCCAGGGCATGAGTGCTCCGGCGCCCGCCCCCTCGACCAGCGCGCCGGCCCAGCCGGGCAGCCCGGCGAACGGCAGCCCCACGGCCGTCCTGCACAGCGTGCAGGGCAGCTCGGCGGGGCTGTACGGCGGGACGATGAGCAGGCCCAGCTGTGACACCGAGCGGCTGATCGGCATGGTGAGCAGCGGTGACACCGGTCGGGCCTGGGCCTCGGCAGCGGGGATCGAGCAGTCCGCCATCCCGTCCTACCTGCGCTCGCTGACCTCGGCGTACCTGCGGGTGGACACCCGGGTGACCAACCACAGCTACAAGAGCGGCGCCGTGGTGGAGTTCCAGTCGGTGCTGCAGGCGGGCACCGCCGTCCTGGTGGACGCCCGGGGCGTGCCCCGGGTGCGGTGCGCCTGCGGCAACCCGCTGAAGCCGCCGACGCTGGTGAGCAACGCCAAGTACAGCGGGAAGGCCTGGACGGGTTTCGAACCGAGCACGCTGATCGTGGTGGTCCCGGCGCCGCAACCGGTGCCCGAGATCGTCCTGGTGAACGTGGAGACGGGGGGCTGGTTCGCCCGGCTGACCGGGCGGGCCGACGTGGTGGACAAGCGCGTCGACCAGCCGAGGGGCCCGCTGGTGCCGGGCATCCCGCCGCCCGCCCCGTGGAAGCCGACCGGCCCCGCGGCGACGGCTTCGGCCTCCGGCAGGACCTCCTCCCGGTCCGGATCGCCGACCACCTCGGGTACCACGTCCTCGGGTGCGACCTCCTCCAGGGCTACGTCTTCGGGTGCCGGCTCATCCGCCGCGACCTCCTCCGGTGCGACCTCGTCGGGCGCCACCTCCTCCGGCGCCACCTCCTCCCGGCCCCCCACCGGGACGGGCTCGGCCTCGGCCACCTCCTCGACCAGTACGAACAGGCCCTCCGAGAGCACCGCGACGACGAGCACCTCGTCCGGCTCGACGTCCACGTCCTCGTCCACGTCCACCACCGGCTCGACGCTCACCCAGCCGCCTTCCGGCAGGACCACGACGAGCACCGGCCCCACCAGCACGACGACGGCCGGCACCTCCGCCCCGACCACAACCGAGGGCACGCCCTGACCCGGGTCCCGCCGCCACCGTCCGCCCAGCGACCGGTGGTGACGGCGTGGCTCCGGGCAGCAGCACCTTCGCGTCCTCCGGTCCCAGCAGCCGCCCGTCCGCGGCGTGCACCTCCACCGGGGCGTCCGGCGCGCCGGACGCGCGGTCGAGGCGTTCGTGTGCGATGAATGCCGGCACGCACCACTGACGATTCGACCGGGCGGCGAATCCGCGCATTAATCGGTGGCTGACGACGCCGCGAACCGGCAGAGTGCCGCCATGATCGGCGAAGGACTGGACGAGGACGGGTACATCGCGCGGGAGGGCTCGCCGGAGCGCGTCGCGGCGGAGTTCGCCCCGGTGGTCGACGCCGCCCGGGAGCGGATCGCCGCTGCCTTCGGCCCCGCGCGGCTGCACAGCGCCTACCTGTACGGCAGCATCCCCCGGGGCACCGCGATCCCCGGCGTCTCCGACCTCGATCTGCTGCTCGCCCTGCGCCACGAGCCCACTCCGGCCGACCGCGCCGGGGCCGACGCCCTGGAGGCCGCCCTCGATTCGGCCTTCCCGCAGGTCAACGGCGTCGGCGTGCTGCTGTTCGGCACGGACACCCTGCTCAGTGAGCTGGAGCGGCACGACCTGGGCTGGTTCATCGCCTGCCTGTGCACCCCCCTGCTCGGCGAGGACCTCGCGGAGCAGCTCCCCCGCTACCGCCCCACCTCCCTGCTCGCCCGCGAGACCAACGGCGACCTCGCGCTCGCCCTCCCCCGCTGGCGCGAACGACTGGCGGCCACCGCCCCGGACGGCGGTCTCACGGCGCTCAGCCGTGCGGTCTCGCGCCGCCTCGTCCGCACCGGATTCACCCTGGTGATGCCCCGCTGGAACGGCTGGACCAGCGACCTCACCGCCTCCGCCGAGGCCTTCGCCGCCCACTACCCCGACCGCGCCGAGCAGATGCGCCTCGCCGCAGCCGTCGCCCGCACCCCCACCACGGACCGGGCCGTCCTGGCCGTCCTCATCGACGACCTGGCTCCCTGGCTGGCCGCCGAGTACACCGCCGTCCACGGCGAGAAGGCGCCGCGCCCGTGACCGGCGACCCCCTCGTCCGCGAGGTCTTCCCCGACCTCCTCCACGAGCTGACGGCGCTCCTGGAGGCGGAGGGCGAGGCAGAACTCGCCGCCGGCGCCCGGGATCTGCGCCTGGTCGCGGACTGCGGCTGCGGCGACGACTTCTGCCAGAGCTTCCGCACCGAGCCCCACCGGGGCGGTCAGCCGTACGGCCCGGGCCATCGCTGCGTGCCGCTGCTGCCCACGGAGGGCACTCTGATCCTGGACGTCGTCGACAGCCGGATCGTCTACGTCGAGGTTCTCGGCCGCGAACCCCTGCGGGATCTGCGCCGGCCCCCGGACCAGCCCGGTCACCAACCCGATCACCGGCCCAGCCGGCCGAGCCGGTGACCGTTCGTGATACGGCTCAGTCCACGCAGGGAATCCCGCCGGCCTTGACCGCCGGCCCCTGCATCGGCAGTCCGGCGGCCGGGTCGGCGGAGCCGTCGGCCGGTGCCGAGGCGCCCGCGGAGGGCGTGGCCGGGGTGGGGGTCGGGGTGTGGGTGGCGGCTAGGGTGACGCGGACGTGGCCCGCGGCGACCGCCGCGGAAGGAGCGGCGGTGACGCCGTAGTGCGCGGCGACCGCCTGGGCGTCGGCCTTGGCGCCGCTGCCGTACGTCACCGTGGTGGCGCGGGTCCGCGCGGGGGCGTCGCCGATCCTGCCCGCCTGGTAGCCGAGGGCGACCAGGGCCTTGGACTCGGTGGCCGCCGCGCCCGCGCCCGCCGCCGCGTTGACGTCGACCACGGACTTGGGCGCGCCGCTCGGCGAGGGCGTGGGCGAGGCCGTCTCGCTCGCGGCGGAGACGGGCGCCGTCTCCGGGGCGGTGAGTGCCGCGTCCCGGTTGAACAGCTGCCGGACGATCTTCTTGATGAGGTCCGGGTTGACGGTGTTGACCTCCTGCCCGCCGACGGTCTTGAACCCGGTGATCGGCAGGGTGTTGAACTCGACGTTGCCGCCGGTCAGGTTGGGCGCCTGCTGGGCAAAGTCGAGGATGTTCCACTCGTTGTCGATCACGACGTCCTTCTTCACCACCCCGAACAGCTTCTGCATCTGCCCGAAGTCGTTGAGGACGCCCTGCTCCTTGAGCCGGTACTCGACGGAGGAGATGAACGCCTGCTGCCGGTGGGTCCGGTCGAGGTCGCCGTTGGTGAGGTGGTGGCGCTGGCGGACGAAGGACAGCGCCTGGGCGGCGTCGAGCGAGCTGATCCCGGCGGGCAGCTTGAGGCCGGTGCCGCCGCCCTCGTGGGTGGCGGTCCGGGCGATGATCGGATCGTCGACCGGGTGGTTGAGGCAGACCTGGATCGGCTCGACCGCCTTGGCGATGTCGTAGAAGCCGATCAGGTTGACCTCGGCGAAGTGGTCGACGGGGACGTCCAGGAAGCTCTGCACGGTCTGGATGGTGGCCGAGCGGCCCGCCTCCCGGCTCTGCCGTTCCAGTTCGGCCTTGGAGAGCCCCTTGCCGGCGAGCTTCGCCTCGGCGGCCTCCTTGGCGATGCCGTAGGCCTCCTTGATCTTGTGCATCTTGCCGTCGGCGCCGACGGTCTGCACGTAGTCGTCGCGCGGGACGGACAGCGCGGTGACCTTGCCCCCGTTGGCCGGGATGTGCAGCACGATCAGGGCGTTGGTGTTGTAGCCGCCGATCTCGCTGGAGCCGGCGTGCAGTTCGTCCTCCACGAACTGCTTGGGCAGGTCGTTGCCGTCCATGTCCTTGCGGCTGTCCAGCCCGATCAGCAGCAGGTTGACGGACTTGTCGAGGTGCGGCGGGGCGTTCCGCTTGGCGTCGGCCAGCGCGGTGGACTTGATCATGCCGTCGTCCAGGCTGCGGTACTCGAACCAGGTGAAGCCACTCGCGCCGAGCACCACGACCGAGACGGTACAGGCCAGGGTGCGGCCGGCCACGGTCAGCGGGTCGGAGCCGCGGCGCGGGTCGGAGCCCCGGCCGGGCACCCGGCCGCGCGGGCGGTTGCTGCGCTCAGCCACGGCGCCCCCTTCCGCTCGGGGCAGTGGACCTGACGGGCCGGCGGCCTTCGAGCACCGTCCGGACCACGATCACCAGCAGTGCGACGGCCACCGCCTCGGCCATCACCGGGAACGCCTCGACCACCCAGCGCACCGCACCGGCGCCCAGGCCCTTGCCCTGGTACCGGACGGGATCGGACAGGTATTCGACGCCCGAGGCCGTGAGCAGCACCACCAGCGGGGCACCGGTCACCACCCACCAGCGGCCGCTCCGGCTGCACAGCAGGGCCGCGATGCCGGTGCCGAGCACCGCGCCGACCGCGAACAGGATGCCGACCCCGGGGCCGCCCAGCTCGTCCGCGGTCCCGCCGAGCAGCGGGAGCCCGACCGCCGCGAGCGCGGCGACCAGGCTTCCGCGTCGGCGGGCCTGCTGCCTGCGGCGCGAGGCCCCGCTCCGCTGGGCACGGCCCTGTCGCGACGGGTCGGTGGCGCCACCGGCGCCGCGGGAGCGCTGGGCGGGCACGGCGGGGTCCTCGGTGCGGGTTCCCGCGTCCTGGTACGACGTTCTCGCCCGCTGGCCGGCCATGCGCACTTCCCTCGATCGTTTCGGCTGCGGCGGCGCGACCACGCCACCGCTCGTGCCGGGACGCCACCGGTCCCGTGGCAGTTCCCACCGTCTTCAGGCCCGTAGAAGCTGGTGTGGAGCATACAAATCCATTTCAGCAGAGTCATCCACCGCCGTTCCGCGACGGCGGACCGCCTTTCCCGGCCCTCGTTAGGATGACCATGATCCCCGCCACGTCGGCACACCAACAGGAACGCGCCAGAGGAGCAGAGCGTCACCATGTTTGAGAGTCTGAAGAACCTCGCCGACAAGGCCACCGACCTCGCCCGCGAGCACGGCGACGTGCTCGGGCAGGGTCTGGAGAAGGTCGGCGACGTGATCGACGACCACACGGACGGCAAGTACAGCGGGCAGATCGACACCGGCGTGGAGAAGGCGAAGGACTTCCTGCGCAATCTCGACGGGGACCGGAAGCCGGCCGAATAGGGCCGGAAGGGCCTCCCGAGGGGCACGGTCGACCGTACGGCGATCGAACTGGATGACGAGTGAACGGGGAGGGACCGGCAGCGGTGGCTGAGGAGCAGAAGGGACCGCGCTGGGGGCGCTGGATCGTGATCGGCGTCCTGGCCGCGGCCGGGTGGGGCATCGTCCGCGGGGGCGGCCACGAGCCCGCCGCCTCCTCGGCGGTGCCCTCCTCGCCCCCGTCCGCCACCGCCTCGGCACCCTCCTCCGCCGCCCCGCACGCGTCCTCCACGGCGCCGTCGAAGGCATCCGGCGTCTACGAGCTGGCCGACTACGCGGCGCCCGTGCGCAAGTACGCCGCCGAGGCCGGGGTCAACCCCCAGCTGTTGATGGCGATCCTCTACAACGAGGCGTACAAGCCGCACGACCCGGACTTCGAACGGGCCTGGCAGCGCAACAAGCCGGACGCCGCCTTCGGCATCGCCAACATGCACCGGGCCGCCTTCGACGACACCAAGCCGGGCCGCCCGTTCGCCGACCGCCGCTGGGAGGAGCTACCGGACGACCGCGACCTGGCGATCGAGGCCGCCGCCTGGCACCTCCACGACCTGGCCGGCCGGCTGCCCGCCCGGGTGAGCGCCCCGCTGGACAAGGACGAGCTGCTCGCCCTCGGCTACAACGCCGGGGCGGGCAACATGCTCGCGTTCGCCCGGGGCGTCAAGATCGGCTCGCAGGCGCAGTCCTACCTGGACCGGCTGCACGACAACTGGGCGCGGTCCGGCGAGGCCGTGAAGTAGGCGCCGGAGGGGGTCAGCTGACGCCGAGCCGGGTGGCCCACCTGGCGCGCCAGGCCAGCGCGTCGGCGACGCCCTCGGCGAGGCTGTGCTTCGCCGTCCAGCCGAGCAGCTCGCGGGCGGCGTCCACGGAGGCGTAGCAGCCGATCACGTCGCCCGGGCGCGGCCCCGCCTCACGGACGTCCAGCTCGGTGCCGACGGCCCGTTCGAAGGCGGCGACCAGCTCCCGGACGGTGGTGCCCTCGCCCGTCCCGACGTTGATCGCCCGGTAGCGGTCGGCCGCGCCGGGGGCGATCACCTCGTCGAACCGGAGCAGCGCGGCGACGTGGGCCTCCGCGAGGTCCTGCACGTGGACGTAGTCGCGGATGCCGGAGCCGTCCCGGGTCGGCCAGTCCACGCCGGTGACGGTGAACGGGGTGCCGTGGGTGTGCGCCTCGATCAGCTTGCCGAGGGCGTGGCTGGGGTTGAGGTTCTGCAGGCCGGTGCGCAGCCGGGGGTCGGCTCCGATCGGATTGAAGTACCGCAGGGCGATGACCCGTTGCTGCTCGGCCCCCTCGCCGCGGGTCCAGTCCTGGAGCACCTGCTCCATCATCAGCTTGGTGCGTGCGTACGGGCTGTTCGCCTCGACCGGGGAGTTCTCGTCGACCCGGCCGTCCGGGGTGGGCGCGTAGATCGAGGCGGAGCTGCTGAAGACCACCCGGGTGCAGCCGTGGCGCTGCAGGGCGTCGAGGAGTTCGACGGTCTTGGCGACGTTCTCCCGGTAGTAGAACAGCGGCTTGGCCACCGACTCCGGGACGACGATCCTGGCCGCGCAGTGCACGGTGGCATCGATGTCCGGGTGCTCGGTGAAGATCCGTTCCAGCAGGGCCGCGTCGGCGATGTCGCCGTCGTAGAAGACGCGGTCCTCCACGAACTCGGCGCGGCCCCGGGACAGGTCGTCCAGGACGACCGGGGTGATGCCCCGGTCGAGCAGGGCCGAGGCCACGGTGCTGCCGATGAAGCCGGCGCCGCCGGTGATCAGGACCTTCCTCATGCGCGGTTGCTCCCTTGCGATCGGCCGGGCGCCCGGTGACGCCCGGTGATCATTGGGACGTGATCGGTGCGCGCCCGGTTCCCGCCGGCGGTGCGTCGTCTACCGACGGGCGGCGGGCAGCAGGCGGCGGCCCGGCAGGCTGCGAGCAGCAGGCGGCGCCGTCCTCCGGACCGTCAGCGACGCCGTGCGCGGGCGCGCAGCCGGAAGCCGGTGGCGACCAGGGCTACGGCCGCGGTGGCGGTGGCGATGGCGGCCCAGGTGGTGGCGTCGTCGGTGGTCTCGCGGACGGGCGCGTCGTGGGCGGGAGCGGCGGGAGCGGCGGCTGCGGCCGTGGTGGTGCGGGCGGCGGAAGCCGCGCCGGGGGTGGCGGGTGGCGCGGAGGTGACCGTCGCCCCCATCGGAGCAGGGTCGCTGATCGCCACGGCCTCGACGTCGAGTTCGCGCTCACCGTGGCCCAGCGAGGGGAAGGCGCAGTCGACGGCGACCTTCCAGTGCCCGGCGGGCAGCAACTCACGGGTGGTGTACGTCCCCGGCTGCCCCGGCACCGGCACCAGCCGCCAGGGGCCGATGGTCCGGCCGTCGGCGGCGGTCGCGGAGAGCGTGCCGGCGAAGTCCTCGGTGACCGGGTCGTGGTCGTTCTCCCAGGTGGCGACGGCCCTGACCCGTCCGTTCTGCTGCCCGTCCACGTCCAGGTGGACGGTGTCCCCGTGGGCGGCGGCGGGTGCGGCGGCGGGCAGGACGGCCGCGGCGGCGAGGACGAGGGGGGCGAGCAGCGGGCGGGTGCGGATGCGCATGGCGGGCGGTCCTCGGGCGGTGGGCGTGCGGGGAGCGGGGAGCGGTGGCGCCGGGTGCGGCCGCCCTCGGATTGGGGGGCGGCCGCACCCGTGGTGCGCCGGGGTGGAGCGGGCTTCCGGGCCTACGAGGTCTTCAGCAGCGACCAGCTCTGGTAGGGCCGGCCGTTCGGCTGCTGAAGCTCCAGCAGCCAACCACCGTAGTACCAACGGTCGCTGAGCCCGAGCACCAGGGTGGAACCGTCCGCCGTGAGGGTGAACCCGCCGTCGCCGGGCGTGAGTTGCCACTTCTGCGCGGCGGCGTCGGCGCACGGCTGCTGCGCCACGTACTGCCCGGCGACGGGCGTGCCGCCGAGCTGCAGGCACTTCCCGGAGCGCGCCGACTTGATCCGCACGGCGCCGTTCCCCGCGTCCTCGAACAGCCACTTCTGGTTGGCGTAGCCGGTGCGCTGGTAGCCGATCGCCACGGTGCCGTCGTTCATCGAGCTGCCCCACAGGTCGGCGGCCTGGCCGGTGAGGCCGTTGACCATCGTGTAGTGGGTGCCGGGCTGCGGGCGGCCGCCGTCGGCGAGGGTGTGGAAGCCCGCCTGGCGGCCGGGCTTGCCGACCTTTCCGGCCGCGTCGCGGACGGCGACGGCCACGGTGTAGCCGGTTCCGGGGGCCAGTCGGACCACGCCGACCACGGTCGAGCGGACGGTGCCGATGGTCTGGCCGTTCAGCTGCACGTCGTAGCCCGCGGCGGCGGGGACGGCGGTCCAGCTCAGTACGACCGAGTTCTGGGTGATCTGACTGACCGTCACTTCGGGTCCGGTGCCGCCCGTGGTCGGGGTCGCGGTCGGGGACGGCGACCCGGTCGGTGTGGCGGTGGGGCTGCCGGTGGGCGTCGGGGACGGCGAGGGCGTGCGGGTGGGCGTGCCCGTAGCCGTCGGACTGCCGGTCGGAGTCGGGGTCGCGGTCGGGGTGGGCGTGGGGTTCGGGCCGGTGCCGTTGCCCGCGATGAGGAAGCGGTTGTTCGCCACGTTCCAGTGCGTGGCCAGGTAGCTTCCGGGCGCGGGGTTCGTGTTGTAGTAGTCGTCGTGGTTGCAGTCGAGCCGGTCGTCATGGGCGCGGTCCGGGCAGACGGTCCGCATCTGCGGATAGTAGGGGGCGTCCGAGTAGCACATGATGTCCCACTCGTCCGTGCAGTGGCCCGCCTTGCTGGAGTTCGGTGCACTGTTGCTCACCGCGCCCAGGTTGTGGCCGAGTTCATGGGCGGCGGTGGTGCCGCTCCAGCAGCCGGAGTCGGTCCGGCCGTACGAGGGGCCGAAGTTGCTCAGGTTGTCCTGGCCGGAGCGCTCGTCGCCGGCGAAGGTGCCGATCCCGCAGTACACCTTGGCGTCGGTGAACATCATGTACTTGCGGTCCTTGCGGTTGAACCCCTGCGCGGCCAGGGCGCGGTTGCTCGCGTTGAAGTCCTGGATCTCGGCGTCCGAGATCTGCACGTTCAACACCGAGGCGGTGCAGTCGGGTTCGGTGACGAAGCGGACGTGCCGCACACCGCCGGTCTCGGCGGCGCTGGCGTTGTAGATGACGTCGACGTCAGCGGCCCACTTCTTGAACGAGGGCAGGTACTGGGCGAACCGGTCGTTGCCCGGGGTGTGCACGTACACCACCTGGACGCGGTTGCCACTGCTGCCGTCGCCCTCGCAGACCAGGCCCGACCCAGCCGCCGGGGCCCCGGCCTCCTGGGGTGCGGCGGCGGTGCCGGAGTCACCGAGCAACGCCTTCTGGGTGGCGTCGAGGACGGGCGCGCCGCCCTTCAGCAGGTCGGCGGCCGCGGGCGGTTGGGCGCCCGCCGCCGGGGTGAGCGCGGGCGCCTGGGCGGCCGGGGTCGCGACCGGCGGGGCGTCCTTGTGGATGTCCACGTCCTTGGGCGGGGCGTCCGGGCCGTGGCTGCACTGGGTGCTGCCGGTGACCTCCAGCATGTTGCCGCAGCGGTCGCTGGTCGGCAGGCTCAGCCCGGCATAGACCAGGCCGCGGTCGGGCTGGTCCTTGGGTATCGCCTTGGGCGGGGCGGCCTTCTCGTCCCGCTTCGGGGCGGGCGCCCTGGTGGCGCCCTCGGCGGTGCCGGTCTCCCCCGACCCGCCGTCGTCCGCGACCGCGTCGACCGGCGCGTCCGCCACCGCGACGGCGTTGTGCACCGCTCCCGGCTCCAGAGCCGTGTTCAGGCCCAGGGCGCCCGCGACCAGTCCGGCCGCCACCGCCACGGCGACCAGTGCACTCCTGCGGGTGAGCCTGCGGCGCCTGCGCCGACGGAGCTCACTGCTCCGGTGTCCCATCGCGTTCCTTTCCTCGTGCGACGGTCCGCGCCCGGTGGTGCGGGGCTCGGACCTTCCGACACAAGGGAGAGCGAGGGGGACGGCCGGGGATAACAGAAACCTCTTGCGAAATTCCTGGACGCGTTCGAGTCAGCAGGCAGGGCGCGCCGCCCGCGGGTGGCGAAACGAGGACGCGGTCGGGGGCGGAGGCAGGGCAGCGGAGGCAAGGGCGGCCGCGGTCTGCGCGAGGGGCGGGCACGTAGGTGCCGGGGGGCGCACTGGGGGGTGCGCGCTCCCCGGCAGGGGGTGGTGGCGGCCACCCGGCCGGAGCCCAGGGGCCTGCGGCTCCGTCGGCCGCGAGGAACGCCAGACCTCTCGACCGGTCGCGACCAGCGCCCTGACCAGGGAGGCTTCCGCCCCGGTCATGCCATCGCCGACCGGTACATGGCGGCCCGCCACCCACAGCGAGGGCCGGGGACTCAGGCCGCGACCGGCATCCGGGCCACCCGGCAGCCGCCGTGCAGCCGGGCCAGCCCGGCGGCGAGCACCGCGCGGTCGCCGGCGAGCCACAGCCGCAGCGCGGCGGAGAGCGCGGCGCTGGCCGGACCGAGCGCCGACCCGCCGGTGTGCACCAGCCGCTCGCCCAGCAGCGGCAGCAGGTCCGCGACCTCGGAGGGCAGCCAGAGGGTCACCGCGCAGGGCGCGGGCCGGGCGAGGACCCGCAGCAGCGGCAGCACCGAACCGTCGTCGTGCAGCGCCGGGATGACCTCCAGGAGCCCGTCGACCGCGACCCCGGAGACGTCGCCGCCCTGGCCGCGTGCGAGGTCCCGCAGCAGCGCCCGTTCGGCGGCGGCGATCCGGACGGTCAGCATGACCTCGTCGTCGCAGTCCATGGTCCCGGTGTGGCCGTAGTGGCACATACGGGTCATCAGGCCCCTCCTTCTCCACCGGCCATGCTGGCGCTCGCACGGCCGTACGGGCGAGGGCCGAAAGACCCTGCCGCCCGGACCGTGCACGAACCACCGCGATGGACGCATCCCCACAGGTCGGGCCGATACGACGGGACGTACCGTCGGACGGGACGATGATCCGCGCGGACCGGACCCGGACGGATCGGCCGTTTGAGTGATCCACACGCGTTCGGCGCAACGCTCACCGGACCGGCGCGTTTCCCATGACGTGCGCCCTCCGCCCCCTGGCGCACGCGGGGCCCACGCTCGCCGGTCCCCGCCTCCCGGCCGGCCGGCCGGTGCCCTCCCCAGGTACCGCCCGCACCGGTCCTCCCACTGAGAGGAAGTGTCATGGTCCTGCCGACCACCGCCCTGCTGGCAGAGACACGGAAACGGATCGTCCCGCCGAGAAGCACGCCGCCCCCCGTCCCCACCGTCCACGCGGCCGTCCCGCCGCTCGCCCCCGGCGCACTGCCGGGCCTCGGCCACGCCGCCGCGCTGTTGCGCGACCCGCTCGGCTTCCTCGGCTCGCTGGCGCGCCTCGGCGGCGTGGTCCGCATCCGGCTCGGCCCGCGCACCGTCTGCGTGGTGACCGACGCGCGGCTCGTCCACACCCTGCTCGTCGCGCTCGCCCACGACTGTCCGCGCGGCGCCGTCCAGGACACCCTGAAGACGGCCTTCGGCGACGGCCTGCTGATGTCCGAGGGCCAGGCGCACCGCGACCGCCGCCGGATCATCCAACCCGCCTTCGGCCCGGACCGGATGGCCGGGTACCTGGCCGTGATGCACCAGGTCACCGAGGAGCGGACCGGACGCTGGCAGCCCGGCCAAGTCCTCGACGTGGCCAAGGAGATGAACCACCTGGCGCTGGAGATCGTCACCCGCTCGCTGTTCGGCGCCCGGCTAAGCGAGGATGCCACCCTGGCCTTCCACCGCGCCCTGCCCGACCTGGTGAAGGGCCAGATCGTCCAGTCCCTCTACCCCCACCCGGCGTTCGCCCGGCTGCCGCTGCCCGTCAACCGGCGCTTCGACGCCGCCGTACGGGTGCTCAACCGGGTGGTCGACCAGGCCGTCAACGGCCGCGCCGCGAAGGCCCGTCCGGAGTGTCACGGAGGCACCCTGCCGGCCCTGCTGCGGGCCGCCCGCGACCAGGGCACCGGCCGTCCGCTCACCGAGGCCGACGTCCGCTCCGAGGCGATCACCATGTTCGGCGCCGGCACCGAGACCGTCTCCACCACCCTCACCTGGCTGCTGGACGAACTCCTGCGCCACCCCGAGGTGGAGGCCCGCCTCCTCGCCGAGCTGGACGAACACCTGCCCGCCGGCACCACCCCCACCCCGGAGGCGCTCAGCCGGCTCACCTACACCCGCAGCGTCACCCAGGAGGTGGTGCGGCTGCACGCGCCCAACGCCTTCCTGATGCGCACCGCCCAGGTGCCGGTGGACCTCGGCCCGTACCGGATCCCGGCCGGCACCGAGCTCCTGTACAGCCTCACCGCGCTGCACCGCGATCCGGTGCGCTACGACGAACCGCTGAGTTTCCGGCCCGAGCGCTGGCAGGACGGCGGCGGCCTCGGCCGACCCTCCTTCCTGCCGTTCGGGGCGGGCAAGCACAAGTGCATCGGGGAGGCCTTCGCCTGGGCCGAGCTGACCGTCGCGGCGGCCGCGATCCTGCGCCGCTGGCGGCCGGTGGCGGTGCCGGGGGCGCGGGCCCGGGAAGTGGTGTGGACGACCGTCCAGGCCCAGGGGCTGCGGGTCCGGCTGGCGCCCCGCACGGAGGCAGCGGGCGCGACGACCGCCGTCCCCACCGGGGAGGGGCCGGTGGACCGGCCCCTCCCCGCAGGCTGCCCGTTCACGGGCAGCGCGGCCACCACCGCCGCGCCGACCCCGCGGCCGCCCGCCGAACTGCGCGCCGCCGCCGACCGGCACGCCGACTGGACGGTCCACCACGGCCTGCTCGCCCCGGCCGAACTGCCCGGCTACCGGGCCTACGCGCTGCACGAGCTGATCGGCCACGCCTTCCCGCGCGCCCGGGGCACCGAACTGGACCTGCTGGTCGACATGCTCGGCTGGTTCACCGTCCTGGACGACCGCTTCGACGGCCCGCCCGGACGCCGCCCCAGCGAGGCCCACGCGCTGGTCGACCCGCTGATCTCCGCCCTCGACGGCGACACCCGCCAGTCCACCCCGGACGATCGGCTGCTCACCGCCTGGCGGGAACTCTGGCACCGCCAGAGCGAGTCGGCCTCCCCCGCCTGGCGCGCCAGGGCGGCCCGCGAATGGCGCGCCTGTCTGGCCACCTTCCCCGCCGAGGCCGAACACCGCGCCCGCGGCACCGTCCCCGCCCTCGGCCTCGGCCTGGCGGACACCATGCGGCTACGCCGCCACGGCAGCTGCCTCTACCCGTTCATGAACATACTGGAACGGGTCCACGGCGCCGACGCCCCCGCCGCCCTGCACGCGGAGCCCGCACTGCACCGCCTGCGCGCCAACACCGCCGACGCCGCGACGCTGATCAACGACCTCTACTCGCTGGAGCGGGAGGAACGGCAGAGCGCGGCCGCCTTCAACACCGTCCTCACCCTCCAACGGATCCGCGGCTGCACCCGCAGCCGGGCCGTCCGCGCGGTCCGCGCCCGGGTCACCCGGCTGCGCCAGGAGAGCGAGGAACTGCGACGCGACCTCGGCCGCCGGCACCCGACGGGGCGCTGGTACCTGGACGGCACCCGCGAACTGGTCGCCGGCGTCCAGGCCTGGACCAGCACCAGCGACCGCTACCTGGTGCCGGGCGACCGGGGGCACTGAGGCCCCGCCCCGGTACCCGCGGTCGTGCTACTTGCGGCCGCCGAGCGCGAAGAGCAGCAGGACGAAGCCCGCGAACAGGTGCGTCGCGAAGACGTAGATCCCCGCGCGGAGCAGCATCGCCTTGCGGCGGCGCCCCTCCTCGCTCGTACCGTCACCCTTCGCCGGGCTGTCGGCGCCGTCGCTCATGGTGCGGCTCTCCTCTGGGTCGGATGCGGGCTTCGGGCCGCGAGCTCAGCGGTGTGATCGGCCGCCGGAAGCGCGCAGCTCGGTGAGCAGCGCGCCCTGGTCGGTGATCAACTCGGTCAGGATCCGGCGCGCAGCGCGCAGCAGCTCGGCGACGTCCGGAGTGCTGAGCGCGTACACCACCGTGTTGCCCTCGCGGGTGGCCGTGACCAGCTGGGTGCGGCGCAGCACCGCGAGCTGCTGGGAGAGGTTGGACGGCTCGACCTCGATCTCCGCCAGCAGCTCGCGCACCGGCCGGGGACCGTCCTGGAGCAGCTCCAGGACGCGGATCCGGACCGGGTGGCCGAGGGTGCGGAAGAACTCCGCCTTGGCCTGGTACAGCGGGACCGGCACAGTCCGTTCCCTCCCTCGAATCCGGCTCGGTGGTCGTCCGGCCGGGCGGGGTCCGTGCCGCGGCCGACAGGCATCATCGCCACGGATGAAGATTTCTTCAAGTCGTCACAGCGGAAGGTGACCACCCCCACACCACCCACCACACCGCCGGCCACTCCGGGACGACGCGGGGTCCGGGCCCGGGACGCTGCCGACTCCCGGGATCGACAGTTCGAGTGACGAGTAGTCAGCCGGGCACCGGCGGTTCCGCCGAGGCCGGGGCCGGACCGGGCAAGCTTTTCCCTGCCCGTTCCGGCCGTGCGGCTCCCCGCCGCCCTCCCAGCAAGGCGTTCCACCCATGCCGTTCCGTTCCGCCCCCGAAGGAGGGCGCCTGCGCGCCACCGCCGCGGCGCTGCTCGCCCTCCTCGCCCTCACCGCCCTCGTGGGCGTCGCGCCGGCGCCCGAACCCCTGCTCGGCTCCGAGATCCGCCGGATCCCGACCGAGGAACACGTCCTCGCCCTCACCTTCAACGCCGCCTGGAACGAGACCGGACTCGACACCGTCCTCGGCGTCCTGCGCGACCGCGCCGCACCGGCCGTCTTCTTCCCCACCGGCGACTTCGCCGACCACCACCCCCGCGCCCTGCGGGCCATCGCCGCAGCGGGCCACGGCCTCGGCAACCACTCGTACAGCCACCCCGACTTCACCGCCCTCTCCCCCGACCGGGCCCGGAGCGAGGTGCGCCGCGCCGACACCGCGATCCGCGCCGCCTCCGACGCCGAACCGCTGCCGTTCTTCCGCTTCCCCTACAGCGCGACCAGCCCGCAGGCCGTCGCCACCGTCAACGGCCTCGGCTACGCCGACCTCGAGTACACCGCCGACACCAAGGGCTACCTCGGCCCCGTCCACGGCATGACCGCCGACCGCGCCGTCGAACGGGCCCTCGCCGCCCTCACCCCGGGCGCCGTCCTCCAGCTCCACGTCGGCGCCAGCGAGGAGAGCGGCCCCGACACCTGCCTCGACGCCGAGGCACTCCCGCGCATCATCGACGGCGCCCGCGCCCGCGGCTACCGGATCATCGACCTGCGCACCCTGCTGAACCGCTGACCGGATCGCGGTCGAGCGTGACAGCCGGGGCAGCGGGCGACACCCGAAAAACCGCACCCGCGATGGGCCGCCCGGACCCGGTCCCGCTCAGCCCAGACCGGCCCGCAGGGCGTCCACCCGGGCCACGGCCTGGGTGAAGGCCTCGCGGTCGAGGGCGCCGGAGTCGAGGGCGGCGGCCAGGGCGGTCGCGGCGTCCTCGCCCTGCTGGGGGTCGCGGGCGGAGCAGAGGATGAGGTCCATGCCGGCCGCCGCGGCGGCGACGGCGCGGGGGCCGGTGGGGCCGTACGGGGTGAGGGCGTCGGCTTCCAGGGCGTCGGTGATGGTGACGCCCCGGAAGCCGAGGCGGTCGCGGAGTTCGCCCTGGATCACGGTGGGCGAGAACCCGGCCGGGCGGTCGGGGTCCAGCGCCGGGTAGACGGCCCAGGAGGCCATCACCAGGCGCACGCCGGCGGCGATGGCGGCCCGGTACGGGGCTTCGCCGCGGGTGCGCAGCTGGTCGAGCGGGACGGGGAGGGTGACGGGACGGGCGTCGGTGTTCTCGTCGCGGGCGGCGGCGCCGAGGCCGGGGAAGTGCTTGGCGGTGGCCGCCACGCCCTGGCTCTGCTGGGCGGCGAGGAAGGCGCTGCCCAGTTCACCCACCCGGGTGGGGTCCTGGCCGTAGGAGCGCTCGAAGTGGTCGATGAAGTTGTCCGGGGTGTCGTAGACGTCGAGCACCGGGGCGAGGTTGACGTTCAGCCCCGCACCGGCGAGGGTCCCGGCGGCGCCGGTGCCGGACTGCACGGCGGCGGTGACCGGGTCCGGGGCCGTGCCGGTGCGGCGGGCGGAGAGTTCGGGCGCGCCGGGCAGTCGGCGGACCTTGCCGCCCTCCTGGTCGGTCATCAGCAGCAGCGGTCGCGGGTGCGGGGCCTCGGCGGCCGCCCGCTTCAACCGGGATATCGCCTCGGCGAGTTGCTCCGGACTGGTGACGTTCTCGCCGAACAGGATCACCCCGGCGGCCCGGCCCTCCCGGATCGCGTCCAGCGTCTCGGGCGGCGGGGTCGGGCCCGGGTAGGAGAGCACGATCCGACGCCCCGCGAGCTCGCGGGAGTCCTGGGGCCGGGCGGTCATCGGTGCGGTCCTCTCGGCGTCGGCGCCGCTGCCGCGGGTCGCCGACCCGGCCGGGACCGGCCCCAGCGCGGCCCCCACCACCAGCAGCACCGAGGCCAGCTGGGCAACATGCCGGAACGGGGCCATCACGCCTCCAGGATCAGCAACGGCATACGGTCGGTCAGCGTACCCAGGAACCGACCGTCCGGCAGCCCGGCGGAAAGCCGTGGGGTTTCTCCGGCCTGCGGCGCCGGGGTGGCCGGGCGGGGTGAACCTGGGCGAGCCCGGGTGCACCGGCGGCTGCTGCGGCTACCTGTCCGCCGTCGTGCAGCGGATCGAGGACACCGTCCCCCGGTCGGACCGGCAGCTGCCCGTCGACGCCGCCCGACCGCCGGAGTACACCTTGGAGGCCGACCGGTTACGACGCCGAACTGGCCCGGATGGAGGCCGACCCGTGGTGGCGACCGGAGGCCCGAGCGCCGAACCCCTCACCGCCGCGCAGGCGGCCCGCACTTACCGCGCGGCCGGACGACGCCCCGCGCGCCGCACCAACTCCCCCAGGACGGCGACCCCTTCGGCGATCTCGCCCGGCGAGCGGGCCGCGTAGCCGAGCACCAGACCGGGCGGGTAGGGGAGGCGGGCGTGCCAGGAGAGTGGCTGGGTCTTGACCCCGCGGGCGAGCGCGGCAGTGGCCAACTCGGTGTCGCTACAGCCGAGTTCCTCGGGGAGGGTGAGCATCAGGTGCAGTCCGGCGGCCGCGCCGTGCACCGTGGCGGTGGGCAGGTGGGTGCGGACGGCGGCGATCACGGCGTCCCGGCGGCGGCGGTGGCGGCGGCGCAACAGCCTCAGGTGGCGCTCCAGTTCACCGGATTCCATCAGCCGGGCCAGCACCAGTTGGGGCAGTACCGGGTTGCCGAGGTCGGCGAAGCGCTTGGCGTCCAGCACGGCGTCGTGCAGTCGCGGGGGCACCAGCAGCCATCCGGTGCGCAGGGCGGGGGCCAGCAGCTTGGAAATGCTGCCCGCGTAACAGACCCGGTCGGGCAGTTCGGCCCGCAGGGCGGGCAGGGGCGGGCGGTCGTAGCGGTGTTCGGCGTCGTAGTCGTCCTCGATGACCAGCCCTCCTTCGGCCGCCCAGCCCAGCAGTTCGCGCCGCCGTTCACCACTGAGGACGACGCCGGTCGGGTACTGGTGGGCGGGGGTGAGCAGGACTGCGGGGGCGCCGGTGGCACGCAGGGCGTCGACCCGGATGCCCTCGGCGTCGACCGGGACGGGCGGGGTGGCGGCGAGCCAGTGGGCGAGGTGCTGGCGGGCGCCGAGCGATCCCGGGTCCTCGACGGCGACCTCGGTGATGCCCGCCCGTTCCAGGGCGCGGCCGAGCAGCGCGAGTGCCTGGGCCGTTCCGGCGACGACGAGCACCTCGTCGGGGTCGGCGCGGACGCCCCGGTTGCGAGCGAGCCAGTGGGCGACGGCCTGCCGCAGGGCGGGGGCGCCGCGGACGTCCCCGTAGCCGAGGTCGTGGGCGGCGAGGCCGTCGAGGACGGCTCGTTCGGCGCGCAGCCAGGCGGCGCGGGGGAAGGCGGCGAGGTCGGGCAGGCCGGGGGTGAGGTCGATCCGGGCGGGTGTGCCGCGCAGGTGGTCGAACACTTCGGGGCCCGGGTCGGCACGGAACAGGACGGGCGCCGGACGGGGCGACGGGACGTCCTGCGGGGCGGCGAGCGGGCCGTCCTGCGGCGCGGCAGGCGGCTGGGCGGGTGTCAGGGCGACGACGGTGCCACCCCTGCCCCGCCCGGCGAGCTGGCCCGACTCGGCGAGGCGCCGGTAGGCGTCGGTCACCACGCCTCGGGAGACGCCGAGTTCGGCCGCCAGCACCCGACTGGCGGGCAGCCGGCTGCCCGCCGGGAGGCGCCCGTCGGCGACGGCCTCGCGCAACCGGCGGGCCAGCCAGTCGGTGAGGCCGCCGGGCGGGGCGTCGGCGGCATCGAGCTGGAGGAAGTCGGCGCCGGTCTCCCCGGACCCGCCGACGTGTTTGGACCTGTCGACACCACTCTCTTTGGACCTGTTCACCGGTCCATAGTGGCGCGAGGGTTGGGCCATGACCACCGAAACCCTGACCACCGGAACCGTTGCTGCCGAAGCCACCGCTGCCGAAGCCGACTCCCACCCCGCCCCCTACGTCCACGGCTACTCGGACACCGAGGCGCAGCGTCTCGGCGACCAGGCCGACACCCTCGCCGAACTGCTGCACGCGGGCACGGTCTACCCGGCGGGCAGCCGGGTGCTGGAGGCGGGCTGCGGGGTGGGCGCTCAGACCGCGCACCTCCTGGCCGCCAGCCCCGGCGTGCTGCTGACGGCCGCGGACGTCTCGGCGGAGTCGCTGGCCCAGGCGCGGGCCAGGATCGCCGGTGTCGCGCCGAGCGCCCGGGTCGTCTGGCACCACGGAGACCTGCACCGACTGCCCTTCCCGGACGGCACGTTCGACCACGTCTTCCTGTGCTTCGTGCTGGAGCACCTGCCCGACCCGGCGGCCGGGCTGGCCGCGCTGCGGCGGGTGCTGCGGCCGGGCGGGACGATCACCGTGATCGAGGGCGACCACGGCTCGGCCTTCTTCCACCCGGAGACTCCGGCGGCCCGCCGCACCATCGACCACCTGGTACGGCTCCAGGCCGGGGCGGGCGGCGACGCCCTGCTGGGCCGTCGGCTGTACCCGCTGCTGACGGCGGCCGGCTTCGCGGACGTGACGGTCCGCCCCCGTACGGTCTACGCGGACGGCGGCCGCCCGGCCCTGGTGGACGGCTTCACCCTGCGCACGTTCGTCGCGATGGTCGAGGCCGTCCGGGCGGAAGCCCTGGCCGCCGGCCTCACCACCCCTGAGGCCTTCGATCGCGGCATCGCCGAACTGCGCGGGGCGGCCGGGCCGGGCGGGACGTTCCACTACACCTTCTTCAAGGCGGTGGCGGTCAACCCGTAGGGCGTCCGAGGCTTCCCGCTACCACCAGCCGCCGCAGCCGCTGGAGTCGCAGGCCCGCAGGTGGACGTCGTGGGCACCGTTTGTGGTGGTACAGCTTCCCGAACGTCATGTTCTTCTGCTCCAGGCCTCCGGACTCCCGGGTGATCCGCATCTGCACCCGGACGCCGTCGACCTTCTTCCCCTCGCATGGACGTGGCGCCCCGCGGCGAGGTTCTCGTCCACCGTACGGCGGGCCCGGGCGGGGAGTGCGTACCAGATCGGGTCGTCCACGGCCGCCATCCAAGGGGACGGCGGCCGGCCCGGCAAACGGTTGACCGGCCGGCCCGAGGGGTGGCTGACCAGGCGGCCCGGCGCGTGGTTGACCAGGCCGAGCCCGCGAGTGGTTGACCAGGCGTCAGCCGGAGCCCTCGCCGAGGTCCTCGAGCAGGGCGCGCATCGCCTCGATGAGCGCGGCCTTCTGCGCCTCGTCGAGGCCGGCCAGCAGGCGGTGCTCGTTGGCGACGTGGGCCGGCAGGGCGCGGTCGATCAGGGCGTGGCCCTCGGGGGTGAGTTCGACGTCGCGGCTGCGGCGGTCCTGGTCGCTGCGGGTGCGGGTGACCAGGCCGCGGGCCTCCAGGCGGTCCAGGCGCTGGGTGATCGCGCCTGAGGTGACCATCGCGGACTCCATCAGGCCGGTGGGGGTGAGGCGGTACGGCGGCCCGCTGCGCTTGAGCGTGGCCAGGACGTCGAAGGAGGGGGCGTCCAGGCCGTGCTCGGCGAAGGTGCGGTTGAGCTCGGCGTCCACCAGGCGGAAGAGGCGCTTGAGCCGACCGAACACCTCCATCGGGGAGACGTCCAGGTCGGGGCGCTCGGCGCCCCATTGCGCGACGACGCGGTCGAGATGATCTGCCACGGGTTCAGGGTAGGCGATGACGGCGAGTTTCCTTAGCGATGAGGTAACTGTGAGCCACGTCACCGACGAAATCCCCTCGAGGATGCCTTAGCGCTGAGATACATTGGCTTAGTGCTAAGTAATCGCCTCGCCGTCGTGCTGGTGACGGCCCTCGCCCCCGCCGTCTGGGGGACGACCTACCTCGTCACCACCGAGATGCTCCCGCCCGACCGTCCGCTCCTCGCCGCCGTCATCCGCTGCCTGCCCGCCGGGCTGCTGCTGATCGCCCTCACCCGCACCCTGCCCAGGGGCGGCTGGTGGTGGCGAGCGCCCGTCCTCGGCGCGCTCAACATCGGTGGCTTCCAGGCCCTGCTGTTCATCGCCGCCTACCGCCTGCCCGGCGGGATCGCGGCCACCGTCGGTGCCGTCCAGCCGCTGGTCACCGCCGGCCTCTCCGCCGCCCTGCTCGGCGACCGGCTCACCCTGCGCACCGTGCTGTCCGGCATCGCGGGCGTGGCGGGCGTCAGCCTGCTGGTGCTGCGCGCCAACGCCCAGCTGGACGCGATCGGGGTGGTCGCCGCGCTCGGCGGCGCCGTGGTGATGGCCTTCGGCGTGGTGCTCTCCAAGCGCTGGGTCTCCCCCGCGCCGCTGCTCGCCACCACCGGGTGGCAGCTCACCGCCGGCGGCCTGCTGCTGGTGCCGGTCACCCTGCTGAGCGAGGGCGCCCCGCCCACCCACTACACCGTCGACAACGTGCTCGGCTACGCCTACCTCTGCCTGATCGGCGCGGCGCTCACCTACGCGATCTGGTTCCGTGGCCTGCGCGCCCTGCCGCCGACCTCGCTGTCCTTCCTCTCCCTGCTCAGCCCGGTGGTCGCCACCCTGGTCGGCTGGCTGGCGCTCGGACAGGACCTCAGCCCGCTGCAGGCGCTCGGCGCGGCGGTCGTGCTCGCTTCGCTCGTCGTCGCCCAGACCCAGCGGCCCCGGCCCCGGCCCCGCACCACCGACACCGGCGCCGCCCCCGCCACTGGCCCCGCCCCCTCAGCGGTCCGGGCGGACCGGACGGCGCCGGTCCCGGGCGTCGGGCCGAGCCCGCTGCGCGAGAACGCCTGACACCGCGCCACCGGCCGCACCCAACCGCTCTCACCGCTCCACCGCGCCGGTGCTCCACCGCGCCACCGCAGGTCCGTTCGAAAGATCCAAGGAGAAACCTTCATGCGTATCACCGCGTTCGGCGCCACCGGCAACGTCGGCCGTCGGGTCGTGACCGAGGCGCTCGCCCGTGGCCACCAGGTCACCGCCGTCGTCCGCAACCCGGCCAAGCCGCACGGCCTGCCGTCCACCGTCACCGTCGAGATCGGCGACGCGAGCAACCCCGAGGACGTCGCGCGGATCTCCGCCGGGCAGGACCTGGTGATCACCGCCACCCGACCGGCGCCCGGCCGCGAGCACGAACTGACCGCCGCCACCCGGGGCCTGCTGGCCGGACTGGCCGGCACCGGCGTGCGCCTGCTCGCCGTCGGCGGCGCGGGCAGCCTCGTCGTCCCGGGCACCGACGGGACGATCCTGGTGGACTCGCCCGGCTTCCCCGACGAGATCCGGCCGATCGCCCTGGCCTGCGGCGAGCAGCTGGACCTCTACCGGGCGGACGAGAAGGTCGACTGGACGTACCTGAGCCCGGCCGCGATGCTCGAACCCGGCGAGCGCACCGGCCGCTTCCGGATCGGCCGGGACGAGCTGCTGGTCGACGCCGAGGGCAACTCGGCGATCTCGATGGAGGACCTCGCCGTCGTGCTGCTCGACGAGGCCGAGCAGCCCGCCCACCGGCGCGCCCGCTTCACCGCCGGCTACTGACCGGCCGCTGACCGCCATCGCGGCCGGCAGCGGCGCACTGACGGCTTCGGACGGCCCCTGAGTAGCTCCTGAACAGCTCCTGACGGCCGTGGTGCTGGATACCCCCGCCCTGGGGTGTATCCAGCACCACCTCGAATACGGTGTCCTGCCTCATCGTGCGTCAGGTCCGCCGTCGGCAAGGATCGTTCCCGTGAAGACCACCGCATCCCGCACCCGTCGCGCGGCCGCCGTCATCGCCACCGCGGTCCTCGCCGGCCTCGCCCTGCCCGCCACGGCGAACGCCGACCCCGGCCGCGACCCCGGCGACACCGACCGCGTGCCCGCCCGTTACGCCGGCCAGCAGTTCCACTGGCAGCCCTGTGACGGGCAGCCGGAACTCGACTGCGCCACCATGGCCGTCCCGCGCGACTGGCACCACCCCGACGCCGGGCCGGACCTCTCCATCGCCGTCTCCCGGCACCGCACCACCGACCGGGCGCACCGGACGGGGACACTGATGGAGGCCGCGGGCGGCCCGGGCGGTCAGGGCCTGCTGCGCCCGATGGACCTCGCCCAGGGCGCCCCCACGGTGGCCGCCGCGTACGACATCGTCAGCTTCGACCAGCGCGGCGTCGGCCGCAGCACCCACGCCCAGTGCCAGACCCCGGAGCAGTTCCAGCAGTTCCTGGCCGGGGACTGGCGCGACCGGTCCCCGGAGGCGATCGACCGGGTCGTCGCCAACTCCCGAGCACTGGTGGCCGGTTGCGTGGAGCACAGCGGCGATCTGCTGCCCTACCTGACCACCGAGCAGACCGTCCACGACATGGACCTCTTCCGCTCCCTGCTCGGCGAGAAGAAGATCAGCTACTACGGCGCCTCCTACGCCACCATGATCGGCGCCTACTACGGCACGCTCTTCCCGCACCGGGTCGAGCGGATGGTGCTGGACAGCAACATCGGCTTCGAGGGCACCTGGGAGCAGTACGAGCTGGGCCAGCCGATGAGCTTCCAGCGCCGCTTCGAGCAGGACTTCCTGCCCTGGATGGCCGCCCGGGACGCCACCTACCACTGGGGCACGACGCCGGAGGAGGTCGAGGCGCACTGGGAGCAGCGGCGCGCTGCCCTGCACGACCGGCCCATCACCGAGGGCTCGTTGACCCTCGGTCCGAACCAGCTGGACAACGGCACCATCAGCGCGATCTACAGCGACAAGGCCTTCCCCCTCCTCGCCCGGGCGCTGACCGCCCTGGACGACTGGCAGGGCGCCGACCCGGCGGCCAAGCAGACCGCCCGCCAGCTGTTCGGCCAGTACCTCAGCCCGGGCTTCCTCGCCGAGTACTTCTCGGTGACGTGCGGGGACACCAAGTGGACCAAGGACATGGACACCTGGATCGAGCGCGGCGCGAAGAACACCGCCCGCTACCCGCTGGTCGGCGCCCGCACTCTCGCCTTCAGCTCGGTCTGCGCGCTCTGGCCGACGGACCCGGCACCCAAGGTCAAGGTCACCGGCGCCCACCTGCCGCCGGTGCTGATGCTCAACTCGCTGCACGACCCGGCGACGTACTACGAGGCGGCGCTCGGCGCGCACCGCGCGCTGCGGGGTTCGAAGCTGGTCACCGTCACCAGCAACGGCAACCACGGGCAGTACCCAGGCTCCGACCCGTGCGTCACCGGCACCGTCGAGCGCTACCTGCTGGATGGCCGGATACCCGAGCACGACCTGACCTGCCCGGCCCCGTCGGCCGGTTGAGCCGCACCACCGTCAACCACGCCGCTGCGCACCGAACTTGGCGCGCAGCCAGGCGGCGGCAACGGCCAGCCCGGCGAAGCCGCCCACTGCCAGCTTGACACCGGCCTTGGCGACGATCCAGCCGACTCCGGGAACGGCCCAGCCCAGCCAGTGGAGCATGGCCAGCAGCACCGCGCAGCCGCAGAGGACGGACAGCACGGTGGCGCCTACGGCCGCGGCGCGGGACAGCTCGCGCGGTCCGCCGCCGTCACCGACACCGTCGGCTACCGAAGTGGTCTCCCCCGTCTGCTCGTTGGGCGCCCCGTCCGTCGCTCCGCCGGCCGTCTCGTTCGTACCCCGATCACCCATGGGGCGATGATACGGCTTTCAGTGGCAGGAGTGGTGGGTGTCTCCGAGGTGCTCGCCGGTCTCGTCGTCGGGGAAGCTGACGGCCATGGTGACGCGGTACTCGAAGACGTCGTGGCGGTGCCCGGGCACCCGCGCCCAGGCGAGCGAGTGCACCTCGGCCTCGGGGGCCTGCCGGCACCAGGCGGCCGCCTCCTCCAGCGCGCGGGCGGCCGAACGCCCGGTGCACACCACGGCGGTGTACGCGGCGACCGCGACGTCGCCGCCGGTGGTGCGGCCGCCGCGCGACACCGCCCGGACGGCGGCGGCGGCCTGGGTCAGGTCACGGGCCAGGTCGCCCACCATCCGAGGGGGCGCCGGCAGGACCACCGCCCCCTCGGCGACGGGCTCCGGCAGGTTCGCGCTCACGGCTTCGGCCTCCATCCACATGGTCACGCGGCACAGCATGCCGGACCGGATTTCCTGGCATGCCCACTTTCACCTGAACGTCATCCGTCCAGGGCCGAGTTGGGGGCGCTCCCTGGCGCCGGCCTGCCCGTCCTGCTAGGGAGGGCCGGTGCGGTGCGGGGTATCCGGGCAGGTCAGGGAGGTCGCCCACGGGCGGCGCCGGGGAGCCCGGAACGACGCCCACGTACCACCCCCGCGCCTCGAGCCGCCGGTCCGACCGCCGGGGCGCCCGGACTCCTGATGGGGGTTCGCGGTCGACTCCCTTGTGCAACAGGAGAGATGAGAAGGTCGTGAGATCCCCGGCGCGGGTCCGGAGCCGCAGGACCGGGGCTGAGGTGCTGCGTCAACCCTCGTGGGGGCCACCGGTCGCCGTCCGTCCATCCTGTCCCTGTCAGATCGTCGTGATACTAATCGTCTCCGGGCGGCGGGCGCCGCCGCGTGGTGGGCGGGCATGATGACGACGGTTCAACCGTTCCGGGGAGGTCCGGACGGCGACGGGGAGGGGCAGCAGATGGCGGCGAGGTTCGGCAGTGCCAAGGGCGGGCGCAAGGTTCGGCTCGGCAAGCGGGTCACGGGGACGGCGGCGGCGTTCGCCGCGCTCGCCGCGCTGACCGGCTCTCAGGTGTCGGGCCTCGGCCTCGCGCAGACCGCGGCCGCCGACGCCGGCCCGGCGCAGGACGGCACCGCGGCCGACGGCGGCAGCGCCGTTCAGCTGCCGCAGCCGCCCGGTGCCCTGCCCGGCCAGCCCGCGGCCGGCCCGTTCACCGCCACCGGCGCGGCGCTGCCCGCCACGGTCTTCGCCGCCTACCGCCAGGCCGAGGCCTCGCTGGCCCAGCGCGCGCCGGGCTGCCACCTGCCCTGGCAGCTGCTGGCGGCGATCGGCCAGGTCGAGTCCGGCCAGGCCAACGGCGGCCAGGTGGACGCCGCCGGACGGACGCTCACCCCGATCCTCGGCCCGGTGCTGGACGGCAACGGCTTCGCCGCGATACCCGACACCGACGGCGGCCGCTACGACGGCGACTCGCGCTGGGACCGCGCGGTCGGTCCGATGCAGTTCATCCCGTCGACCTGGGCCTCCTGGGGCGTGGACGCCACCGGCAAGGGCACCGCTGACCCGAACAACATCTTCGACGCGGCCGAGACCGCCGGCCGCTACCTGTGCGCGGGCGGGCGGGACCTCTCCGACCCGTCACAGCTGGACCGGGCGGTCCTCAGCTACAACGACTCCACCGAGTACCTCCGCACCGTCCGCAACTGGATGGCACACTTCGGCAGCGGCCAGGTGACCACCGTCCCGGACCTTCCCGGCGTCCCGAGCGTGCCGGGCACCCCGCCTTCGCCGTTCCTCCTGCCGTCCGGCACGACGGCGGGCACGTCGGGCGGCACCTCGACGGGCAACGAGGGCACGGGCACCGGCCCGACGCCGTCCCCCCAGCCGACCGTGCCGCCGGTAACGCCGACCCAGTCCCCGACTCCGACGACGACCCCGTCCGCGACGACGACGCCGTCCGCGCAGCCGACCACCACGCCGACGCCCAGCGGTTCGCCCTCGGCCTCAGCGAGCCCGACGGCCACCCCGAGCGGCAGCCCGTCCCCGACGGCCACCCCGAGCGGCACGCCGTCCGGCACACCGTCCGGTACGCCGTCCTGCCCGAGCCCGACGGCGACGGCGACGCCCACCGGCACCGCCACCCCGAGCGGCACGCCGTCCCCGACCGCCACCCCGAGCGCCACGCCGAGCGGCACCTCGTCCGCGACGCCGACCGCCCCCGGCTGCCCGACGCCCAGGCCGAGCGGCTCCCCGAGCGGCTCGCCGAGCGCCACCCCGTCCGCCGGATCGAGCGCCACGCCGAGTTCCTCGCTGTCGCCCTCGCCCTCGCCCTCGGCGACCGTGAAGAAGTAACCACCCCGCGCCGTACCGCCGGCGGCGGCAGGAGGGACCTCGGTCCGTCCTGCCGCCGTCGCGCTTCCCGGCGAGAGCCGGGCGCTACGCCTGCTGCCGCCGCGCCTCTGGCTGCCCCCCAGCCTCCTCCTGCCCCCCAGCCTCCTCGCGCCCTCGCATCGCCCGGTGCTCGCGCCAGCGGCCGAGCATCCCGTGCAGCTCGTCGATCATGAACTCGAAGAAGGCCGCGCTCTCCTCCAGCCGCTTCCCCGCCGCCGTGCCCGCCCCGACGGTCGCCTCCCCCTCCTTCAGCACCCGGATCCAGCGCAGCAGAAGTTCGTCGCGCCGGGTCAGCGACTCGAACCAGACGTCGTTGAGCACCCGGTAGCGGTCGCGCCGGGATCCGGGCTCGCGCTCCTTGGCGACCAGCCCGACCTGGATGAGGTAGCGCATCCCGCCTGAGACGGCCGCCGGGCTGATCTGCAGCCGTTCGGAGAGCTCGGCGGAGGTCAGCACGCCGCTCTCCTCGGCCATCAGGCAGGAGAAGATCCGGGACGGCATCCGGCCCATGCCCGCGACCACCAGCTCGGCCGCGAAGCGCTCCACGAAGTCCGCCACGGCCCGAGGGTCCTGCCCCTGCTCCGGCTCCCGTTCCACCGCTCTCCCCTTTCCAGAGATCATCCGTCCCTCCGGTCGAACCATAACGCTTCCCAATATTCACGTTTTTCTGAAACTACGGTAGCTTGAGAAGCATGACCAAGGCCATCATCCTGTCCGGTCTGCGCAAGACCTTCGGCCGGACCACCGCACTGGACGGCCTCGACCTGACCGTCGAGACCGGCGAGGCCCACGGCTTCCTGGGCCCCAACGGCGCCGGGAAGTCCACCACCATCCGCGTCCTGCTCGGCCTCCTGCGCGCGGACGGCGGAAGCGCCCGGCTGCTGGGGAAGGACCCGTGGAGCGACGCCGTCGAGCTGCACCGCCGCCTCGCCTACGTCCCCGGCGACGTCGAGCTGTGGCCCAACCTCACCGGCGGCGAGGCCATCGACCTGCTCTCCCGGCTGCGTGGCCGGCTCGACCGGCACCGCCGGGACGAACTGCTCGAACGCTTCGACCTCGACCCGACCAAGAAGGGCCGCAGCTACTCCAAGGGCAACCGGCAGAAGGTCGCCATCGTCGCCGCGCTCGCCTCCGACGCCGAGCTCCTGCTGCTGGACGAGCCGACCTCCGGCCTCGACCCGCTGATGGAGGTGGTCTTCCAGGACGTCGTCCGGCAGGCCAAGGAGCAGGGCCGCACCGTCCTGCTCTCCAGCCACATCCTGGACGAGGTGGAGAAGCTGGGCGACCGGGTCAGCATCATCCGGCAGGGCCGGGTGGTGCAGAGCGGCACCCTGGGCGAGCTGCGCCACCTCACCCGCACCACCGTCGAGGCGGAGACCAGCCGCCCGGTCACCGGACTGGACGCGCTGTCGGGCGTGCACGCCCTGCGCACCGACGGCCTGCGCGTGCGCTTCGCCGTGGACGGCGCCCGACTGGACGCCGCCGTGCGCACCCTCAGCGAGGCCGGGCTGCGCAGCCTGGTCAGCCACCCGCCCACGCTGGAGGAACTGATGCTGCGCCACTACGGCGACGAGCTGGCCACCAACGGGCACCGGAGCGAGGACGAGGCCGTCCGATGACCGCCACCGCCGCCACCCGCACCACCCCGCGCCGCGACACCGGCCGCGCCGGGGACCGCACCACCCTGACCGGCGCCGCCGTCCTGGTCCGCTTCGCGCTTCGCCGCGACCGGGCGCGGCTGACCGCCTGGGTGCTCGGCCTGGCGCTGGTCACCCTGGCCACCGCCAACAGCGTCCGCACCGTCTACCCGACCGCCGCCGACCGGGCCTCGATCGCGCACGGCTCGGCCAACCCGGCCCTGCTCGCCATGACCGGCCCGGCCCACTACCTGGCCGACTACAGCTGGGGCGCCATGCTCGGCCACCGGCTGCTCGGTCTGCTGGTCGTCATGGCAGGCCTGATGAGCGTGCTGACCGTCACCCGGCACACCCGCGCCGAGGAGGAGGGCGGGCGCGCCGAACTGGTCCGCTCGGCCGCCGTCGGCCGGCACGCCCAGCTCGCCGCCGCGCTGGCCACCGCCGCCGTCGCCGACCTCGCGCTCGGCCTGCTGCTCGCCCTCGGCCTGCCCGGCCTCGGCGTCCCCGGCCTGACCGGTGGCGGCGCGCTGCTGTACGGGGCCGCCACCGCTGCCGGCGGACTGCTGTTCGGCGCGGTGGCCGCCGTTACCGTGCAGATCACCGCCTACACCCGGACGGCCTCCGGGCTGGCCCTGGGCGTGCTCGGCGCCGCCTACGCGCTGCGCGCCGCCGGGGATGCCGGGGAGAGCGGCCTGTCCTGGGCCTCCCCGATCGGCTGGCTGCAGCGCAGCTACCCCTTCGTCGACGACCGCTGGTGGCCACTGCTGCCCGCACTGGCGCTGGCCGCCGCCACCGCCGCGGCCGGGTTCGCGCTGAGCACCCGCCGCGACTTCGGCGCCGGGCTGCGCGCCGCCCGCCCCGGTCCGGCCACCGGCAGCCCGGCCCTGGGCACCCCGCTCGGCCTGGCACTGCGCCTGCACCGCGGCCTGATCGGCGGCTTCGCGGTCGCCCTGCTGCTGCTCGGCGCGATGTACGGGTCGCTGCTCGGCCAGGCCGACTCGATGCTCAAGGACGTCGACCAGATCAGGCAGGCGCTGGCCCGGCTCGGCGGCCACACCCTCGCCGACTCCTTCGCCGCGCTGACCCTGCTGGTGGTCGCGGTGGTCGGCGGTGTGTACGCGGTGCTGGCGACGCTGCGCCCGCGCGCCGAGGAGAGCGCCGGGCGGGCCGTGCCGGTGCTGGCCGCCGGGGTGTCGCGGTCCGGCTGGCTGGGCGGTCACCTGGCGGCGGCGCTGCTGGGCTCCACCGCCGTGATGCTGGCGGCGGGCGTGGGCTTCGGCCTGGCCGGGGCGCTGTCCACCGGCGACGGGGGCGTGTTCCTGCGGCTGACCGGCGCGGCGCTGGCATTCGCGCCCGCCCTCTGGGTGACGGTGGGTTTCGCCGCGGCCGTCTACGGCTGGCTGCCCCGGGCGATGCCGCTGGTCTGGGTCGTCCCCGCGTACGCCTTCGTGATCGGCTACCTGGGCCCGCTGCTCAAGTTCCCCGCGGGCCTGGACCGGCTCTCCCCGTTCGGCCAGGTGCCACGGCTCCCCGCGGCCCGGATGGACTGGACCCCGCTGGCGGTGCTCACCCTCCTCGCGGCCGCACTGATCGTGCTGGCCCTGGCCGGGTTCCGGCGCCGGGACGTCGAGTAGCGTCGCGACGCCCGAACCGCGGCGCCCGAACCGCGGCGGGCGGAGGCGCCGGGTCAGAGGTGCTTGAGCAGCTCCGGCATCAGGTCCTTGAAGGTCCGCCCGCCGGCCGGCCGGCCGATCGCGACCATCTGCCAACCGGCCGGCGTGCGCTGCACCTTGGCCATGATCTGGGCGGTGTACGGGCCGCCGTCGGTGAGGGTGTAGCGGGCCAGCTCGATGCCGGTGGTCTCGTCCACCAGCCGGCAGAAGGCGGCCTCGACCTCCTGGAAGGTCTGCCCGGTGAAGGAGTTGACCGTGAACAGGATCTGGTCGACCTCGGCGCCCACCCTGGTCAGGTCGACGGTGATGGACTCGTCGTCGGTCGCGTCGCCCGCGCCGCCCACCAGGTTGTCCCCGCTGTGCCGGACCGAGCCGTCGTTGCTGGTGAGGTGCTGGAAGTAGACCACGTCCACCGACCTCCCGCCCGAGAACAGCACCGCGGAGGCGTCCAGGTCGATCTCCCGGCCGGCGGACAGCAGCTTGGCCAGGAAGCCCTTGCGCTGAACGGCCTTCCAGCCCAGGCCCATCCGGACCAGGCTCAGCTGCCCACCGCCCGGCTTCTCCAGGCTGATCTTCTGCCCCTTGGCCAGTGAAACGGTCATCGTGCCCTCCTCGTTCCTACCGCCGTCCGTGCTGCGAACCTATCGCACGCAGGGAAACCTGTGATCATCGGACAGCGGCTCGGAGCACCCTTACCCAGCAGTCCCCCGGGTCGCACTTCCTACGGTGCTCCGCACACCGGGGGATTCACCGGTCGGACGTCACCAACTTCGCGACACCCCGGCGGACTTCCGCACCACGCCCGCCAACTGCGTGCTCTCCTACGCCCTGCCGGCCGGGGCAGGCGTCACCGCCGTCAGCGTCGCCGGCCCGGACGGCACCGACCCGGCTCCCCGGCCCGTCCCGTACACCGTCACCGGCGGGACGGTCAGCGTGCCGCTGGACCGTCGGCCAGTACTCGGTGGTGACGATCACCGAGGGGCAGCCGCCGGCCCACCACTCGGCCGACCGCGCCCACAGGTGGGTCAGGCGTCGCCTTCCAGGAGGTGCTGGTGCACCTCCTGGAAGGTCCAGGCTCCGCCGGCCGGCCGGGAGAACACCCAGGCCAGGTCGAACCGGTCCGGCCAACTGGCCGGGACCCCGCTGCCGGAGGCGCCGAGCGCCTCGACGATCCGCGGGATCCGGGAGTGCTCCCAGCAGATCAGCACCGGTTGCGCCCCGGCGAGCGCGGCACCGGCCAGCTCGGACTCCTGGGACTCGGCGTAGGTGGTGTCCACGGTGAGCCCGAGCTCGGCCCCCAGCGGCGTGACGGTCTGGCGCATCCGGTGCGCCCCGGCCATCGGGCCCTGGTCGGTGGCCGCGTAGATCCGGACCGGGGTGCGCAGTCCGGCCGCGGGCGGGGCGAACAGGGTGGGCAGCGTCTTGGCCCGGTCCCAGCCGCGCTGGGTGAGGGACTTGTCGTCGTGCTTGCCGTTCTCGTCCAGGCCGGGGTGGCTGCCGTCGGGCTTCTCACCGTGCCGGATGATCATCACGAAGGCCGCCGTGCCCGGGTCACTCGCCCTGGCCACCGGGCCGTTCTTGTCGGCCTTGCCCTTCTTCCCGCCCGAGGAGCAGGCGGCCAGCACCAGCGGGGCAACGGCCGCCAGGCCGGTGAGCAGCGTGCG
This sequence comes from Streptomyces viridifaciens, assembly GCF_001888885.2. Classification (NCBI taxonomy): domain Bacteria; kingdom Bacillati; phylum Actinomycetota; class Actinomycetes; order Kitasatosporales; family Streptomycetaceae; genus Streptomyces; species Streptomyces viridifaciens. The sequence continues at coordinate 244,529 of NZ_CP090841.1, forward strand.
GCGGGAGGGTCGGGTCGTCACTCGGCGCCCCGCTCCAGCCGCACGAGCGCGTCGATCGCGACGCTCGTCAGGCCGCCCCCGTGGCCGGGCTCGCCGACCGTACGGTGGACGCGCTCGGCCCGGACGGTGTGCAGGCCGTACTCGGCGAGGTCGGCCAGGACGTCCTCGGGGGTGAAGAGCACGGCCGGGTCCTGGGGGCCGCCGACGCCCTCGGTGAGGTTGGTCAGGTCGTGCCCGACGACCAGCAGGGTGCCGCCGGGGGCGAGCGCCTCGGCCGCGCGGTGCAGCGCCGCCCGCCGGTCCGCGGCGGGGAGCTGGAGGTAGGCGATCAGGACGAGGTCGTAGCCGCCGGCCGGGCCCTCCTGGGTACGGGCGTCGCCGTGCCGCCAGGTGAGCCGGTCGGCGACCTCGTCGGGCAGTTCGGCGGTGAGCCGTTCGGCCCGTTCCAGGGCGACGGCCGAGAAGTCGAGGCCGGTGACCTCCCAGCCCTGGGTGGCCAGCCAGATGGCGTTGCGGCCCTCTCCGGTGGCCAGGTCGAGGGCGCGACCGGGGGTGCTGCCGGTCAGTTCGCGGACCACCCACTGGTTGGGCGCGGTGCCCCACACCAGTTCGCTCGCGGCATAGCGGTCGTCCCAACCCTGACTGTCCATGCGCTCCTCCGTTCGGCGGGCCGGTTCCGTCCCGGTCAACCTACCGGTCCGCCGCCCTCCGCCGCCCGGGGCGGTCCAGCGGGCGGACACCCCTGACGGCGAATATCGGTCCAGTCCGATCTGTTCATCAACCAGGCCGCCGCGCAGATCCGTTGGGACGCGGTGACGCAGAGCAGCTGGGTCTACGACGGCACCAACTTCTGGACCGGTGACACCCCGCAGGCCGTCCGGGCACGCGGGCCCACGCCAAGGGCAAGGGCCTGGGCGGACTGTTCACCTTCTCCCTGGAGAACGACGACGCCTCCGGGACCATGCTCAACTCGATGGACGCCGGCCTCCGCCGGCGTGACATCGGAGACGAGCACCGGTGGTCCCGGCGGGACCACCGGTGCTCGTCTCAGGCCCCGGCTCAGCCCTTGAGGTCGAGCGAGGGGAAGAGGTCCACGAAGGGCTGGGTGGTGACCGAGACGCTCCGGGCGAACGGGTCGTCGAAGTCCCAGATCATGAACAAGAGGAAGGCGATCAGCACGCTGAAGCAGGCCGCCAGGATCAACTCCCTCGGCGTACGCCTGATCTGCAGCGCGAACAGCATCCCGATGGTCACCACGGCGCCGCCGATCAGACCGAACCAGACCACGCCCGGCATGGTCGGGCCGGCGCTCTGACCGCGCTGGTTGCGGGCGTCGGAGGCCTGACCGATCCGGTCCATGATCGGCTGGTAGGTCTGGGACTCCAGGTCCGAGGCCGGCGCCCGGCTGGCCACCTCGTTCTGGACCTTGTCCAGCAACTGGGTGCCCTTGTCGGTGATCGCGCCGTTCTCGGACATGTAGTCCCACTCGACGTTCACCACGTACGTGACGTAGGCGTCGATGTCGGACCGGACCTGGTCGCGGAACTCGGCCGGGTAGACCACCGCCCGGTCGCTCACCTCCCGCAGCGACTGTGCCTCACGGAACAGGTCGTCCTGGGCGGCGCCGCGCGCCTCCCAGACACCCGCGATGGCGAGACCGAGGACGATCGCGTAGACCACGCCGATCATCATCGTGATGTACTCGATGACGTCGGGCGTCTCGTCGACGTTCTCCTCGACGCCCGCGGTGCGGCGCCTCAGCACCACCACCGCCAACACAACGGCACAGGCCGCCGCCATGGCGACGACCAGCGCCACCCACTCGGACATGGGAACTCCCTTCTCTGGCTTGGCTTGTGACGTGAACGGGGAAGCAGGGGGCTCAACGGGAACCTCGAGCCCTGAACGTGTCGGGGGCCGCGGTCTCCGGGCGGCCGGGACGGAGGCGCTCGTCAGGACCCTGAACGGCCGCGGCCTCCGCCGCGCCCCGGGCGCAGCGCAGCCGCCGCCAGGATGCCGGGCACGAAGATCAGCAGCATCGTGGTGGTCGTCGAGGCACCGTGGTTGTGCTGCGCGACCGGCAGCGGCTTGCTGTCCCACACCTTGAACGCCGGGTGCGCCGAGGGCGTCGGCCACAGCGGGCTCGGGCGGACCGGGCTCGGTAGCGCTGGGCTGGGGTCCGCCGGAGCGGGCGCCGCCGGGAGCGGCACCACGGCGGGCGGAACCACCTGCGGGGCGGGCACTGCCGGCTCGGGGGCCGCGGGAGCGGGGGCGGCGGGAACCGGCGGGGGCGGGGCCGGCGGCCCGGGCGAGGGCGGCGGGGTGGGTACCGGGGTCGGCCTCGGCGGTGTCGCACTCGGGGACGGCGCGGGGGTGGGGGTGGGAGTCCTCGTCGGAGTCGGGGTGGGGGTCGGGGTCGGCGTGGGGGTGTGCGTGGGTACGGGCGTCGGCGTGGGGCTCGGGCAGGGGTGCGGGTGGTGGTGGTGCGGGGGCCGGTGGCCGTGGTGGCGGCCGACGTCGGGGGCGACGGTGACGTCGACCCGGACGTCGACGTCCACCCCGACGTCGACGCTGCCGCCCGGCCCGACCGAAGTCGAGACGCCGGTCCCGATGCAGACGCAGGTGTCCACGGCCGAACCGTGCGGGCTCCCGCCGGGGCGCTCGGCGCCGGCGGCGGTGGCGCCGCCGACCAGCGCGCACATCGCCACCACGCCGACCGCCGCGCCGATCAGTCGCACTCGCCGCCCGGGAGCGGCTGACCCGCCGTGCCGTGGTATCCGTCGGAACTGCCGGCGCTGCGGCATGGGCTCCACACACCTCTCGGTTCGCCTGGGGGAGGACGGGACGGACTCGGGCCGATCAGCCTGCGCAAACGGGCAGCAGTGGCCGGATGCCGATCGGAACCGATCGGGTACGACCATGCGCATTCGAACGCGAGGCGGACGGCCCGCATCCGGGGCGGGCCGTCCGTCATCAGGTGAAACGATCTTCGAGTGGGCCGGTTACGGCCCGCGCTCGCTGTTCTCCGGCAGTCAGTGGCGGCGGTGCGCGATCTCGACGTTCTCCAGCACACCGACCGCGTCCGGCACCAGGATCGCGCACGAGTAGTAGGCGCTGACCAGGTAGGAGATGATCGCCTTCTCGTCGATCCCCATGAACCGGACCGAGAGCGAGGGCTGGTACTCGTCCGGCAGGCCGGTCTGGTGCAGGCCGATGACGCCCTGGTTGTCCTCGCCGGTACGGATCACCAGGATCGAGCTGGTGTTCTCCTTGGTGATCGGGATCTTGCTGCACGGCAGGATCGGCACCCCGCGCCACGCCGGCACCTGCTGCCCGCCGAGGTCGACGTGGTGCGGGTAGATGCCCCGGGCGTTGAACTCCCGGCCGATCGCGGCGATGGTCCGCGGGTGGGCCAGCAGGTAGTCGGGGTCGCGGCGGCGGTTGAGCAGCTCGTCCAGGTCGTCCGGGGTGGGCGGGCCGGACTGGGTCTGGATCCGCTGGTCGAAGTCGGCGTTGTTGAGCAGGCCGAACTCCGGGTTGTTGATCATCTCGTGCTCCTGGCGCTCGCGCAGGGCCTCGATGGTCAGCCGGAGCTGGTGCTCGATCTGGTTCATCGGCTCGTTGTACAGGTCCGCGACCCGGGTGTGGACCTTGAGGATGGTCTGCGCGACGCTCAGCTCGTACTCGCGCGGCTTGAGCTCGTAGTCCACGAAGGCGCCGGGGAGTTCGTACTCGCCGTGGTGGCCGGCCGACATGGCGATCTCGGCCTCGCCGCGCTCGTTCTGGGCCTGCAGCGGCAGGGCAAGGAACGACGCCAGGTGCTCCTGGAGGCTCGGCGCGTTGTCCCGGATGCGGGCGAAGTCGTCGCGGCTCAGGGTGAGCGCCACACCGGCGGTGGCGGTCTTCGCGGTGTACTCCCAGACGGCGTCCGGGTTCAGCAGCGAGTCGTCGCCGAAACGGTCGCCGTCACCGGCCACGCCGACCACGGTCTCGTCGCCGTACTTGCCGGTGCCGAACTTGTTGATCTTGCCGTGCGCGATCAGGAAGATCCGGTCGGCCGCCTCGCCCTGGGTGGTGAGCACCTCGCCGGGGCCGAAGTCACGCTGCTGGCAGCGGTCGGCGAGGGCGGTCAGCACCTCGTCGTCCTCGTAGCCGCGCAGCAGGGCGAGTTCGCCCAGCTCCGCCGGGATCACGCGGACCTGGGAGCCGGTCTTGATGAACTCCACCACACCGTTGCCGACGGTGTAGGTGAGCCGACGGTTCACCCGGTACGCGCCACCGTGGGCCTCGACCCAAGGGAGCACCTTGAGCAGCCAGCGGGAGGTGATCTCCTGCATCTGCGGGGCGGACTTGGTCGTGGTGGCAAGATTGCGGGCAGCTGCCGTCGCAAGGCTCTGCTGCCGGTCCTGCTGTGTCTCCGGGCTCGTGTCCACGGGCATCGGCAGGGGTCTCCATTCGTGTGGTGGGATCACGCGGTCAGGGCCGTACCGCTCCGCCCTGGGCGCGAGCCGCAACGGATCATCAGATCCACTGACCGGTACGGAAGTTGGCGAGTGTGGGGGGCCTGACCGCCATCGCCCGGCGGTCCATCCGGAACCCTAGATCACCAGAACACGACCGGGCCCGTACGGCGGCCGACTACCCCCCGATAGGGTGAATCTCCCGCTTTCGGCCCCCGCCTGCTCCCGAGCGCCCCACCCACCACCGGAACATCCGGGAGCTCGGCCGGAATCCGGCGGGGCAGGGCCGTCACCGGGATCCTGGCCAGCCGGTCGGAGGTGCCCCGTTGTGCGGTCGCGTGCTCGACCCCGTCCGCAGGCGGCAGTGGCTGGTGTGCCGTGATGATTGGTGTATGTGTGCACAGGCGGATCACGAACCGGACGACACCCGCCACCGGGCGTTCGGGGTCGCACCGCCGCACGTCGCGGCGCCCTCCGCGGCTGTCGGACTCCTGCCGCCGGTCGGGCGGGCGCTCACCGGCACGCTGCCGGACCCCCCGCGCGTGGGGCCGCGGCGGTCCGCTTCGCCCGCCCGGGCCCGGCCCGTTCGCCGCTGCCTCTCGTTCGACCGGGCGCACCGCCACCGGAGCACGCGATGAGGCTCCCGCGCCGAGGCGGGACCGGCCGACGGCGCCGGACGGAGCCGGGCGGGTCGGAGCCGCAGGTGCCCGCCCAGCCTGCCTGGATACGCTGGCTGCCGGTCATCTACGTCGCGACCGTCCTGGCGCTGGAGCCGATCACTCCCGTGCAGTGGCCGGTGAGCTTCGTGCTCATCGCACTGCCCGTCGTCGCCGCCTACGCCCACGGTCCCGCCTTCGTCGCCGCTGTCACGGTCTTCGCCATCGTCTTCGAGGGCGTCCTGGCGGGCACTCCCTGCTGTGCGGGCCGCGACGTGGGCTATCTGTGGGAGCGCCACTACGTGGCCACCTACTTCTCCACGGCACTGGTCGGGATGCTGGGCGCCCTTCTGGCCGCCCACCGAACGCGCCGGGAACGCACCCTGGCCACCGTACGCTCGGTGGCCGAGACGGCGCAGCGCGTGCTGCTGCGTCCGGTCCCCCACCTCCTGGGCCGCATCGGCATCGAGACCCTGTACCTGTCGGCAGCCGCGGAGGCCCGGATCGGCGGCGACCTCTTCGAGGCGATGAGCACCGCGCACGGTGTACGCCTGTTGATCGGGGACGTCCGGGGCAAGGGCCTGCTCGCGGTGGAGACGGCCGCGGCAATGCTGGCCGCCTTCCGCGAGGCCGCCCACGACGAGCCCGACCTGCCCGCGATGGCGCGCAGGTTGGAGCGGAGCATGAGCCGCCGAGCCGCCCAGCTCCCCGGCGGCGAGGAACGCTTCATCACCGCTGTGCTCGCCGAGATTCCCGACGACGAGCCGGTGGTCCGCATCGTCAACTGCGGTCACCCCCCGCCGCTGCTCATCGACCGGGGCCGGATCAGCGAACTCGCCCCGTGCGATCCGTCACCGCCTTTCAACCTCGGTGTGCTGCTCGGCGGCGACTACCCCGTCGACGTGGAGCCCTTCCGTCCGGGCGACCAACTGCTGCTGTACACCGACGGCGTGACCGAGACCCGCGACCGCACCGGAGCCTTCTACCCGCTCACCCAGCGCGTCCGCGAATGGACCGGCCTTCCGCCGCGCGAGCTCCTGAACCACCTGCACCGGGACCTGGTCGCGTACAGCGGTGCCGCCCTCGACGACGACATCGCCGTGCTCGTCGCGCACCGGCTCCCGGACGGGGAGGAGCCGGGCCCGCACACCGATCGCGCCCGGGAAGAGTCGAAGGGCGGCGCTCGACGGCAGCGCCGACGGCTCGGGGCGGCGCTGGGCCGCCACCCCGCAGCAGCCCGTCGCCGACGACCGCACTGACGCGACCTGATCACATGGACTGCGTCAGCACCGGCCTCGCTACCTGCCCCAGATCGTCCGGTACGCCTGGCGGTAGCCCCCCGGGTCCCAGAAGGTCGCACCGCCGCTGTTGGCGGCCGTGGAGATGTGGACCGGGGCGACGTAGCCGCTGGCGGGCTGGTGGGAGAAGGCGCGGTTGAACTCGTCGACGATCTGCCAGCCCTGCTCGCTGAGGGGCTCGGGAACGGTGGCGGCCTGGAACTGCCTGCTGTCGATGCGCTGGAAGGCCGAGGGGTCGCCGTCGCCCGCGCCGATGTTGTACGGGGCGGCGTTGCCCGGCCTGCCGGCCGCGCGCAGGGCGGGTGCGGCGTCGGCGAAGTACAGGTCGTTGATGGCGACCGAGTGCGTCCACTGGCCCTGGAAGCGGGCGAGGAGGGCGGAGACCGCCTGGGGGGTGCGGCTGGTCGCGTCCGGGATGGGGATGTTCTCGGAGGCCAGCAGCCTCACGCCGGGGCAGGTGGCGAGTTCGTCCTTGATCAGTTCGGACTTGTTCCTGGCGAACGGGACGGAGTCGTCGGTGAAGACGACGACTCCGGCCCTGCCGTCGGACTCCGCGATGACCCAGTCCGCGCTGAGCCGTGCGACGTCCCCGACGCTGGTGGTGATGTTGCTGAAGAGCGGGGGGCTCGTGCTCGGCCCCGGGGCCGCGACCGCGTGCCAGCCGATGAGCGGGATGTGTGCCGTGTCCGCCTGCGCGACCTGCTGTGCGGTCAGACCGGGGTCGAAGCCGCCGATGACGATGCCCGAGGGTTCGAGGTTGACCGCCTGGGCGAGCGCCGCCTGGATGCCGGCGGGCGTGCCCTGCCCGTCGATCACCCGGACGCTCCAGCCGATGACCGTCGCGGCTTCGATGACGCCCTTGGCGACCCCCACGACGCCGGGGTTGGTCATGGTCTGGGCAACGTAGACGATGGTCCTACCGGGAACCGCCCTGGGGCCGCTGGTGGGGCCGTCCCAGGGGACGTCGACCTGCTCGGCCTGCTGGACGCCCGCCTTCGCCCTGGCGAGGGTGGCCGGCGGGCAGCCGGCCCTCGACGGCCCTGCCACGGGGGCCCCGGCCCTGGTCGACAGGCCTCGCTGGCAACCGTCCAGGGCGGTACCCGCCGTTGCCAGCACGACTGCTGCCAGCACAGCCGCGGCACCGCGCTTCACGGCGTGTCCCGGGAGGCTGTCACGTCCGTCGAGGGCGGCGTGACCGGACCGCGGGTCTCGGCGCCGGCGGCCCGCAGCCGGCGGCGTGCGGAGTAGCCGGCCAGGCCGACGGCGAGGAGCAGCGTCGCCCCGTTGAACAGCGGCACGGCCCAGAAGTCGGCGCCGAGTTGTCCGATACCGGCCAGACCGATGGCGAGGACGGCGACGGCGACCACGGTGCCCAAGGCGTTGGCGCGACCGGGTCTGATCGCGGTGGAGCCGAGCAGTGCGCCGACGAACGCGGGCAACAGGTATTCCAGGCCGACGCTCGGGTTGCCGATCTGCTGCTGCGCGGCGAGCAGGACACCCGCGAAACCGACGACCAGGCCCGATCCGGCGAAGGCGTAGACGCTGTAGCGGCGGGTGGGGATACCGACGAGTTCGGCGGCGCGCGGGTTGGAGCCGATGACGTACAGGTACCGGCCGAGCGGCAGCCGCTCCTGCAGCAGCCACAGGACGGCCGCGAGCGCGAGCACGTAGGAGGCGGACACCGGCAGTCCGAGGAACGTGGAGTCGTAGAGGTCGGTGAAGGCGGCCGGCAGACCGCCCGGACCGGGGAGGACCCGGGCGCCGCCGGTGATCCAGCCGGTGAAGGCGTACAGGATGCTGCCGGTGCCGAGCGTGGCGATGAAGGAGTCGATCCGCCCGAACTCGACGATCACACCGTTGAGGGCCCCGAAGGCTGCTCCGCCCAGGATCACGGCCAGGCAGGCGAGCGGCCACGGCCAGTCGCCGTCGACGACGAGCCGCAGCACCGCGATGTGCGCGAGACCGAGGGCGTAGCCGATGGACAGGTCGAAGTTGCCGCTGGCGATGGGGATCGTCGCGCCGAGCGCGAGGATGGCGGGGATCGACTGGTTGGACAGGATCGAGGAGACGTTGTCGAGGGTGGGGAAGGTGTCCGGCCGCGCGACGGAGAAGATCAGGAACAGCAGAACGGCGAGGGCCGGCAGGCCGTAGCCGCCGATCAGGTGTCCGCGCCGGCGGTGCCGCGGGGTCGGCGGGAGCGGGGCTCGGTCATCGGCCTGTCGCACGCCGGTCGCCGTCACCACCGGTGACGGGAGGCATGGCCGAGGCGGCGGAGGTGAGCTCGGTGACGGTGAGGGCCGCGCCGGTCAGCTCGGCGGCCACGGTCCCGCGGACGAACACCAGGGCGCGGTGGCACACGGTGGCGACCTCCTCGAAGTCGGTGGAGATGAGCAGGACCGCGAGGCCGTCGGCCAGCGCCTGGTCAAGCAGCCGGTAGAGCTCGGCCTTGGCGCCGACGTCGACGCTGGCGGTCGGCTCCTCGAGGATCAGCAGCCGCCGGTGTGCCCGGAGCCACCGGCCGACCATGATCTTCTGCTGGTTGCCGCCGGACAGCGTGGCGATCGGTGCCTCGCTGTCGCGGGGGTGCACCGAGAACCGCTCGATCAGGGCGGCGGCCTGGGCCCGCTCGCGCCGGGGGCTGATCCAGTGCAGCGCCGACCGGCTGCCCGCCCGGGGGTTGGCCAGGAAGTTCTCACGCACCGTCAGTTCGGCCGCGCAGCCCTCCTCCTGACGGTTGCCGGTGACCAGTCCGACGCCGGAGTCGACGGCATCGGCCACCGTGTGCGGGGCGTACGGTCGGCCGTCGAGGAGGGCCCGCCCGCCGAGGATCGGACGGGATCCGGCGAGGGCGCGGCCCAGGTCGTGGTGGCCGGCGCCGGTGAGGCCCACCATGCCGAGGATTTCGCCGGCGCGCAGCTTCAGGCTGACCGGCCCGGTGTCCGTGGTCCGCACCGCGTCGAGGCTCAGCACCACCGGGCCCTCGGCAGGCGCGACCGGGGCGGCCCGGCGGCTGACCGGTTCGCGGCCCACGATGTCGTGGACCAGGCGCCGGCGGCTGTGGCCGGCGAGCGGGCCGGAGCTGATCAGACGGCCGTCGCGCAGGACGGCGAAGGCGTCGGCGACCTGGTAGACCTCGTCGAGCCGGTGGGTGACGTAGACGATGCCGTGCCCCCGGTCGCGCAGGGCGCGCAGTACGGCGAAGAGCCGGGCGCAGTCCGCGGCGGGGAGGCCGGCGGTCGGCTCGTCCAGGACGATGAGCTCCGCCCGCGTCGCCAGCGCGCGGGCGATGGCGACCAGCGATCGCTCGGCGGGGGCGAGGTCGGCGATCCGCGCGTCGGCGTCGAGGTGCCCGGCGATCAGGGCGAGGGCGTCGGCGCAGCGCTCCCTGGTCCGCCGCCAGGAGACCAGCCCGTGACGGCGCGGGTAGCCGGCCACCAGGGCGATGTTCTCGGCGACCGTCATCCACTCGACGAGACCGAGGTCCTGGTGGATGAAGGCCATGCGCCGAGCGGCGGCCTCGGTGCCGAGCGGGTGCCCGGCCACCGTCACCTCGCCCTGGTCCGCGTGGTGGATCCCGGCGAGTGTCCGGATGAGGGTGGACTTGCCGGCGCCGTTCGGACCGAGCAGGGCCAGGACGCTGCCGCGACGGATGTCGAGGTCGATCCCGGCCAGCGCGGGAGTGCCGCCGAACCGTTTGCCGAGACCGCGGATCCGGACGAGTGGGTCACGGCGCGGGGGTGGGCCCGCCGGGAGATCGGAGGTGTCGCGCATGGACCACCGTTCCTACCAGCTCGGCCCGGCCGCCGTGTCGGCGACACACCACGGCGGCCCGCTGAACTCCGGAGGGCGGGTCATCCGATGTCGGGAATGTCGGCGAACTGGTTCTCGAAGAAGCGGCCATCGAGGAGGTCGGGGACGCCGTCGGACGCCTCCAGGGCGCATTCGGCCCAGATGATCTTGCCCCTGGGCGTGTAGCGGGTGCCCCAGGCCTGGGCGAGCTGGGCGACGAGGAACAGGCCGCGGCCGCCCTCGTCGGTGGTGGCCGCGTGGCGCAGGTGGGGGGCGGTGCTGCTGCCGTCGGAGACCTCGCAGATCAGGGTGCGGTCGTGGATCAGACGGACCTGGATGGGCTCGGTGCCGTAGCGGATGGCGTTGGTGACCAGCTCGCTGAGCAGCAGCTCGGTGACGAAGGCGACCCCGTCCAGCCCCCAGTCGCTCAGGCGGCGGGCGGCGGCGGCGCGGATGTCGCCGACGCGGGCCGGGTCGGCGGGAAGGTCCCAGGTGGCGATCCGGCCGGGGTCGAGGGCGCGGGTGCGGGCGACGAGCAGCGTGACGTCGTCGGCCGGGTGCTCGGGCACCACGGCCTCCGCGACCGTGCGGCAGATGTCCTCGGGCGAGCGGTTCGGGTGGGCCAGGGCGGTGCGCAGGCGGTCGAGGGCCGCGTCGGGGTCGCGGCGGTGGTCTTCGAGGAGTCCGTCGGAGTAGAGGATCAACCGACTGCCTTCGGGGAGGTGCAGCTCGGCGGTTTCGAACGGCAGGCCGACCAGGCCGAGCGGGGGCCCGGCGGGGAGGTCGGGGACGGTGACCGTGCCGTCCGGGTGGATCACCGCGGGTGGCGGGTGACCGGCGCGGGCCAGCGTGCAGCGCTGCGAGGTCGGGTCGTAGACGGCGTACAGGCAGGAGGCGCCGATGATGCCGTCATGGCCGGCGGCCGGCTCCGTGCCGTCCTCGTCCCGGTCCAGGCGGCCCACGAGGTTGTCCAGGTGGGTGAGGAGCTCGTCGGGGGCGAGGTCAAGTTCGGCGAAGTTGTGCACGGCGGTACGCAGACGGCCCATGGTGGCGGCGGCGTGCAGTCCGTGGCCGACGACATCGCCGACGACCAGGGCGACCCGGGCACCGGAGAGGGGGATGACGTCGAACCAGTCCCCGCGCGCCCCGGACTCGGAGGGCAGGTAGCGGTGGGCGACGTCGATGGCGCTCTGCTCGGGCAGGCTGCGTGGGAGCAGGCTGTGCTGCAGGGCCAGGACCATGGCGTGTTCGCGGGTGTAGCGGCGGGCGTTGTCGATGCAGATGGCGGCGCGGGTGGCGAGCTCCTGGGCCAGCGACCGGTCGTCGTCCCCGTAGGGGGCGGGGTTCCGGGCGCGGTAGAAGCCGGCGATGCCGAGCACGACGCCGCGGGCCAGCAGCGGGACGGTGATGAGGGAGTGGACGTCGTGCGCGAAGAGGCGCTCCGCCGCCTCGCGGTCCTGCGAGATCCAGCCGGCGGCCCTGCGCAGATCGGGTTCCAGCACCGCCTGTCCGCTGGCCAGGCAGCGGCGGTGGGGCGTGGCGGGGCTGAGGTCGACCCGCTCGCCGACCGGGTAGAAGGGGCAGTCGGTGCGGATGCCGTGGACCACCGTGCGGTGCAGCTCGCTGACGGGGTCGGTGGGCTCCTCGCCGCGCAGGACGGTCTCGGGCAGGTCGATGGTGACGTAGTCGGCCAGCCGCGGGACGGCCATCTCTGCGAGTTCCCGGGCGGTCCGGGTCACGTCCAGGGTGGTGCCGATGCGGGTGCTGGCCTCGGACAGCAGCTCCAGGCGGCGGCGGGCCGCGACGGCGTACCGCCCCACGCCCGGCTCGCCCAGCAACAGCAGCCTGGTGGCCTCACCGGGACCGGAGGCGCACGGCGTCCGGTCCCCGCGATCCGGTGCGCCACTTTCCGGGGGCCGGAGCGGCGGGACGCCGGCGGTCATGGCGGGCTCCGGAACGCCGACCGGCCGACCGGCCTGGCCGGGGGCGGCAGGCCGGGGCGGCGAGTCGCCGTGCAGGACCGCCTCGATGACGAAGCCCTCCACCCCGGACGGGCTGGCCACCGGGCGGCTCAGCAGGGTGACCAGCCGGCCCCGGGAAAGGGTCACCTCGACCGCGGCGCGGCGGGCCGAGGAGATCAGCTCGGTGGCCATCTGTTCGAGCAGTATCCGGTCGTGCCGGTCCAGCCCGCTTCGTGGCAGCTCGGCCAGGCCGACCGGGCGCCCGTCCCCGGCCGCCTGGTCGCTCCGGGAGCGGCGCCTGGAATCGAGGTACGCGCGCAGCAGGGTGCGCTCCCGAGCCGAACTCTGCGCCAGCAGGCGCCGCTCGATGGCGGTGGCGGCCCTGCGGATCACGTCCACCATCTGCGGGTCCGCGTAGGCGGGCGGATAGCCGAAGCAGAGGATGCCCTCGATCCGCCCGCTGAGGGGGTCACGGACGGGAATCGCCGTACAGGCGTTCGACTGGCCGCGCTCGGCGAAGTGCTCGGCTCCGGAGACCTGGGTGAGCCGCCGCTCCGTGAGCGCCAGCCCGATGCCGTTGGTCCCGCCGTACTGCTCGGCGAACACGAAACCCGGCGTGCTCTGGCTGGCGGGCAGCTGCCGGACCATGGACGCATCGCCGAAACGGCGCTGCAGCACCGCCCCGTCCGCGTCGGTCAGGGCCACGTTCATCCGGCTGCCGGCGAACCTGGATGCCAGCCGGTCCAGCACGGGCCTGGCCGCGCGAACCAGCCGGCCGTCCAGATCGATGTCCGGCCGGTACGGTAGCTCGGACCCGCCCGGGGAGATCCCCATCGACTGGCAGCGTTGCCAGGAGTTCAGGATCAGACTCCGCACGCCACCCTCGACCGGTTCACCGAGCATGAACCGCTCACGGGCCCGTACCGGGCCGATCCCCGCCGCATCCGAAGCTGTCATGGCCGCCACAGCGCTCACATCTCCACGGATCTGCCCCCTTCGATGCAATATTAGGACTTTGCCCGCTTTGCGGTGCCCGACGGCGGATCGCGCGCGCTCCCCGAGCACGGTGGCGGTACCGCGACCATCACCGCATCATCGGCAGAGCGGGGGTCGGGTTGAGGAGTGCCATGACCAGTGCCAACGGGCCGGCGATGACCCGCGACGAGTTCGACGCGCTCTTCCGGCAGCTGCGCCGCGCGTACCTCCCCGGGCCGGTCGAAGCGGGGCGACGGGTGGCGGCCGCCGGCCTCGTGCGCACGGGTGAGGTCGTCGCCATGGGGCGGCCGTGGGACAGCGTGCCGGGGCCCGACAACCCCAGGCCGGCACTGCACCAGATGACCGAACTGGCGGACGTCACGGCCCCCGAGCCGACCGTGCACCGGGACTTCATCGGCTCCGACTACCACGGCAAGGCGCAGACGCACCTGGACGCGCTCTGCCACATCGCGTACGGCGGACTGCTCTTCGCGGGAGTGCGGGCGCGGGAGGTGTTCTCCTCGCAGGGTGCCGCCTACGGCGCGGTGACCGACCTGCTGCCCGGGCTGGTGGGGCGAGGAGTCCTGCTGGACGTGCCACGCCTGCGCGGCACGGACTGGCTGGAGCCGGGAGAGGCGATCGGCGGCTCGGAGCTGCTGGTCTGCGCCGAGGAACAGGGCAGCCCGCTGCACCCCCAGGACATCCTCCTGGTCCGCACGGGCCACCTCGCCCGACGGCGGCGGCTGGGCGCGTGGGACCCGGACGACCTCAGCGCGGGACTGCATCCCGGCGCGATGCGCACGCTGAGCGAGTCACGCGCCTCGGCACTGGGCAGCGACGGCGACAACGACGTGCGCCCGAGCCCCGTCGACGGCGTCCGCTCGCCGGTCCACGTGCTGGCCATCACCGCCCTGGGCCTCTCGCTGATCGACAACCTGGACCTGGAGCCGCTGGCCGAGGCGTGCGCGCGCACCTCACGATGGGAGTTCCTCCTCGTCGTCGCGCCCCTGAACATCCCTCGCGGCACCGGCTCCCCGGTCAACCCGCTCGCGGTCCTCTGAGCGCTCGCCGTCCTCTCGGCGGGACCGGGAGCCGGCCGTGCTCCGGGCGCGCCGTCACCACTCGTCGTAGTCGCCGATCACCCGGAAGCTGCCAACGGCGCCGTCGCCACCGAACAGGTTCCCGTGACCGGTACGGGTCACCACGCCGTTGGTGGCGCCGTAGGGACCCACGGTGGTGACCGGAGAGCCGTTGTCACAGGAGAAGCCCCGGTAGACCTCGACGACCTTCCGGCTGTCGTTGAAGACACTGAAGCTGGTGGAGCCCGGTCCGCTGGCAGCGGTGACGCATCCCTCAGCGTCGGCCGAGTACGTGCGTTCGTTGAAGTAGATCCTTCCCGCTTCCTCGTGACCGGGGCCGTGACCGCGTCCGCCGTCACGGCGGTCGCCGCCCTCGCGCTTCTCGCCGCCTTCGCCGCCACCCTTCTCAGCGCCGCCCTTCTCACCGCCGCCGTTCTCGCCGCCGCCGTTCTCACCGCCGCCGTTCTCGCCGCCGCCGTTCTCACCGCCGCCCGAAACAGCGGTGGCCGGGGCGGCTTGCCGGGCGGGTTGGGCCGCCGGATGGACGGACGGGAGCGCCAGGGCGGCTCGTTCGGCGGACCGGGCCGCCTGCTGGACGGACGGGGAGACCGAGGAGGATCCGGCGGGGATGTGGGTGATACCGGTGGTTGCAAGAGCCGCCGCGCCTATTCCGGCAGCGGCCACAGCCAATGTGCGCATGTGCATGTCAGCGTCTTCCTGTCTCATGGACGTCGGCCGGGTGACCGACCCGCGACGAACGTAACGAGAGCCCTCATGGACCGTCATTTCGGACATGTCCAAGGTGTGACACCATGAGTCCAGGCAAGTGAAAATGCGGCAGGTGCCGCATACCGGTCAAACATCCGCGCCTCACCGGGCCCCCTCCGGGTGAGATCCGTACCGCGCGGGCGGCGGCATCGGCGCGGCTACGGTCGGTGGGTCAGTCACCACGCACCGCCCGGACGAACCTGCGCTCGCCGACCCCCAGGAGCACAGTGGGGACATGGAAGTCCGAGCACGCGCGGCCCACCACCAGCAGCGCGGACAACGGAGCTGGGCACTGCTGCTGATCCCCCTCGCCCTCATCGCGGCGATCACCGTGGTCGATCTCCACTCGCCCACCAGCATCCACCTCGGCCCGCTCCTGGTGATCGCCCCTGCCCTCACCCCCTCGTTCGCCGGCCTGCGCCCGACCGCCCTCGTGGGAGCCCTGGCCGTCGCCGCCCAGGTCCTCATCGCCTTCCTCCACGGCGGCATCACCACCACCAACCACATCGCGCAGATCGTCGCGCTGACCGTCCTGTGCGTCCTGATCGTCGTTTTCACCGGCGTCCGCGATCACCGGGCCCGACAGCTCGCCCGCGCCCAGTCGGTCGCCGAAGCCGCACAGCGCGCCCTGCTGCGCCCGCTGCCCGAACAGATCGGCCCGCTGCAGATCGCCACGATGTACCTCGCCGCCGAGAAGGAGACACAGATCGGCGGCGACCTCTACACCGCGACCCGCACCGCGGGCGGAACCCGCATGGTCATCGGGGACGTCCGGGGCAAGGGCCTGGCAGCCGTCGGCGAGTCGGCCCTGCTGGTCAGCGCCTTCCGCCTCATCGCCGCACAACACGACACCCTGGCGGACCTGGCGTCCACGCTCGACCACAACGTCGGGCGCTACCTCACCGACTTCGCCCAGGAGAGCGGCGACATCGTCGAGCACTTCATCACCGCGATCCTCCTCGACCTGCCCGACGACGAGCCCGTCGCCCGCATGACCAACTGCGGACACCCGCCGCCCCTCCTGCTGCGCGACGGCCGCGTGCTGACCTTCGACTCCATGCCGGCCGCTCCACCCCTCGGCGTGAACGACCTCGGCGACGGCAGCTACCCGAGCGACGACCTTCCGTTCGAAAAAGGCGACACGCTGCTGCTCTACACCGACGGGGTCACCGAAGCACGCGACGACAGCGGCGAGTTCTACCCGCTCGCCGATCGCGCCGCCCACTGGACCAAGTCCTCCCCCGAGACCCTCGTCAACCACATCCGCCGCGACCTCCTCGCCCACGTGGGCCACCGTCTCAACGACGACGCCGCCGTCATCGCCATCCGGCGCGCCGAACCCACCGCCGCCCACGCCTCCGAGCCCGCCGAGCCCGGTCGAAACCCGCCCCCTCCGTGAGAGTGATCCGACACCGAATCGACAGGGCAGTGCGGGCGGCCGTGCGCGGCCGGGATCCGGCGATCTCGTGCCCGGATACCGGCGCCGCCGGCAGCACGTCTGCTACCGCCAACAGCTGCGCAGGTCCTTCAACCCGTTCTGGACGTTGGAGCGAGTCGCCTCGGTGGTGCTCCCTGGCGAGTCGCGCTCCCACGCAGAAGTGGGGGCCGAAGCCGGAGCTGACGTGATCGTTCGGCGTCCGGGCGGCGTCGAGGCGGTCCGCGTCATGGAAGACGGACTGTGGCCTGTCCTTCGCCGCCCGCGCTCCCCGATCCGCCCTCGGGCTCCGGGCTCCGGGCGGCTCAGGCCGGCGGCGGGAGGATGTCGCAGAGCGCCTGGAGGGCCGCCGGGTAGGCGTGGTCGGGCGGAGTGGTGTAGCCGACCACCAGACCGTCGGCGGCCGGCATCGCCGCCGCCGTGACCGCCGGGTGCCGGTAGTCGGCCAGCCCCTCGACGGCCAGGCCCCGGTAGGCGGCGGCCTTGAGGATCGAACGCTCGGTGCCGGGGGCGAGCCGCAGGACGGCGTGCAGGCCGGCCGCGATGCCGGACACCTCGACGTGCGGGGCGTTCGCGGCCAGCGCGGCCACCAGCTGGTCCCGGCGGTCCCGGTAGCGGCGCCGCATCCGGCGCACGTGCCGGTCGTAGCCGCCGGAGTCGATGAACTCGGCGAGGGTCAGCTGGTCCAGGGCGCTGGCCCAGGCCTCGCGTTCGCCCTTGGCCGCCAACGCCCGGTCGACGAGGTGGTCCGGCAGGACCATCCAGCCGAGGCGCAGCGCCGGGCTCAGGCTCTTGCTGGTACTGCCGAGGTAGAGGACCCGGTCGGGGTCGAGCCCCTGGACGGCGCCGACCGGCTGGCGGTCGTAGCGGAACTCCCCGTCGTAGTCGTCCTCCAGGACGAGTCCGCCGCGTCCGCGCGCCCAGTCGATCACGGCGGCACGGCGCCCGGCGTGCAGCGGGCCGCCGGTCGGGAACTGGTGGGCGGGAGTGAGCAGGACCGTCCGGACGTCCGGATGCCGCGCCAACTCGTCGACGCGGGCGCCCTGTTCGTCGATCGGCAGCGGTACGGCGGGCACCCCGGCGGCGGCCAGCAGCCCGCGGTGGAAGCCCAGCCCGTACGCCTCGACGGCCAGCGGCCCCTGCTCGGCGGGCGGCAGGACGGGCGCAGCGCCGTCGAAGAGCAGCCGCAGCGCGTGGGCGAAGCCGGAGCAGACCACGATCCGGTCAGGGTCGGTGCGCACCCCGCGGGCGCGGGCGAGGTAGTCGGCGAGGACGGTGCGCAGTTCGCGACGGCCCTGCGGGTCGCCGGGCCCGAAGGCCTCGTTGGGTGCGGCGGTGAGGGCCCGGCGGGCGGCGGCCAGCCAGGCGGTGCGGGGGAAGGCGGCGGCGTCGGGCCGGCCCTGGCGCAGGTCGTGCACGGGCCCGGAGCGGCGGATGGGGCGGCGGACCCGGTCGGACCGGACGGGTGCGGCGCGTTCGGCGACGGTGGTTCCGGAGCCCTGGCGGGCGGTCAGCCAGCCCTCGGCGACGAGCTCGGCGTAGGCCTCGGCGGCGGTGTTGCGGGCCAGGCCGAGGTCGGCGGCGAGCGCCCGGTAGGGCGGCAGCCGGGTGCCGGGGGCGAGTCGCCCGGTGCGGATCGCCTCGCGCAGGGCGGCCATCAGCGCGGAGCGGCGGCCGCCGGTGGCGGGCAGGTCGAGGTGGAGGTCGTTGCCGGTCGGGCGGCCCGGCTCGGTGGGGTGCGCGCCCGGCGTTTCCGTCATGGCCCCGCACCCTACCCGCCGCTTACCGGCCACCGTCCGGCGGGCGGTGACCGGTCGGGCCCGCACCGGATCCGTGGGCGGGCCGGTGCCGGTTCGACTACGGACGCGACTACGGGCTACGGGCTACGGGCTACGGGCTACGGGCTACGGGCTACGGAACGACGGTGACCGGCCAGCGGCCCGCCTTGACCAGCCGGACCGCGACCGATCCGATCACCTTGTGCCCGGCCTGTTCGGAGACTCCGACCACCACCGCGTCGGCGCGCAGCTCGTCGGCGAGCTTGGCGAGGCCCGTATAGGGGTCGCCTCGCATGGTGAGGAAGCGCCACTGCACCCGCCAGACCTCGCGCACCCGCTGCTCGGCCTCGCGCAGCGCGGCCAGCAGCTCGTCGGCGATCTCCTGGGTGGTCTCCTCAACGGCGGCGCCGGCCAGGGCGGTCGCGGCGCCGAGTATCGGCTGGACGTAGGCCACGGCCAGGAGGGCGCCCTGCCTGCGGGCCAGTCCGGCGGCGTAGGCGATGGCGCGCCAGGAGGAGTCGGAGCCGTCCAGGCCCGCCAGGATCACCTTCGGCCCGTCGGTCCCCAGCTCGAAGCCGCCCGGCGCGACGGCCGGCTCGTGGCCCACGTGTTCCTCGTTGCCCGCCTGCGCCTCGCCGTCCGGTCGGCTCGCGCCGTCGACGGCCCCTGCGTCCGCCGCATCGCTCTCGTTGCTCATGGGCTGAAGGCTATGCCTGCCACCCGAAGTGGGACGCGGCGAGCACTCCGGGTGAGGGCTGTGGTGCGGGCCCCCGGGCGGGTCCGCGGAACGCCCGGTCCGGCACCGGGGCCGGGGTGGGCCGTCACGCGCTGTCGACGATGTGCGCGGCTTCACACGGCTTCCGGAGTGGCGGGGCTCCTGCGTGGCCACCGGCCACTGGGCCTTCGACTCCGGCAACGGCTTCCACGGCGGCCTGCGCCTGCAGCGCCCGGGTAGCGTCAGGCCGGCCGGGCCGGGACCGGCAGCGGGAGGGCGGGCAGTCCGTCGATGCTGGTGCGGACCAGCGGTTTGCCCTCGCAGTAGGCGCTGAACTGCTCCTCGCCCTTGCGGTCGAAGTACTGGGCGTGCAGGTCGCGGTCGCCGCGGTAGTCCATGAACGGCACGGCGTAGCCGCAGGAGTCGCTGACCCGCTCGGCGCGGACCACGACGATCGCGCGCAGGCCGGCGCCGTCCGCGCCGGGCTCGAAGCGGCCGAGCAGTTCGGCGAAGCGCGGGTCGTCGCGGAAGACGGGCTCGCCGCGGCCGTGCACCCGGACCACGGTGGGCGGGCCGTCGAAGGCGCACCACATCAGCGTGATCCGGCCGTTCTCCCGCAGGTGGGCGACGGTCTCGGCCTGCGAGCCGCCGAAGTCCAGATAGGCGAGGGTGAGTTCGTCGATGATGGCGAGGGTGCCGGAGCGGCCCTTGGGCGAGAGGTTGACGTGTCCGTCGCCCGCCAGCGGCGCGGTGGCGACGAAGTAGACGGGCTGTCGTTCGATGAACTGCCGCAGTCGGCCGTCGATGCTTTCGTACTGCTTTCCCATGTCCGCAAGTGTGCCCGCATCTCGCCACCCGAGAAAGGAAAATCCACGTAATGAGATGGTCGGCGCACTGACCGATCCGCCTAGGATGATCCGTGCAGCTGCCCACCCGCCGGTCCGACCAAGGGAGTTGAGTTGGTCCACGACACCCTCCCGACCACCGGTCAGGTGATGGCGGTGGTCGGTCTGCCCGCCGCACCGCTGCGCCGCTTCGTCCTCGACTACCGCGGCTACCGGATGAGTTTGGACCGCCCGCGCCGACGGCTGGAGGTGCCGACGGACGTGGTGACGGTGGCGCTCGCCTTCGAGGGCACGATGCGGCTCGCCGACGCCGTGTCGCCCGCCCCTGCGGTCTCCTTCGGCTCGATCGCCGCCGGGCTGCGCCGCACCGCGACGATCGCCGAACACGCCGGTGCGCTGCACGGATTGGCGGTCTCGCTCACCCCGCAGGGCGCCTTCCGGGCGTTCGGTCCGGTGGCCGGGGAACTCGGCGGGCAGTGGGCCGAGGCCGGGGAGGTGCTGGGCCCCCGGCTGGACCGGCTGGCCGCCCGGCTGGCCGACGCCCCGACCTGGCGGGCCCGGTTCGCCCTGCTCGACGGCTACTTCACCGCGCTGCTCGCCGACGGACCGGTCTGGGAGCCGGACGTCGTCTGGGCCTGGCACCAACTGCGCCGCTCCCGGGGGCTGGTGCCGGTCCGCGCCCTGGTGGAGGGCACCGGCTGGAGCCGCCGCCGTCTGGAGCAGCGCTTCCGGGAACAGCTCGGGCTGGCGCCCAAGCAGGCCGCCGGCATCCTGCGGCTGCAACGCACGCTCCGGCTGCTGACCGCCCCGGACGGGCGCTCCGCCCGCGCCGCCGACCTGGCGGCGCTCTGCGGCTACTACGACCAGTCCCACCTCGACCGGACCTTCCGCGGCATGGTCGGCTGCTCGCCCCGGGAGTTCCTGGCCTCCCGCCGGGCCGCCGCCGCCACTGCCACCGCCGCCACCGGGCTCGAACCCGTCGACCGGATCGTCGGCCGGATCACCAGCGCCGTACTCGACGCCGACCGGAGCTGAGCCGAGCCGCGCCGCGCCGAACCCCCGCGCTGAGCCCTGCCGACCCGAAAAGCAGCCGGACGGATTCGATCCCACATCAACTGACGCTTTCCGACACGTCCTTGCTGGATGCCGCCAACGGCATTCTCCCGTTCCGCATTCCGTTAGCCTCCCCCTTGGCGTGATCACCTGCCGATCTCTCTCTGGGGAATCCACATGGCAATCGGACGACGGCAACTCCTCACCTCCGTCGCACTCTCCGCCCTCGCCGCGCCCGTCCTGGCCCAGGGGACCGCGACCCGCGCCGCTGCGGCCGCCCCCGCACCCGCGGCCCCGACCGCGATCACCGGCTCCGGAGCGCTGGTCATGCAGGTCGTCGCGCACGAGGACGACGACATCCTGTTCATGAACCCGGACCTGTCCAACACCCTCGCCGCCGGCACGCCGTCCGTCACGGTGTTCGTCACCGCGGGCAACGCGACCGGCGACCCGTGCGCCACGGCCTGCTGGGACACCGGCGGCGAGCCGCTGCGCACCTGGAACCGGCAGATGGGCGCCGTCAACGCGTACTCCCGGATGACCGGGGCCGGCGACACCGAGCCGACGACCGACGAGGTCGGGCACTGGACGGCCGAGGCGTGGACGGTCGCGGGCAAGCAGGTCGAGCGGTACGTGCTCAAGGACCGGCCGGTGCACCTGATCTTCCTCAACCTGCACGACGCCAGGCTCGGCGGCGTCCTGGCCGGCGACACCGACACCACGGTCGTCCCGGTCGGCAGCCCGCTCTCCGGCCCCTCGACCTACACGGCCGCGGACGTCGTGGAGGTGCTGCGGCAGCTGATGGTGACGTACCGGCCGACTGTGCTCCGGGCACAGGACGAACTCCCGGACAGCCGCTACTCCGGCGACCATTCGGACCACGTCGCCGCCGCGAGATTCGCCGGCCAGGCGGCCCTGCTGTACGGCGGCCCGGTGATCCAGGTGAACTACCGGGACTACAACACCAGCGACTCACCGGTGAACCTCGACCCGGCGACGGTCGGCACCAAGGGCGTGTTCGTCTCCGAGTACGCGAGCCACGACCATTCGGGGAACTACTCCGATTCCTGGATCTCCCGGATGTACTACCGCTGGTCCCGGGGCACCTCCTGGGCGGGCCTGAACCAGGACGGCCGACCGCAGGTGTTCGTCGTCCGGGCCGGTGCCCTCCACACCTACTGGCGCCAGGCCGACGGCAGTTGGGGCGGCCCGGTACGGATGGCCGACCCGGGCGGGCGGCTGGCCCCGGGCATCGCCGTCGGCAGCAACGCCGACGGCCGGCTGGAGGTCTTCGCCCGCCGACTGACCGACCACCACATCGTCTCACTGCCGCAGGGCACGCCCAACGGCTGGTGGTGGAACGGATGGGCCGACCACGGCAAC
This sequence comes from Streptomyces viridifaciens, assembly GCF_001888885.2. NCBI lineage: Bacteria > Bacillati > Actinomycetota > Actinomycetes > Kitasatosporales > Streptomycetaceae > Streptomyces > Streptomyces viridifaciens. The sequence goes on from NZ_CP090841.1 coordinate 266,724, forward strand.
CCCAACGCCGGGACGGGCAACGAGGACCAGGTCGGCGTGCCCGTGGTCGCCAACTCCCAGGACGGGCGGCTGGAGCTGTTCGTCAGGAACGGCGGGGGCGGCCTCAGCAGCATCCGGCAGACCACTCCGGGCGGGGTGTGGACGGACACCTGGACGGACCTGGGCGGCACGGACCTCCAGGACCCCGTCACCGCGATCCGCAACGGCGTCGGGGCGATCGAGGTGTTCGCCGGCACCCGCACCGGCGTCCTCGGCTGGTGGCAGGACGCCCCGAACGGCGCCGTCAGCGGCCCGGGCCCGATCCCCGGTGCCCGGCCGGCGAGCCCGCCCAAGGCCGCACTGGACCAGGACGGCCGGATCGAACTCGCCTACCGAGAGGCCGGCACCGGCGCGATGCTGGTGAGTTACCAGATCCGGCCCGGCGGTTCGTGGAGCCGGTCCCCGGCGCCCCTCGGCGGACACGGGGGCGTGGGCGAGCCGGCGGCGACCACCCACGACGGACGGGTCGTCCTGTTCGAGCGCAACCGTGGCGGCGGGGTCAGCACCACCGCCCAGACCGCCCCGAACTCCGGCTACGGCCCCTGGCAGGACCTCGGCGGCACCGTCCTCGACCACCCGGCCGCGCTCGTCGACGGCGCCGGCGTCCTCCACGTGTTCGCCATCGGCACGGACGGCCGTGTCTCCTACCGCACCGGCACCCCCGCCACCGGCTACGGCGCCTGGCAGGGCCTGCCGCTGTGACCGCCTGCCCCCCGGGAGCGGGAAGTCGGACCCGCCGACCTCCCACTCCGGCGCGGAAGCCCACGCGCGCGGGGACACGCGGAACACCGCACGCGCGGGGGCACACGGAAAACCGCGTGCCCCCGCGCGCCGACCGCGTTACCCTCGGCTCCATGAACGTCACCGGCCACCTCACCGCCGCCGCGCGAGCGACCAGCTCGCCGGTTGCCGCCGCCTGACGTACCCCTTCCCCCCGGCGACCGGAAACGGTCCCGCCGGTGGTGGCCTCGAGGCGTTCTGCTCCTCGGTTCCGACGATCGCGTGGACTCGTTGTCCGGTGCCTCCCGCAACGGCACACGCGAAGGAGCCACCCCATGAACACCGAGCAGCTCGTCCGCACCTTCACCGAGTACTTCGAGGACCGCGGCCACCGCCGGATCACCGGCTCGACCCTGCTCCCCCCGTCCGGCGACCCGGTGCTGTTCACCACCTCCGGCATGCACCCCCTCACGCCCTACCTGGAGGGACGCCCGCACCCGCTCGGCAGGCGCCTGGTCAACGTCCAGCGCTGCCTGCGCACCACCGACCTCGACGAGATCGGCGACCGCACCCACCTCACCGTCTTCGAGATGCTCGGCACCTGGTCCCTCGGAGACTACGAGGGCCCGCAGAGCCTCGACTGGGGCTACGGGCTGCTCACCGACGGCCTCGGCATCGATCCCGGTCGGCTCCACGTCACCGTCTTCGGCGGCGACGACCAGGTCGGCCCGGACACCGACTCACTGGAGCTGTGGCACGGTCGCGGCGTGCCGGTCGAGCTCACCGTCGAGGACAACTGGTGGTCCAACGGCCCGACCGGCCCCTGCGGCCCCGACTCGGAGATCTTCCTGTGGACCGGCGACACCCCGCCGCAGTCCACCCCCACCCGGGACGACCGCTGGGTCGAGGTGTGGAACCACGTGATGATGCGTCACCGGCGCCTGGACGACGGCACCCTCGTCCCGCTCCCCCAACGCAACATCGACACCGGACTCGGCCTGGAGCGCCTCTCCTCGCTGCTCCGGGGCCGCTCCTCCGTCTTCGAGTGCGACGTCTTCGACCCCTGGCGCCGCCTCGTACCGCCCCTCTGGCAGCTGGACGAGCCGTCCCTGCGCCTGGTCTGCGACCACCTGCGCTCGGCCGTCGTCGTCATCGGCGACGGCGTCCGCCCCTCCAACACTGGCCGCGGCCACGTCCTGCGCCGCCTGCTCCGCCGGGTGCTCACCGTGCTGCGCCGGGACGAGCCGCGGCGCGGACTCGGCGACCTGCCGGAGGAGTTGATCCGGCACACCCTGGACCACTTCCGTCAGGACGTCCGCCCCGAGCCGGTCCGCCGAGTGCTCCTCGAGGAGGAACACCGCTTCACCCGCCTCCTCGACCGCGGCCGCCGGATCCTCTCCCGCCCCCGCTTCCGCGGCCCCCTCACCGAGGACGACCTCCACTACCTCCACGACACCCACGGCCTCCCCCGCGACCTGGTCCTCGACCTCCGCCAGCAGTAGGGTCCGCCGGGCGTTGCGCATTTGTACAAGACGCGCGAGGGCCCCGTCCGCCATCATCGGGAGGCCCGGCCGGTACGGGGGGACCGGCCGGTCACCGGGGGCGGACGGGGCTGCGCTCGGGGGCCGTTCACGGGCCGCTCAGGGGCCGGTTCACAGGCCGCTCAGGAGCGGGCGAGCGGGTGTCACTGCTTCATGTAGACGCTGTCCATGAACTTGATGATCTGCTCGTCCGTCAGCCGGTGGCCTTCGCGGTGGCCCATCGCCAGGTCGGCCTCGCTGATCATGCCGACCAGCCGCTCGCCGTCGATCACCGGGATACGCCGGATCTGGTGCTGTTCCATCTTCTTCAGCACGGTTTCCATGCTGTCCTCGGCGCGCACGCAGTGCAGGTGCCCGGCGAGGTCCATGGCGGTCATCTCGGCCGGGTTCTTGCCCTCGGCGACACAGCGCAGCACGATGTCGCGGTCGGTGATGATGCCGTGGAGCTTCTGGTCGTCGCCGCAGATCGGCAGCGCGCCGACGTGCATGTCGCGCATCATCCTCGCGGCTTCGTCCAGCGTCTGGTGGGCGCCGATGCACTGGGCGCCGGTGTGCATGATGTCTCGGGCAGTGGTCACGGGGACTCCTTCGTCGCTGTTACCCCCCGACGGTGCTCCCCCGCGGCGGTCCACAGCGCCGCTCGCGGGGTGACCGTGCCATCACGGTAGGCGACCCCGGGTCCGTCCGCGACCGCGAGCGCCGATACCGGTCGGGTGACGACGCGAGCCACCGAGGCGGTCGACGAGGCCGTCCGCGGGCGGGCGCTGCTGCGCAGCGGCGGGGCGCTGCCGGTGGCGGAGCTGGCCCGGGAGACGGGTCGGAGCGCCCGGCACCTCCAGGACCGGTTCCGCCGGGAGACCGGCCTCACCCCCAAGACGGCCGCCCGGGTGATCCGCTTCGACCGGGCCCGACACCTGCTCACGGCCGGTCCGCCGCCCCGGCCGGCGGAACCAGCGCCCCGCCGCGGCTACTTCGACCAGGCGCAGACGGCGCCGGGCGGGTGGCCGGCCCTGCCGGGCAGCTTCAGCGCGTACGTGGTGACCGCCGACCCGGACGGCGTTCACGCCCGGGCCGTCGCCGCCGGGGCCCGGGTCACCGCCGGGCTGCACGGGACCGACCACGGCTCGCGTGACTTCGCCGCCGCCGACCCGGAGGGCGACCACTGGTACTTCGGGACGTACCCGGGCGCCCCACGGCCCGTCCCGGGCTGCTGACACCCGGGCGGTGGTCGCGGGCGGCGACGGCCGTGCCGGGGCAGACTGACTGCGGGGGCCACCCGCGGGAGTCTTCGGAGACGGCCCATGCCGCAGATGACGGTGGACGGACGCACCCTCGCCCTGTCCCACCTCGACAAGGTGTACTACCCGCGCGTCGGCACCCTGAAGGGCGACGTGCTGCGCTACTACGCCGCCGTGCACACCGTCCTGCTCCCCCATCTGCGCGACCGCCCGGTGTCCTTCCTACGCTGCCCGGACGGTGTGGAGGCGGAGGTGTTCGTCGCCAAGAACCCGCCGCCGGGCACCCCGGAGTGGGTGCGCACGGTGGACGTGCCCAGCACCGGCGGCGAGCTGCGCCAGGTGGTGCTGGAGGACGGCGCGGCGCTGCTGGCGGTCGCCAACCTGGGCTGCCTGGAACTGCACGTCCCGCAGTGGCACGCCGCCGCGCCGGCCCTGGCGGACCGGCTGGTCCTGGACCTTGATCCGGGCGAGGGCGCGAACGTCCTCACCTGCCGGGCGGTCGCGCTGCTGCTGCGCGAGCGGCTGGCCGCGGACGGGCTGTCGGCCTGGGTGAAGACCTCCGGCTCCAAGGGCCTGCACCTGCTGGTGCCGATCGAGCCGACGCCCAGTGCCACGGTCTCCGGGTACGCGAAGGCGCTGGCCGCCGCGCTGGAGGTCGAGCACCCGGACCTGGTGGTCCACACCATGGCCAAGGCCCGCCGCCGGGGCCGGGTGCTGGTCGACTGGTCGCAGAACAACGCCAAGAAGACCACCGCCGCTCCGTACACCCTGCGCGCCCGGCCACTGCCGACGGTCTCCACCCCGCTGTCCTGGGGCGAGCTCGAACGGGCGAGCGGGGAGACCGAGCTGGTCTTCACACTCGCCGAGCTGCCGGGACGGCTGGCGGCGCACGGCGACCTGTTCGCGCCGCTGCTGGACCCCGAGCAGGCCCGGCCGCTGCCCGCCGCACCCACGGCCCGGGAGGCGCCCGCCGCACCCACCACCCGGGCCCCGGCCCCGGAGCAGCCCCGGCAGGTGCTGCAGCCGCCCGTCGAGGTGATGCGCCCCGCCGCCGTCACCGCCGTGCCGCCCGCCGACGGGCTGGGCGGGGGCGGCGTGCAGTACGAGCTGAAGCTGGACGGCTTCCGCTGCGTCGCCTTCGCCCGCGGTGACCGTCCGGCGTTCCTGCAGTCCCGCAGCGGCCGCGACCTCGCCCCCGAGTTCCCGCCGATCGCCGCCGCCGTCGCCCGGCTGCCGGAGGGGCTGGTGCTGGACGCCGAGCTGGTCGCCTGGCGGGCCGGGCGGTTCGCCTTCGAGGAGCTGCTGCACACCCGCCAGGCCCGGGCCGCTGCAGCGGACGTGGTGCTCGGGCTGATCGCCTTCGACCTGCTCGCCCTGCCCGGCCGCGACGTCCGGCGCCTGCCGCTCACCGACCGGCGCCGCCTGCTACTGGCCGCCCTGGCCGACGTCCCGCCGCCGATCCAGCCGGTGATGGCCACCACGGACCGGACGGAGGCGCTGGAGTGGGTGGAGCAGCTGGCCGACACCGGCGTGGAGGGCCTGGTCTGCAAGGCCGCGGCCTCCCCCTACCGGGCGCGCGGCGCGGGCCGCGCCTGGGTCAAGTACCGGCGCAGCGACACCCTGGACGCCACCGTCCGCGCCCTCACCGGTCCGGCCTCCCGGCCGTACGCGCTGGTGCTCCAACTCGACGACGGCCGGGTGTTCCTCACCACCCCCAGGCTCACCCCCGTCCAGGCCCGCGAGGTCGCCCAGGTCGCCGGGCCGTTGCTCGGGCCGCCCGCAACCGACCCCGACCACGGCCGGGTGCACCCGCTCACCGGCCCGCTGCGCGCCGAACTCACCCTCACCGGGCGCCCGCCCACTGCCACCTTCGTCCGGTTGCGCGGGGACTGACCCACGGAGTCCACCGGAGCGGGTTCAGCTCGTCCGGGGTCAGGCCTGAGGGCACACCATGCGTGCGCGCCTCACGTGCGCCGCTTCGCCACCGCGTGGACGAACTCGGTGACCAGCGCGTCCTCGAACACCGGCAGGTCCGCCGGCTTGCGGCTGGTCACCAGCGGGCCCGGCCCGTCCCGGCAGACGTGCACCTCCTCGTCCACCCACCGGGCACCCGCGTTGACCAGGTCCGTCCGCAGGCTCGGCCAGGAGGTGAGGGTGCGGCCGCGGACGGCGTCGGCCTCGATCAGCGTCCACGCGGCGTGGCAGATCGCCGCCACCGGGCGGCCGGAGGCGCAGCACGCGTGCACGAAGGAGACCGCCGCCCGGTCCAGCCGCAGCTGGTCCGGGTTGGCGACGCCGCCGGGCAGCACCAGCCCGTCGTAGTCGGCCGGGTCCGCCTCCGCGACCGGGCCGTCCACCGCGAAGGTGTCGCCGGGCTCGTGGTGCCGGACGGCCCGGACCCGGCCGGGGGCGGTGGAGAGCAGGCGCGGGACGCCGCCGGACTCGGCGACCGCCTGCCAGGGCGAGGTGAGTTCCTGCTGCTCGACGCCGTACGGGGCGACCAGGAACGCGATCGTCCGGCCGGTCAGGGTGGTCAGCGGCCAGCCCATGGCTCAGTGCGGGCGGCGGGTGGTGAGGTCCTCGGCGGGCGGCGGGGCGGTGCCGACCCGGGCGCGGGGGCAGTCGAGGTGGACGGTGCGGTCCAGGTGGTCGACCCTGGCGACCAGGCCGACCGGAACGAGCACCCGGGCGCCCGGCACCCAGGGCTCGGCGTCGACCATCAGGTGGTCTCCGCCGTCCTGCTCGACCCGGCCGAGCGGGCCGTCGGTGGCGTGCACCTCGTACCCGACCAGGGCGAGGTCGGCGGCGGGGTGGGAGCCCGGGCGGTACTCCCACAGGTCGGTACTCATGGGCACCTCGCGGTGGTTCGGTCCCCCGTCACGTCGCGCCTGCAATTCATGTCACGCCTCCGGCCGGTCCCAGGGGCGGCGCTCGGGCCGGTCCCAGGGGCGCCGCTCGCGCCGCTCCTCCCGCGCCGGACCGGCGGGCTCGGCCCGGCCGGCCCCCCGGCGCCGCCGCAGCAGCTCGGTGGCGGCCACCGAGGCGGCCCAGACCACCCCGAGGGCGACGAGCACGGCGGTGGTCGGGGTGCGCATCCCGATGCCGAGACAGATCGACGTCATCACGAGCACGGTCAGCAGCACCCCGGCCGAGATCCGGCGCCCGGCGGCGTGCAGCGCGCGGAGGGCCCGGTTCGGCGGCTTCGCCCCCATCGTGCTCAACTTCCGGTCGAGACGCGTGTCCTGGCGCAGGTCGGACTCGATCTCCTCCAGGAGCCGCCGCTCCCATCCGCTCAACGCGGGTCCGTCCATCTCGGTCACCTCCGACATTCCGGTGACGTGCTCGCATCCGGGCGGTTGCCCGGTACGGGGCGGCGTCAACCGCTCCGGGGAGCGCCTGTTCCGGCGTCCACGCGCCCGAAGGCCCGGGGACGGGCGAGCAGGCTGTCGTCCAGGACACCCAGCAGGGCGGTGGCGTCGCGGTGGACCTCGACCGCGCCGGCCGCCCGCAGCTCGGGACCGGCGTCCCCGCCGGTCTCCAGGGCGACGCAGGGCACCCCGAGCCGCCGCGCCGCCAGCACCTCCCGCACGCTCCCGGCGACGGCGACGGCGTGCTGGGGCTCGCCGTCCACCAGCTCCAGGGCGGCCCGTACGGGCTCGCCGCCGGGGTCGGCAACGGTCAGGACGGGTACCCCGGGCGGTCGGGGGCCCGTCAGCACGACCGTCCAGCCGCGTGCGGCGCACTCGCGCAGCAACTCGGCGCCGCCGGGCAGCCGGGGCCGCCAGTCGGTACCGAAGAGAGCCGCCGAGATCACCGTCATGGTCACCGCTCCCGCTGCCGTGCTTCCGCGCATCCGCCGCAGGCCACGCACCGTGCGCGCCCTTCCAGGTTAGGACGGCGCGGCGCGGCGCGCTGCCTGCCGGGGCACGGGCGCCCGCGCCGGCGAAAACCGCTTGGCGGGCGCTGCGCGGGCCGCCATACTCCGGACGTTCGCGGGCGAGCGGGAGGGGAACGCGTGGCGGTGTTCGGGTGCGCGGGGTGCGGTGCGGAGCTGACCGCGCCGGTGACGGAGGTGGCGCTGCCGCCGCACGCGCACCGCGAGGGCGGGGACCGGTACCTGCCGCCGCTGCTGGAGCCGGGGACCTTCGCCCTCGACCCGGAGCCCTCCGAGCGACCCTGGCGCCCCTGGTCCTCTATCAGCCCGGCGGAGGCCGCCGCCCTGGGTGTGTACGCGCCGGTCGACGGGCTGTGGTCCGGCGACGGCGGCGCCGCCCTGCTGGCCCCGGGCGACACCCGCGGCACCGCGCTGATCCCGGAGCGGTGCGACGGCTGCTGCGCCTGTGCCGGAGGTCCCAACCTGGCCTGCGAGCGATGCGGGCGGACGGTGGGCGCCCGGATCGACGACTGCTACCGCTGGCAGGCGGTCTGGCTGTACCCCGGGGCCGTACGACGGCTCCCGGTCCAGGGACTGGCCCGGCCGGCCGGGGACGGCTGGACGGCTGCCCCCACGCCGCCCGTCGAGCCCCTCGGTTGGTGGAGCGACCGGTGGAGCGCCGCGGTCGGGGCCGCGCTGGCCGAGGTCCTGGCGGCCTCCGGCGGCGCGCCGGTGGCGGTGGCGCCGGGCCTGCTCGCCGAGACCTTCGGCCGCACCCTGCAGCGGCTGCTCCCGGCCGGCGCCCCGGTCCGCACCCTGGGCCCGGCCGGGCCCGGGCTCACCCCCGCCCCGATGCCGGACATCGCCCTCGTCCCCCGCCACCCGTGGACCGGCGCCGCCTGGCGGCCGCCCTCCGGCGGCACGGTGCCCGTCCCGCTGGACGCCGGGGTGTGGACGTACCTCGCCTTCCCGCCCGTCCGCCCCACCACCCGGCTGCCCGCCGGGGAGGAACGCGACGACCCGCTGCCGCTGCGCCCGAACCGGCTGTTCGAGCCCGACCGGCGCCTGCTACGCCACCGCCTCGCCCGGCTGCCCGCCGTCCGGCAGCCCTGGCTGCGCGCGATCTACGATCGGCTCGGCGACCGCCGCCACCACTCCCGGACCGCAACGGAGGGCACCCCATGAGGATCAACCTGACCACCGTGTTCGTCGACGACCAGGACAAGGCGCTGCGCTTCTACACCGAGGTGCTGGGCTTCGTGAAGAAGGAGGAGGTCCCGCTCGGCGAGCACCGCTGGCTCACGGTGGTCTCCCCCGAACAGCCCGACGGCACCGAACTGCTGCTGGAGCCCGACAACCACCGCGCCGTCAAGCCCTACAAGGCGGCCCTGGTCGAGGACGGCATCCCCGCCGCCCAGTTCGCGGTGGACAACGTGCACGCCGAGTACGACCGTCTGCACCGGCTCGGCGTGCGCTTCACCCAGGAGCCGACGGCGCTCGGCCCGGTCACCGTCACCGTGCTGGACGACACCTGCGGCAACCTCATCCAGCTCGCCCAGTTCCACCGCTAGCCCGGCAGCACGAACCAAGCGGACAAACGAACCAGCCGGGCCGCCCGCCGGCTGCGAGCTGCGGCAACTCCTCGGCTGCGGAGCACAGTTCGTGCTGCGCCGCGGGTACCCAGCTCTGTTCCGACGGCCGCCGCGAGCATGGGCCCGGCACCCGGCTCAGACCCGCCCCCGCTGCTCGGACGGTCGCGAACCACGCGCCGCCACCCGACTGTTGGACGTGGCGACGGCGAGGTCGCGGACCAGGAGCAGTGCGCCGGCGGCCAGTAGGGCGGCGGGGATGCCGGTCCAGGCGACGGTGGGGCCGATGGCCGTGTCGGAGCGGGCGAGCAGGCTCTGGGCGCAGGCGAGGCTGAAGGCGCCGCCGAGCTGCTTGGCGAGGGCGGAGCCCGCCGTGGCGGTGCCCATGTCGGCGGGCGGTACGCAGCTCTGGGTGGCCATGGTCAGGCCGCCCATCGCCGGGCCGGTGCCCAGCCCGATGAGCAGCAGGAGAACGGACGTCAGGGGAACGGGAGTTGACGGTCCGAGGGTGAGCAGCCCGGCCGTGCCGACGGTGAGCAGCGCGGCACCGGTCAGCAGGACGGAGCGGACCTGCCGTCCGCGCGTGACGGCGGCCGCGGTGAGCCGGTTGCCGACCGTCATGCCGATCAGCAGCGGCAGGAGCAGCAGGCCGGAGGCGGTGGCGGAGTAGCCGCGCCGGTGCTGGAAGTACAGCGGCAGGAGGATCCCCACCGGCATGGCTGCGACCTGGAAGAGGAATCCGGCGGCCAGCAGCGCCGAGTAGGTGCGGTTGCGGAACAGCCGCAGTGGGAGCACGGGTACGGCGGCCCGCCGTTCGACCGGGATCAGGACTGCGAGCAGGGCGAGTCCGCCGAGCAGGCAGCCGCCGACCGCCGGGTCGCTCCACCGCCCGGCGGAGGCGTTGCCCTTGAGGCCGAGGCCGATCAGGACCAGGCCGAGTCCGCTGGTGAGCAGCAGGACCCCGGCCGTGTCGAGCCGGCCGGTCGGCGCGGTGGCGGGGCGGCATTGCGGGAGCACCAGGGCGATCAGCAGCCAGGCCGCCAGGCCGAGCGGGAGGTTGAGCCGGAACGCCCAGCGCCATCCGGCGTGGTCGGCGAGGAGGCCGCCGAGGATCGGGCCGCCGATCATGCCGAGGACCGTCATGGCGGCCAGGACGGTCTGCATCCGGATCAGGCCCTGCGGACGGGACGGCGGGTGGAGGTCGCGGATCAGGGCCATGCCGAGGGTGAGCAGGGCGCCTGCACCCAGGCCCTGCACCGCGCGGGAGGCCACCAGTACCGGCATGGTGGTGGCCAGGGCGCAGGCGGTCGAGCCGGCCAGGAAGACGGCGAGCCCGCCGAGGAGTAACCGCCGTCGCCCGTAGAGGTCGGAGAAGCGACCGTAGACCGGCACGCTGACGGACGAGGTCAGCAGGTAGGCGGTGACCAGCCAGACGTACCAGGTGCCGCCGCCCCCGACCTGCTGGGCGATCCGGGGCAGTGCGGTGCCGACCACCGTGCCGTCGAGCACGGCGAGGAAGGCGCAACCGAGCAGCGCCGCGGTGGCCAGGGTCCGGTGGCGGGACCGGAGGTCCTGGTAGGGGTTCACGCCTCCCCCGTGGTGGCGATCGCGCCGTGCAGGAAGAGGTCGACGAGTTCCCCGGTGGACAGCGGGTCGGGCATGCCCGCGCGGCCGGTGGACATCAGCAGCAGCTGGAAGGTGCCGGCGAGCCGTTCGGGGGCCAGCCGGAGGCGGTCGCGATCGGGTTCGAACAGGGCGGCGAGCGCCGCGCGGGGTGCGGCCAGGCCGGCTTCGCGGTCGGCCGACCGGCGCGCTTCGGCGGGTGCGGGGCGCTCGGCGCGTTCCGGGCGCCCGGCTCCGGCGAGGGCTCCGATGACGGCGCCGACCCGGGCCAGGTGGCCGCTCAGCACGTCGGCCGCCTCGGTGAGCCGGTCAGCGAGCGGCTGGTCGAGTTCGATCGCGGCCAGGTGGGCGACGGCGTCGTCGGGGCGGAGGGCCTCGGCCAGGCAGGCGGCGAGCAGGGCGTCCTTGTCGGCGAAGACGCGGAAGATCGTGCCCTCGCCGATGCCGGCCGCGCGGGCGATCTTCGCGGTGGTCACCGCGGCGCCGTACTCGACGACCAGCGGGAGCGCGGCCGCGACGATCATGGCGCGGCGCTGCTCGGGGTCCATGGCCGGCGCACGGCGCCGGGCGGGCTGGGTGGAGGGGTTCTCTGCCATGCCTCCAAGTTACGGAGTGAGTACTCACTCCGTCAATGGGACACGAGGAAGCGCGCACGGCCCGGGGGCGTGCGCGCTCCCGCGACCCGGCGCGCTACGCGGGGTCGGACGCCAGCCGCGCGTGCAGGTGCTCGTCGTTGTACGGGCCGTCGCCGTAGCGGAAGGAGGCCCGCAGGGTGCCCTCGTACGGGAAGCCGGCCCGGATGGCGACCCGGCAGGAGGCCTCGTTGCCGACGGCGTGGTAGAGCTCGATGCGGCGGACTCCGGCGGTGCGGACGCCCCAGGCGGTGACGGCGGTGGTGGCCCGGGTGGCGAGGCCGCGGCCGCGGGCGGCGGTGAGCAGCCAGTAGCCAACCATGGCGACGCCCTCGTCCCGGTCGGACCAGCGCAGGGCGACGTTGCCGCACAGGGCGCCGTCGGCAGCGTCGGTGATGGCGAACGAGGCCGTGCTGCCCTCGGCCCAGCGGGCATCGGCGCGGTCGAGGTAGGCCTCGGCGCCCGCGAGGTCGGTGGCGTCGCGCAGCGGATTCCAGCGGGCGACCTCCGGGTCGGCCGCGGCCGCCGTCACGGCGGCGAGGGTCCCGCCGGGCAGGTCGAGGCCGCGGCCCCATGGCCGGAGCAGGACGTCGCCCAGGTCGAGGACGTCGGGACGGAGGAGACGCTGGTCGGTCGCCGGGTCACTGGTGGTCACCCCGCCTTCCTACCCCCGTCTCCCCCGCGGCCGCCAGCGATTAATCCGGTACGGGGCGCGGCCCCTACGGCAGCGCGACGCCGACCGTCGCGGCCCAGATGCTGTCGTTCGAGGCCGTGGGCGCGACCGCGCTGCCCCAGGCCAGCACCAGCCGGTCGGGCGCCGGAGCGGAGAACCCGAAGGTGTCCCCGGGCCACACCGTGCTCGTACCGAAGTTCTGGGAGACCCGGACCGGGGCGGACAGCCAGCCCCGCGTGGTCGAGAAGGTCCGGAGGTACTGCGCGTAGCCGCGCGGGTCGCTGCTCGACAGCCAGCCGACATAGGCCGTCCCGGGCGGTCCGGCCACGACCTGCATGACGTGCGGGACGTTCAGCGTGTCGGAGGGCACCTGCACCGGGGTGGACCAGGTCGCCCCGTGGTCCTGGGAGTACGACAGCCACCCGGTGTCGCTGTTCGAGCCCTGGGTGTCCCAGGTCGCGTACAGCGTCCCGTCCGGGCCGAGCGCCTCGCTCCCGTCGATCCACCACTCGCTGTTGTTCATCGACCCGGCGCCGCCGCCGACCCGCACCGGCGGTGACCAGGTCGCGCCGCCGTCGGTGGAGCGGGTCGCGTAGGTGTGGGCGACGGTCAGGTTGTCGGTCGGGACGTCGGTGACGACGTAGCCCTGGTAGAGCACGTCGATCGAGCCGTCCGCCTCGACCGTGACGGGCGCGCTGTCGGCCCCGCTGTTCGGGTAGCCGGGGCTGATGTGCGACATCGCGCTCCAGGTCCGGCCGCCGTCGGTGGACTTCTGCAGCACCGCGTTGACGTCGCCGGTGGCGAAGGAGCAACTGCCGGACGCCGCGCAGACGAAGGTCACCGCCGCCGCGCTCGGCCCGTAGTCCCAGGTCAGGTAGAGCGTCCCGTCCGGGCCGGCGGTGACGAAGTCCCGGTCGCCCCAGTTGTTCGCGTCCGGCGGGGTGATCTGGCCGGCGGTCTTGAAGCTGGCGCCGCGGTCGGTGCTGACGTCCACGACGGGGAAGGTCAGGCCGGAGCGGGCGACCATGAACGCCACGTAGATCGCACCGTCGGGCGCGACGGTGATCGCGGGGTCCCAGGACCTGCTGCCGTTCTGTCCGGTGCTGCCGGGCAGCGTGAGCGGCGAACCGAAGGTGGAGCCGCCGTCCCGTGAGCCGGCGAAGCCGATGCCCTTGCAGCCCATCCAGGCGTCGTAGACGGCGTTCACCGCCGGATCGACGGCCTGTATGGTCTCGGCGTTCTGCCCGGAGCAGGGGGCCGAGATGTTCGTCGGGGTGCTGATCGCGTAGGCGGCGTCCGCGCGGGCGGCCGGGCCCGCGGGGACGGCGGTGCCGACCGGCGCGGCCTGCGCCGGACCGGTGGTGAGGGCGATGACGGTGGCTCCGGCACAGAGGCCGACGAGCAGGGATCTGAGCCTGCCGGGACGTGCGCGCACGGGCTGATCTCCTCGGAGTGGAAGGGAGCCTGGGGGAACCTTGCGCGGAAGTGGCGGGCCGTCAGCAGCACGGCCGCGACCCGCCTCCGGACGGATTCCCCCGGGCGCCGGTCGCGAAGCCGCGCAGCTGTGGAGACAGCTCGGACGTCGTGTGCGCGGCCGGTTCAGATCCCGGAAGGCCGCGCAGGGGTCTTGCGCTGTCCCCGCGTGGCGGGATCGGAACCAGGCGATCGGACCCGTCTGGTCGGCCGACCGTCCGAACGCCGGACTCCGGTTGCGCCGCTCTCAGCGCCCCGGGGCGACCCGGCCGATCAGGTGCAGCAGCCGGTCCAGGGCGTCCTTGGAGTTGGGCTCGGTCAGGTTCACCATCAGCCGGAACGCCACCTTCAGCAGCGCCGGGTGGCCGAGTCCGGCGGCGCCCGCGGCGCCGAGCAGCCGGGGGCGGCCGAGCAGGTCGGCGGCCAGCCGCCCGAGGGCGAAGTAGCCGGCGTAGGCGGAGCGCAGCTTCTGCGGGTAGGCGCGCAGGGCGAGTTCGCGGCCACGGTCGGTGCGGCGGGCGTGCGCCTGGACGATCGTCTCGGCGGCGTAGCGGCCGGATTCCATCGCGTAGGCGATGCCCTCGCCGGTGCCGGGGCTGACCGTGCCGCCCGCGTCGCCGATCAGCAACAGCCCGTCGGCGTAGTGGGGTTGGCGGTTGAGGCCCATCGGGAGGGCGGATCCGCGGATCGGCTCGGTGACGGCCTCGGGGGTGTAGGCGTAGCCGGGCGGCAGGTCGGCGCACCAGCGCCGCAGCAGGTCGCGCCAGTCGAGGTCGGTGCCGGTCGTGTCGAGGACGCCGAGGCCGACGTTGGCCGTGCCGTCGCCCATGCCGAACACCCAGGCGTAGCCGGGCAGGAGGCGACGGGCGGGGTCGTTGGAGTCGCGCAGGTCGAGCCAGGCCTCCAGATAGCGGTCGTCGTGGCGCGGGGTGGTGAAGTAGGTGCGGTAGGCCACGCCCATCGCGCGGTCGGTGCGCCGGTAGCGCTTCATCGCGACCGACAGCCGGGTGGAGTTGCCGTCGGCGGCGACCACGATCGGGGCCCGGTACTCGACGGGCCTGCGCTCCTCGCCGAGCTTGACGCTGACGCCGGTGATCCGCCCGGACCGCTCGTCCGTCAACGGGCCCGCCACATTGGCCCGTTCGACCAGCCGGGCGCCGGCCGCGGCGGCCTTCCGGGCGAGCAGTTCGTCGAAGTCGGCGCGGCGGCGCACCAGTCCGTGGCCGGGGAAGGCCGAGAGCTCGGGCCAGTCGAACTCCATCGAGCGGTGCCCGGAGATCAGCCGCAGACCGCGGTTGTGCAGCCAGCCCGCCTCCTCGGAGACGTCGATGCCCATGTCGACCAGCTGCTTGACGGTGCGCGGGGTGAGGCCGTCACCGCAGACCTTCTCGCGCGGGAAGGCGGACTTCTCCAGCAGCAGGACGTCCAGGCCGGTGCGGGCGAGGTGGTAGGCCGCGGTGGAGCCGGCCGGGCCGGCGCCGACCACGATGACGTCGGCACTGTCCTCGGTCGGGGCGGTCGGCTGCCGCTCCGGTCGCACCTGCTGGTCTGGGCCGGGCATCGAGCACTCCCCCTGGGTCGGATCGGTTCCAGACGGACGATAGAGAACCCCGCGTTCCGCCGGCCGCCCCGACACGCGGGCCCGGCCCCGGACCGGCCAATACCGGCCATCGCATGTCCCGCCTGCGGCGCGCACGAGTCCAACACAATCGGGTGATCAGATTGTTGCGCGGGACTAATTGGACCAACTGCTCTCAGCGTGGCATTTCGGCCAAACCTCCCTTGCGTCGCGTTTCCCACTACGGGAACTTTTGTGCCCCTCACGTCGTACGAATCCGGTCCCCCGGCCCGGCGGCCGACCGAGAGCTCCCTCCCACCCCACAGGCTCGTCCCGGCCTGCCGTCACCCCGATGGAACACGCATGCACATCCGCTCCACCGCCGCACGCTCCCTGGTGGCCGTCCCGACCGCCGCCGCCCTGATGCTGCTCGCCCCCGTCGCGCACGCCGCCGCCGGTGGCAACGGCAACGGCAAGGGCCACCCCGGCAACAACGGCACCGTCAAGATCCACGACGCCGCCACCGGCCAGGAGGACGTGCGCAACGAGCCCAAGGTCTGCACCTTCTACCTGGACTCCTTCGGCTTCGACCCGAACCAGGACGTGCTCTGGGCGATCTTCGACATGGACGACATGACCGAGCCGGTCGTGTACGGCGACCTCCCGGTCGACGACAAGGGCCACATCCGCACCGAGGACATCAACCTGCCGGACGGCCACTACAAGCTGTTCTGGAAGGCCGTTCCGCTGGTCGACGGGGAACTGCCGGAGCACCCGGACGTCAGCAACCCCAAGCAGAAGGTCTTCAAGGTCGACTGCGGCGGCCAGACCCCGACCCCGACCGGCAAGCCGACCGCCACCGGCACCCCGACCAAGGCCCCGTCGGCCAGCCCGACCGCCGTGCCGAGCACCACCCCCTCGCACACCCCCACCCCCTCGCACACCCCCACCCCCTCGCACACCCCGACCCCGTCGCAGACGCCCGCGCCGTCGCACTCGGCCACGCCGCCCGCCACCCCGACGCCCACCGTCCCGGCCCCCACCACCCCGGCGCCGACCACCCCGGCCACGGAGCCCGCGAAGACCCCCGCGCCCACCACCCCGGCCGCCGAGGTCCCGACCGGCGCGCCCAGCGACGCCCCGAGCGCCGGCCCGTCCACCCCGCCGACCGCCACCGTCCCGGTGCACCCCGGCGCCGGCACCAAGGTCACCCCGGACCAGCCGCTGGTCGTGCCGGCCAAGGTCAGCGTCCCGACCCCGATCCCGGGCGCCTCGGACGGCAAGAAGCTGGCCTCCACCGGCAGCGACGGCACCCTGCTGTACGCGGGTGCCGGCACCGCCCTGCTGATCGCCGGCGCGGGCGCGGTGGTCTACACCCGCCGTCGCCGCACCTCCTCCTGACGACCCCCAGGAGCCTGCGGCACCGCTGAGGTGCCGCAGGAGACCCGATGACGCCGCCTCCGGAGGTCTGAGCCCTCCGGAGGCCGCAGGGCCGCGTCTGAGCCGCGGCACCCGGAGCCCCGCCCGCCCGCACTCGCGCGGGCGCCACGGGCGCGTCCCGCGGATCCTGTCGCGCACCCGGCGAAGATCCGCAGGACGCGCCCCGGGGCTCCCGGCCGTGACCCGCCCCTCCCAGCGGGCCCGGCCGGAGACGACGGAAGCCCCTGACCGCACGGGGGGACGTGTCAGGGGCTTCCGTTCTTCACCACGGCCACCACGGCCTCAGTGGTTCACCCTTCTCACGGATTCACCGCCAGCACCATGAACTCCGCCAGCACCCCCAGGTGCAGCGCGCCCTGCAGCAGGGTCGCCCGGCGCGGGATGACGGTCAGCGTGCCGAGCACGACCGTCAGGGTCAGCAGCACCATGTGCGACGGCGCGAGGCCGAGGACGAGCGGGCCGGACAGCCAGGTGGAGGCGATCGCGACCGCCGGGATGGTCAGGCCGATGCTGGCCAGCGCCGAGCCCAGGGCCAGGTTGAGGCTGGTCTGCACCCGGTTGCGCACGGCCGAGCGCAACGCCGCGATGGTCTCCGGCAGCAGCACCAGTATGGCGATCACCACGCCGACCACCGCGTGCGGCAGCCCGGCGTCGTCCACCACGGACTCGATGGTCGGCGAGACGCCCTTGGCCAGTCCCACGACCGACACCAGCGCGACGGCGAGCAGCAGCAGGCTGACCCCGGCGGCCCGGAGGGTGGGCGGGCCCACGTGGTCGTCGTCCTCGTCCCGGCGGATCCTGCCCTCCGGGGTGACGGGCAGGAAGTAGTCCCGGTGCCGCAGGGTCTGGGTGGTCACGAAGAGCCCGTACACCACGAGCGAGGCGGTGGCCGCGTAGCCGAGCTGGGTGGTGGAGAACTGCGGGCCCGGGGTGCTGGTGGTGAAGGTCGGCAGCACCATGCTGAGCGTGGCGAGGGTGGCGATGCAGGCGAGCGCCGTGCCGGTGCCCTCGGCGTTGAAGACAGCGGTGCGGTACCTGAGCGCGGCCACGATGATGGACAGACCCGTGATCCCGTTGCAGGTGATCATGACGGCGGCGAACACGGTGTCCCGGGCGAGGGTCGCGGACTTGTCCCCGCCGTCGGCCATCAGCGTCACGATCAGCGCGACCTCGATCACGGTGACCGCCACCGCGAGCACCAGCGACCCGAACGGCTCCCCGGTCCAGTGGGCGATGACCTCGGCGTGGTGCACGGCCGCCAGCACCGCCCCGATCAGGAACAGCGCGACCACGCCGACCACCCAGCCGGGCAGGTCCTCGTGCCAGGTCAGGACGAGGACGACGAACGCCGCCACCGGGACGACGAGGGTCCATCGCGCGGAGGCCGCGCGGAGCTTCCTGATCATGCGCCCGAGGATCCCAGACCGGAGGCCGGCCACCCGGGCACCCGGGCACCCGCGCCAGGATCCGTACGGATATGGTGCAACTCCTCCCGGTTTTTCAGTCACCCTCCGTAGTCGGCGAGGTAGCGGAGCACCTTGTCGACGTGCGGGCGGACGCGTTCCGGGACTCCCCCGGCGGCCGCCACCGACTTGTCGCTGGTGCGGTACGCGGCTGCGACCAGGGCGGGCAGGTCACGGGTGAAGCCGCGGTGCCTTATCTGCTGGTCGAGCCAGCAGACGTAGTTGCCCATCGCGGCGATCGCGTCGCCCGGGTCCAGGTAGGACTTCGGTCCGTCGTGGTTGGCGGCCTTGGACCAGGCCTCGAAGACGGCGGGCGTCCACATCGCGATGCCGTACTCGCCGGTCTCCGGGCGGGCCGCGTTCGGGTCGAAACCGCTCTCCGCCTTGAGCATCGCAGCCAGCAGGACCGGGGTGATCTCCGGCTCGGGGCAGCGCCGGGCGGCGTCCTCGATCATGCCGCGGTAGGCCACCGGGACGTCGGAGCCGGCCGGGATCGCCCCGGGCAGCGGCGGCACGGCCCGGTGGACGCCGGGTGCGCGGGGCTCGGGACCGCCGGTCAGGACGAGCAGCACGGCCGCGCAGGCCAGCACGCCGGCGCCGGCCCGGACGGCCCGTCGGCGCCCGGCCGGGCGGGCGGTGGCACGGGCGACCAGTGCGGCGAGGTCGGTGCGGGCGCGCTCCTCCCGGTCGGCGGCCAGGCAGGCCGCCACCACCGGCCGCCAGCGGGTCGGCAGCGCCTGGTCCAGCCGCAGCGGGGCGGCTCCGCGCGCGTACGCCTGGGCGGCCAGTGACCGGGCCCGGGCAGTGGCGCCGAGGAAGGGGTGCAGCCCGCCGGTGAACAGCTGGTGGGCGATCACCCCGAAGGCCCAGACGTCGGCGCTGGGGCGCAGCGCGACCCCGCGCGCCCCGGTGCGCTGGGACCACCACTCGGGCGGGACGTGGTCCGGTGAGCCCAGCGGCGGGGCGTAGGCGTGGGTGCCCTCCAGTTCGGCGGTGAGGCCGAAGTCGGCGATCTTGGCGGTGCCGTCGGGCATCAGCAGGATGTTGGCCGGTTTGAGGTCCCCGTGGACCCAGCCCGCCCGGTGCATGTGGGTCAGTCCGGCGCAGACCTCGGTGAGGATCCGCTCGGCGCCGGGCACCGCCGTTCCGGCGCGGGCGGCGGCCAGGACGTCCTGGAGGCTGTGGGCGGCGCGCTCCATCACCAGGGCGACGGCGCCGTCCAGTTCGGGGCGGTCGGGGTCGTCGACGGTGACCACGGCGAGGGTGCGGATCAGGTGCGGGTGGTCGGCGCGGCTGCTGAAGCGCAGCTCACGGGCGGCCATCTGGGCCAGGGTGCGGCGCTGACCGGGGCTGGAGCGGGCCGGGCCGAGGAGCTTGACGGCGGCGGGGGTGCCGTCCGGGCCCTCGGCGGCGTAGACACTGCCCCAGGCGCCCGCGCCGAGGAAGGCTCCGGCGCGGTAGCCGGCCAGCGGGTAGCCGTCGGGGACGTCGAAGAGCGACGCCGCGGCGACGGGCCGCCTCTCGGAGGATCCGCCGTCCGGGGCGGCGCCGCGGTGCTCGGGCGGCTTCACGGCCGGTGGACCGGGCGCCGGGGCGGGAGCAGCAAGAGGTGCTCCTCCCGGACGAGGTCGAACCTCAGGGCCAGCGCGACCAGTTCCTCGCGCTTGCCGCCCGCCGGGCCCTCCTCGTACGGCTCGCGCAGCCGCAGTTTCGTGCCCACCAGGTAGTCGATGTGGTAGTTCACCGCCGAGCGGGTCAGCCCGTGGCAGGAGGGCAGGGCGCGCAGCCTGGCCAGCACCTCGGTCGCCCCGGGGACGGCGGCGGTGGAGGGCGAGCGCAGCCGGGGCTCGCAGAGCGCGAGCAGCACCAGGAAGTACTTGGCGGTCGGGTCCAGTGCGAAGGGGCTGACGGTTCGTTCGCCGTCGGCGCCGCCCGGGTGGCCGTCGAGGTAGGCGTGCTGGGGGGCGAAGACCTTGAAGGCGGCGGGCTCGCCCAGGGCGGGGAGCAGGACGCGGGAGAGCTCGAACGGGACGGGTGCGCCGAGGCGCCCGGGGGCCACCTTGATGTGCTCCCCGGCGCCTTCGAGGTTCTCCACCACGTAGGTGGCGGTGGTGCTGAAGTTGGACAGCCGCCAGTAGTCCTCGGCGGCGACCACCTCGCCGGCGCGGCGGGAGACGCCCTGGTCGGGCAGCGGGATGGCGGCCGGTCGCCCGGGCTCGCCGCGTCCGAACACCGCGGTCTCGCCGGGGCCCATCCGCAGCAGTCCGGGCGCCCGGCCGGGGGCCGGATCCGGTCCCCGGCCGGGCAGTTGCACGATGACCGTGTCCACGCAGCCACCTCCGTGGGATCGGCTCGATGGTATCCGTCCGATTCGCCCAGGTGGCGAGGCGCCACCCGGACGAGTGAAGGAACACGGCCAAGCCCCGTCGGCCGACGGCGAGTTGTCCCGCCGAGCCGGCCCGGCCGGACGGCGGAGCGCCCGCCGCCGCAGGTAAAAGGGTCGTTCAAGGTCTGGTCAACACAGTGTTGTTGGCGTACGAGGTGCGACGCTTCAGGTTCAACTCGCCCCCTCTCCTGCACCACGGACCCCGCCCGGTCCGCCCGGCAGGCGGCCCGGCCGGGGCTTGGGTACAGTTCAAGAAGGCCCACGGCCCTTTGCACGCCGAGGGGTTGGAACAGAAGGCCGAACCGGAGGAGCCCGTCCGGGCGATCCCGGCGCTGACCTCGGACGACTTCGGTCACCGGGCCGCGGCGCCGGCGCCCGCGCACGGCGGCGTGACGGCCCGGCGCGGACGGTTCCACCGCCCCGCCGACTGATCCTCCGTCAGTCTGCAACTTGTCCGTACGCTGAACGTTCGGCGAACGATTGCAGCCAGTAGTTGAACAGTCACCATGGGTGTGACGCAACGCACACATGCGAATCCCAGGATGTGTGCAACACTCATCTCACCCAGTGAGATTCCCTTAATTTCCAAGGAGGTTCGTATCATGCGCACTCGGATTGCAGCCGTGACGATGGCGGCGGCAGGGATCGCAGCGCTGTCGGCTGCTCCCGCCATGGCCGCCACGGCGACGTCCGAGGCCGGCACCGTCGCCTGCGCCACGGTGCTCAACCGCCCCTGCATCACGCACCAGGTCGACGGTGACGGCATCGTCGGCATAGCCCAGGTCAACGCGGACCCCACCCAGTTGACGATGGTTCAGGTAGAGGTGCGCTCCCAGCAGGCCTGGGGCAGCCCGTGGGAGACGGTCGCCAGCGCGTCCGCCGTCCGAGTCGGCTCCGTCCAGGCCACCACCCCGAAGGTCACCGGCCCCGCCCCCCACATCATCTGCGCCACCGCCGGCCCGGCGCTGGACGCCAGCAAGCAGGTGACCACCTGTACCAACCCGTTCTGATCCCCGCGGTCAGGACCCCCGGCCGTTCACCCGTGGAGCGGCATCCGTAAGACAGGGCAGCCCGCACGACAGGGCGCAGGGAGCCGGGGCCTTTCCACAGGCCCCGGCTCCTCGCACGTCCCGCCCGGCGGGCCCGCGCGCACCCCGCCGAGCCCCCACCAGGCCGAAGGCCGAGCCCGGCGCCGACGCGCACCGGCCCGCGCACCGGTCCCGGGTGGACCGGAGGGCCCCGTTCACGGCAAACTGGTCTAGACCTCGGAGGTCTAGACCTCAGACTCGCCTCAGAACGGTGGACCCAGTATGGAAATCGTGATCGTCCCTGACGCCTCAGCGGCCGGCGAACTCATCGCCGCGGCGATCACCGATCTGCTGACCGACAAGCCCGACGCCCTGCTCGGCGTCGCGACCGGCTCGACCCCGCTGCCGATCTACCGGTCCCTCGCCGAGCGGGTCCGGGACGGCCGCCTGGACGCCTCCCGCGCGCGCATCTGCCAGCTGGACGAGTACGTCGGCCTGCCGGCCGGCCACCCGGAGTCCTACCGCTCGGTGGTGCTGCGCGAGGTCGTCGAGCCGCTCGGCCTGACCGAGGACTCCTTCCTGGGTCCGGACGGCAACGCGGCCGACGTCGCCGCGGCCGCCACCGCCTACGACCGCGCGCTGGCCGAGGCCGGCGGCGTGGACCTGCAGCTGCTCGGCATCGGCACGGACGGCCACATCGGCTTCAACGAGCCCTGCTCCTCGCTCGCCTCCCGGACCCGGATCAAGACCCTGACCCGGCAGACCCGGGTGGACAACGCCCGCTTCTTCGACAGCATCGACCAGGTCCCGCACCACGTCATCACCCAGGGCATCGGCACCATCCTGGAGGCCCGCCACCTGGTCCTGCTGGCCACCGGCGAGGCCAAGGCCGAGGCCGTCGCCCTGGCCGTCGAGGGCCCGCTGGCCGCGGCCGTCCCCGCCTCGGCGCTGCAGCTCCACCCGCACGCCACCGTAGTGGTCGACGAGGCCGCCGCCTCCCGCCTCAAGCTCGCCGACTACTTCCGCGACACCTATGCGGCCAAGCCGGCCTGGCAGAAGCTCTGATCCCACGGTCTCAGTCACGCGCACGACGGCCGGGGCGCGATCGCCGTGATCGGCGCCCCGGCCGTCGGTGTGCGCTAACGCTTGCGCAGCCAGTCGGCGAAGGCGTCCAGGGCGGGGCCGGGGTCGCGGCGGCCGACGCCGATCCGGAAGCGGTCGGTGGGGGTGGGGGTGAGGTCGGAGCGGAACATGCTCGCGGGCATCAGCAGCACGCCGGCCTGTTCGACCAGGGCGGTGCAGAAGTCCTCCACGCCGTCCGGGCCGAGGTAGCGCGGGTAGGCGACGCAGCCGCCCTGCGGGGCACGCCATTCGAAGAGCTCGGGGAACTCGGCGAAGAAGGCGTCGAAGGCCGGCAGGTTCTCGGCAATGATGCCCCGGTTGCGCGCCAGGATCCGCTCGCGGGCGGTGATCGCGATCCGGGCCAGCACCTCGCCGGGCGCCGAGTTGCAGATGGTGGTGTAGTGCTTGGCCCGCTCCAGGCGGGCGCGCAGCTCGCGGTCCCGGCAGGCGATCCAGCCGATCCGCAGGCCGGGCAGGCCGAGGGACTTGGACGTCACGTTGAGCGAGAGGGCCGTCGCGGAGAGGTCGGCGGCCTGCGGCAGGGCCCGGTCCGGCTCGCGTTCCAGGCCGCGGTAGACCTCGTCCGAGAACAGCCGGATGCCACGCTCCTCGCAGAGTCCGGCCAGGCGGGCGAAGTCGGCGGCGGGGATCAGCGTGCCGGTCGGGTTGTTCGGGAAGTTGACCGACAGCACCTTGGTGTTCGGGCGCAGCGCCGCCTCGACGGCGTCCAGGTCGAGCGCCCAGTCCTGCCGCTCGTCCAGCGCGACGCCGGTGACCTCGCAGAGCGAGAGCGGAATCGTCTCCGCCGACTGGTAGTTGGGGGTCAGCACCACCGCGTGGTCACCCGGTTCGAGCAGCACCTGCATGGCGAGGTTGATGCCCTCCTGGGCGCCGCCGAAGCAGATCACGTCGTCCGCCTCGACCTGCTCGTACATCCCGGCGATCGCCTGTCGCAGGCCGGGGTCGCCGAAGGTCTCGGTGTAGCCGAGGGCGAGGTTGTCCCAGGCCTCGCGGTCCTCGGGGCCCGCCAGGGCGAGGAGTTCGGCCATCGTCATGGTCTGGGAGTCGGAGGCGGTGAGGTGGTGGCGGGCGGTGAACTCCCAGCGGGTGAAGTAGGTTTCGAGCCGGAAGTCGGGCAGGCGGGTCATCTGGTTCTCAGTCCTTCCTGGGGCCGGCCGGGTGCTTGAGCTCGGCGAGCAGGGCATAGGCGGTGGAGCGGGAGATCCGCAGCGCGGTGGCGACGGCGGGGACGGCCCGGCGCACGGCGAACACCCCGGCCTCGTCCAGCTCGCGCAGTACGGCGAGCCGGTCCTCCCGGGTGAAGCGTTCCAGCGGGCGGCCCTGAGCGCGGACGTGGCCGCCGATCACGTCGTTCATCCGTTCCGTCCAGTCCCGTTCGAACAGCGGCTCGGGGCGCGGGGCGGTGGGCGCGGCGAAGTTCGTCAGCAGGGCGGCGGCCTGCTCCAGCGGGCCACGGTCCAGGTTGACGCAGAGCACCGCCGAGGCCCGGCCGGCCTCGTCCCGCAGCACCGCGCTGACCGAGGAGAGCCGTCGGCCGTCCGGCAGCAGCTTCTCGTACGGCCCGTAGACGTCGGGCGCGGACGGGTCGAGCTCGTCCAGTTCGCCGAGCAGGGACGGGTCGCCTGGGGCGCGGGTGGTCATCGGGTTCCAGATGGCCAGCACCCGGTCGGTGGCGGTGTCGTGCAGCACCACCTCGGCGTAGGGCCCGAGCAGCAGGGCCACCGCACGGCAGACCGGCGACCAGGTCCGCACGCGAAGGTCGGGGGTTTCGGCAGGCATGGTTGGACTGTACGTCCGGCCCGGACGCTTCGTCCAGAGGCTTTACGGAAGAACCCCGGCCGGGTGTCCGGCCGGGGCCCTCCGGGAGGCGCTCCGGGTGGGGCTCTCCGAGAGCTGGAGCCGCTCAGCTGCAGGTGATCAGCAGGCCGAGCACGGAGGTGCAGCTACGACTGTCCTTGCTGGTCGCGGGCGAGGGGTCGGCGGGGGCACCGGCCGTCCGCGCCACGGTGATGCTCCAGGAGGCGAGCACGTTCAGCCCGGCGCCGCCGACGGAGAAGTGCCGGGTGGTGCTCGCACCCTTGGCGAGCGGGGCGCTCAGGGTGCAGGTGAGCCTGCCCCCGGCGACGGTGCAGTCGCCGGAGGTGGTGGTCAGCCCGGCGGGCAGGGCGGCGGAGACGGTGGCCGCCGTGACCGGGTCCGGGCCCTGGCCGGTGAGGGTGACGGTGTAGTCGACCCGGCTCGCGAACAGGCCGGTGACCGGGGTCGCGGCGAGCGCGACGACCAGGTGGGCGCTGGGCGCGGTGTAGGTGAAGCGGTCGGCGGCGACGGCGGCACTGGTGCCGCCGGGCGTGGTGACCTGGACGTCCACCGGCCCGGTCACCGTGGTGGCGGGGGCGGTGGCGGTGCAGCTGGTCCTGGTGCAGCTGAAGGAGGTGGCCGGGCCGGCCGCGCCGAAGGTGACGCCGGTGGCGCCGTTCAGGTCGGTGCCGGTGACGGTCACCGTGGTGCCGCCCACCCCGGAGCCGCCGTTCGGGCTGATCACGGTGACGGCGGGCACCGGCAGCGGGAAGTTCAGCACGTCGACCGCGTTGCCGGTGAAGTCGGCGAGGTAGCCGCGCCGGCCGTCGGCGCTCAGCGCCAGGGTGTACGGGCTGGCGCCGACCGGCACCGTCGCGGTGACGCTCCGGCTCGCCGCGTCGATCACGCTCAGGGTGTTGTCGCCGTAGTTGGAGACGTACGCGGTGGAGCCGTCCGGTGCGAGGCTGACGGAGTACGGGCCGTTGCCGACGGTGACGGTGCCGAGCAGGGTGTTCGCGCCGGTGTCGAGCACGGCGGCCGTGGTGTCGTCGCCGTCGGCGGCCCACAGCCGGCTGCCGTCGGGGCTGAGCGCCAGGCCGAAGGCGCTGTGGCCGACCTGAACGGTGGCGCTCACCGTGCTGCTCACGGTGTCGACCACGTTCACCGCCTTGGCGCCGGAGGCCGCCACGTACAGGCGCTTGCCGTCGGGCGAGACGGCGAGCCCGTGCGGCTCGGCGCCGACCGGGACAGTGGCCGTCACGGTGCCGGACGAAGTGTCCAGCACGCTCACCGTGCCGGCCCCGGCGTTGCTCACGTAGGCGCGCTTGCCGTCCGGCGAGAGGACCAGACCCCAGGGCTGGGCACCGACCGGGACGGTGGCGGTGACGGTGTTGCTCGCGGTGTCCACGACGCTGACCGTGTTGTCGAGGTGGTGGGTCAGGTAGGCGCGTTGCCCGTCGGGCGAGACGGCGACCGCGTACGAGCCCGTCCCGGCGGTGAAGCTGCCGGTCACCACCTTGCTCGCGGTGTCCAGGACGCTGACCGTGCCGCTGCTCTGGCTGGTCACGTAGGCCCGGGCGCCGTCCGGGGTGAGCGCCAGCCCGGCCGGGTAGGGCGCCACCGGCACATGGGCGGTCACGGTCGGCGCGGGCGCGGCGGCCTCGGCGGTGACCGGCTGGGAGAGCAGCGCGGCCGTGGCGGCGGATATCGCCGCCACGGCCGTCCAGGCGCGCCGGGGTGCACGGGGTGGTCTCACGGAATCTCCAGGGGAGTCGGCGGGGGGACGGGGTGCAGGACGTGGCTCCGGAGCCGGGGGAAGCGTAGAGCGGCTGCTGATGGCGGGTCAGGAGCTGATCGGTAATGTCGCCAACTGTTCGGATTCGACCGGGATACGGTCACCGAAGCGGGCCCACCGCCCCGGCCCACCGCTCCGGCCCGCCGACCCGGCCCGCCGACCCGGCGGACCCGACCCGACCGGGGGCGATGAGTGACGTGACCAGGGTCTCAGCCGGGATAGGTCCCGAAATTGGAATCGCAGAGTCGCATTCGTTAGCGTTCGGTTCGTGAGGCTGACCAAGAGCACCGACATCGCTCTCCGCATCGCGATGCGACTCGCCGTACTCGGCGAGGGCGAGAACCCGACCACCCGCGAGGTGGCCGAGTCGGTCGGCGTGCCGTACACCCACGCCGCGAAGGTGGTCAGCAGGCTGCAGCACCTCGGCGTGGTGGAGGCCCGGCGCGGACGCGGCGGCGGGCTGATGATCACCTTCGCCGGGCGGACCGGTTCGCTCGGCCTGCTGCTGCGCGAGCTGGAGGGCATCGGCGACGTGGTCGGCTGCGAGGACGAGCCGCCGTGCCCACTGCGGGCCGCCTGCCGGCTGCGCGGGGCACTGCGCACGGCACAGGAGGCGTTCTTCGCGGCGCTCGACCCGCTCAGCATCGACGACCTGGCGGCCTCCCCCACCGGTCCGGTGCTGCTCGGCCTCACCGCCAGACCCGCCGACTGACCCCATCCCCCAGGGGTCAGTCGGCGCCCACAGTCTTTAATACGAATCTGAGATACCAGTTCTCACTACCGTCAGGAGCTTCTCTGATGCTGTCCGCGAAGTCCGCCGAGGTCGTCGAGGCCACCCTGCCCGTCGTGGGCGGCGCGATCGGTGACATCACCCCGCGCTTCTACGACCGGCTGTTCGCCGCGCACCCCGAGCTGCTGCGCGACCTGTTCAACCGGGGCAACCAGGCCAACGGCACCCAGCGCGAGGCGCTGGCCGGTTCGATAGCCGCGTTCGCCGCCGCGCTGATCGCCAACCCCGACCAGCACCCGGACGCGATGCTCGCGCGGATCGCCCACAAGCACGTCTCGGTCGGCATCGACGACGAGCAGTACAAGGTCGTCCACGAGCACCTGTTCGCCGCGATCGTCGACATCCTCGGCGAAGCCGTCACCCCCGAGGTCGCCGCCGCCTGGGACGAGGTCTACTGGCTGATGGCCAACGCCCTGATGGCCATCGAGGAGCGGCTGCGCGCCGAGGTTGCCGCCGGCACCGACCAGACCGACCTGTGGCGCCCGTACACCGTGGTCGCCCGCCACCAGGAGACCGACACCGTCACCACCTACCTGGTCCGCCCGGCCGACGGCGGCTCCCTGCCGGCCTCCCGCCCCGGCCAGTACGTCTCGGTGCGCGCCGAGCTGGCCGACGGCGCCCACCAGATCCGCCAGTACAGCCTGTCCGGCGGCGCCGACAACGCGCTGCGCTTCAGCGTCAAGCGCGACGGCGAGGTCTCCGGCCACCTGCACGACAACCTGCACGCCGGCGACACCGTCGAGCTGGCTCCCCCGCTGGGCGACATCTTCCTCGCCGAGGGCGACGGCCCGGTGCTGCTCGCCTCCGCCGGCATCGGCAACACCCCGATGACCGCGATGCTCGACCACCTGGCCGCCACCGGCTCCGCCCGGCAGGTCATCTCGGTGCACGGCGACCGCGACCAGCTCAGCCACGCCTTCCGCGCGGACCTGGAGCAGCTGACCGCCAAGCTGGCCAACGCCACCGCCCACGTCTTCTACGAGCAGCCGCTCGGCGAGTGGCCGGCCGAGCGCACCGGCCTGGTCAACCTGTCAACCGTCGAGGTCCCCGTCGGCACCACCGCCTACCTGTGCGGCCCGCTGCCCTTCCTGCGCGCCGTGCGCGGCCAGCTGATCGAGGCGGGCGTCCCCGCGGCGGACATCCACTACGAGGTGTTCGGCCCGGACCTCTGGCTCGGCGCCGGCGCCTGAGCCCCGAGCGTTCCCGCGCGGCCTCCTTCACCGGCACGGGCCCGCCCGTTACGATCACGGGCGGGCCCGTGCCGGTTTCGGCGTTCCGGCGGTTCGGCCGGCTCGGCGTTCCAGCGGTTCGGCGGTTCAGCAGTTCGGCGGTTCGACGTGAGGAGCTCGGGTTGCGGGTCGCGCTGTTCGCCACCTGCGTCAACGACGCGCTGTTCCCCGCCACGGCGGTCGCCACCGTACGGCTGCTGGAGCGCCTCGGCGTGACGGTGGACTTCCCCGCCGGGCAGACCTGCTGCGGACAGCCGCAGTACAACACCGGCTACCGCCGGGCCTGCGAGCCGCTGGTGCGGCGGACCGCCCGCGCCTTCGCCGGGTACGACCACGTGGTGACACCCTCCGGCTCCTGCGTGGCGATGGTCCGGGACAACTACCCGCGGATCGGCGCCCGGGCCGCCACCGAGGGCCGGGGCGGTGAACTCACCGACGCCGCCACGGCGTTGGCGCCCCGGGTGATCGAGCTCACCGAATTCCTGGTCGACGTGCTCGGCGTCGAGGACGTCGGCGCGCACTTCCCGTACACCGTCACCTACCACCCTTCCTGCCACGGCCTGCGAATGCTCGGACTGGGCGAGCGGCCGCTGCGACTGCTGCGCGCCGTCAAGGGATTGGAGCTGGTCGAGCTGCCGGGTGCGGAGGAGTGCTGCGGCTTCGGCGGGACCTTCGCCGTCAAGAACGCGGCGGTCTCGGCCGCGATGGCCGAGGACAAGCTCGCCAACGCCCTCGGCACCGGAGCCCAGGTGCTGTGCGGCGCCGACAACTCCTGCCTGCTGCACCTCGGCGGCACCCTGCGCCGCCGAGGTGACGCGCTGCGGCCGCTGCACCTCGCGGAGATCCTGGCCAGCACCGAGGAGCACCCCTGGAGGCCGTCGTGACCGAGCGGAGCAAGGCGGGCACATGAGCGAGCGAAGCGAGCGAACCATCGAGAGGTGCGTGTGGGCGAATGCCCCTGCCGAGCGGAGCGAGGCGGGTGCATGAGTGACACGTTCCTGGGCATGCCCGCCTTTCCGCAGGCGGCCGCCCGCGCGGTGCGGGACAGGCAGCTGCGCGCCAACCTGCGGCACGCCACCCACACCATCCGCGACAAGAGGGCCCGGGCCGTCGCCGAGCTCCCCGACTGGGCCGAGCTGCGCTCGGCAGGGAAGGCGATCAAGGACCACACCCTGCGCCATCTCGACCGTTACCTGGTGCAGTTGGAGGAGGCCGTCACGGCGGCCGGAGGCACCGTCCACTGGGCGGCGGACGCCGAGGAAGCCAACCGGATCGTCGCCGGGCTGGTCCACGCCACCGGCACGACGGAGGTGGTCAAGGTCAAGTCGATGGCCACCCAGGAGATCGGACTGAACGAGGCGCTGGCCGCCGAGGGGGTCACCGCCTACGAGACCGATCTCGCCGAGCTGATCGTGCAGTTGGGCGAGGACCGCCCCTCGCACATCCTGGTCCCGGCGATCCACCGCAACCGCGCCGAGATCCGGGAGATCTTCGCCGACCGGATGGCCTCCTGGGGCCGCCCGGCGCCCGAGGGCCTGACCGACTCCCCCGCCGAACTCGCCGAGGCCGCCCGGCTGCACCTGCGGGAGAAGTTCCTGCGTGCCGAAGTGGCCGTCTCCGGCGCCAACTTCATGGTCGCCGAGACCGGCACCCTGGTGGTGGTCGAGTCCGAGGGCAACGGCCGGATGTGCCTCACCCTGCCGCGCACCCTGATCTCGGTGGTCGGCATCGAGAAGGTCGTACCGACCTGGCGGGACCTCGAGGTCTTCCTCCAGCTGCTCCCCCGCTCCTCCACCGCCGAGCGGATGAACCCCTACACCTCGCTGTGGACCGGGACCACCCGGGGCGACGGCCCGTCAGAGTTCCACCTGGTGCTGCTGGACAACGGGCGCACCGCCGCACTGGCCGACCAGGTCGGCCGGCAGGCCCTGCGCTGCATCCGCTGCTCGGCCTGCCTCAACGTCTGCCCGGTGTACGAGCGGGCGGGCGGACACGCCTACGGCTCGGTCTACCCGGGCCCGATCGGCGCCGTCCTCACTCCCCAACTGCGCGGCACGGCGAGCCCGGTGGACGCCTCGCTGCCGTACGCCTCCTCGCTCTGCGGGGCCTGTTACGAGGTGTGCCCGGTGGCCATCGACATCCCCGAGGTGCTGGTGCACCTGCGCGAGCGGGTCGCCGAACAGGGCGGCCACCCGGTGGAGCGGGCCGCCGTGGCCGCCGCCGGGTACGTCCTGGACCACCCGGCGGCGCTCGCGGCCGCCGAGCGGCTGGCCGGACGCACCCGCGCCCTGCACCCGCGCCGACTGCCCGGGCCGGGTCGGGCCTGGACCGACAGCCGGGACCTTCCGGAGGTGCCCGCCGAACCGTTCCGCGACTGGTGGCGGAGGAACCGTACGTGACGTCAAGGGACTTGATCCTCGGCCGGATCCGGGCCGCGCTCGGTGACACCGGGACGGTGGCCGAACAGCCGCTGCCGCGCCGGTACCTGAGCGCCCACGCCCCGGCGGACGATCCGGCGGCGCTGCTCGACCTGCTGCACCGCAACCTGACCGACTACCGGGCCCTGGTGCACCGCTGCACCGAGGCCGAACTCCCGAGCCGCATCGCCGAGTTGCTCGCCGCTCGCGGCAGCCGCACGGTCGCCGTGCCGGCCGGGCTGCCGGACGGCTGGCTCACCGCGGCGGTCGGCGTCGAGCCGCTGCCGGACGACGGGAGCCTCACCGCCGCCCGGCTGGACGCCGTGGACAGCGTGGTGACCGGCTGCGCGCTGGCGGTCGCCGAGACCGGGACGATCGTGCTGGACGGCGGGCCCGGTCAGGGCCGGCGGCTGCTGTCACTCGTCCCCGACCACCACCTGTGCGTGGTGCGGGCGCCGGAGCAGGTCGTCGCCTCCGTTCCGCTGGCGCTGCCCCGGCTCGACCCGGCGCGGCCGCAGACCTGGATCTCCGGGCCGTCGGCGACCAGCGACATCGAGCTGGACCGGGTCGAGGGGGTGCACGGGCCGCGCACCCTGGAGGTGCTGCTCGTCACCGTGTGACGCGGGGGTCACGGCCTGAGTTCGAGGGTGCAGCACTTCGCCCCGCCGCCGCCCTTCAGCAGCTCGGAGACGTCCACCGGGATCGGCTCGTAGCCGTGCTCGGCGAGCCGCCCCGCCAGGTTCTTGGCCGCCTCCGGGAGCAGCACCCGGCGGCCGTCCGAGACGGCGTTCAGTCCGAACACCTCGGCGTCGGCCCGGTCGGCCAGGACCGCGTCCGGGTAGAGACTGCGCAGCACCGAGCGGCTGTTGGCGTCGAAGGCCTCCGGGTAGTACATGACGTGGTCGTCGGCGAGGACGGCCAGCGCGGTGTCCAGGTGGTAGAAGCGCGGGTCGACCAGGGTCAGGCTGACCACCGGCACGCCGAACAGCTGCTCCGCCTCGGCGTGCGCGGCCCGTGAGGTGCGGAAGCCCGTCCCGGCGAGCACCCGGCGGCCGACCACCAGATGGTCGCCCTCGCCCTCGTTGACGTGGCCGGCGCGGCGCACCGCCCGGTAGCCGTGCAGCCGGAACCAGGACTGGTAGGCCTCGGACTCGGCGGCCCGCTCCGGGTAGCGGAAGGTGGCCACCAGGGCCCGGCCGTCGAGCACGGTCGCGCCGTTGGCGGCGTAGACCATGTCGGGCAGGCCCGGCACCGGGTCGATCAGCTCGACGGTGTGGCCGAGGCGCCGGTACGTCCGGTACAGCCGCTCCCACTGGCGGACGGCGAGTTCGGTGTCGGTGGGCTGCGCCGGGTCCATCCACGGGTTGATCGCGTAGTCCACCGTGAAGTGGGTGGGCCGGCACATCAGGTAGCGCCGGGGCCGCGCCGTACGCGCCGGGGTGTGCGTGGACATTGCTCAACCGTCCTCGGTTCGCGGGGTCTCGGTACGCGTCGCTCCAGAGGCGGCTGCCCCGCCGCTCCCGTTCGCACACCCGCGCGGGCCTGCCCGGCGGGCGCAACCCCCCGCGCACCCGGCGCGAGCCCCGGCGCACGGTCCTGCCGTCGGGGGTTACCAGCGCACGGCGGCGAAGTCCACCGGCTCGGTCCGCAGCGCCCGGGCGCGGACGGCGAGGGCGCGAAGCCGTCGCTCCGCCTCCTCTGCGGGCATCCGCTGCTTGTCACCGTGACCCGGCAGCAGCCACTCGAAGCGCAGCGCGTCCAGGCTGCGGTCCAGCGAGGCGGACTGCTCCTCGATCGAGTACCAGGTCACCGCCTCCTGCACCTCGATGTCCTGGTTGGTGCGGGACCAGTACAGGCTGTCACCGCTGAAGCAGTAGCGCCGGTCGGCGACGTACAGCACGCTCCCCACGGTGTGGCCGGGGAAGGGGTGCGCGACCAGGCCGGGCGAGATCTCCACCGGGTCGGTGCCGCGCAGCACATCGTCGGCGTCGGGGGCGGCGGCGAGGTCTCCCTCGTGGATCCGGAGCCGGGCGCCCAGTCGGTCGGCGTACTGCCGGCCGTGCGCCGCGTGGTCGCGGTGAGTGAGCAGGACGTCGGTGACCGGGCCGAGTGCCTCGTAGCGGGCGGCGAGCGCCTCGCTGTAGCGGGGCGTGTCGATCATCACCCAGCCGGTGGGCCGGCGGCACAGGTAGGAGTTGGCGCCCGCGGTCTGCCGGGAGTTGTGCCCGAGCAGCAGCACGTCGCCGTGCTCGTCGAGCGCGAGCGGGAACGGGTCGGTGGCCGGGTCGAGCCGGCCGGTACCGGGGCGGATCGAGCGGGTCGGGCAGGCGTGGGCGGCGGCGAGCAGCTGGCGTTGTTCGGCCTCGTCCCGCGGCTGGCGGATCAGCTCGGACTTGCGGGCGTGCTCGCGGATCAGGTCGGGCGCGAGCTGCCGGGCCACGTCGCAGTTGGTGCAGCGGTCGTCGACGGTCCAGTTCTCGGAGAGGTTCATGGTCCGGATTTCCCCCAGGAAGAACGGCGGCCCAGGCGGCGCGCCGTACTTCGAGCATGGTCCCGACGGGCCGCAAAGCGGAAGGGGGCACGGATCTTGCGCTTTCCCGGGCACGGCGCTCTGCGGCGGGGCGACCGGCCGGCGCGGGCCGCGCAGGGTACGTGGCCCATCTCACGTGCCGCCAGGCTCACCTACGGTGGCGTAGGTCACTTGAATGGGTGAACTATCTCTTTCATGCCGAACCTCCAGGAGACCCTTGACCTCAGTTCGTACGTCGCCCTCGGGGACAGCTTCACCGAGGGCCTGAACGACCCCGGTGCCGACGGCGCCTTCGCCGGCTGGGCCGACCGCCTGGCCGGGATGCTCGCCGAGGGCAGGCCGCCGGGCGGGTTCCGCTACGCCAATCTGGCGGTCCGGGGACGGCTGCTCGACCAGATCGTGGCCGAGCAGGTGCCGCAGGTCCGCCGGCTCCAGCCCGACCTGGTCACCTTCTGCGCCGGCGGCAACGACATCCTGCGGCCCGGCAGCGACCCGGACGAGGTGGCCGAGCGATTCGAGACCGCCATCGCCCAACTCGCCGAGAACGCCGGGACGGTGCTGATCTGCACCGGCTTCGACACCCGCGAGGTGCCGCTGCTCAAGCACCTGCGCGGGAAGATCGCCACCTACAACGGCCACATGCGGGCGGTCGCCGACCGCTACGACTGCAAGGTGGCCGACCTGTGGTCGCTGCGCGCGGTGCAGGACCGCCGCGCCTGGAGCGAGGACCGGCTGCACCTGTCCCCCGAGGGGCACCAGCGGGTCGCCCTGCTGGCCGCCCGCTCGCTGGGCCTGCGCACCGCGGAGGACCCGGAGGCCGCATGGCCGACCGCCCGCGTCCTCACCGCCGCCGACCAGCGGCGCGAGAACCTCCAGTGGGCCCGCGAGCACCTGATCCCCTGGGTCGGCCGCCGCCTGCGCGGGGAGTCCTCGGGCGACCACGTCGAGGCCAAGCGGCCGGAGTTGCTTCCACTCTGACGCGTGGTCAGGTGGTGCCACCGGGTGCCGCGGTCCCACCGGACCGCAGCACCCGGTGCAGCAGCGCGGCACCGGCCCCGCCGACCAGGTACCAGAACAGGTCCGGCGGGTTGAAGGTCGATCCGAGCACCAGGTGCACCAGCCCACTGCGCCGCCCCCACGCGTCCGGCAGCCCGGTCGCCTGGAACAGCTCCACCGCCCAGCTCACCCCGGCCGCCACCAGCGCGGCCCGCACCGGTCGCACCCTCGGCGCGACCAGCACCACCAGGGCGTACACCAGGACGGTGTAGAGCGCGTCGCCCGCGCACTTCGCCGGGTCGCCGTCCGTCGCGGCGCGCACGCCCAGACCGGCCGCCACGGTGAGCAACACGGCCACGGCGGCGGGGAGTCGGGCCGTCAGGGCCTTCCGAAGATCGTTCACCCGCCCAAGGCTACGGGCGGGCCCCACCGGCACATCCGCGCCCCCACCCCAGGAACCACCGCGCGACGCCGGACGTCACTCCCCCTGATGAGCCATCCGTGCAGGTCACGGGCGGGAGTTCGAGCAAGGCGGGCGGGGAACAGTGACGGACAGCGGGAACACCACCGGGCGACGGAAGTTCACCGTCCCCGGGTTCGCGACCGGGCCGGACGGCCGGGCGCAGCGGGCGCGGGAGCAGGGAAAGGCGCTGCGGGTGCCGGTCCCCCGGGAGCGGCACTCGGAGTTCGTGCCCGCGGCCGACCGGCCCACGGCGGTGGCGGCGCTGGAGGCCTCCAACGCGGGCCGGATCGCGGGCCTGGTTCCCATCCGGGTCGGCCGGATGGCCGCCACGCCGTTCGCCTTCCTGCGCGGGTCGGCCGGCCTGATGGCCGCCGACCTCGCGGGCACACCGGTGACCGGCGTCACGGCGCAGCTGTGCGGGGACGCGCACGCGGCGAACTTCGGTCTGTACGGCGATGCGCGCGGCCAACTGGTCATGGACATCAACGACTTCGACGAGACCGTGCCGGGCCCCTGGGAGTGGGACCTCAAGCGTCTCGCCACCAGCCTGGTGCTGGCGGGCCGGGAGACCGGGGCGAGCGAGAGCACCGCCCGCGCGGCCGCCCAGCACGCGGCCGGCTCCTACCGCCGCACCCTGCGCACGCTCGCCAAGCTGCCCGCCCTGGACGCCTGGAACGCCGTGGCGGACGAGCAGTTGGTGTCCTTCGCCGAGGCTCACGACCTCACCGAGGTGCTGCGGAAGGTCGGCGCGAAGGCCCTCGGCAACACCAGCGCCCGGTTCGCCGCCCGCAGCACCACCCGTACCGCGGACGGCGGTTGGCGGTTCACGGCCGCTCCGCCGGTGCTCACCGGGGTCACCGACGCGACCGCCCGGGCGGTGGCCGAGGCGCTCGGCCCGTACGTGGCGACGGTGCCCGCCGAGGTGCGCACCCTGCTGTCCCGGTACCGGGTGCAGGACGTGGCGTTCCGGGTGGTCGGCACCGGCAGCGTCGGCACCCGCTCGTACGTCGTGCTGCTCACCGACCACCGGGACCAGCCGCTGGTGCTGCAGGTGAAGGAGGCCAGGCCGTCCGTGCTGCTCCCGTACCTCGGCGGCCACTGGCGGCGGCCGGCGGAGGAGCACGAGGGCCGGCGGGTGGTGCTCGGCCAGAAGCACATGCAGGTGGTCAGCGACACCCTGCTCGGCTGGACGACCGTCGACGGACGCCCGTACCAGGTGCGGCAGTTCCGCAACCGCAAGGGAAGTGTCGACCCGGCCGTGCTGCTGCCGAGCCAGCTGGACGACTATGCCCGGATCACCGGCGCCCTGCTGGCCCGCGCCCACGCCCACACCGCCGACCCGGGGCTGCTCGCCGGGTACTGCGGCAAGAGCGAGGCGCTGGACGAGGCGGTCGCCGCCTTCGCCGTCGCCTACGCGGACCGCACCGAGGCCGACCACGCCGAGCTGGTGGCGGCGGTGCGCAGCGGGCGGCTGCCCGCCGAGCAGGGGGTCTGACGGGCATGGGACTCGCGATCAGTGTGGGGCTGCTCGGCACCCCGGACCTGCGGGAGGAGGCCGAGGTGCTGCACCGGGCGCTGGCCGCCGAGGGCGTGGCCTGGCGGGAGCCGGCCACCGCACCGGCAGGCCCCGCCGAGGTCTTCGGGGCGGGCTTCCCGTACAGCTACCTGTCCGGGCTGCGGCGGGTGTACGTGCTGCACCGGCTGGGCGAGCCGGTCACCGGGGCGCGCGAGGTCAGCAGCGAGCAGTACGACGAAGACCTGGAGCTGGTCGACGACGAGACGGCCGTGCTCGACTCGCATCTGCTCTGCCACGCCGACCACGAGGGCTACTACGTGCCGGCGGAGTTCCCGTTCGAGGATCCGCTCTTCCTCCCGGAGGGGGCCGGTGTGCCCGGCGCCGGCATGGTGGGTTCCTGCGGCCCGCTGCTGGCGGAGCTCCAGAGGTTCGCCGCGGCCATCGGGATCCGGCTGGCGGCCGACGGCTCGCTGGCCCCGGAGGAGTCGGCCCGGCTGGACGCACTGCCGGGCGACGACCCGTTCGAACCGGAGGTCTTCGCCTGGCACGCGCTGTACCGGGCCTGCCGGACCAGTCTCGCCACTGGCCACGCCATCGTCTTCGGGTGACGGCCGGGCCGGGGCGCCGTTCCGGCGTCCCGGCGTCCCGGCTCAGGCTTCCAGGAACGGCGCCACGGCGGCGACGAACTCGGCCGGGCGGGCGTTGTGCACCAGGTGCCCGGCCTCGATGCTGACCAGGCGGCAGTCTGGGATCAGGCGGGCGAGTTCGGCGATCCGCTCCTGGGGGACGTGGCTGCTGGGCCCGCCCGCGACGGCCAGGGTGGGGGCGGTGATCCGGGTCAGCCCCTCCCGCCAGGCCGGGTCGGGGGTGTCGAGCTGCGCCTTCACGGCCCGGACCATCGCCCAGTCGAAGTGCGCCGGTTCGTCCGCCCCCTCGGGCGGCACGCTCGACGGGCGCGGGTACAGGGCGGCGATCTCCTCGAGGACCAGCCGGTCGATCCGTTCGGGCGCGGCCTGGGCGACCAGGTAGGCGACGGCGCCGCCCATCGAGTGGCCCACCAGGGCGATCCGGTCGAGGCCGAGGGCGTCGAGGAAGGCGAGCACGTCCTCGCGCATGGCCTCCAGGCCGTAGGCGGCGGTGCGGCCGCTGTCGCCGTGGCCACGCAGGTCGAGCGCGTACACGTGGTGGTGGGGGGCGAGGTCGGGCAGCACCGTGTCCCAGCCGGCGGCGCGTTCGCCGAGGCCGTGCAGCAGCACCAGGGGCGGGCCGTCGGGGTGTCCGCTCTCGCGGTAGGCGAGGGTGACCTCGGGCAACTGCACCGTCCGTACTGTCGTCATGCCCGCCACCGTACGCGCCGATCGACCACTACCGAACTGACGTTCGCCCTGGGCTCACCGTGACCGTCTCGTCCGGCTTCTCCGGCGTCCGGTCCCGCCCGCTGACCCGGCCGGCGAACACCGAGGCCAGTACGGCGAGTCCGGCCACCGCCGCGCAGACCAGGCCGGCCGTCAGGTAGGCGGAGCGGTGGCCGCCGCCCCCGGCGGTCTCGCGCAGGTAGACCCCGGACAGGGCGGAGACCGCGACGGCCGCCGCGATCCGCTGTGCCATCTGCAGGATCGCGCCGCTGACCCCGGCCGCCTCGGCGGGCGCGTGGCGCAGCACGTAGGCCTGGTTGGTGGAGCCCATCAGGCCGACCGAGGCGCCGCCGAGCAGCTGGAGCAGTGCGAGCAGCCAGGGCAGGACGACGGCGGGCGCCCACTGGGCGACGATTCCGCTGAGCAGCATGGCCAGCGCGGAACCGGTCATGCCGACGGTGACGGTGCGTCGGCCGAGGCGCTGCACCACGCGCCAGGCGAGCCCGGAGGCGGTGGCCATGGCCAGGGCCGAGGGCAGCGACACCAGGGCGGCGCCCATCGGGGACAGGCCCAGGCCGTCCTGGAGGAACATGGTCAGCACCAGGGAGGCGGCCAGTGAGGAGCCGAACTGGGCCATCGCGGTGGCGGTTCCGAGGGCGTAGGGCGCGGAGCGGGTGAGCGCGGGGTGGATCAGCGGGTGTCCGCCGGTGCGGGCGTAGCGGCGCTGCCATCCGATCAGTGCGCCGAGCAGCGCCAGGGCGCCGGCCGCGAAGGCGAGCCGGCCGGCCAGGCCGGGCGGCCGGACGAAGGGCAGCATCAGGGCGAGGGTGAGCGCGCCGACCAGCAGCAGGCCGAGCAGGTCGAGGTCGGCGTGCCGGGCGGCCGGGCGGGGCCTGGGCAGGTGGCGGACGGCCAGGGCGAGGGTGGCCAGGCCGAACGGGACGTTGAGCAGGAAGGTTATCCGCCAGCCGAGTTCGGGGCCGGCCGCCGCCAGCACCAGGCCGCCGATCGGTGGGCCGAGGGCGAAGGCGAGGCTGCCGGTGACGGCGTACATGCCGAGCGCGCGGGCGCGCAGCTGGCCGTCGAAGACGTCCTGGAGGGTGCCGATCATCTGGGAGTTGACCAGGCCCGCGCCGGCGCCCTGCAGGAGCCGGGCGGCGATCAGCACCGTCGGGTCGGTGGCGGTCGCGGAGACCAGGCTGACCAGGGTGAACAGGGCGAGCCCGATGACGAAGAACCAC
The DNA here is from genome assembly GCF_001888885.2 of Streptomyces viridifaciens. Lineage (NCBI taxonomy): Bacteria > Bacillati > Actinomycetota > Actinomycetes > Kitasatosporales > Streptomycetaceae > Streptomyces > Streptomyces viridifaciens. The sequence goes on from NZ_CP090841.1 coordinate 305,273, forward strand.
TTGCGGCCCTTGACGTCGCCGAGCCGCCCGCCGGGGATCAGCGCAAGGCCGAAGGCGAGGGAGTACCCGGCGACGATCCACTGCAGATGGGCGGGCTGGGCGTGCAGGGTCCCGCGCAGGGCGGGGATCGAGGTGTTGAGGACGGACTGGTCGATCAGGGTGGTGAAGCCACCCGCGACGCAGACCAGCAGGACGCGGCGCCCGGCGGCGTCGAAGCGTTCCTTCTCCGGTATGGGACCGGAGGCGGCGGTCACGGCTCGCCCACCACGAGGGCGTAGCGGGCCTCGCCCGGGCCGAGGCTGCGGAAGCGGCTGGTGCGGGCGCGGTAGCGCAGGCAGTCGCCGGGGCCGAGCAGCTGCGGCTGGCCGTCCACGCTCAGTTCCAACGCTCGTCGGCGGCCGTATCGGTTCCCATATCCAGGATGCTATCCCTGATATGAGATCACCTTCCCGCGTTCTCGCCGCCTGGTGACGGCCCGACGGCAGCGCGGCTCCGGTTCGGCTCCGGTTCGACCGACCGGTCCCCCTGGTGCGGCGGTGATCATATGATGTTTGCCGACAAAGTGGCCGGTCAGCGGCCCATCGGCGAGGGGGATCAGGATCGTGTTCGGCATCATCAGACCGTGCAGGCACCGGCTGTCCGAGCGCCTCCAGGCCTCCTGGATGGCGCACCTGTGCGGACTCTGCCTCGCCCTGCGGGACGACCACGGGCAGCTCGCCCGGACCGCCACCAACTACGACGGGCTGATCATCTCCGTCCTGGTCGAGGCCCAGACCGCCCTGGAGGACTCCAGCCGGCGCCGCACCGCCGGGCCCTGCCCGCTGCGCGGCATGCGGACCGCCTCCGTCGCCAAGGGCGAGGGCGCCCGGCTGGCGGCGGCCGTCTCGCTCGCGCTCGCCTCGGTGAAGATCCGCGACCACGTCGAGGACCGGGACGGCGTGTTCGCCCGCCGCCCGGTCGCCGCCGGGGCCCGGGCCGTGACCCGGCGCTGGGACCGCAAGAGCGCGGGCAGCGCCTCCACCATCGGCTTCGACACCGCCGTGCTGCTCGACGCCGCCTCCCGGCAGGGCGAGTTGGAGCGCTCGCTGCCGCCCGGCAGCTCCGTGCTGCTGGTCACCGAGCCCACCGAGACCGCCACGTCGGCCGCCTTCGCCCACACCGCCGTGATCGCCGGCCGCCCCGGCAACGCCGCACCGCTCGCCGAGGCGGGACGCCTGTTCGGCCGACTCGCCCACCTCCTCGACGCCGCCGAGGACCAGGCCGCCGACGCCGCCTCGGGCGCCTGGAACCCGCTGACCGCCACCGGCACCGACCGGGCCGAGGCCGAACGGCTCTGCCGCGACGCCGTACACGGGATCCGGCTCGCGCTGCGCGAGGTCGAGCTGACCGACCGGGCGCTGGTGCACGTGCTGCTCGGGCACGAGACGGAGAGCGCGGTGGACCGGGTCTTCGGCCGGGCCGGGCACGGGGCGAGCTGTCGCAGCGCCAATCGCGGCGCCACCGCCGACCACCCCCAGGACGCGCCGCCGCGTCAGGTGCCGCCCGGCCACCCCGGTGGCCCGTACCCGAACCAGGCGCCGGTCCCGCCGTGGGTGCCGCAGGGCCCCGGCTTCGGCCCGCCCGGCGGTAAGCCGCCGCACCCGCGCAACCTGCTCGCCGGGTGCGCGGTGTGGGCGCTGATGGCCTGCACCTGCCAGCTGCTCTGCTGCGAGCACAACGACCCGTTCAGCCGCGAGCGGCGCAAGGGCTTCTGCGAGCGGCACGACTGCTGTGACTGCGGTGACTGCTGCAACGGCTGCGACCCCAGCTGCTGCGACTGCTGCAAGTGCGGGTGCGACTGCTGCGACAACTGTGGGTGCGACGGCTGCGGCTGCGACGGCTGCGGGTGCGACTGCTAGTGAACCGTCACGCCTCGTCCGGCGCAGCCTCCGGCTGATCGGACACCACCGGCCCGGGGTGCCCCCGCAGCACCCCGGGCCGATCCGCGTTCCGGCGCTCCTCTCCGCCCTCCCAGCGCCGCCAGAGCGGCAGCACCACCGCCGGACCGTGCCACTCCGCGGTTCCGGGCGCCGGGCCGCGCGGTTCGGCGGACTCAGCCACCGGCCCGGGCCGCTCGCCGGCCTCAGGCCTCACGCCCCGCCACCTCCCGGTCCGCCGCCAGCGAGCTCTCCAGCCCGGCCAGCAACTGCCGGAACCGCTCGGCGTCCTGCTCCGTGATCCGCCCCTCGGGCGCCGCCCCCGGCCACTCGGCCGTCCTGTCGTCCATGGGCCCGACGCTAGACGTAGACGATCAACGGGCGATAAACGAGGGGCTGGTGGGACGGGAGGGACAGCAATCCACCCAGCTCCGGTACGCGGGGCGACTTGGCGCTGGTGAGCCCACCTCGGTGGGCACACTCGCGCCCGCGGTCCATTCGCCTAACGAGTACCCATGGGTGATCTTTCCGGGCCACCGGGACCGGTTACGGTCGGACGGCAGTTCCCGCTCCACACCGCGCCTGCCCGGTCACCGTCCTCGCAGTGCACGCGGCCGGGATCGTCCACTCGGTGCTGGTGGCCGAACGACGCCGTCGTCCGGACCCGGCGGAGGCCCGGGGACGACCGCCGGGTCGCCGTCGAGCACACCGCCTCCACCGTCCTGGCCGCTCTGGACCAGGTGCACGGCGAGTGCGTAGCCGGCCTGCTGTACGGCCCCGGAGCGCGGCCCCGTCGGACCTGGCCCAACCAGCCCGCTGGTTCCGTCAACGCTGCCTGATACCAAGGGATTTCGTATTCCCGAGGGCAAAGTCGGCGAACGTCACACCACGGGCGGACGGGGTGGCCGACCGGCCACCGTGCGCCTGCAGGGCTGCGGCGGGCCTCGCGACCGCGGCGGCTGCCGAACCACCAGGCGCGTGCGTGCGCCACCGGTCCGCTTCGGGCCCACCCCCAAGGAGGTCGAGGCTCCCACTGGCACGGATCCCCACGGGACCACCGCGACCGCCCGACCCGCGGCACATCCCTCCGATCCGGAGATCTGGTCCACCGACATTCCGGCCTGACTTCCGCAGACGAGTCCCGAGATCGGGCCAAATGAGTGAGGCGAAGTCAGGCACTACCCGAATGGACCTATCTGCTCCGTCAACTCCCGTACAAAAAACAGGATTTGAGGACAGCAGGCCGCCGAGCGACGCCAGTTCCGGGAGTGGTTCGGGGGCTCACATGACACTCATTTAGACCTGCCCGTCAACCATTCGGCGGCCTATTAATAGGACAGCCCTTTAGTCGGTCGGTACGTTCATTCATGTCGGCACCAAGCCGATCCAGTCCAGAAACAGGAGAGGGTCCATGAACAAGATGACCACCGCCATTGCCCTCGCGGCGTCGGCGGCCGTGGCCGTGACCGGCATCAGCTACGCGTCGGCCGCTTCCGAGCCTGTGGCGAAGGCGGCCCCGGTCGTTGAGAAGGCCGCCCCGGCGGCCGTTCCCGCCCAGGCTCCGCTCGACGGCGGCACGAAGGGCAACGAGGGCAAGGGCAACGAGGGCCACGAGCGTCGCGAGCACCGCGAGCACCGCGAGCACCGCGAGCACCGGGGCGTCATCCACGTCAACGAGCGGACGTACTCCGCCGACGACTACGGCTGCATCACCGTGGTCAGCGGCCTGGGCGCCAAGTCGCTCAACATCCGCAACGACAGCCACCGGACCGTCGAGGTCTTCAGCGGCGCGGTCTGCGACAACGGCGCCCCCATCGCCACCGTCGGGCCGCACAGCTCCAGCGACGGCGTGCACCCGAAGCGCGTCCACGAGGGTGTCGAGGTCGACGACGGCGTCGTCGGCAGCTTCCGGGTCGTGCGCCACGACTACGGCTTCGGCGGGCACGGCGGCGAGCGTGGCGGCGAGGGCGGCGGCGAGCGCGGCGAGAAGTAGAAGTACTCCAACGGTATAATCTGGCGCCCCGGCCCGCCGTAATCGGGCCGGGGCACCGACACGCCCATCCTTCCACAGGTCCCCGCCCCCTGCCCCTCGATGACGTCCGCCGGGACAGCGCAGCAGCGACCACTGCCGCCGCAGATCCGGCACATCGAGAAACGGCGGCCGACCATCGATGCCCTCGAAGAATTGATCTTCCGGGGGCTCGCCCCGCAGGTCGTGGCCCGCCTCGATCAACGGACCTGCCGATCACCCCCCGGGCAGCGACTGCTCCGCTGGCCGCTCGGCCGCCGCCCCGACGACCACCCGGGGCCGGCGAACTCGGCCTCTGACCGCTCGCCGGCCACGTCATCAGCTCTGCAGCGCACACGAACTGACACCATGTCCGGTCGTGCTGTTCCGGGGCTGTGACAGAGCAGGCACCGGGCGCGGACCTCGGACTGCGAACCTCTTTGACGAAGGCGAACAGCATCACCAAGGGGGATCTCGAATGTCCGTGCGCAACCGATTCGGCAGTGCCGCCGCGATCGCGCTGATGACCACCGTCAGCGCGGTCCTGCTCTCCGCCTGCGGCCCCGACAACGCCGATTCCGGCGCCACCGCCGCGCCCGGCACCAACGCATCCGGCTCCAGCGCGCCCGGAGCGGCGGCACCCGGCACGGCGGCGCCCGGCGGTGCCACGCACTCGGGCAGCCCGGCCCCCGGCCGCAAGGAGGTCAACGGGACCACCGTCGCCAACCACCTGACCATCAGCACGGGCACCAGGAACGTCGCGATGAACGGCACCATCGTCGACTTCGGCTCCGTGGTGCGCGACCTCGCCTGGTCGCCGGACGGCAAGAAGGTCGTCTTCGTCGGCGACAGCGGCGACCTGATGACCGCCAACCCGGACGGCACCGGCAAGGCCACTCTCGCCAAGCACCCGGACGGCGAGGAGTGGTCCCACCCGACCTGGCAGCACGCCGACAAGGGGCCGAGCGGCGACGCCGTCCCCAACGAGACCGAGCGCTACAACAACATCGTCTTCACCGCCAAGAAGGCCGGTGTGCTGCGGCTGGTGAAGGTCCCCGCCAAGGGCGGCGCCGTCGAGGACCTCAGCCCGCACAACTCCGAGGGCGGCGACAACCCGGGCGTCCCCCAGCCGCCGCAGACCGGCAACACCTGGGCCAACGCGGGCGGCCGGCAGGCGGCCATCGCTTACGCCAACACCCCGACGAACGAGGTGTACATCTACGACGACTACATCCGCTCGGGCACCCAGGACATCGGGAAGGGTTCGCAGCCGGCCCTGTCCCCGGACGGCGGGCAGATCGTCTTCGTCCGCGCGGTGAACGGCCATGACCACCTGTTCACCCGCTCCACCGATCACGACCGGAAGGCCGAGAAGGACCTCACCCCCTCGGCCACCACGGACTTCACCGAGCCCGCCTGGTCCCCCGACGGAAAGACCGTCGCGGCCCGCACCCCCGACGGCATCGACGCCGTACCGGCCGACGGCTCCGCCGCGCCGACCCAGGTCTCCACCATCCCGGGCCTGCCGGTCTACCGGCCCTGATCCCGCGCCGAGCTGCGGGCCAACTCGGCCCGCAGCTCGGCCAGGTGCTCGTCGGCGGACTCGTGCGGCAGGAACTCGACCACGTCGAGGAAGCGGAACAGCACCCGGGTGTCGGTGACCGCGTACTCGTAGTCGCCGAACCCGACCACCGCCCCCGTTCCGCCACGGGCGGCCCCGCGGACGGCGGCGGCGGTCAGCCGGTCCTCCGCGTCCCCGGCGGTCACCTTGCGGCGGGCGTTGGGCCTGGCCAGGTACGGGCACACCATCGACGCGTACAGCATGCAGGCGCGGTGCCCCGGGCCCTCCATCGTCGGCGCGAGATTGCGGTACGGCCGCCCCGCCGCGATCGCCTCGGCGATCGCGGCGCTCTCGGCCGGCCCGACCACCCGCCACACCGGCCCGCGCGCCATGAACACCCCGCACACCGAACACCGGCGCTCCAGCGCGCAGTCGGCGCTGCGCCCGTGGTCGGTCAGGGCGAACCGCGGCTGCCCGTCCTGCCACGGCGTGATGGCCGGCACCGGGTACCCGCGCCCGTCCCGGGGCCGCTCCCCCACCTCGTCCGGCATCGGCACTAGTTCGAATCGCACGCCCTTATCGATACCAGTCGGGCGTGCCCCCGGTCGAGCCCCGAGCCCGCCCCCGCTCCGGCCCGCGCAACCGCCACCGCCACCGCCACCGCCACCAAGCAGCCGGCGCCGCGGCCGGCGTACTACTCCGCCGCCCCGGACTCCTGAGCGAGCATCACCTTCCGCAGCAGGCCCGAGAGCGTGCGCCGTTCGTCCTCGGACAGCACGCCCAGCAGTCGGCGCTCCTCGCGGCCGACCACGTCCAGGGCCTCGTGCCACGCGGCCCGCCCGGCCTCGGTGAGCACGATGTCGACCTTGCGGCGGTCCTCGGTCGAGGGGGTGCGCAGGACGAAGCCGCGGCGTTCCAGGGTCTCCAGCCGGCCGGTGACGGAGGCGGGGGCGAGGTTGAGGTCGGCGCGCAGGTCGGAGGGGGCGGCGTGGCCGCCACGGCCGGCCAGGACGTGCAGGGTGTCGAACTCGTGCTTGTGCAGGCCGTAGTCTGCGACGCCCTGTTCGCGGACGCGGCCGAGGTGGCGGGTCAGCCGGGACATCCGGGTCACCGCGCCCTCGATCTCCGGGTCGAGCTCGGGGAGCACCGGTAGCCAGCGGTCGAGGTGGCCGTCCGTCCAGTCGCGGGGCGGGGTCGGCTGCTGGTGGGGGTGCTCGGGCATGGGAGGAGTCTACAAAGGCGGATGTGTCGTCACCAAAATATTCGTTGCCAAAATTTCGTCACCGAAATACAGTGCCGCTCGTGATCCGACGACCCGCACCCAGACACCCGGCAGCCCGACCCCCCGCACCCCGACACCCGGTGTCTCAGCACCCCTTGGGCCTGCGCGACTTCAGGCTGCTCTTCCTCGGCCGGACGGTCTCCACCCTCGGTGACGCCGTCGTCCCGGCCGCCCTCGCCATCGCCATCACCCGCGCGACCGGCTCCTCCGCCGCGCTCGCGCTCGTCCTCGGCTGCGCGATGGTGCCGCGACTGCTCCTGCTGCCCTTCGGCGGGGTGGCCGGCGACCGCCTCGACCCGCGCCTGGTCGCGCTCACCACCGACCTGCTGCGCGCCGTCACCCAGCTGCTGGTCGGCCTCGAACTCCTCGGCGACCGGCCCGACCTGACCCACATCGCGATCGCCTCGGCGGCCGGCGGCCTCGCCTCCGCCTTCGCCATGCCGACCACCTCGCCGCTGGTCCGGGCCGCCGTCCCGGCCGAGCACCGGCTGCGGGCCAACGCCCTGCTCGGCTCCGCCACCAGCGCCGCCCGGCTCGGCGGCCCGGCCCTCGCGGGCCTCCTGGTCTACACGGCCGGGCCGGGCTGGGCCTTCGTCGCGGACGGCGTCTCGTTCCTGCTGAGCGCCGCCCTGCTCAGCCGGGTACGCCTCGTCCCGGCCCGCGACCCGCTCGCAGCCGCCGGTGGCCCGCCCGCCGGAGCGCGCCCGCTGCGGCGGGACCTCGCCGAGGGCTGGCGCGAGGTCCGCGCCCGGGACTGGTACTGGACCAGCCTGCTCGCCCACGGGGTGTGGAACGGCGCGAGCGCCGTCGCACTCACCCTCGGCCCACTGATCGCCGCCACCCGGCTCGGCGGGGACGGCGTCTGGGTGGCGATCACCCAGGCCGGGGCCGTCGGCCTGCTGCTCGGCTCACTGGCGGCCGGGCGGCTCCGCCCCCGGCGCCCGGTGCTGGTCGGCAACCTGGCACTGGCGCTGTACGGGCTGCCGCTGCTGGCGCTCGCCGTTCCGGCGCCCGCGCCCGTCACGGTGGCGGCCTACGGGGTGGCGCTGGCCGGGCTGGGGTTCCTCAACCCGGTGTGGGAGACGGTGGTGCAGGAGGAGTTCCCGCCGCGGGTGCTGGCCCGGGTCACCTCGTACGACTGGCTGCTGTCGCTGGCCGCCGCGCCGTTCGGCTACGTGCTGGCCCCGCTTGCCGCCGACGCCTGGGGCAGCCGGGTGCCGCTGCTGGCCGCGGCCGCGCTGGTGACCCTGGTGTGCGCGGGCACCGCGGCGGTGCCGGGGGTGCGCAGGCTCGGCACCGCGCCGGGAGCGGCGGAACCGGCGGCCGTCGAACGGCCGCCGGTCCAGATCGACTCCTGACCGGAGGAGGTCAGTTCCAGATGCCGGTGATGTCCGTCGCGGTCGCCGCGTTGCCCGCGTGGCCGCTCGCCCCGGTGAGGTCCTCCAGGGTGCGCAGCACGCTGTAGTGGTTGTAGGTGGTGGCCGAGCTGCTGCCCGGGGTGACGTGGGCGCCGTAGACCACGGTCGGGATGCGGTTGCCGGACAGGCTGTTGTCCTCGTCGAAGGTGACGACCAGCAGGCTGTTGTGGCTCTGCGCCCAGGTGGCGTACGCGCCCAGTTTGTTCTTGATCCAGGTGTCACCCGTACTGATCGAACAGTCGTGCATGTCGCTGCACAGGTTCGGGATCACGAAGGAGACGTTCGGCAGGGTGGTGTAGTCGGTCGGGAACTGCGCGAAGGTCTTGGCGCTGCTCAGCGGCACGTTGCCGAAGCCGAACCAGGGATTGTGCTTCTGCGCGTAGTTGCCACTGCTGCAGGTCGTGCTGCCCTGGCTGGGCAGGGACTCGTTGTAGCTGGCCCAGGTCTTGCCGGCGGCGAGCACCTCGGAGGCCAGGTTCGGGGTCTGGAAGCCGCCGACCGTCACGCAGCTGTCGTCGACCCGGCCCTGGGTGGAGCCGGAGAACAGCGCGTAGTAGTTCGGCTCGCTGGGGTGGGTGATCGCGAAGGACTGGGTGAGGTTGGCACCCCCCGCCTTCAGGGTGTTGTTGATGTACGGCGCGCTGCTGCTGCCGATGATCTGGCTGTACGAGTGGTTCTCCATCACCACGACGACGACGTGGTCGGGCGTGGGCAGCCCGGCCGCCTGCGCGGTGGTGGCGGTGGCCGCCCAGAGCCCGGCGGAGGCGGCGACCAGCGCGACGGCCGAGCCGAGCGCGGTCGCGGTGCGGCGGGACCGGGGGCGGGCGGAGTCGTTCAGGGGCTTCGCGGACGAAGTCATGACAGGTCCTCGGGTGGGCGGGCGGCCCCGCGGGGCCGCCCGGAACGGGAGGGTGACGGACTGTCGTGCTTCCGCCGAACGGCCTGTGGCAGGGCGTCCGGCGGGATCCGCCGAACGGCCTAGTAGGGCGTGCCGTTGGCGAAGTCGGTGGCGAAGGTCGACTCGATCGTGTTGAGCACCCCGGAGTCGGAGACGATCAGGCCCAGCTCGCGGTTGTTGTTCAGCGAGTTGTCCGAGAAGTTCTCCGAGCCGGCGAACACCTTGGCGGTGGAGGTGCCGTAGTCGGCGACGACGGCCTTGGCGTGGATGTACAGGCCGGTGGTAGAGGAGTAGGTGACCACCCTGGCGCCGGCCGAGGTGACCTCGTCGAAGGAGGAGCCGTACGAGCTCGGGTCCATCCCGACGACGCGCACCGTGACGCCGCGGTTGGCGGCCGCGGTGACCGCGTCGACCAGGGCCTGGTCGCCGAACTCCAGCTCCTCTACGTCCAGCGAGGTCTGCGCGCCGTTGATCAGCGCCAGCAGGCGGTCCTGCGAGTCGGTGGGCGACCAGACCAGGTTGTCGCCGTCGGAGGGGGTGATCGAGGTCTTGGCGTAGTCGGCGGCGAAGACCTGCTCGATCGCGTTGACGTCGTTGGCGTCGGTGTCGAGGACGCCGTAGTCGCGGCTGCTGGAGTAGTAGGTGGCGTCCAGGTTCCCGGTCAGGATCAGGGAGGTGGCGCCGTCCACGGTGACGGTCTTCTGGTGGGTGTAGACGAACGCCGAGGAGGAGTACGTCACGCCGACGCCGGCCGCCCTCAGCGCGCTGTAGGCGGAGCCGTTGACCGAGGTGTGCTGGGCGTCCAGGATGACCCGGACCTTGACGCCGGCCCGCCGACGGGCGATCAGGTCGTTGACCGCCGTGGTGTCGCGCAGCTCGTACATGGTGACGTCGATGCTCTTGGTGGCCGAGTTGATCAGGTTGTAGACCACCGTGTGGTTCTGGTCGGGAAAGACCACGGCGGTGTAGGTGCCGGTCGCGTGGGCGGTGCCGGTGGCGGATATCAGGCCGGCACCGGCGAGCAGCAGAGCGCCGGCACGGCGCGCGAGGGTGGCCAGGGGCATGGGGACTCCGTGGTCGGTGAGGGGAAGTCGCTGGGGGGAAGGCCCGGTGCGAGGCGGCACCGGACGGCGGAGCGAGCGCCCGAACAGCATGGGGGCGGGACGGTCAACGCGGGTAGACGACGGGAGGTAAAACCTTGACCCCGGCCCGGAGAACGAACGGTGCGCCCGCCAAATCCACCCGACAACGGACGATGCGGGCGATCCGGTTCACATTGCGACCAGCCGCCCCGACCGATGATAGTGATCACGATCGACGCGATCCGACACCGCGTCAGCCCACGAGAGAGCCGAGGAACATGGCGAAGACCAGCCTTCTGCGTCCGCTCTTGGTGACCGCCGCCGCCGCTGTCCTGGTGGCGGGCGGAACCGCCCCCGCACTGGCCGCCGACCGGGGTGGCGCGACGCTGCCGACCCCCGACACGGCCGGCGTGCTGAACGCACTCCAGGCCACCACGGGCGCGGGCGCCCCCGGCGCCTTCGCGGTGATCCGCGACCACGGCGACGACGACCGGACCCGCTCGCTGGCCGTCGGCAGGGCGAACCTGGACGGGACGCCGATGAACTCCGCGTGGAGGTTCCGGGTCGGCAGCAACAGCAAGATGTTCGCCGCCGTTCTCGTGATGCAGCTGGCGCAGGAGGGCCGGATCGACCTCGACAAGCCGCTGTGCGACTACCTCCCGGCCGGGACCCTCCCCGAGGGCTGGACGATGACCGGCCGCCAGGTGATGGAGCACCGGGCCGGCGTCTACGACCACACCAACGACCTGCTGGAGCAGCCCGGCGAGGAGACCACCTCCGCCTTCGAGGCCCGCATCCGCAGCAAGGTGTACGCCCCGGCCGACCTGGTCGCGATGTCCGTCAAGCATGGCCAGCAGTACGCGCCGGGCAGCCGCTACACCTACTCCAACACCGACTTCGTGCTGATGGGCCTCGCCGTCGAGCACCTCACCGGCCGCCCGTACGCGGACGTGCTGCGCGAGCGGATCATCGAGCCGCTCCGCCTGAAGCGGACCTCCTTCGTCGTCCCCCACCAGCGGATCGCGGGCGCCCACATCACCGGCTACCTCACCAACGACGACCGCAGCAAGCCGCTGCTGGACTCCACCGAGCAGACCGGCTCGTGGGTGTGGAGCGCAGGGGCGGTCATCTCCTCCGCCGAGGATCTCGACACCTTCCTCACCGCGCTGATGGCCGGCAGCTCCGGCGGACTGGTCTCCGACGACTCGCTGCGCCAGATGGAGGCCGCACTGCCCACCCCGACCGCCAAGATCTCCTACGGGCTGGGGCTGCGCCGCATCACGCTGTCCTGCGGGGACGTGTACGGGCACGGCGGCATCGTCCAGGGCTACCAGACCCAGTCCTTCACCACCCCGGACGGGCACCGCTCGGTGGTGGTCTTCGCCAACGCCTCCAACAACGGTTCCGTCACCCAGGGGCTGATGAACGCTCTGGAGCCGGCCTTCTGCGGGAAGAAGCCGGCGGCCGCACCGCGAACCGCCTTCACTCCGGCCGCGCGGGACGGCGGGGGCGACCAGGGTGACCAGGGCCTGCCGGTGGTGGAGGACACCCGGATCTGACCCGGTGCCGCAGCCCAGGGGCCGCTGCGGGCCTGTCCGGCACGATCAGTCGGACAGGCCCTGCACGGGGCTCCGGCCGCGCCGGCCGTCCGCGCTCAGGTCGGTGAGCGCCTCGGTGAGGATCTCCCGGGCCTCGTCGGCGCGGCCCTGCTCGATCAGCGCGGTGCCGAGTTCGGTCAGCGTCTTGGTCATGCTGTCCGGACGCCCGATCGCCTCGTAGTGCACCAGCGCCTGCCGGTAGGCCTTCTCGGCGGCCGGCCAGCGTTTCAACGCCGCCCGGTCCTGGCCTAGTTCGTGCGCCGTCACGGCGGCCATCAGGTGCATCAGCGGCGAGGACCAGCGCTCCACCAGCTCCAGGGCGCGTGCCAGCGCCCGGCGGCGGGAGTCCTGCGCCTCATCGGCCCGGCCCAGGTGGCGCAGGCAGGTCGCGGCGCCGCGCAGGGTGACCAGCCGGCCGATCATCGCGGCCCGGTTGTCCACCTCGGCGAAGGCCTCCGCCGCCCGCTGGTAGCTCTCGCCGGCCTCCTGGTAGCGCTGGAGGTGGCGCAGCCCGGTGCCGAGGTAGGTGAGCGCCCAGCCCTGCTGCTCGTGGTCGCCCAGGCCGCGGGCCAACGCCAGCCCCTCACCGGCGAGTTCGATGCCGCGCCGGTAGCGGTGCAGACAGGTGACGTACGTCCAGGCCAGGTAGTTGACGTGCACTGCCTCGGCCTGCCGGTCGCCGCTCGCGCGGGCCGCGTCCACCGACAGCTGGAACACCTCGCCCCAGAGGTCCCAGCTGACCAGGCGGTCGGAGAACCAGTGCATGGCCTCGGCGGTGTCGATCACCTCCCGGTGGCGGCCCTCCCGCTGCGCCCGGTACAGCGCGGCCAGCCACTCCGGGTGCTCCTCCTCCAGCCAGCGTGCGGCCTCGGTGAGCGGGACGGAGTCAGCCCCGGCGGCTGCGGCGCCCTCGGCCGCGGTGTGGTCCGGGTCGAACCGCAGGCCGTGGGCCGCCGCCTCGCGCAGCAGCCAGCTCCCGGCCCGGGTGCGGGCCTCGGCGACGGCCTCGGCCGTCTCGTCGACGGTCAGGCGCTCTCCCGCGTACAGCCGCACCAGGTCGTGCAGCCGGTAGCGCTCCGGGGCGGCCGGCTGCACCAGGCCCGCGTCCACCAGCTGCTCCAGGACGAGTTCGGTGCGCGCGGCCGACAGCCCCGCGTAGCGGGCCAGGACGGACGCGGTGAAGTCCGCCCCGGCCGTCAGCGCGCAGCGGCGCAGCACCAGCCGGGACTGCTCGGGCAGCCGGCGGTAGGAGAGTTCGAAGGCCGGACGGACGGCGAGGTCCCCGGTCTCCAGCAGGTCCAGGCGGTTCTCCTCGGCGGCGAGCTGGCGGGCCAGCTGGGCCACCGGCTGCTGCGGCCGGGCGACCAGCCGCTGCCCGGCGATGCGCAGCGCGAGCGGCAGGTAGCCGCAGAGCCGGGCCAGCTCGGCGGCGGCGTCCGGGGCTGCCTCGACCCGTTCCGGCCCGGCGATCCGGGCCAGCAGCGCGGACGCCTCGGCCGGGGAGAGCACGTCGAGCCGCAGCCGGTGCACCGCCTCCAGGCCGGGCAGGGCGTGACGGCTGGTCACGATGGTCACGGCCGGACCGGAGCCGGGCAGCAGCGGGCGCACCTGGGCCTCGTCGGCTGCGTTGTCCAGCACCAGCACCAGCCGGCGGTCGCGGACCAGGGCGCGGAACAGACCGGCCCGCTCCTCCGTCCCGGCGGGCACCGCGCCGTCCGCGACCCCGAGGGCGCGCAGCACCTGGCCGAGCGCCTCGCGGGCGGCCAGCGGGGTGGCGGCCATACCGCCGAGGTCGAGCGAGAGCTGACCGTCCGGGAAGGCCGGGGCGAGCGCGTGGGCGGCGTGCAGGGCGAAGGCGGTCTTTCCCAGGCCCGGCTGACCGCTGATCAGCACCACCCGGGGGTGGGCGGGGTGCTCGTCGGCGGTGAGGGCGGCGAGCTCGGCGAGGGCCTGCTCGCGGGCGGTGAAGTCGGCGAGGTCACGCGGCAGGGCGAGCGCGCCGGGGGGCGTGCCGGGGGGCGCGGGCTCTGCGGCGGCGTCCGGCGCGGGTGGCGCTGCCGGTTCCGGCCCGGCGCCGGCCGGAGCCGCGGGCGGTACGACCGGCCCTACCGCCTGCCCCTGCGGCGGCACCTGGCGCACCCCCCGGGGCCGGCCGGACTGCGCGGCCCCCTCCAGGGCGGCGGACTGCGCGCCGTCCAGGCCCAGGGCGGCGGCCAGGGCCCGGACGGTGCGCCGCTGCGGGCCGCGGGTGCGGCCGCGTTCCATGTCCCCGAGGGCCCGCAGGCTGACGCCCGCGGTGGCGGCCAGGTCCTCCTGGGTCAGGCCCGCTGCCACCCGGTGCCCGGCCAGCAGGTGGCCGAACTCCCCGGTTCCGCTCGCCAGCGTCATCTCCCCGCCCCACCCCTGGTTTCGTACGCCCTCAGTTCTGCCGGGCGCCGGGCCGGGCAGTTCCCCTCAGGCAGAAGTATGCCTTGGCGGAAGTAGCGCGCACACCAGCCCTCCGCCTGCGGGGATGCCCGGGACGGAGGCGGTCCGGCGGGCGGTTCCGCGTGGCAGAACCGCCGATAGTTCCGCCTGTACGGGCCGGTGCGGGAGGCAGTTGTGCACCGGTCCGCAGGGCCCGCCGTCAGCGCTCCCCCGCCACCAGTGCCTCTTCGCGCCGCCTGGCTTCCGCTCCCTCGACGCTGCGGCCGAGCTCGAGGAGCAGGTCGGCGAGCAGCCCGTGCGAGCGCGCCTCCACGGTGGCGTCGCCGACGGTGCGGCCGAGCGCGACGGCGAGCCGGGCCGAGGACAGCGCGGCTTCCCGGCGGCCGAGGGCGTGCAGGGCGCGGGCCCGGCTGTGGGTGGCGAGCACCGTCTCGACCTCGTCCGGGCGGCCGCGGTCCGGGCCGCCGCCGTCCGGACGCCCGTCGGCGCTGCGGGCGGTGGCCGTGCGGACCGCCTCGTCCGCGTGGGCGAGCGCCCGCTCCGGGCTGCCGACCAGGACCAGGACCTCGGCGAGGTCGGTGAGGGCGCGCACCAGCAGGTGCCCGGTGGCCGGGGTCCGGGCGGCGGCCACCAGGTCGGTGAGCAGCGGCAGCGCCCGGTCGTACTGCCCGGCCCGCACCAACGCGGCGGCCACCCGGCTGCGGCAGTGGTGGCGCAGCAGCGCGTCACCGGCCCGGTCGGCGGCCGCGGCCGCCCTGTCCAGGTGCTCCAGGGCGGTGCGGTGGGCCGCCCGGCGGACGTGCAGGACGGCGAGGTCGGTGCCCAGCCGGGCGAGGGCCGCGTCGTCCCGGTCGGCGTGCGCGGCGCGCAGCCCGATCTCGGCGACGGTCCGCCAGTGCGTCCGGTCCCGGCCAACGGGCCCGTCCGGGCGCTCGGCCGAGCGCTCGTACAACAGGCTCATCCGGTGGGCGAGTTGCCAGGCGGCGCGGGTGCGCCCGTACTGCTCGGCGCAGAGCACCACGGCGCGCAGCGCGCTCTCCTCCCGGCGGAACCAGGCCGCCGGGGGCCTTCCGCCCTCGCCGCCCTCCCCCGCCCACGGGGCGGTGAGCTCCAGGTAGTGGGCGATCAGCCGGTCGAGCGCGCCGAACCGCTCCTCGCACTGCAGCGCGGCGGCCTGTCCGGCGGCGTAGCGGCGGACCAGTTCGCGCCGGGTGTAGCGGCCGGGGGTGGTCTCGGCCAGCAGGTGGACGGCGTCGAGCGCGGTCAGCAGGGTGCGGGCGGCGGCCGGTCGCAGGTCGGCGAGCGCGGCGGCGGTGGCGGTGTCGATCTCCGCGCCGGGGTACAGCCCGAGCAGGGTGAACAGCCGGGCGGCGGCGGGCGGCAGGGTCCGGTACGTGCGGTCCAGGGCGGCGCCGACGCCGACCGGGCCGCGCGCGGCGCCGGCCCCGGCCAGGGCGGCGAGGCCGGTCTGCTCGTCGGCGAGTTCGGCGCCGAGGTCGCCCGGGGACCAGTCCGGGCGGGCGGCAAGCCGGGCGGAGGCCAGGCGCAGGGCGAGCGGCAGCCGGTCGCAGCGCTCGGCGAGCTCGGCGAGTTCGGCGGCCGTCTCCGGGTCGGTGGCCGGACGGTCCGGGCCGAGTCCGCGGGCGAGCAGGTCCCGGGCGTCCTCGGCGTCCAGCGGACCGAGCGGGAGCACCAGGGCGTCCTCGTGGAGCAGCACTTCGCGCAGCCGGTCGCGGCTGGTGACGACGGCGACCGGGCCCAGCGCGGTGCTGGTCGGCGCGGGCCGGTCGGGCAGCAGCGGGGCCAACTGCCGGTAGGAGGCGGCGTCGTCCAGCAGGATCAGGATCCGGCGGTCGGCGAGGAGTGCGCGGTAGCGGGCCGCGCGCTCCTCCAGGCCGGCGGGGACGGCCTCCGGCGCGACGCCGAGGTCGGTGAGGAAGCCGGCCAGGACGTCGGCGGGCCGGCGCGGGCCGGCCGGGTCGGAGCCGCGCAGGTCGGCGTGCAGGACGCGCTCGGGGAAACGCTGCGCCGCCCAGTGCTGGACCAGACCGGTCTTGCCCACCCCGGCCGGGCCAGTGACCAGGATCGGGCGGGCGGTCCGGGCGGCCACGGCCAACGCCTCGTGCAGCCGGGCGAGTTCGGCGGCGCGGCCGACGAAGCGGCGGTCCGGCGGCGTGCGGCGCGCCAACTGCTCGCCCGCCTGCCGCAGTTCCGGCCCAGGCGGGCCGGACAGCCGGGCCACCGTCCGCTCGTACCGCTCCCGGGCCTCCAGCCCGCGCCCGGCCTGCTCCAGGCACTCGACCAGCCGGGCGGCCAGCGGCTGCCGGCCCGGGTGCGCGTCCGCCGCCTCGGTGAGCTCGGGCACCAGCTCGCCGCCGCGACCGGCCAGCACCAGCCCCTGCGCCAACCGGTTCAGCGCGCACAGCCGCAGGTCGGTCAGGAACGGGAGGGTGCGCTCGCGCAGCAGGGCGGACCCGCAGTCGGCCAGCGCCGGGCCCCGCCACAGGTCCAGGGCCGCGCGCAGCAGCGGAACGGCCGGGTCGTCCGTCCCGACCCGGGCCGCCGCATCGGGCGACAGCAGCCCCGCCCGGTCGCAGAGCGTGCTGAAGCGCACCAGGTCCACCCGGTCCGCGTCACCCTCCAGGACGTACCCGCCGCCCCGGGTGCCGAGCACCAGCCCGGGGTCGTCCAACTGCTGCCGCAGCGCCGCGACGTGGCCCTGGAGCGCCGCCCGCGCGGTCGGCGGCGCGGCGCCTTCCCAGACCAGCTCGATCAGCTCCTCGGCGCCCACCGGCTGGTTCAGCCGTGCCGCCAACGCCCCCAGCAGCGCGCGCCGTTTGGGCGCCGAGGGCGTGGCCACCGTGCCGTCCTCCCGCCGGACCACCATCGGCCCGAGCAGCTCGATGTCCATGCTCCCCTTCCCTCTCGTCGTGGGACAGTACGCCGGACCGGACCGGGCCGGTTCACTTCGCGGGCTCGTCCTCCGTACGGTCCGGGCCCTCGGCGAGCTCGGACCAGACCGGCGGCGTCCTGAAGTCCGGTCCCTCGACGACCAGCACGTCGAACGGCGCGTAGTCGTTCCCCGAGGCCCGGACGGTGAAGCCGGCCGCCGAGAGGATCGCGGTCACCGCGGCGGACATCGCCCGGTGCACCTGGTCGCCCAGGACGACCGCGGGCGTCGGCGCCGCGTACCGCCGCAGGTCCGCCGTCGCCCTGCTCCGCAGTCGGGGGCTCGTGTGCCAGCTCACCAGCACCTCCGGGTCCTCCCCGAAGTGCTGGTTCCAGCTGCTGATCCGCACCGCCGCCCCGACGGCCAGCTCGTCGTCCAGGCCCGGGGCCACCACCGGCAGTCCGGCGGCGGCCAGTTCGTCGCGGACCCGCTGGGCCAGCCGCTCGAACCGGGCGTTCACGTGTCTCCCGAGAGTCTCGTCCATGCCCGCACGCTACCGGCCCGCCGCACCCCTCCCGCACCACACTGTCGGCCCACGCGCCTACGGTCCGCCCCGTCACCGGTCCCGCCCACCGCACCGCACCGCCGCGGACGACGACCTCCTGCTCGACCGGCTCCGCGCCCTCACCGGGGCACCCGGCCTGGTGCACGCGACCTCCTCGCCGCGCCACCGGCTGTGGACCTGGGCCGACGGCGGCGACGTCCGGGCCGGGGTGCCGGCGGCGATCCCTCGCCGAGTGGCCGGGCGGGGCTTCGGTGCCCGGGGCCCCAGGGGCGATCTGGTTTCCAGAGGCAACCATCTACCACCCCCGGGGCCTCTGTACCCGTGGCGGCTCCGACGGTTGCGAGCGTTCGAGTGCGGATCGGACACGTGTGCGCACTACACTGCTCCACCCCGGCGGCCGCCTCCAGGTCTCGGGTGCGGTGAGGTGGGGGTACGGGTGCGGATTCGGCTGCTCGGGCCGGTGGAGCTGGAGGTCGCCGGGGGCGGTCTCGCCACCTTGGCGGGGGCGCAGCGGCGGGCGGTCCTGGCGTTGCCGGCGCTGCGGCTGGGCCGGGTGGTCACCATGGACCAGTTCTGCGAGCTGCTGTGGGGCGAGCGGTCCCCGGCCAGCGCTCGGGCGGCGGTGCAGGGGCACGTCGCGGCGCTGCGCAAGGTGCTCGCCGACACCCCGTTCGAGCTCCACACCCGGGCCGGCGGCTATCTGCTGAGCGGGCCGGCCGAGGAGGTGGACGCGCTGCGGTTCACGGCGCTCGCCGAGCGGGCGGGCGAACGCGCCGACCGCGGTGACGGTGCCGGCGCGATCGCGCTGCTGGAGGAGGCGCTGCAGCTGTGGCGCGGCGAGGCCCTGGCCGACCTGCCGGACACCCCGCTGCGGGCCGCCACCGTGGAACACCTGAAGCAGTCCTCCACCGCCGCGCTGCTGCGCTGGGCCGGGCTGCGGCTGCGCCAGGGCACGGGTGCGGCGGCCGTGGCGGTGCTGGAGCAGAGCGTCCGGCGGGACGGGCTGCGCGAGGAGCTGGTGGCGCTGCTGGTGCGCTGTCTGCAGCAGGCCGGGCGGACCGCGGACGCGCTGAACGCCTACCACCGGGCCCGGCTGCGGCTGGACCGGGAGCTGGGCATCCGCCCCGGACCGGCGCTGCGGGCCGCGTTCGCCGAGGTGCTGGCGGACGACCGCCCGGAGGCGCCCCCGGCCGCCCCCGCCGCCGTCCCCGCCGAGGCCCCCGCCGCCGCTCCCCCGGCCGCCCGGTCGGGCTATCAGGCGCCCCAGCAACTGCCTCGCCAGCGGGGGGAGTTGATCGGACGCACCGCCGAGGCCCAGTGGCTGGACCGCGCCTGCGCCCCCGACCGGGCCTCCGACGGGCCGGCCCTCGTGGTCGGCCCGGCCGGGATCGGCAAGAGCGCCCTGGTCACCGCCTGGGCGCACCGGGCCGCCGAGCGCTTCCCGGACGGCCGGCTGTACGCGGACCTGCGCGGCCTCGACCCGGCCGGCCCCGCCGAGCCCGGGGCCGTCCTCGGCCGCTTCCTGCGCGCCCTGGGCGTCCCGGACGACGCCGTCCCGACCGACCCCGCCGACCGCGCCGCGCTCTACCGGGAGCACACCAGGGGGCGCCGCCTGCTCGTGGTGCTGGACGACGCCGCCGACGCCGACCAGCTCACCGACCTGCTGCCGGACGGCCCGGGCTGCGCCGTCGTGATCACCGCGCGCGGCTCGCTGGAGAAGCTGGTCGCCACCGAGGACGCCGCCCTGCTGCGGCTGACCGCACTACCCGAGGCCGACGCCCTGGGCCTGCTGGAGCACCTGCTGACGCCCGGGCGCCTGCGCGCCGAGCCGGAGGCGGGCGCCGAACTCGTCCGGCTCTGCGAGCAGTTGCCGCTCGCCCTGCGGATCGCCGCCGCCCGGCTGACCGCCCACCCGAGCTGGACGCCCACCGACCTGGTCGCCGAACTCGCCGACGAGCGGACCAGGCTGGCCGCCCTGGAACTCGACGCGCACACCGGGCTGCGACAGCAGCTTCGCCTGTCCCTCCATCAGGTCTCGGCGCAGGCAGTGGAACTGCTCGCACTGCTCGCACTCCACCCGGGCCGGGAGGTTGACGGCCAGGCCGCCGCCGCGCTGCTCGGCACCGACACCGCGACCGCCCACCGGGCGCTCGGCGAGCTGGCCTCCCACCACCTGCTCACCGGTGCCGCCCGCGGCCGCTACCACCGCTCCGACCTGGTACGGCTGTTCAGCGCCGACCTGCTCGCCGAGCAGTCCGCACCCTCCGAACAGCGCCGGGAGCACGCCCTGCTGCGCCTGCTGGACCACTACCGGGGCGCCCTGCAGCGCTGCGGCAGCTACCTCGACCCCGGCCAGGAGGACCCCGGGGCGCCCGCCCTCCCGCCGCAGCCCCTGCCGCCCGTCGTGGACATCCGCACCGCACTGGACTGGTTCCGCGCCGAGGAGCCCGCCGTCCGGATGCTGATCGACCGGGCCGCCGTCAGCCACCCCGACCGGGCCTGGCGGCTCGCCCTGACCACCGGCTCGCTCTACTACGGCGCCAGCCGCTTCACCGACTGGCTGGCCCGGGCCGACGTCGGCCTGGCGGCGGCCGAGCGCTGCGCCGACCCGGTCGCGGTGGCCTTCCTGCACAACTGCCGGGCGCAGGCGCTGGTCGCCCTGGAGCGCCGTCACGAGTCGGCGGAGGCGGCCCGAAAGGGGGTGGCCGCCGCCGAGTCCGCCGAGGGGCCCGCCGCCGATTCGGCGCGGGTCCGGTCGCTCGCCACCCTGGGCCTGGTCACCGCGATGCTCGGGGACCCAACCGAGGCGCGGCGGCTGGCGGCCGAGGCGACGGCGCTGGCCGTGGAGTCCGGCAACCGCGAGCGGCTGGTCGACGCGCTGGTGCACCAGGGCTGGGTGAGCCTGGCGACCGGGGATCCGGCGGGTGCGGAGCGCCGGTCCCGGGAGGCCCGGGAGCTGCTGCCGCCCCGTCCGGTCACCCAGGTGCACCTGTGGTCGCTGCTGACCGAGGCCCAGGCGCTGCCGCCGACCGTCCGGGAGGAGACGGCGGACCTCGCCTGGCACCGCCTGCTGGCCGCCTGCGAGGAGGCGGGCCTGCTCTACCTGCACGCCGTCGCCGAGCAGTCCTACGCGGCCCACCTGGTGGCCCGGGGCCGCGCGCCGGAGGTGCGGGCGCGGCTGGCCTCGGCGCTGGAGCGCTTCCGCCGGCACGACCGGCTGGCAGGCCACCGAAGCGAGTTGACCGCGGGCCTGGAGTCCTCGCTCAGCCTGCGCACCCCTTGAGCCGCAGCCCCAGCGGGCGTTCAGCCGGTGGCCGGCGCGTCCCCCTGCTCAGCCCGTGACCGGCGCGTACCCGTGCTCGGCCGCCAGCACCGGCCGCAGCGCCCGGACCGCGTAGAAGTTCCGGGATTTGACCGTCCCCGGCGGCACCCCCAGCCGGGCCGAGGCCTCCACCACCGAGCGGTCCTTCAGGTGCAGCTCGACCAGCACCTCGCGGTGGTGCTTCTGCACCCGCCGCAGCGCCAGCGCGAGGTCCCGGGCGACCACCACCTGCTCGTACGGGTCGTCGGCGAGCGGACGGTCCTCGACCGGCTCGCCGATCACCTCCTTGGCGCGGGCGGCAGCCATCCGGTAGTGGTCAATGGCGATCCGCCGGGCGACGGTGAACAGCCAGGGGCGGGCCTGCTCGGGGCCGGCGGCCAGGGCCTCCGGGTGCTGCCAGGCGCGCAGCAGGGTCTCCTGGAGGATGTCCTCGGCCTTGCCGCGGTCGCCGCCGGTGGTGCGCATCAGGGCGCGCAGCAGGTAGCCGCCGTGCAGGCGGTGGATCTCGGCCAGGGTGTCGGGGTCGAGGGTCGGTCGGGCCGGGGCCGGCTCGGGGGTGGCCGCGATGGCGGCCGGGGGGCCCGCGGGCGGCTGGGCGACGGGTGTGGGGCGGGCGACGGACGGCTTCGACACGCGCTACCTCTCAGGTCGGGCAAGGGCACATGGCAGGGCTTCCGCCGTACATCCCCCGTGGCGGTCTGGACCAGACTGCCGGGCGCCGCCAAGGACCTGCCAACGATCCACCAACGCCCCCACCTGCGGGCATCTGGGGCTCCACCGAGTGCCACCGCTCAGTCCCCGTCGATCTCCCGGCCCGGACCGTCCCGGCCCGGTCCCTCCCGGCCCGGTTCTCGGCACAGCTCCCGGACCAGCTCCTGGACGCCGTCCTCGCCCCGGTGCTCGATCAGCACCGCGACCCACCCCGCCAGCCGTTCCCGCTCGGCCACCGTCCACCCCGGCGCGCAGGGGTGCACGTCCACCACCAGCCCCCTCGCCACGGCCAGGAGTCCCGGCGTCGGCTCCGGCCGCCGCTGACGGTCGGGCAGCGCCCGCAGCGCCAGCCGCCGGGCGACGGCCGTCACCTCGGCCGCGGTGCCCGCCGGGACCGCCAGCGCGGGCGGGCCCGGCACCTCCGGAGCGCCCATCCGCACCAGGGCCGTGATGTACGCACGCACCTCCGGGCCGTCCGCTTCCATCCCCTGTTCCTCCCCCGTCCCTTTCCGTCCCGCTCTACGTGGCTTCCGCCGAGCGGGGTTCAGCCGCAGCCCGGCGGTGGTGACCCGTCAGTAGGGGTGCGGCCGGGAGCCGCCCACCACCACGACGCAGGCGACCGTTCCGCCCGCTGATCCGACGTGATCCGAAAGACACGCCCTGGACCGCATTGTCCTCGTCCGGCGTGAGAACGGTCGACGGCCGGCCGTGGGTGTCTGCCCCCGACCGGCCGGTCTCATGCGGTGCGGGTTACTTCTTCGTCTGTGCCATCGGGGTCTGGTACGGGTGGTGGTGGGTGCCGCCGATGTGCAGTTCCTCGGCGGGCTTGCCGGCGATCCCGGGCAGCACGTGGGTGCCGAAGGGGTCGGTGACGGTGACGGCGTTGCCGTTGCGGCGCACCTCGTGCGGCGAGCCGATCGAGTAGGAGGCGAGCGCGATCCCGGTGCTCGGGTCGCACCGGCGCTGGGGGCGGTGCCGAACACGCCACCCCGCCGCCGGAATACCGGTCAGGTCATTTTCCGGGCCCCTCGGCGAGGCCCGCCCCAGCGCTCCGAGTAGCAACATTGGCCCTGCATGTCCGACACCGTCCCCTCACTCGCGTCGGCGCCGCCGAGTGGCACACGAACCAGGCCTGGACCAGGCTGAGGCGAAGTCCGGTCGCCAGAGGGGTGCGGTGCCGATGTTCGATACGAGCTTTGCGTTCCCGCGTGCCCTGCTGAACCCGGTGGCGGGCGCCCGAGGGCGGGTCGCCGTCATCGGCGCAGGAATCGCCGGCCTGGTCTGCGCGTACGAGCTGGAGCGGCGCGGGTTCGACGTCGTGGTCCACGAACGGTCGAACCGGCCCGGCGGACGGGTGCGGACCCACCGCTTCTGGGACGGCACCCACGTCGACCTCGGCGCCATGCGCATCCCCGGCAACCACCACTGCGTGCTGCACTACGTCTCCCAGTTCCACCTGGAGACCCGCCCGTTCGTCAACGCCAACCCGCGCGCCTACTACCACCTGCGCGGCCAGCGGGTCCGGGTCCAGGACGTGGCCGTCCTCTACCCCGCGTACGCGCTCCGCCCGGGCGAACGGCAGGCCCCGACGCCGGTGCTGGACCGCCTGCTCGGCCCGGTGTGGCGCTCGCTCACCGTCGAGCAGCAGGAGCACACGCTGGCCGGCCACTGGGACGACCCGGCGCTGGAGCGGGCGGCCTCGGTGTCCCTGTGGCAGTTCGTCCACGAGCACCTGTCGCAGGACGCCTGGGACCTCATCGGCCACGCCAGCGGGCTCGCCCACTACGAGCAGTCCTCCCTGCTGGAGGTCCTGGTCGACTACTTCGGACTGTTCCACGAGGGGCAGGTCGAGCTGGTGGACGGGCTGGAAGCGCTGGTCCACGCCTTCGTCCGGGCCCTGCGCCCCGGCACCCTCCGGCTGTCCAGCCGGATCGACGAACTCACCCTCACCACGGACGGCGTCCGGATCCACGGCAAGCGGCTCGGCGCCCCGCTGGAGGACCACGCCGACTACGTGGTCTGCTGCGTCCCGGCGCCCGCACTCGACCAGATCGCCGTCAGTCCGGGCCTGCCCCACTCCCAGCGGCACGCCGTGCGCGGCATCAGCTACGCCAGCAGCAGCAAGTCTGTCCTCCACCTCACCCGCCGCCGCTGGGAACTGGAGGACGGCATCCACGGCGGCGGAAGCTTCACCGACCTGCCGATCCAGCAGTGCTGGTACCCGTCGGACAACGCCATGCCGGTCACCGACGGCGTCAACGGCAGCGCCGACCACCGCTGGGCCGCCCGAGACCCGCTGCGCTCGGCCGAGCCGACCGCCCTGCTCGGCGCCTACCAGTGGGGCGCGAACGCCCGGCGCTTCGCCGCGCTGCCCCCGGCGGACCGCGACGCCCTGGTGCTGGACTGCCTGGACCGGCTCCACCCCGGCATCTCCGCCGACGTGGACGACATCCTGCACTGCGACTGGGACGTGCAGACCGGCATGGGCGGCGGCGCCTTCGCCCACCTGACACCCGGCGAACACACCCGCTACCTGACGGTGCTCGGCTCGCCGCACCCGGCCGACGACCCGCGGATCTTCTTCGCCGGCGAGCACCTCTCCGGCGCCCACGCCTGGTGCCAGGGCGCCGCCCGGTCCGCCCTCGACGCGGTGGCCGCCGTACTCGACCGCGCCGGCCACCCCCGGATCGCCACCCGGGTGGGTACCGCGTGACCGACCGGCAGCTGACCCGGGACGACCTGCGCGCCCCGTTCCGGCCCGCCCGCAGCGAGCAGGTCGGCATCGAGGTCGAGTGCGGACTGCTCGACCCGGCCACCGGCCTGGCCGCCCGCTACTTCGGCGACCGCGGCGTGCTGGCCGTCCTGGAGGCGGTGCTGGCCCACTGGGGCGGCGAGCGCCAGGAGGACGCCGGACGGCTGACCGGAGTGCTGCGCCCGGACGGCAGCCAGATCACCCTGGAACACGGAGGCCAGCTCGAGTACTCCTCGGTGCCCGTCCCCAGCGTGGCCGAAGCGGTGCACGACATGCGCACCGCGCTGGAGCAACTCGCCGAGCTGGTGGGCCGGTTCGGCCTGGCCCTGGTGCCCGGGGGGAACCTCCCGTTCGACCGGCTGGCCGACGTGCAGTGGGTGCCGATGACCAGGGGCGCCATCATGCGGGACTACTTCGCCGCGCTGGGCCCTGCGGGCGACCGCGCCCGGTACATCATGGCGCTGTCGCTCTCCACCCAGGTCACGCTGGACTACCTCTCGCCCGGGGACTTCACCGAGAAACTGCGCACCCAGATGGCCGCCGCACCGGTGGTCGCCGCCCTGCTCGTCAACTCCCCGATCCAGGAGGGCCGTGCGGACGGCCTGCTGTCCCACCGCAGCTGGGCCTGGCTGCGGATGGACCCGCGCCGGTGCGGCGTGCTCGCGCCCGCGCTGCGCCCGGACGTCGACGTGGACGACGTGATCGACTGGGCCCTCGACCTCCCCCTGATCCACTACCGCACCCCGGACGGCCGCTACCACCCGGCGCCCGACCGCCCCTTCGCCGACCTCCTCCGGTACGGCTACGACGACGGGTCGCGCCCCACGCCCGCCCACTGGGCCTCCCACCTCAACCAGCTCTGGACCCACACCCGGGTGCGCAACACCCTGGAACTGCGCGGCTCGGACGGTCCGCCGTACCCGTTCATCGCCGCCGTCCCGGCCCTGTGGACCGGCCTCACCTACCACGCCGAATCCCGTGCCGCCGCCTGGAAGCTGCTCGGCCACCACACCGTGGCGCAGCACCGCGCCGCACTCGCCGAACTGCCCGTCCGCGGCCTCGCCACCCGACTGGGCGACGACCCCGTCCGCCCGCTGGCCGCCGAACTGCTCCGCCTCGCCCGGGCCGGGCTGGACGCGCGCGTCTCGGCGGGCCTCGAACCGCCCCACGTCCCCGGCTACCTGGACCCGCTGGACGAGATCGTCGCCACCGGCCTCACCTTCGCCGAGCAGTGCCTCGGGCGCTGGCACGGCGAGTTCCGCCAGGATCCGGCCCGCTACGTCGCCGCGCACCGGGTCTGAAGCGCACCTGATCCGAACGCAAGGAGCTGGCGCGGTCCCCGTCCGGGCCGCCCCCGAAGCTGCGCCCGGTCTTCGAACACGGCCCCGCCCCCCGCCCAGGTCGCCGACGCCGCCTTCGACGAGCTCTTCCGCTCGGCCGTGCTCGCCGTCCTCGCCGTCCTCGCCGTCCTCGCCGTTCTCGCCACCGGCGAGATGCCGCTGTCCCTCACCGAGTTCACCGCCGAGGGCGCTCGGACAGAGCTGTCCGCCCGGTGGCTGGTGGTCGGCCCGGACAGCCCGGACAGCCCGGACAGCCCGGACGGCTGGACGGTCAGGGCACGGGCCCGCACTGAACCCGTTGACGCGGCGGCCCCGTTGGACCAGTGTCAGGGCGAGTCACCGCAGCCGCGCACGGGTTGGAGGGAGCCGGACCATGGGCATCGCACGTCGTGACCTTCTCAGGTGGGGAGCCGGAGCGGGCGGTGCGGCCGCCGTCGGAAGCCTGTTCGAACCGGTCTCCTCCGCCACCGCCCGGACCGCGGCCTCCTCGGCCACTCCGGGCGGGCTGCCGACGGACAGCTGGATGAGCCGGCTGGACGGGAGCCTGTCGCTGCTCGACCTCACCGTCCCAGGCACCCACGACTCCTGCTGCCAGAACCCGTGGTACGGCACCGAGTGGTCGCACACCCAGAACTGGGGCATCCCGCAGCAGTTGCAGGAGGGCGTCCGCTTCCTCGACATCCGCTGCAACGGCCTGGAGGGTGCGCCCGACGAACTCGGGATCTACCACGCCGACAACTACCAGCACATCCGGCTCCAGGACGTGCTGGACCAGTGCCGGTCCTTCCTGGCGGCGCACCCGGGCGAGACCGTCCTGATGCGCCTCCGGAACGAGCGCGCCGGCGGCCAGTCCCTCGACGACCCGGAGTTCCAGCGGCGGGTCAACCACTACCTGGACGGCCTGGGCTACCGCGGCATGTTCCACTTCTACGGCTGGCCGACCCTCGGCACGGCCCGCGGAAAGGTGGTCCTGCTCGCGGACTTCGCCAACCCGTGGGGCCTGATCGACTGGTCCAGCGGCCAGAACGACTGGTTCGACACCCAGGACGTCTGGCAGATCGGCGGCACCGACGCGCTGGGCGACAAGGGCCGGTACATCACCGCCCAATTCGACAAGGCATTCCTCAACCCGGCCTACCCGCGAATGTTCGTGAACTTCCTCAGCTATGCGGGTGGCTACTGGCCCAAGAGCAGCTCGCAGACCCTGATGGACCGGACGGTCTACCCGTACCTGGTCGCCCGCACCCGGCAGCGGGCCCGGTTCGGCATTGTGCCGATGGACTTCCCGGACTTCCACGTGAACGTGCTGCAGATGCTCATCGACAAGAACTTCGTCTGAGCCCGGTGACCGGCCGGCGGCACGGCCACCGGGCCGGTCTCACGAGGTCGCGCTCGGCGTCGGGGACTCCGTTACCGGGACGGAGGCCACCGGGCTCGGGGCCTTCGGGGAGGGGGCGGCCATGGTGGCGGCCCGGGCGGCGGGGTCGGTGACGAGCGGGAGGCACCCGTCCCCGCCCGGCTGGTGGCCGCACACCCGCAGGGTGGTGTCGGCCGGTCCGGCGTCGACCATGGCCGAGTAGTTGTCGTAGCCCCAGTGGATCAGGGCGGTCTCCTGCCAGCCGGTCCTGTTGGTGATGGTGACGGTGTCCCCGGGGGCGCCTTCGGTGATCCCCGCCCAGGCGGCTCGGCAGCGCGGGCTGTAGTGGAGGTACAGGACCACCTGGCCGACGTTGCCGGTCAGCAGGGTGTGGTCGTCGTTCTCGCACCCCATGAGCTGGGGGTCCTTGCCCGCGCAGCCGATGCCCTGGCAGAGCGGGGCGGCCCCGGCCTCCGCACTCGTCGCGGGGAGTCCGGCCGCGGCGGCGTCGGTGCCGCCGTTCAGACCGTGCAGGTAGAGGCTCACGGCCAGGACGAGCGCGACGGCGACGGCGGCCGCGAGCAGGGCCGACGGGCGGCGCCACCCGGCGGCGCGGCCGAGGACGGCGGACCGGACCGGCGCTTCGGTCGGCCACGCTTGAACGGCGACCGGCACGGGCGCGGGCACGAGCACGGGTTCCGACACGGGCGCGAGCACGGGTTCTGACACCGGCGCTGGCACGGGTTCCGACACCGGCGCGGCCCCTTCGGCCGCGTCCCGCGCCGCCTCGGCCTGCCTCAGCAGGGAGGTCAGCAGCTCGCCGTCGCAGTCCAGGGCGGCGATCATCCCGGCAAGCGCCTGAGGGGTGATCAGGCGCTTGCCGTTCAGCCAGCGTTCCCAGGAGGCCTTGCTGAGGTAGGTCCGCTTCCCGAGTTCGGCGAGCGAGATCCGGTGCGCGTCCTTGACCGCACGCAGTTCCTCGGCCAGGCGCCTGGCAGGCTCCGAAAGACCGTCAGGAAGCGGTTTCCAGGACTGGCTCATCGTGGGGGTGCACCTCTGGCGGGTCGACGGCAGACATGAACTGGTCATCGTTGGGATGATCAGCTTAGTCGCGCTCCGCCCTCAGCCCCTGCGGAATCCGTCCCTCCGTCTCAACCGTCTCCACCCGGGCGTCCCAAGCCCCAGCTCAGGGGCCCTGGAACGGGGCCCATCGTCTCAGAAAGTTCGGAGACGGTCGAAGATCGGCCCGCGATCGCGCAGAGTTGGCCTCGCCGGGTAGCCCCGAGGTCAGCACCGGTTCTGGTCCGGGTAAAGACCTCGGCGAGTCGGAGCAGACGAGGGCGCCCGGGTGCACACCCAGTACTCCGCACCACAACGGTCATCTCAGAGGAAGTTCGGGGAGATACCTCATGGGCCGCCATCACACGTCCGAGACCACATCACCGTCGCCCGCCGACCAGCTCGCCAGCGAGCTGCAGTCGCTGAAGTCCGGGTCGGGCCTCACCTACGCCCGGCTCAGCGAACGCACCCACTACGCGAAGTCCTCGTGGGAGCGCTGGGTCAACGGGAAGCAGTTCCCCCCGCGGGACGCGGTGCAGAGCATCGCGTCCGTCTGCGGAGGCGACGCCGAGCGCCTGCTGGAACTGTGGCGCCTCGCGGACAGCCGCCGCATCACGTTCGTCCCGCTGGGCGCCCCGGCGCCCGCCACGACGGCCCCCGTGGCCGGCCCGGCCGACGGGGGCCCGCTCGGGGAAGCGGACTCCGCGTGCCGCCACCGCCGGGAGGCCGCCCTGCTGCGGCGGGTGGCCCTGGTCTCGCTGGCGCTCGGGGCGGGCGGGGTGCTGGCCGCCGCCGGCCGCCGTCCGTTCCGTCGCGAGGCCTGACCGGCCGCACTGCGAGAAGGGGGGACAGGACACGAGCGACACGGCACCGCGCCCGGTGGGGAGGGCGCGGTGCCGCGGCACGTGGGGAGGGGGCCCCGCCGCTACGCCACGCCGTCCTGCCACCACCAGGAGCCCGAGCCGTAGTTGGAGTGCTCGATCCGGCTGTCCACGTGCTGCCAGGAGACCGTGTAGGTCTCCAGGCCGGAGAAGCCGCAGGTCTCGGCGATCCGGTAGACGGAGAGCGTCGACAGGCCCGAGACGGCGATGTCGGCGGCGACCCCGTAGGTGTGCATGGAGTTCGACGCCCCGCCGACCTGGGCGTTGTACGAGGTGCTGCGGAAGCCGGAGTTGACGGTGATCGCGCGGTCACCCGCCTTCTTCCGCAGCGCCTCCAGCTTGTACATGGTGCGCCGGACGTTCTCCTGCACCTCGCCGGAGCCGACGTTGCCGCCCCCGAAGCCCGAGCCGTCGTGGCTGGTGAACTCCGACCAGTTGAAGTGGGCCGTGGAACCGTCCGACTTCTCCAGCGAGTTGAGTACCCCGAAGGTCTGCGGACCGGCCACGCCGTCCGCGCTCAGCCCGTACGCGGCCTGGAACCGGCGCACCGCGGCCGCGGTGCCCGGCCCGAAGGAGCCGTCCACGGCCACGTAGGTCTGCGAGGCCGAGTCCGCCGCCCAGCCCGCGACGCGGATCTGGAGCTCGGCCACGGCCGAACCGGAGGAGCCCTGGCCGAGGTTGCCGGACCAGCCGTACGCGGCCGCGGGGCGGGCGAACCCGATGTCGGCGACCGCGGCGAGCCCGGCCGCGGCCACGGCGCCGGTGCCCAAGCGCAGGAGCGATCGGCGGTCGAGGGAAGAGCTGTTCACTATGTGCTCCTTCGAGGAGTCGGCACGGGGAAGACGTCGATCGGTGACGAACAGGGTGAACAGAACGGGGTCGGAGGAGTCAGGGGGCCCGTCAGTACCAGTTGTGGGCCTGCCAGAAGCTCCAGGCCGAGCACGGGTCGCCGTAGCGGCCCTTGATGTAGTCCAGGCCCCACTGGATCTGGGTGGCCGGGTTGGTCTGCCAGTCGGAACCGGCGCCGGCCATCTTGTCACCCGGCAGCGACTGCGGGATGCCGTAGGCGCCGGAGGACGGGTTGGTGGCGTAGACCTTCCAGCCGCTCTCGTGGATGTAGATCTGGTCCAGGCAGCCGAACTGGCCGCTCACGCTCCAGCCGTGGCTGGGGAACTTCCACTGGGCGGTGATCTGCACGGTGCGGGCGACGCCCATCGCGTTCATCGTGGCCGGGCCGGCGATGCCGTCGGCGCTCAGGTTGTGCGCCCGCTGCCAGTCCGTGACCGAGCCGGTCGTGCCGGAGCCGTAGGCGCCGTCCGCGCCCGCGCCGGCGGCGCGCTGGACCTCGGCGACCTTGTTGTGCAGGGCCAGCTCGGTGCGCGCGCCGTACGCGCCGTCCTCGTCGAGGCCGTTGTCGTGCTGGAAGCTGCGGACGGCCGCGGTGGTCTGCGGGCCGTAGTTGCCGTCGACGCCACTGCTCGCCAGGTAACCGATGCCCACCAGGTTGCGCTGGACCCAGGTGGTGCTGTCCAGTGCCTGGGCCTGCGCCGGCAGCAGCGCCAGCGCGACGAAGGCGAGCACGGCCACGGCCAGCCCGCGCAGGGCCGGGGTTGTCTTCACGGTCATCCCATTCCTCCGGTGCCTGTCGGGTGATCAGGCGGTGCCGCCCACTCTCGGGGGCCGCGCGGCCGTCCCGCCACGGATCGGCGGCACCGGGGACGTCCCGGTGCACACCAGGGACACCGTGGGACGGTGTTGGGACGGCTGTGGGACAGCCGTGGGACGGCGTACGAGACACCGGTGACACCTGCTGACGCCGACGGGAACGGCCGGTCACCGGCCCGTTCGTGGTGAACGGGCCAGCCGCCGGTGCACGGTCCGGGAGATCAGGCGAGCAGCCTGCTCCAGGTGCGGGCGTCCACCACGCCGTCGGCCGGCAGCCCCGCCGAGGACTGGAAGGACGTCACCCCGGCCTGCGTCCCGGGACCGAACGCGCCGTCCACGCTCACCTGGATGCCGTGCGCGACCAGCTGGCTCTGCACGCCCTGCACCGCGCTGCCCGTGGCGCCGCGCGCCAGCGGCGCCACGGCCTGGGACCACGTCTGGTTGCCCGCGACGCCGTCGGCCGAGGCGTGGTTGGTGTTCTGGAAGGCCGTCACGGCGGCCTGGGTGGCGGGGCCGTACGCCCCGTCCACGGTCAGCGACTGGCCGCGCTGCACCAACAGGTACTGCAGGGTCTTCACGTTCTCGCCCGAGGCGCCGCTGCTGAGCACCGGCCAGACCGGGCCGGTCGGGTCCCCGCCGATCCGCGCCGCGACGTCGCGGCGGATCTGCGGGATCAGCGCGTAGAGGCGGTCGCCGGGGCACTCGGTGTTGTTGAAGTCCCGGTGCCCGTAGACCTGGTAGGCGCGCAGCCCGTACCGCTGACAGATGTAGGTGATCAGGTCGATCAGCGCCGCGTACTGCTGGCTGCGCGGGTCGACGGTGCTGTACGTGCCCTCGTTCTCGATGCCGATCGCCACCGTGTTCTGCCCGGTGCAGTGGGCGGACTCGACGTGCTGGGTGCCGCTGCGGAGGGTGGCCAGGCTGCTGTGCCGGCCCTCCATGATGTACGCGCCGCGGCTGACGGTGAAGTGCTGGCCGGTGTCGATCCAGTGCTCGGAGTCCATCTGGTAGCTCTGCATCGAGCGGGCCAGCGAGAACGCGGCGGCCTGCGAGTAGTCCGTCACGTTGGGCGTCGCGGTGTGGTGCACGATCACCTTGTCCGGCGCGCCCGCCACGAAGTTGAGCGGGCTGCTCGCGGGCCGGGCACCCCAGGCGCCGGTGTCGGCGATCACCGGTCCGGCGGCGGCCCGGGCCACCCCGGCGGTCAGGGCGGAGCCGAGCAGGGCGCCGGTGCCGACGGCGAAGGCGCCGGCCAGGAAGGAGCGTCGGCCGGGGCCGGCGGAGTTGGCGGGGTCGACGTGGTTCATGCGGGACTACCTGGCCCTTCACGGGTGGTGGGCGAACGACTGCCACGCTAGGAGCGCGGTGGTCCCATCCACCACGCTTCGTCGTCCCTCCTGTGTCCCCTCCTGTGTCCCGCCTGCGTCCCTTCCGGTGTCGCTCCGCCGTCCCGGCCCGTCCCGGGACGGGCCGTCCGCGGCTCTCCCCCGGAGGTTCAGGCCCGCCGCACCCGGACCCCGCACTCCGCGATCGCGTGCTCCTGGGCGTCCGGCAGCCCGGAGTCCGTCACCAGGTCGTGGACGTCCGCGAGCGGGCAGATGGTGGCGAAGGTGACCCGGCCGACCTTCGTCCGGTCGGCGAGCACCACCGCGTGGGCGCTGCTGCGCAGGAAGGCCCGGTCGGTCTGCGCCTCCATCTCGTCGTGGGTGGTGCAGCCCTGCTGAACGGTCAGGCCGTCCACGCCGATGAACGCGAGGTCGAGGTGGTACTGGTCGAGCATCCGCTCGGCGACCGGGCCGACCAGTTCGTAGCTGGCCGAGCGGGCGAGTCCGCCGACCACCACCAGCCGGACCTCGGGCCGCACGATCAGCTCGGCGGCGATGTTGACCGCGTTGGTCACCACGGTGACCTTGCCGCGCTCGCCCAGCACCCTGGCCAGCTCGGTGGTGGTGGTGCCGCCGGTCAGGCCCACCACGGCGCCGTCCGGCACCAGTTCGGCGGCGGCCCGGGCGATCCGGCGCTTCTCCTCCTGCTGCTGGTCGCCCCGGTGCCGCAGCGGGATCTCCAGGTTGACCGCGCCCGTCACGGCTCCGCCGCGGGTGCGCTGGAGCAGCCCCTGGTCCTGCAGTTCCTGCAGGTCCCGGCGCACGGTCGCGTCCGACACCCCGAGCAGTTCGGAGAGCGTGCGCACGTCCGCGCTCCCCGCCTCGGCGATGTGCGACACGATCCTGGCGGCGCGATCAGCTTTGAGCATGGACGGAGTGTAGTTCAGCCCGCGCCGACGATCGGCGACTGTGCGCCCTTCCTCGGCCGTTGCCGGGCCGCTCCGGCCGGCGGCCCGATATACCTGCGTACAGCTGCTTGGACTCGTGTCGCTTGGAACAGGCACAAGCACGACTGCGCATCACACTGCTCATCGCCGAGACGGAGGAGGCCCTGACCGTGACCGACCGCATCACCCTGTCCGGCGCCTCACCGACCTCGTCGTGGTCGACTCCTCGAGGTACGACCCGGTCGCCGTCATGCGCCGGGGCCGCTGGGTCATCGGCGGCGACAGGTTCCCCACCGTCAAGTCCGCCTGACCACCCCTGGGCACCCCGACGTCGCCCACCGGCCGGGCCGCCACGTCCCTTCCAACCCGCCCCGCCACCGCGCCACCGCCGCCGCCTCAGGGGGCGGCGGCGGGATGCGGGGCGGCCAGGCGCCACTCCGCAGCTCCAGCCCGCCCCGAGAAAGGTGAACTGCCGTGCCTCCAGGGCGCCTCGGGGCAGCGGTGCGTCGAGCGCGGCGCGGGCCTGGGCGGGCAGGTCCGCCGGTGCGGCACCCAGGTGGGCGCGCAGCACGGCGAGGGCGGTGGTGGCGAACCTGGTCTGGACGACGGACTTCTCGTCGGCGAACTCCAGTGCCACCAGGTGGCGCGCGGCGGCGCCGACCGGGGTGCGCGGGTCGGCGGTGACGGCCACCGTCTCGGTCGTGCCGACCCGCGCGAGGGCGTCGAGCACCTCGGTGGTGGTGCCGGAGCGGGTGAGGGCGACCACCCGGTCGTACCGGCGGTCGGCCGGGAACTCGGAAGCCGCGAAGGCGTCGGTCTCGCCCAGTCCGAGCGACTCACGCAGCGCCGCGTAGGCCTGGGCGATGTAGAGCGAAGTGCCGCAGCCGATGACGGCGGCCCGCTCGCCGGGTTCGGGCAGGTGTCGCGGGGTCAGTTCCAGGGCGCGCTGCCAGCATTCGGGCTGGCTGGCGATCTCTTCGTCGACGTGAGCCATGAAGTCCTCCTGCGCGAGACTGCACCAACATGCGTGAAGATGATCGCTTTGTAGTCCAGATCGAACGTATCGCGCAATAGTGCGCATCCCCGATCAGCTTCGAGCAGCCCGTCCAGTGGTCGGCGCATCCAGCGGTGGCTAAGCTCCCCGTACTGTGACCGAACGTCAGACGAACCGAACAGCAGAGACATCCGCCGACGTCGTCATCCTCGGCGCCGGACCGGCCGGACTCACCCTCGGGAACCTCCTCCACGCCGCCGGGATCGACTGCGTCGTCCTCGAACGCGCCGACCGCGCCCACGTCCGGACCAGGGCCAGGGCCGGCTTCCTCGCCGCCAACACCGTCCGAATACTGGAGCGCCACGGCCTGGCCGACGGCCTGCACCGGCGCGGCCACCCGCACGGCACCTGCGAGTTCCGTACCGGGAACGGCAGCTTCCGACTCGACTACGGCACCCTCGGCCGCGGCGAGCGGCACACCGTCTACCCCCAGCAGGACCTGGTCACCGACCTGTTGACCCACTACCTGGACGCGGGCGGCCGGATCCGCTTCGAGACCGAGGCCCGGTCCGTGCGGGAGGTCACCGGCCCCCGCCCCACCGTCGACGTCCGCGAGGCGGACGGCCGCCCCGGCCGGTGGCGGGCCCGCTACGTGGCCGGCTGCGACGGCCGCCACGGCGCCGCCCGGCGCTCCCTGCCCGCCGGCGCCCTCCGCCACCACCGCGACCACGGCGTCACCTGGCTCGGACTGCTCGCCGAGGCACCCCCGAGCCTGGACGCCGTTGGCTACGCGATGCACCCGGACGGCTTCGCCGGCCACATGGCCCGCACCGCCGACATCACCCGCTACTACCTGCAGTACGAGCCCGGCGTCCCGGGCGACGCCTGGTCCGAGGAGCGGATCTGGGCGGCGCTCGACCGCCGGATGTACACCGCGGAGCACGGGCCGTTGCACCACGGCCGGATCGTCCAACGCTCCGTCATCAACCTGGAGTCCGACGTGGTCGAACCACTGCGGCACGGCTCGCTGCTGCTCGCCGGGGACGCCGCCAGTCTGCCCGCCCCCGCCGCCGCGAAGGGGGCCAACCTCGCCGTGCTGGAGGCAGAGTTGCTCGCCGAAGCGCTGATCGACGAGTTCTCCCGCAGCGACTCCCGGGCGCTCGACCGGTACTCGCGGCGCTGCCTCGACCACATATGGCGGGCGCAGGAGTTCGCCCACTGGATGATCCAGCTCCTGCACGCCCCGGCCGGAGCGGACGCGGAATCGTTCTTCCATGAGGCCATGCGGCGCTCCCGCGTCGAATCCCTGCGCACCTCACGCACCCACCAGGACTGGTTCGCCGAGAACTACGTCGGCATCTGACCGTCCTCCCACCGGATCGACCCAGCGTGGTGGTCCGCGGCCGACCGGCCCGCCGGCAGGGGCTCACCGGCCACCGCCCGGGACCTCCACCCCGGGCAGCACCGGCGGCCGCGAGCGCTGCGCCGACCACTACGCGCGGCTGGTCACCGAGGCCGGGCCGCGGCTGCTGGGCCACTCCCCGCTCCCCCTGGACGCCGCCGTACTGCACGCCCGCAGGGCCACCGCCCCGGCTCCGGCGGGCCCGGCGGCCGCCCCGGGCCCGGTTCAGGACCGGCGCGGGGTACGCCGGCCCGGCCGCCTCGTTTCGACGTAGTCGACAATCTGCATCATCCCGAGGTCCTCGTGCTGGAGCTGGTGGCAGTGGGCGACGGTGCTGCCGGTGAAGTCCTCGTACCGGACCAGGAAGGTGACGGTGTCGCCGGGCCTGCCGCCGGCCAGGTCGACGGTGTCCTGCCAGACCGGCGGGTCGAGCCGCTTGCCGTTGCGGTGGGTGACCAGGACGTGGTTGGTGTGCAGGTGGAAGGGGTGGCTGAAGGCCGGGCGGGTCTCGTCGGTGCGCACGGTCCACCGCTCGACGGTGTCCAGTTCCAGGGTGTGGTTGACGTAGCCGGGGTCGAACAGTCCGTACGCCGGGTCCCGGGTGAGGTCGCCGTCGGGGTCGGCCGCGGGGCTCGGGTTGCTCCCCAGGACGCGGAAGGCGTTGGGGAACGACCCGCCGAAGACGCCGGGGTCGACGTGGAAGACCACCTCCCGGTCGGCGTCCGGGTTGGCGATGTCGTCCTCGTCGAGGAAGGGCTTGCCGGCCGGCAGGATGGTCGGCAGGTCCATCGGCGGTTCGACGGCCGGGCCGGTCACCTCGACCGTCATCAGCGGCTCGGACACCCCGTCGGCCCGCAGTGCGTAACTGCCGGGATCGCCGCCGCGGACCAGCACGTCGGCCCGGTTGCCCATGGCCAGGCGCAGACTGTCGGTGGCGACCGTGGCCGGGAAGGTCACGCCGTCCTGGGCGATCTGGTGGAAGGTGAGGTTCCGCTCGCCGTCGGTGAGCCTTAGCGGCAGCGCGGTGAACGCCGTCGCGCAGACCAGCCGCCAGCGCTGCACCTCGCCCGGGCGCAGCGTCAGGGTGGGGTTGACGTGGCCGTTGACGGTCAGGGTGGCCGGGACGGCCGCCAGCGCGTTCGCGGAGGTGAACTCGGGGACCTTGCCGTCCTTGAGTCTGAGCTCGTTGACGCAGACGACGACGTCGGCGGCCGCCGCGATCTCGGGCACCTCGTCGACGTCGCCCTCGACGATGAGGACCCCGGCCATCCCGCCGACGATCTGTACGGACGTGGCCCCGTGCAGGTGCGGGTGGTACCAGTGGGTGCCGGCCGGGTGGTCGGCCGGGATGTCGACGGTCGTGACGTACCGCGGCTCCGGGTCGCCAGCCTCGACCTCCTCGGCGGTGCGCGGCGCGAACTCGCGGTGGACGTTGTCGGCGTCCCCGGACGGGGAGACGTGCAGGCCGTGGGTGTGCAGGTTGAAGCTGTTGAGGTTGTGCGGCAGGTTGTGGCCGCCGCTGTGGGGCTCGTTCGGCGGCAGGCCGTTGACCTGGGTGAGCCGCAGGGTGTCCCCGCCGCGCACCCGCAGGGTCGGTCCGGGGATCGTCCCGTTGTAGGTGCGGGTGGTGGCCGTGCCGTAGCCGGGGACGACGGTGTCCGTGAACCGCACGTCGAGCGTCTGCTCCAGCACCGCCCGCGGTGTGCCGGGCACCCGCCGCCTGGCCCGGACAGCCGGCTGCGGGAAGGGTGCGGGCGCCGCGGCGGCGTACTGCCGGGAGAGGATCCCGTCGGACGCCGCCGCGAGGACAGCGGTGGGGATCGCCCTGAGCATCGACCGACGACTGATTCCGACATTTTCGCTCATGGTCGGGCAATCTAGGTCAACTCACCGGCGCCGCTCGGAAAGCACACCGCACGTCCGCCGGACATTGGGCCTTCCGCACCACCCCTGGCGCCGGCGCCACTCCTGACGCCGCGCCGCCTCGCTGCGGCTCAGCCCGCCCAGAGCGTCACCGTGGCCTCCACCTGGTAGTCCGCCGGGGCGATGGAGTCCACCTTGATCAGCGCGGTACGGCCGCCCGGGGTCCTCAGGCAGACCAGCGACCCGGCCTTCACGTGCACCGAGTCGCCCGCATGGCTGGCAGCCCAGTCCGCGCAGGCGGGGCCGGAGGGCGGCGCCTGGCCCGTCCAGAGGCCGAAGGTGTCGTGGTCCATCTGGATCTCGTCCCGCAGGACGGCCTCGGTGCTGCTGAACCCGGTCGCGTAGATGCCCTGCGGGAACCCGGGGTGGCGCCCCGGCGGGGTCAGGTCCAAGTCGATGCCGCCCTCGAACGGGATCCCGACCTGGCCGGTCCACACCGCGGCGAGCCCGGTCGGCGACGGCGCGGGCGGGGCCGGCGCAGCGGTGGCGGTGGTTCCCGCGCCGGCGGCGGCAGTGGCCGCCCCTGGTGCGGCCGCGCCCTGCGGGGACACCGCGGCGCCCGCCGCCGGGGCCGGTTCGGCGGGCGTGCCGCCCTGCGGCCGGATCGCCGTCCCCAGGATGAGCGCCAGGATCCCGACCGCGACCACCCCGACCCGGGCGCCCCCGCTCTTGGGGCCGGGCAGGCTGATCCCCGCCCCGCTCGCGGCCTCCTTCGCGAAGGCCACCACGAAGCAGAGCAGCCCGAACACCCATAACGTGATGGTTCCTGCCACGGCTCCGTCCCCCTGTCACACCCGTTCCGCTGAGATGGAACTCGCAGATGGTACCGGTTGCCTGACGTGACAGCAGGCCAATTCACCACAGCCCGGAAGCGGCCCCGGAGGCGGCCCCGAACCGGTGCACCGCCGACGGCCGCGACCGCGGGCCGGCCCTGCGCCCGACAGCTCCAGCGCCCCGGCCCGGGCACGGCAGCTGACCGTGAACCGTCGAGGGGCTCCCGCACCGGGCGCGGGAGCCCCTCCGAGTTCCCCCCACGCCGCCCGACGGACTCGGGGGCTGGACGCCCGGCAGAGTTGGGGCCCACCGCCCGACGGGGTCGGGAGTTCGGCGGCCGGTCGAGTCGGGCCCCGGTCAGCGGTCGGGGTGCGGGGGCCGGGGGTCGATCTCGGCCCAGACCGTCTTGCCGTCGGCGTGCGGCAGCGCCCCCCAGCGGTCGGCGGCCTTCTGCACGATGAAGAGCCCGTGTCCGCCGGGCAGGCCCGGGCGGTGGGGGCGGCGCGGCTCGGGCAGGACGGTGGAGCGGTCGCTGACCTCGATCCGCAGGCGCGTCTCGGAGGCGTCGAGCACGAGGTCGACGGGGCCTCCGGCGTGCAGCATCGCGTTGGCGACCAGTTCGGCGACCAGGAGCACGATGTCGTCCTCCCCGCCGGAGTCGCCGGTCGGCCACGACCAGTCGGCGACCGCCTGCGCGGTGTACGCGCGGGCGCGGGCAACGGGTTTCGGCAGGCCGGCCAGGTGCAGGCGGCGGCGCTGGCCGCCGGGCGGCAGTGTGGGGCCGATGCCCGGCCGGTCGCCGTCGAGGGTTGCCCGGCTGGTCGTCATGTGCGGGTTCCCCTTCGGTTCCGGCGCTGTGTTCCGCTGCGTCGTCTCGCTTCGACGTTCCGCTTCGACGTTCCGCTTTGTCGTTCCGCTTCGTCTGCTCGGTTTCCCGACCACTGCCGAATTATGCGTGCCCCGCGGGGTGGCGGCACTCACCGGGGCACGGCGAGCGCGGCGCCCACGGTCGGGTGGAGCGAGAACACGGTGTCGGCGCAGGTCAGTTCCAGCAGCCGTTGGACGGTGACGGAGGGCGCCGCGAGCCGGAACTCCACGTCCGCCGAGACGGCCGCCATCCTGGTCTGCAGCAGCAGGTTCAGGCCGGAGGAGTCGCAGAAGTCGACGCCCGCGAGGTCGACGACGAGCAGTGGCGGATGCTGCTCCACCAGGCCGTCGAGGGCACTGCGGGCCGGTTCCAGGGTCTCGATGTCGAGATCGCCCGCCAGCGTGCAGACGGCGGCCCGGGTGTCGGTGTACCAGGTGCGCACGGCCAGGTCGAGCTCGGCCGCGTCGAGCCTGGCCGCATCGAGCCCCGTCGGTTCGGATCCGGCCGGGGCGGGTCCGGGCGGGGCTTCCGTCC
Source organism: Streptomyces viridifaciens (assembly GCF_001888885.2). Classification (NCBI taxonomy): domain Bacteria; kingdom Bacillati; phylum Actinomycetota; class Actinomycetes; order Kitasatosporales; family Streptomycetaceae; genus Streptomyces; species Streptomyces viridifaciens. The sequence continues at coordinate 344,772 of NZ_CP090841.1, forward strand.
GGGAGGGGTCGGAGGGTGCGGTGGTCGACGGCACGGTCATTGACTCGTTCTCTGCGGGCATCGTCTTCTCGGCTGGCATCATCTTCGTGTTCCCCTTCCGCGGGGTGTGCCCCACGAGCCTACGCACGCTACCCGGCGAAGGGCCAGGCCGTGACCGGGCCGCGGGTGGCGTGTGTGGCGTCGTGGCTGCCCCTGGTGACCGTGGGGTCGTCTCAGGGGGCGGTGAGGTCCGCCCGCAGCCTGGTCAGCGTGCGGTTGAGGAGCCGGGAGACGTGCATCTGGGACAGCCCGAGACGGGCGCCGATCTGGGACTGGGTGAGTTCCTCGCCGAAGCGCATGGACAGGATCTGCCGGTCGCGCTCCGGCAGGGCGGCGACGAGCGGCTTGAGGACGATCAGGTTCTCGATCGTGTCGAACCTCCGGTCCTCCTCGCCGAGGCGCTGGGCGAGCGGGCCGAGGTCCTCCTCGCCCTCGGTTCCGGGGGCGTCCAGGGAGCCGGCGGTGTGGCCGTTGGCCGCGGCCAGGCCCTCGATCACCTCTTCCTCCGGCAGGTCGAGGTGGTCGGCGAGCTCGGCGGCCGTCGGCGAGCGGCCGAGCCGCTGGAACAGCACGTCGCGGGCCTTGGCCAGGGTGATCCGCAGTTCCTGCAGGCGGCGCGGCACGTGCACGGCCCAGGTGGCGTCGCGGAAGTGGCGGCGGATCTCGCCCAGGATGGTCGGCAGCGCGAAGGTCACGAACTCCGCGCCGTGGCCGGGGTCGAAACGGTCGATCGCCTTGATCAGGCCCAGCGAGCCGACCTGTATCAGGTCCTCCTCGGGTTCCTGGCGGTTGCCGACCCGGCGGATCGCGTACCGCACCAGGGACAGGTTGAGCTCGATGAGCGTGGCGCGCACGTACGAGTACTCGGCGGTGCCCTCCTCCAGCGTGGACAGCCTGGCCAGCAGCACCCTGGTCAGCTCGCGGGCGTCGGCGGGCGCGACCTGCCGCGGATCCTCGATGTCGGCGAGCTCCGGGAGGTCCGGGTGTCCTGACGGTCCCGAGAACCCGCTGGGCCCCGGGAGGCCCGGGGCGGCAGCCCGGTCGGCACCGGGCGCGTCGACCGTCGGGGCCTCGTCCGGGGCCGGGGCTGTCACGCGGTGGAGGAGTTCGTCACTGGTCGTGGCCATGTCGGTCCTTTCCCCTCGGCGTACGGTCCGTCCCCGGATACCCGCCCAGTCCGATGGCATGCCTGCTCGGACTGTGAGGGTTGCGTGAACGAACGGCTGGGCCGGGGAAACAGTGGGCGCATTCCGTACGGTACCCGTCGCGGATCGTGCATGCCCGGCGGGGATCGGGGCACCCGGACCCCGTGCAGTAGCGGAGACCGAGGAGGAGAAGGAGAGGACGGGACGATGGGACGGATCGAGGAATCGGTCGAGGTGGCCGCGCCGCTCGGCGAGGTCTACCGGCACTGGGTGCACTGCGAGGACTTCCCACAGTTCATGCGCGGCGTGGTCAGCGTCGACGTGTCCGGCCGCGGCAGCAGCAGCTGGGTGGTCGAAACCGCGGGCGGCCGAAGGGAGTTCGAGGCCGTGACCACCGAGGTCGTGGAGGGCGAGCGGGTGGCCTGGGACGGCGGCAGCGGCCCGGTGCGGCACAGCGGCGTGGTGACCTTCCACCACGTCGACGACCGTACGACCCGGGTGATGCTCCAGCTGGAGGTCGAGCCGCCCGGGCTCTGGGCGCACCTCGCCGAGGCGCTCGGCTTCGTCGACCGCCGGGTCATCGACGACCTGAACGACTTCAAGCACCACGTCGAGCGGAGCAGCGGGCTGCCCGCGGGCTGAACTGCCGCCGGATCGCGAATCCGTGGGCATGGACCGCGACATCGGGGGCAGCCGAGCCCGTACGACCCACCCGGACGAACGGAGGCAGACATGAACGAGCGCCACAACATCTGGGAGTTCCGCACCGCCGCCGGGCACACCGCCGGCACCGACCTCGTCGGCTTCCACGTCGAGGCCACCGACGGCGCGATCGGCAAGGTCGACAAGCTGTCGGAGGAGGTCGGCGAGCAGTACCTGGTCGTCGACACCGGGCCGTGGATCTTCGGCCGACGGGTCCTGCTCCCGGCAGGCACCGTGACGCGCATCGAGCTCGGCGAGCGGAAGGTCTACGTCGACCGCTCCAAGGACGAGATCAAGCACAGCCCCGAGCTCGACGACGCCGAGCCCCACCAGGAGAACGACACCCGCGAACGCTTCGGGCCCTACTACGACCGCCTCTACGGCGGCCGGATCCTCTGACCGGGCAGCCGGAGGAGCCGCCGGGAGGACCGGACCCGAGAACGGGACGGCGGGACAGCACGGCAGGCACCACAGCACGACGGACGAGACACCACAGCACAGCAGGCACCACAGCACAACGGACCGAACAGGCACCACAGAAGAACGGGCGGGGACAGCCCGTGGCCGTCCCCGCCCGACGAATCCCGGGAAAAAGGGGAACCCCTGCCATGGAACGTGTCACCACCCGGATCACCATGCGACTGATGACCGGCGACGAACGCAGCCGGGACCTGGACGTCGACTGGTCCTACCGGGCCACCGAACCCCACGCGGTGGAGCTGGACTTCACGTCCTACCAGGCCGGGGCGGTCTGGGCGCTCTCGCGCGACCTGCTCCTGTCCGGCCTGCACGAGCCCTCCGGCGAGGGGGACGTCCACATCACGCCGTACGAGGACACCCGCCTGCTGATCGCGCTGGCCGGGCAGGAGGGCGTCGCCCTGCTCGCCGTCCCCGCCGGGGCGGTCGCGCGGTTCCTGGCCGCCACCGTCAGGCTCGTCCCGCCGGGGCAGGAACACGCCCGGATCGACTGGGACCGCGGCCTGGAGGACCTGCTGGCCGCCTGATCCGCACGCCGCGCCGAAGCTCGCCCCACCAGGAGCGTGCCCGACCGGAACGCGCCCCACCGGAACGCGTCCGCCGAAACACGCTCCACCGCAACACCTCCACCGCACCAAGAGGAGTTCTCGCCATGACGACCGCCCCCGCCCAGCCCGGCCTTCCGTCGCCCGCGCCGGAGCCCGAGGCGCCGCCGAGGCCGACGCCCTCGCCCGCCCCGCCCCTGGTGCCCGATCCCCCGCCGCCGCCCGGCTCGCCCGTCCCTCCGCCGGAGCCGCGGCCCGCGCCCGGCCCCCCGGTCCCCGAACCGGCCACCCCGCAGCCGGGCCGTCCGCATCCGGTGGAGCCGCCCGACTGAACGGCCCGTCGCCGACCACCCCGCGCCGTCGCCCGCCTCCCGACGCCCGCCTCCCGTCGGTGTCGCCGGGGTCCGGGCCCGCGTCGGCCCCCGGCACCCGTCACCGAACCCGAAAGGAGCGCAGCACATGTGGTGGAGCCTGCTCCGCCTCGCCGTCGCCGGCGTCGCCACTGCCCTGTTCACCTACGGCCTGGACCGGGCCGTCCAGGTGCTGGCGCGGCGCCTGACGGCCCCCCGGGGCACGGACGGCGTCCCGGAAGTGCTACGCAAGTGCCGTCGCCCGGTCCTGGCGCTGACCGGGTGCCTCCTGCTCTCCGCCGCCCAGCCGTGGATCAACGCCCCGTCCGAGGCCCGCGAGGGGCTGCGGCACCTGGCAGTGATCCTCGCGATCTCCTCGGGCGGGTGGCTCTGCGGCCGCCTGGTGGCGATCCTGGTGGACGGTGCCACCCGGCTCGCCGTGTACCGGCGCGAGCCCGCCTGGGCGGGCCGTGCCCGGACCCAGGCCAGTCTGCTCGGCCGGATCTGCCAGGCGGTCGTCGCGGTCGTCACCCTGGGTGCCGTCCTGATGACCTTCCCGGCGGTGCGCGGCATCGGTACCAGCCTGCTGGCCTCCGCCGGGCTGGTCGGCGTGGTGGCGGGCGTGGCGGCGCAGAGCACGCTCGCCAACGTGTTCGCCGGGGTGCAGATGGCCTTCGGCGACCTCGCCCGGATCGGCGACGTCGTGGTGGTGGCCGGTGAGTGGGGGACGGTGGAGGAGATCACCCTGACCGCCGTGGTGATAGCGACCTGGGACCAGCGCCGACTGATCATGCCGATGTCGTACTTCGTCGGCCGCCCGTTCGAGAACTGGTCCCGCCGCTCCAGCCGGATCACGGGTACCGCTCTGCTCCACCTCGACCACCACGCCCCGGTCGGGCTGCTGCGGCAGGAGTTCGACGACTACCTGGCGAAGAGCGAGCTGTGGGACGGCCAGGGCAGCGCCCTCCAGGTGGTCGACACCACCCCGACCACCATCGTGGTCCGGGTGCTGGCCACGGCGGCGAACGGCAGCGACGCCTTCGAGCTGCGCTGCAGGCTGCGCGAGCACCTCATCGACTACCTGCGCGAGGAGCACCCGTACGCGCTGCCGCGCATCCCGGTGGCGGAGGCGCCGGTGCGCCGCCCGGACTGCCCGGAGGCCCCGCGCGCCTCCCACGCCCCGCACAGCCCCCGCCCGCCGTCCCAGGGCCGCAGGGGGCAGGACGCGAGGTAGGGGCACCGCGGGGCAGGACGCGAGGCAGGGGCCACCAGGTAGGCTGATCCGATCAGATGATCTTCAGGAGAACCATGCCTGCCGGTGCCCAGCCCCGCGTCCTGCTCGTCACCGACCTGGCCTACCAGGCCCGGGGCCGCCGGTACTGCGACGAGGACATCCAGCTCGCCGCCCGGCTGCGCGAGGACTTCGACGTCGCCCTGTGCCACCCGCTGGACGCCGCCGCGCTGCTGGACTCCTTCGACGTGGTCCTCGTCCGCAACAGCGGCCCGGTGCTCAACTACCGCGCCGAGTACGAGGACTTCCGCGCCCGGGCACTGGAACGCGGTGCCCGGGTGTACACCCAGCTGACCGGGCGCGCCGACATGGCCGGCAAGCAGTACCTGCTCGACCTCACCGCCGCCGGGTACCCCGTCATCCCCACCGTCGACCGGGCCGAGGACCTCCCCCGGCTGCCCGTCGTCCCCGAGTACGTCGTCAAGCCGAAGCTCGGCGCCGACTCGATCGGCCTGCGGATCGTCCCCCTCGAGCAGCTCGGCACCGTCCGCTACGACGAGGACCTCCTGGTCCAGCCGCTGATCCGGTTCGCCTACGAGGTCTCGTTCTACTTCGTCGACGACGCCTTCCAGTACGCCCTGCACGCCCCCGACCCGGAGCAGCGCTGGCGCCTCGAACCCTACGAACCCACCGCCGCCGACCTGGAGTTCGCCCGGCGCTTCATCGCCTGGAACACCGTCGAGCACGGCATCCAGCGGGTCGACGCCTGCCGCACCCCCGAGGGCGGACTCCTCCTCGTCGAGCTGGAGGACCTCAACCCCTACCTGTCCCTCGACCTGGTCGACGAGGCCACCCGGGACCGCTTCGTCGCCGCCCTCAAGGCCTCGCTGCACACCCTCGTTACCCGGCCCTGACCCTCCGGGCCGCCTCGGTCAGCACCGTGCCCAGCGGCAGGGCGACCCGGGCCTCGGCCAGCTCGTCCCCGCGGGTCGCGCCCTGGTTGACGATCACCACGGGCGTGCCCGCCCGGGCCGCGTGACGCACGAAACGCAGCCCCGACATGACCGTGAGCGAGGAACCGAGCACCACCAACGCCTGTGCCGCGTCCACCAGTTCGTAGCAGCGCTGGATCCTCGGCCGGGGAACGCTCTCACCGAAGAAGACCACGTCCGGCTTGAGCACTCCCCCGCACACCGCACACGGGGCGACCCGGAACCCGTCCACCAGCTCCTGCGACAGCTCCGCGTCACCGTCCGGATTGACCCGCGCGGGGCCGTCCCGGAAGCCGCCGTTCAACTCCTCCAGCCGCCGGTCCAACTCCTCCCGCGAACCGGTCCGCCGACACCCCAGGCACACCACCCGGTGCAACCCGCCGTGCAGCTCCACCGCCCCGCGCGTCCCGGCCGCCCGGTGCAGGCCGTCCACGTTCTGGGTGATCACCGCCGCCACGTGCCCCGACCGCCGCAGCTGCTCCACCGCCCGGTGCCCGGCGTTCGGCTCGGCCCCCGCGATCGCCCGCCACCCCACATGGCTGCGCGCCCAGTACCGCCGCCGGGCCTCCTCGCTGCCGGTGAACTCCTGGTACGTCATCGGCACCCCGCGCCGCCGACTGCCCGTCTCCCCCCGGTAGTCCGGGATCCCCGACTCCGTCGACAACCCCGCCCCGCTGAGCACCACCACCCCCCGCCCGGCCAGCAGCCGCACCAGCACCTCCAGCCCGACCGCATCCGCCGCCGTACCGCCGAGACCCACCACCGGCACACCCATGCCGCCCAGCTTAGGACGTGTCCTGCGGATCCCTGCCGGGTCCGCGACGCTCTCCCGGCCTCCGGCCGGGAGGCACCCCGCCGAAGTCGGTGGCGGAGGGGCTTCAGTGCAGTCGGCGCGGACGGTGCGCGCCGAATGACCAGGGTTCCGGCCGTGGTCGGGGCTGCCGCTGCGGCTGGGCCGTGCGGGCTCGCCTCTCTCGGATCGGCGGCGTTCGGATCGTGCCGGCCGGAGAGCAGTCCGGGCGGCCGGGTGTTCCCTCCTTCAGCGCGACGTGAGGCGCAGGGCGTCGACGGCGAGGCGGGCGGCGGTGCCGATGGCGGCGTCGGCGGTGGGAAGGGTGATGCTGGTGGCGGCGGCTCGGGTGAAGACCGCCAGGGCGTAGCGGCCGCCGTCGGGGTACTCGACGACGCCGACCTCGTGGCGCAGGGTGGGCAGGGTGCCGGTCTTGCCGTGGACGCGCACGTCGTCGAACGGGAAGCCGGAGGCCAGCCGGTGCGGCCAGACCTGGAGGCCGAGCAGGCGGCGCAGCGCGGCGCCGGGTTCGCCGGGGCAGGCGTCGCCGTGCCAGAGGGCGGCGAGCAGGGCGGTCATCTCGCGGGCGGTGCTGCGGTTGGTGAAGGCCGGGTCGAGGACCCTGAGCCGGGCGACGACGGGGGGGTCGACCGGGGAGTCCTGGCCGGTGTCCTCGGCGAGGGCGGCGAACAGCTCGCGGACGGTGTGGACGGCGATGGTGCGGGTCAGGCCCAGCTCGGCCATGGTCCGGTTGACGGTGTCCAGGCCGATCTCGTCCCAGAGCACGTCGGCGGCCGCGTTGTCGCTGACCGCGAGGGCCAGGTAGGCGAGGTCGCGCAGCGAGAGCCGGGCGGCGTCGAGCATGGCCGACAGGCCGGTGCGCCCCGGGGTGCGGCCGGTGGCGGGGAGGTCCACCGGCCGGGTCAGGTCGATCCGTCCGGCGGCGGCCTCGCGGTACAGCGTGACCAGGAGGCAGAGCTTGTGGACGCTGGCGGTGCTGACCGGGGTGTCGGCGCCGAGGGCGAGTTCGGCGCCGGTGTCGAGGTCGCGGGCGTGCAGCAGGCCGGTGACTCCGGCCTCGGCGAAGGCGGCGGCGATGCGGGCGCGCGCGGCGCGGGTGCCGGCGGGTTCGCGAGGGGCGGGGGCGTCCTCTCCCGGATGGTCCCTGCGGGCTCGGTCACCCTTCGTACGTTCGCTGGTCACAGCGGGAACTCCATTGCGGGCCGGGGGAAGAGCGGGCGGTTGGGCAGCTGGGGCACCAGCCCGCCGGGTTCGGTCAGCGCCCGGTGGGCGGCCTCGGCGAACAGGCGGACGGCGGGCCCGTCCCGCCCGGCCGGCCAGGCGGTGGAGGTGCGCCAGGTCAGCGGGATGCCGGTGAGCGGACGCCAGACTGTACCCGGCGGCGCCACGGTGCGCGGCACCAGGGCGACGGCGCTGCCGGTGAGCACCAGCGCGCCCGCGACGTCCGGGCCGGGCGGGTCGACGACCGCCTCCGGGGTGCAGCCGTGCCGGGCCAGGGTGTTCAGCATCTCGTCGTACAGCGCCGGGGCGGTGGCGCGGGGGAAGAGCACCAGGCGCCGCCCGGTCAGCTCCGCCACGGCCAGCTCCGGTCGGTCGGCCTGCGGGCCGTCGGCGGCGAGCAGGACGCCCAGCGGCTGGTGCAGGACCGGCCCGAAGGCCAGGCCCGCGGCCGGGCAGGGGTGGCGGACGACGGCGACGTCCACCGTGTGCTGGGCGAGTTCGCGCACCGCGGCCGCGACCGGCACTTCCCGCAGGTCGAGCCGGGTGCCCGGGGAGGAGCTCTCGAAGCCGGTGAGCAGCGCGGCCAGGGCCGCCGGTCCGAGGTCGGGCGGTACGGCCGCGCGCAGGGTGCCCGCCCGGCCGGTGCGCAGGTCGGCCGCGACGGCCAGCAGGCGGGCGGAGCTCTCCAGCACCTCCTCCGCCTCGTCGAGCAGCAGCCGGCCCGCCGGGGTGAGCGCGACCCCGCGCGGACCGCGGTCGAACAGGGTGACGCCGAGTTCGCGCTCCAGCCGCTGGATCCGTTGGGAGAGCGAGGGCTGGGCGATCCGCAGCCGCTCGGCGGCGCGCCCGAAGTGCCGTTCCTCGGCGACGGCACGGAAGTGGCGGAGGTACCCCAGCAGGTCCATGAACAGGAATCATAGGCAATCCGATATGGATCCGTTCACCATCATGGTCTTGGACCGGAGTCCTGACGGCCTGTTTAGCTGAGGCCACGGGCCGACCACGCGGCCTTCCCGTACGTCTGATCTGGAGACCACCGATGACGTCGTCGTTCCGGCGCCCCCGGACCGCGCTGCCCGCCGTCGCCCTGCTCGCGGCGGCCCTGGCCGTCGGCTGCGGCCACGGCACCTCCGGCGGCACCGGCGCTGCGGCAGCGGCCGTACCCACCACCGCCACGACCTCCGCCGGCCAGTCCTCGGCCGGTCCGACCGACGGCGCCTTCAAGGACCTCGAACAGCACTTCGGCGCCCGGCTCGGCGTGTACGCGGTGGACACCGGCAGCGGCCGGGAGGTCGCCTACCGCTCCGACGAGCGCTTCGCCTTCGCCTCCACGATCAAGTCGCTGCTCACCGGCGCCCTGCTGCGCACGGCGAGCGACCAGGAGCTGGACAAGGTGGTCACCTACCGCCAGGACGAGGTGCTGACCTGGGCACCGATCACCTCCCGGCACGTGGACACCGGCATGAAGGTGCGCGACCTGGCCGCCGCCGCCCTCGAGTACAGCGACAACACGGCCGCCAACCTCCTCATGACCGAACTCGGCGGCCCGGAGAACCTCCAGCGGACCCTGCGCGAGCTCGGCGACCCGACCACCAACGTCAACCGCAACGAACCCACCCTGAACGAGGCGACCCCCGGCGACCCCCGCGACACCAGCACACCCCGCGCCTTCGCCGCCGACCTGCGGCGCTACGTCCTCGGCGACGTCCTCACGGAGGACCGGCGCCGGATGCTCACCGACTGGATGGTCGGCAACACCACCGGCGCCCCGTTCATCCGCGCGGGCGTGCCCGCCCACTGGAAGATCGGTGACAAGACCGGCAACGGGGGCTACGGCACCCGCAACGACGTCGCCGTCGCCTGGCCGTCCGGCGGGCGCAGCCCGGTCGTCCTGGTCGTGATGTCCGACCGCGGCAAGGCCGACGCCACCTCCGACGACGCCCTGATCGCCGAGGCCACCAAGGCCGTCGTCACCGCCCTCGGCTGACCGGCCGGGACGGCCGGTCCACGACCGACAGCGACAACCGCCCGCCCACGACCGTCCGTCCGAAACCGAACGGAACCGCACCGCACCGCACCGAACAGTCCGAGGAGGTAGTTGACGATGCCCCTGCACCCCCGCCGAATGAACCGCCGACAGATCGCCCCCGCCGCCGACCGCCTGTCCCGCCGCCGCCTGCTCACCGCCTCCGCGACCGGCGCGGCGACCCTCGCCGGTGCCGCCGCGCTGACCGGCGCCGCTCCCGGCCCGAGCTCCGCGGCGGCCGGTGTCCGACCGTCCGGCCGCCGACGGCACCGCCCCGGGCCGCCCGGCCCGGCCGGTGTGCGGCTGCGCTGGCTGGGCAACAACGGCTGGGAGATCAGCTTCGGCGATCCCGACCGGCCCACCACGATCCTGATCGACCCCTGGATCACCCGCTTCCCCACCGGGACGTACACCCCGAAGGGCGCCGACCCCGCCACCCCGCTCAGCGTCGACACCGCCCTCATCGACAGCCTCCGGCTGCGCGCGGACCAGATCCTGGTGACCCACGGTCACTACGACCACCTGTCCGACGTCCCGTACCTCGCCGCCCGCACCGGCGCGACCGTCCTCGGCACCGAGACCCACGCCAACCTGCTGGCCGCGCTCGGCGCGCCCGAGGACCAGCTGTCGATGGTGCACGGCGGGGAGTACCTGCAGTTCGACGGCTACACCGTCCAGGTGATCAACTCACTGCACTCGATGACCGGCCCCCGCTCCAAGGTTCCTTTCCCCGGCACCCGCCCGGGTTCGCCGCCGCCCCGCCCGCGCGTCATCTCGGACCTCGTGGAAGGCGGCACCCTCGCCTACCTGATCACCGTCGGCGACAAGCTGAGCATCCTCGACAGCGGCGGCGCCAACTACGACGCCCGCCACCTCACCGGCCTCACCCCGGACGTCCTCCTCCTCCAGCCCGGCGGAGCCTCCGTCCCCGACTACGTCCCCCGCCTCCTCGACGTCCTCGACCACCCCCCGTACGTCGTTCCCACCCACTGGGACGACTTCGACCACCCCCTCAACGAACCCGCCCGCGACTGGGGCGGCCTCGCCGAGCTCGAAGCCGCCGTCCACCGGGCCGACCCGGAGGCCCGCTTCCTCCGCCTGGACCACCTGGAGAGCTTCACCTTCTGACTACGGCGCGCCTACCGCCCGGGCGTCCGGAACCGGCCCTTGTCACGGCGATCGGCCGCTGGAAGCATCACCCCGTCCGGCCGTGCCCCGGCGGAACCGTCCGCCGACGTGTGTGTCCTGGTCCGGGACAACGGCCAGATCCGGTACGACTCCTACGGCGGCGCCCGGTCCCCGTGGGCCTATGACGGCCCGGGCCACTTCGTCCGGACCCAGATCATCGACAACCTCGGGCTCGGGATCTCCTGGGGCATGTACAACCGATCCCTGCCGACTACGTCAGCAGCAGGCGGGTTCGGGCCTGGGGCCCGTCCTCGAACTCCTTTCGTCCGCGCCGCGGGCGGGAGTTCGAGGACAGGCCCTCGGGGTCAGTCGGTGGTGTTGCGGCGGCGGCGCAGCCAGATCAGGGCCGTGCCGGCTGCGGTGAGTGCGGCGGCGGTTCCGGCGAGGCCGGTGATCCGGGCGCCGGTGGAGGCGAGGCTGCCGCCACCGCCACCGGCGCCGGTTCCGGTGCCGGTGCCGCCGTTCGCGCCGCCCGTACCGCCGCCCGCGTCACCGCTCGGTGTCGGGGGCCCGGTGGGCGTCGGCGTCGGGCCGGTGGTCGGTCCACCGGTCGGGGTCTGCGTCGGTGCGGGGGTTCCCGTCGGCGTGGGGGTGGGAGTCGGAGTGGGCGTCGGGGTGGGCGTGGGAGTCGGCGTGGGCGTGGGTGTCGGGTCGCCGCTGGTGCCCGCCTGGCCGCTGTTGTCGCCGCCCATGACCGTGACCCCGTCGTCCTTGTACGACAGCGCCTCGGCCTTCGCGTGCTGGGTGACGTCGTCGAGGTTCGGCTTCGCCGTCCGGAAGGCCGCCTGGTCGATCTTCTGCTGCGGCTGCTGCTGGAAGTCGACCCCGCCGACGATGTAGGTGTAGACGGTGCCGCCGAGCGGGAGCTGGTACGTGAAGTCGCCCTCGGTGAACGACTTCCGCATCTCGCGCCAGACGGTCATCTTGTCCCAGCCGGCGTTCTTGCCGCGCAGCGGCCACTTCGACACGTCGTTGCTGTCGATGATCTTGGTGAACGCGCCGCCGAACGCCTTCGGGTCCTTCGCGACCGTCTGGCGGACGTACTCGGCGCCGATGCGGGCCTTGTAGACGCGGCGCAGGTCCGCGTACTTCGGGTCCTCGTTCACCTCCTTCTCCACGATCGGCAGGATGGTGGAGCGGTAGACGTCCATGTTGTGGTCGATCTGCTCCTTGGTCAGGTGGCAGCTCTGGCCCGGGCCCGTGCTGGTGTAGTCCTGGGCCACGGTCTTGACTTCCAGCGGGCTGTCGAGGATGTAGACGCCGTCGTCCTGGACGCGCACCTTGGCCTCTTTGGGCACGATCCAGTTGCGGGTGGAGTTCATGCACGGCAGCCCGTCGACCCGGGAGATGCCGTACCAGAACTTGTTCCCGGCCTCCGTCTTCGGGTCCTCGGTCCGGCCGAAGTCGCGCTTCATGGCCAGGTCGGCCTCGAGCAGCACCCGTCCGGCGTCCGTCCTGTCGAACGGCGGCTGCATGATCGTGCTCGGGTCGTCGGGGTTGAGGTTGACCCAGAAGTGGTCCGGGGTGAGCGCGAGCCAGGTGAAGAAGGCGTCCGAGATGAGCTGCGCCTTCTCCTGGCCGCCGTAGCCGGGCTTCCCGTCCTCGTCGGTGCTGCTCGCGCTGAACGCGTACTTCAGGTTTCCGGCCTTGGTCTGGCCGACGTAGGAGAGGTCGAGGGTGGAGAAGTCGATGCCGCCGGGGCGGCGGATGTCCTGCTCGGGTTCCTCGATCAGGCCGTTGGTCCGCTGGGCCTCCTGTTCCGCCTCCTCCGGGGTCGGGGCGGAGCCCTTCACCATGTCGGTGCCGGCGCCGACGGACGGCTCGGCCGGGTCCGCGGTCATCGTCGCCGGGTCCTGGCGCAGGTACGGGGTCTGCTTGAACTGCGGCTCCGGGGTGGCCGAGTGCCGGTAGTAGTCGACCCCGGCGGCCTTGTACTTGTCGATCGTCCTGCCGTCCGGCTGCTGGCCGTTGATGTAGACGACCTTCCAGCCGCGCGCGCTCAGGGCCTTGTCCACCGGGAGCTGGGCCTTGTCGTAACCGATGCCGGACTTGATCTCGTAGATCGTCCTGGTCCGCATGTTGACCGCGTCGAACTTGCGGTCGCTCTTGGGGAACTGGTCGCCGAGCTCGTCCTTCAGCTCCTGGTACAGCTTCCCGTCGAGGTCCTTGAGGCTGCCCTGGCAGATCCAGTCGACCCCGCCGAGGTTGAAGTAGCGCACGACCTCACGCTCGTAGGCCTCGCCACGGCGGTTGTTGCCCACGTTGCGGGTGTAGACGTTGTTCAGCCAGTCGTTGAAGCTGCCCTTGTAGGGCGTGCTGCCGGCCTGCTTCTGCATCCAGGTCGCGACCGCGTTCTCGATGGTGCCCCAGTCGTACTTCTTCGGGTCCGACCCCTGGGGCAGCGGGATGCTGGACGGGTCCTCCAGGCCGTTGAAGCCCTGGGACGGCAGGTCGTACGGGTAGAGGCGCTGCTCGGCGTCCGGGGTGGCCCACTGGCCGGAGCCGGCGGGCCGGTAACCGGGGAGCGTGGACGGGTCCGGCGGCGTCGGCGAGGTGCCGTACTTGTCCTGGCAGCGCGTGATGGTCGGCGCCGCCTCGGCGTGCTCCTGCAGGCCGGGAAGTCCGGCCAGCACCAGCGTGGTGATGCCCAGGACGACGGCCGCGGCCTGGGCCGCCAGCCGCCCCCTGGGGCGTAACGGTGTCTGCACGGTGTGGCGATCCCCTCGTGGGGGCCGGAACTCGGACACGTGCGCCCGGCGGCGTGCGGCCCCCGTCGACACGTCCCCGGCGGGCGCCACCCTAGCCGCGGCGCGGAGGGAATTCGACGGCTTTACAGATCGGCCACAGAAGGCACAATTTCGCCTGAATTCACGGGAGTTGACGGCCCAGGGCATAGGCTGACCGACATGGACGACGATCACGGCGGGACGGGGCGGGCGATGCTGGAGGACTGGCTGGAGGACCTTCCCCTCCTCGTCGCCCGCCTGGAGCGGGTGCACCTGACGGACGGCCCGGCCCTCGACTACGGCCCCGGCTCGCTGGCCGCCCTGGAGCAGGTGCTGCTCGCCGAACCCGGCGGACCGGACGAGGACTTCACCCGCGCGGCGGCCGGATACCTGGGCGAAGTGCTGCTGGTCACCGGCGGCGGCCGGTGGGGCGTGGACGACACCGGACCGGTCGTGCTCCCCGATCCGGCGCTTGGCCTGGCGCCGCTGTCCGTCGGCACACTGGTCGACGCCGCACTCGCCGAGGCCGGCGGCGAGGTGTTCGGCCGGGAGCACTCGCGGCTCGCGGCCGCCGTGGCCGCGGTCCGCGCGGAGCGCTCCGACTGGACGCCCCACAAGGAGGTCTCGCCGCTGGACCCGATCGGACCGCAGTCCGACGACCCGGTGCTGGCCGCCTGGCTGCGGGAGCGCCGGGCGGCCTTCCCGGCCTGGGCGGACCAGCTGCCGGGGGGCCGGAGCGCGTACGACTTCTCCCCGGCCGGCCTCGACGCGCTGGAGCGGGAGGTACGGCGGCGGTACCCGGCGGTGGACGCCTTCGACGCGGAGGCGACCGGCCCCTTCCCGAGCGGTCCGTCCCCGAGCGGCTCCTTCCCGACCAGCCCCTTCCTGGCCGGCGCGGTCTGGTACCTGGGCGAGGTCGTCTGCCTACGGTGCGACTCCGTCTGGCTCCACTGGCCCGTCGACCCCGCCGCCGAACCCGGCAGCCACCACCACCCCGACAACCCCTGGTCCGGCATCCCCTTCACCCACCAACCCCACCGGCGCGACGCCCAGGCCTTCAACCCGCTGGCCGAACTCCGCGGCCTGGTCCGCTACGGCGACGGCTACCACCTGCGCAACGTCCTGCCGTCCGCGCGCTGACGGCCGCCCGGCCGCTGTCGCGGCGTCACGGCTCGCTATGGACCACCCGTACAGCGTCGAGGTGGACCGCCGTCGATCCGCGCCCATGCGTCGGGAGAAGTTGACATGTCGGGAGTCTCCGACGCATGGTGGAGCCATGGCGGACGTCGACGTCTTCAGCGCGCTGGCCAACCCCGTGCGGCGGAAACTGTTGGAGAGCCTCCGGGCCGGGCCACGAGCGGCCGGGGAGCTGGCCGGGGAGTTCGAGCTCAGCCGGCCGGCCGTGTCCGAGCACCTGGCGGTGCTCCGGAACGCCCGGCTGGTGCGGGAGGAGCCGCGCGGGCGGCATCGGTACTACCACCTGGAGCCCGGGCCTCTGGCCGCGGTCGAGGAGTGGCTCCAGCCGTTCGAACGTTACTGGCGGGCGCGGATGCGTTCGCTGCACCGGCTCCTGGACGAGGAGGGTTCATGACCGAGAAGGCCGCGATCCACTGCGACGAGTTCCTGCCGTACCCGCCGGCACGGGTGTGGGAGGCACTGACCGATCCGGAGCTGCACGCGCGGTGGTGGGCCGCCGGGGACGTGAAGGCGGTGGTCGGGCACCGGTTCACGCTGGACATGGGGCCGTGGGGGCAGCAGCCGTGCGAGGTGGTCGAGGTGGAGGTGGAGCGGCTGCTGCGGTACAGCTTCGCCGCCGGGTCGCTGGACACCACCGTCACCTGGCGGCTGGTGCCCGAGGGGCACGGCACCCGGCTGCTGCTGGAGCACACGGGGTTCGACCTGGACAACCCGATGGGCCGGCAGGCCCACCAGGGGATGGGGCAGGGCTGGCCGTCGGTGCTGCGCAGGATCGCCCCGGCACTCGCGGAGTGAGCAGTGGGGAGATGCGGAGCGAGCAGTGGCGGGAGCGTCAGGCGCGGCCGAGGACGCGCCTGACGGTGATCTCGATGACCACCCGGTCCGGGTTCTCCCGCGGCGTGCGGTAGCGCTCGGCGTAGCGGCGCTCGGCGTCGGCGACCTGCGCCGGCTCGTCGCGCAGGACGGCCGTGCCCTCCAGGGTGGACCAGCGGGCCCGGTCGACCTGGCAGACCGCGACCGGCAGACCCTCGGGCCCGGCGGCCGCGACGTTGCGGGCCTTGCGGCTGGTGCGGCTGGTGATGACCCGGGCCGTGCCGGTCGCCGGGTCGAAGGTGACGCCGACCGGCACCACGTGCGGGGTCCCGTCCGGCCGGGCGGTGGTCAGGGTGGAGATGTGCCGCTCGCGCCAGAAAGCGAGGAAGGCGTCGTCGAGCTCGCGCGGGTCGTGGGCCATGATCGCGATGGTACGGCCCCCGGGGAGTGATCGACTCCCCGGGGGCCGTACCGGTACGGGCGGTCAGTGACCGCGGGCGATCCACTCCGGCAGAGCCGGCGCCTCGGCTCCGATCGTGGTCGGGTCGCCGTGGCCGGTGCGCACCACCGTGTCGGCCGGGAGGGAGAGCAGCCGCTCCCGGATCGAGTCGATGATGGTCGGGAAGTGCGAGAACGAGCGGCCGGTGGCGCCCGGGCCGCCCTGGAACAGGGTGTCCCCGGTGAACACGGTGCCGAGCCCGGGCGCGTACAGGCAGACCGCGCCGGGCGCGTGGCCGGGGGTGTGCAGCACGGTCAGCTCGGTGCCGGCCACCTCGATCCGCCGACCGTCGGTGAGTTCGCCGTCCGGGAGCCGCTCGGGGTGGGTGAGCTTCCACAGCGGGAGGTCGTCCGGGTGCAGCAGGATCGGCGCGCCGGTGCGCTCGGCCAGCGCCGGGGCGGCGTCGATGTGGTCGTTGTGGGCGTGGGTGGAGACGATCGCCAGCAGCCGGCGTCCGCCGAGCGCGGCCTCGATGGCGTCGGCGTCGTGCGCGGCGTCGATCACCACCGCCTCCTCGTCGTCGCCGACGATCCAGACGTTGTTCTCCACCTCCCAGCTGCCGCCGTCGAGTTCGAAGGTCCCTGCGGTGACCAGCCGGTCGATCCGGGCGGCCATCAGAACACCACCACCGAGCGGAGGACGTCGCCGTGGTGCATGCGCTCGAAGGCCTGCTCCACCGCGTCGAGTTCGATGGTCTCGGTGACGAAGGCGCCCAGGTCCAGGCGGCCCTGGAGGTACAGGTCGATCAGCATCGGGAAGTCCCGGGTGGGCAGGCAGTCGCCGTACCAGGAGGACTTGAGCGCGCCGCCGCGGCCGAAGACGTCCAGCAGCGGCAGTTCGAGGGTCATCTCGGGGGTCGGCACGCCGACCAGGACGACGGTGCCGGCGAGATCGCGGGCGTAGAAGGCCTGCTTGTACGTCTCGGGGCGGCCGACGGCCTCCACCACGACGTCCGCGCCGTTGCCGCCGGTCAGCTCGCGGATCGCCTCGACCGGGTCGGTGGTGCGGGAGTTGACGGTGTGGGTGGCGCCGAGCTTGCGGGCCGTCTCCAGTTTCCGGTCGTCGATGTCCACCGCGATGATCTTCGACGCCCCGGCCAGCCGGGAGCCCATCACGGCCGCCCCGCCGACTCCGCCGCAGCCGATCACGGCGACGGTGTCGCCGCGGCCCACGCTGCCGGTGTTGATCGCGGCGCCGAGGCCCGCCATCACGCCGCAGCCCAGCAGTCCGGCGACGGCCGGCTCGGCGGCCGGGTCGACCTTGGTGCACTGGCCGGCCGCGACCAGGGTCTTCTCGGCGAAGGCGCCGATGCCCAGCGCCGGGGAGAGCTCGGTGCCGTCCAGCAGCGTCATCTTCTGCTTCGCGTTGTGGGTGTTGAAGCAGTACTGCGGGCGGCCGCGCTTGCAGGCGCGACACTGACCGCACACCGCACGCCAGTTGAGGACGACGAAGTCGCCGGGCTCGACCTCGGTCACGCCCTCTCCGACCGACTCCACGATGCCCGCGGCCTCGTGGCCGAGCAGGAACGGGAACTCGTCGTTGATGCCGCCCTCGCGGTAGTGGAGGTCCGTGTGACAGACGCCGCAGGCCTGGATCCGCACCACCGCCTCGCCCGGCCCCGGGTCCGGTACCACGATCGTGGTCACCTCCACGGGCGCACCCTTGGCACGCGCGATGACTGCCTTGACCTGCTGGGCCATCCGATTCCACCTCCATCGGCCGATGCGGCTCTGCACCGGCGTGACCTGCGACAAACGACTGCAGAGCGCCTGCAGAAGCACTGCAGAAGGACCGCAGGAGAACTGTAGGAGCACTGCTGAAGGACTGCCTACGAAGGGTAGCGCCCGACCGGTCGGGTGCCGACGCGGCGTCCGGCCCCGCGCGGCCCGGCGGGCAGGGGCGCTCGAGTGGCGCTGAGCGCCCGTCAGCATGCTGCGAACTGCCCGGAAAGCGCCGCCGTTGGCTGGAAGTGCCGCAGACGGGTGCCCCGCCGTCCACGTACGGTCGTAGCTGAGACGGTCCACGCGACCACGCTCAGCACATCCGCCCCACCTGACGGCACGCCACCGCACGCCGCACGTGCCGGGCGCGCACCGACCGTACGCCCCGTACGTTTCGCGCCATCCGGCGCCGTCCGGCGTTGCCCGCGCACGGCCCGTGCCCCCGCCCGGGCAACGCTCCCCGCACCACCCGGCACCACCCGCACGACCGCCCCACCCGCACCACCCGGCACCACCCGCACCGCCGGCCCTGGTCGAGCCGCCCCCGGCCGAACCGCCCGTCCCCCTCGCCACACCCCGGATGCACCCCCCGTCGGGCCGCCCCCGCGGCCCCCGCCCTGGAGTCTGGAGTACGGATGTCCACCGAGAACAGTGCGACCGGTGCCGGCACCGGCACCGCCCCGCTCCCCCCGATGCACTGCCTGCGCCACCTGGAACCCGGCCCGCCCCGGCTCGCCGCGCTGCCCACCGGAACCCCGGTCTGGCTGGTCAGCCGGCACGCCGACGTCCGCCAGGTGCTGACCGACCCGCGCCTCGGCCGCGCCCCGCTCTACGCGCCGGACGCCCCGCCGCTCATGGTCACGCCGAACATCCTGGACGACCCGCAGAGCATGCTGAACATCGACGGCACGGAGCACCAGCGGCTGCGCCGCACCGTGCAACGGGCGTTCACCCCGCGCGCGATCGCCCGCTGGAAGCCCTGGGTGGCCTCGGTGGTCGAGTCGCTGATCGACGAGCTGATCGACAGGGGCTCCCCCGCCGACGTCGTCGGCGCCTACACCCGGCCGCTGCCGGTCGCGGTGATCAGCCGCCTGATGGGCCTGGACAACCTCGACAGCAAGCGGCTCGCGCACTGGAGCGACCACGCGCTCTCCACCACCGCCTACAGCGCCGAGGCGATCGGCACCGCGATGACCGAGTTCGCCGCCTTCGGCGCCGAGGTGATCGCCGACCGCCGCGCCGACCCTGGCGAGGACCTGGTCAGCAGCCTGCTCGCGGCCGCCGCCGAGGACGGCTCGATCACCGAGGGCCAGCTGATCGCGCTGGTCATCGGCCTCGTGGTGGCCGGTCACGAGACCACCATGACCAGCCTCGGCAACGCCCTGGTCTACCTGCTCCAGGACGGCCACGAGGCCTGGCAGCGGCTCGCCTCCGACGAGACGAGCGCAGCCGCCGCGACCGAGCAGATCCTGCGGGCCGTCCCGCTCGGCGACGCCGCGGAGCACATGCCCGGGCTGCTGCGCCGCACGGTGGAGGACGTCGAGATCGGCGGGGTGGTCATCCCGGCCGGCAGCGTCGTCGCCGCCGACACCGGCTCCGCCAACCAGGACCCGGAGGTCTTCACCGGGGACCTGCGCACCGAGCTGTTCTCCCCGCTGGCCGCGCCGATGCTCACCTTCGGCGCCGGACCGCACCACTGCCTGGGCGCCTGGCTGGCCCGGATGGAACTCGAACTCGCCCTGCACCGGCTCGCCCGCCGGCTGCCCGCGCTGCGGATGGCCGACCCGGTCGAGGACATCGACTGGCGGCGCGGACTGCTCACCCGCAGCCCCAACGCGCTGCGGGTCGCCTGGTGACGGGCCCCGCCGGGACGGAGCCGGTGGTCGTCCGGGTCGACCGCGACCGCTGCATCGGCTCCGGGATGTGCGCGCTGAGCGCCCCGGGCTCGCTGGCCCTGGACGCCGACGGGCGGGCCCGGCCGGTGGCCGAGTACGCCGACGCGGGCGCCGAGCTGACGGACGGGCTGGCCGAGGCGGTGGAGTACTGCCCGGTCGAGGCACTGGCCCTGCACTCGGCGCGTGGAGGGTACCGGATCGCCCCGGCGGAGTGACGGCCCGGCCGGTGTCGGCTGCCGCACCCGCGGCAGCCGACACCGGCCGGATCAAGGCCGAGACGCACTCCAGCTCCTGCAACAGCTCCTGCAACGTCAGCTCGGGCAACACCGGCGACGGCACCGGGTTCGGCGGCGCACGTTCCACCCGGGCAGCTCATGCTGCGGACACAGGCTCTCCTCCCTCAGCTCTGCAACAGACGGTTGAAGAAGGTTCGGTACTGCTGGAGGGCGACCCGCAGCTCCTCGGTCTCGACCTCGTCACCCCGGTTCCACTGGCCTTCGAGGCTGCTTCGGCGGTCGGCGAAGGACGCGGCCAGTCGCTGCATGAGGTCGGCGACGAGGGCATCCGCGGTGTGGACGGCCTGGCGGGGGTCGTCGACGAAGTCCGTCTGCACCTGCTGCCAGCGCTCGCGCAGCTCCTGGGTCTCCGCCGCCGGGAGCAGCGGTTCACGGTCGGCGCTGCGGCCCTCGTCCGACTGGTCCGGCACTTCGCCCTCCTCGGCGCGGGTCGTGCGGTCACCTGCCTCGTCGGGGCCGCCACCGGTGCCGGTGGTGCCGGTCGTGCCAGGGGCCTCGGTCGTGCCGGCGTTGCCGGTTGTGTCCGTAGCGCCGGTTGTGTCCGTAGCGCCGGTCGTGTCCGTAGCGCCGGTCGTGCCGGTCGTGTCCGTGGTGCCGGTGGTGTCGGTGCTGCCGGAGGCCTCGGTCGTGCCGGTCGTACCCGCGATGTCAGCGGTGCTGGTCGTCCCGCTCGTGTCGGCCGTGTCGGACCTGTCGGCGTTGCCGGTGGCCTCGCCCGGGTAGACGGCCCGCTGCCTCTCCCGGGACTCGGTTCCCTCCTGCTCCTCGGAACCGAACACCGTAGTGTCCCGCTCGGCCCCGGTCCGCTGTTCCTCCTCGGTGGCGGCGGACTTCTCGGTGGTCATCCGCCCCTTGTCGTCGAAGTGCATGTGCGACATCTCGGTCATCTCCTTCCGGCCCCGCTGTCCCGGCCCGGGGGCTCGTCACCGTTCAGGAGCTCCGCGAACAGCGCGCGGTAGTGCACCATCGCGCCCCGGAGCTCCTCGGTGGTGGCGTCGGCCCGTCGGGCCGAGGCGTTGGTCGCGTGGGCCGCACGGTAGTGCTCCAGCGTCCGTCCGTGCTCGACGGACAGGTCCCGGAGCTGCTGTTCGTAGCCCTCGGTGGGATAGCCGCGGTCGTGCATCAGCAGGGTGACCAGCCGGTCTGCGTGCTGGACGGCTTCGCCCGGCCGGTCGACGAACTCCTGCTGGACCCGCTTCCAGTCCTCGGTGTACCGCTGTCTCGCGTCCGGTGGCAGCGGCGTGATCTGAAGCTGGTCGTGGCGCTGTTCCCGCTCCCGCAGGTCCCGCTCGGCGGCCCGGTGGCTGCCGGTACGGTCGACGGCGCGCTCGTACTCCGGGCCGAACCGCTGTTGCAGCCGGCGGCGGCGGTTCACGTACCACAGCACCACGGCGGCCAGGATCAGTACGACCACCACGGGGACGATGATCGCGATGAGGGTCCCGGTTGACATCAGGTCCTCCCTCGTCCTTCGGTGCTCAGCCGCTGCCCACATTCAGCGGGTCGAAACGCCCGGTGCCAGAACGGCGCGCAGTTCGGCGGCCGGGTCACCCTCGTGGTACGGACGCTCACTGGGCTCGATGTGGTCCAGGAACTCCTGGTACCGCAGCGCGTAGGACAGGTGGTACAGCGGCTCGGCGAGCTCCAGGGCGCGGCGCGGGTCCGAGCCGGGGGCGTGCTCGCGCCAGGCGGCCGTCCAGACCACGGCGGCGTGCTGCCAGGCCTCCGGGGTGAGGTAGGCGCGGGGGCGCAGGCCGTCCAGGGCGGGGTGGCCGAGGCAGGCGTCCGCGTAGTCGACCACGACCGGGCTGCCGTCGTTGGTGCGCCAGTTCCCGGGGTGGAAGTCGCCGTGCAGGAGGGTTTCCGGGAGCCCGCAGGCGGCCAGCCCGTCCAGCAGTGCGGGCAGCTCGGCGGCGAAGTCCCGCAGCCGGTCCTGCTCTGCGGCCGTCAGGTCGGTCTCGGCGGGGAGGCGGTCCAGCAGCGCCAGGAACTGGGCGTGCAGCGCGGCGGGCGTGCGGTCTCGCAGGCCCGCGAGCGCGCCCGGGCGGGCGGCCAGGGCCGCCTGGGCGGCGACGAAGCGCGGGACGACGTCGGCGACGGTCCCGGTGGACGGGCTCCAGCAGTCCTCGCCGGGGACGTGGTCGAGCAGCAGCCGGCCGTGGGCCGGGTCGGCGGCGAGGACGGTCGGGACGAGCGACGGGTCGGCGGCGCCGAGCAGCGCGATCACCTCTCCTTCCAGGGCGTTGAACCGCGGGCTGGTGGTCTTCAGCCAGGCGTCGGTGCCGGCGGCGGTGGAGAGTCGGAAGAGGGCGGACAGGTTCCAGGTCCGGATCTGCCGCGCGGCGGCGCCGGCCGGGCGGCCGATCGCGCCGAGTTGCGTGTCGGCCCAGGCCAGCGCGGCGCGCAGGCCCTCGGGCGTGGCCCACGCGGCGCGGCGGTCGGCGGGCGCCAGCAGGGCGGCCGTTCCGCCGTCCAGCGGGCGGGGTTCGAGGGCGGTCGGCCGCCGGAGCGCCTCGGCGTGGTAGCGCACCCGGCCGCCGTGGCCTGGGTCCTCGCTGTGCCCGTCGACCAGCCTGGTCACCAGCACCGGCGCTCCGGCCAGTTCCGTCGCCCGCGCGACGACCCCGTCCACCGAGGACCACCATCCGAGGTCCGCCTCGAACGGGCCCAACTGCCCGAAGTACTCGTCCCCGTGGGTGAGGTCGACCGTCACGGTCCGGCTGCTCGCTCGCTGCATCCGGGCAGCTTCGCCGACCGGCCTCCGGGAGCGCGAACGAATTTCCGCCGCCCACCCGCTGCCCCACCCACTGCCCCGCCCACGAGCGGACCCGGTGCTCCCCTGCCGAGGCTTCGCTGCCCGAAGCCCTGCCGAGAGGAAAGGCACCTGGCGCTCGGTCAGAGCTCGTCGGGCGCTTCGTCCAGCACGCCCTCGCGCGCGATGATGTAGCCGAGGTGGCCGCGGCTGCGGCTGCCGAGGAGTTCGCTGGCCTTCTGGATGTGGCTGGAGACGGTGCGGGTGCTCATGCCGAGGCGGGAGGCGATGGCCTCGTCGGTGAAGCCGTTGACCATCAGCCGCAGCACGTTGCGGCGGGTGCGGTCGGTGAGCAGTCGGGGGCGGTGGTGGCCCTCCGGGTAGGTGACGGGCTCGGCGCGCTCCCACATCAGCTCGTAGATCTTGAGCAGGTACTCGACCAGCGGCGGGTACTGGATGAGCACCGCGGCGGCCTCGCGCTTGGCACCGGCCGGGATGAAGGCGGTGGAGCTGTCGCAGATGATGACCCGGTCGAAGACCTCGTTGAGGGTGCGCACCTGGGCACCGCGGGCGGTGACCTGCTCGATGTAGGCGAGCGTCGGGCCGTGTGAGCGCACCGTGTGCTGGTAGAGGGTGCGTTGGCGAACTCCGCGTTCGGCGAGCGCGAGGTCGCGCGGGAGGGCGTCGGCGAGCTGGTCGGCGCCGCGGCCGCCGCCGGGCTGGGCGGTGCGCAGTTCCTCGGTGCAGGCCGCGACGGCCTTCTCCAGCGCGGGGTTGATCTCCTCGCCGGCCAGCAGGCGGATCGGGAGCTGGGCCTGTCTCATCACGTCCCGGTAGGCCTGTTCGGCCGCGGTGAAGGCGGTGCGCAGTTCGGCGAGCTGCTCCTGGTGGGCCAGCACGGCGAGTTCGAGCGGCCGGGCGAGGCCGGTGACCGCGAGGTCGGGCGGGACGGGGGCGAGCCGCTGCCCGGCCCCGGGCAGGGTGCGCAGCAGGCCCATGCTGAGCAGGCACTCGGGAGCCTGCCCGACGGCGGCCCCCTTGGTGAGGGCGGCCCGGTAGTACTCGATACCCCGGTCACAGAGTTGGGGTGTCCCCTTTTCCGTACACCTGTCCTGGGATACGCACATCTGGGGGTCCTTCCGGCTTCGGCATTGCGCTTTCACGAATGCCCGCACCGGCTACAGCCAGGCATCCGAAAGGGCAGGATGGTGCTTGCCTGCTGTTCGGACGCATCCCCCCCGGGCCACGACAGCCGCGAGTGTACGCCCTGAAGGCGCGGAAATCAGCGGTTCACGGCGAAACCGGGCATGCCCGGAAACGGCGTCCGACGGTGGTGACGGCGAGGACGACCGTACCCGACTGCGGTGACGGGCGGATGGCCGCCGCATTGCACGTGTCGACCCGTCAGGGCGGCCGGAGCGAACGGCCGGTGGATCGGCCGGCCGACGGACGGAGGGCACCCCTTGTTGCGAGCTGATCCCGATCCACGGCCCCCGTCCGTGGACCTGGCCGAGTTGGTGGACCAGCGTCTGGTGCGGCAGCTCGCGGAGGCCGCCGCCGCGCAGGTCGGTTCCGGCGCGGTGCAGTTGCTGGGCGACGGCGGGCTGTTGCAGGCGCTCGCCAAGCAGTTGATCGAGCGAGCCCTGGAGCTCGAACTCCAGGAGCACCTGCGCGGCCCCGGCACCAACAGCCCCACCGGCGCCGGCGGCCGTACGGTCGCCGGCCGCCCCGGTGGCCCCAACGGCCCCAACGGCGCGCGGGACAGACGGCTGCTCACCGAGATCGGCCCGGTGGACGTGCGGGTGCCACGCGACCGCGACGGCAGCTTCGCGCCCCGTACGGTACGGCCCCGGGCCCGTCGGCTGCCCGGCCTCGACCGGCTGGTGGTCTCGCTCACCGCGCGCGGGCTCAGCTCGGGCGAGCTGGTGGCGCACCTGGCCGAGGTGTACGGAGTGGAGCTCAGCCGGGAGACCGTGTCGGTGATCACCGACCAGGTGCTCGACGAACTCGCCGACCGGCGCGGGCGCCCGCTGGACCCGGTCTACCCGGTGGTCTTCCTCGACTCGGTGCGCAGCGGCCGCTCGGGCGGCCCGCTGGTGCACCTGGCGCTGGGGATCTCCGCCGACGGTCTGCGGGAGGTGCTGGGCCTGTGGCCGGCCGTGGACGGGGAGCACTGGCCGGAGGTGCTGGACGGGCTGGCCGAGCGCGGGGTGCGCGAGGTATGGGTCCTGGTGGGTGACGCTGGAGCGGGGCTGGCCGAGGCGGCGGCCGCGCGATGGCCTCGCGCGGTGGTGCACACCTCGGTGGCCCACCTGCTGCCCGCCGCGCTGCGGCACGCGCCGGGCGAGGACTGGAGCGGGCTGACCCGGGCCCTGCGGGAGATCTGCACGGCGCCGACCGAGGCAGCGGCACTGGAGCGGCTGGGCCGGGCCGAGCGGGAGTGGGGCCCGGGCCACCGGGAGGTTTTCCGGGTGTGGCGGGCGGCCTGGCCGCTGCTGGCGCCCGGCTTCCGGTTCGGCCCCGAGGCGCGGCGGCTGCTCGCGGGCGGGGGCGCGCTGGAGCGGTTGCACGCCCGGTTGCGCCGCATCGAGCAGGCGGCGGGGCGGGTGCGGGACGAGCAGGCGGCGCTCAAGCGGGTCTACCTGGCGACACTCGCCCTGGAATCGCCGGCCGGGGCGGGGCGGCCGTGGGCCGGGGACTGGCCGGCCGTCCGGGAGGAGCTGCGGCGGGGGTCCGGGCACTGACCCGTTCCCCGTACCGCCCGGGCCTCCGCATGCCTCGCCTCCCACCACTGATCTGACAGTGCCAGGTGCTCTTTGCATCAGATCTGCCCGTTTTTGACACAGTCTGTTCACGCTTCCGGTTCCCGCATTGCGTGATCCCGATAACGGCCAGAGCTTCCACGCCAGTTTGAGCCTCGGCAGGATTCATTCACAGCGAGGAGCGCACACACCGCCCGCCTCAGGAAGAGGAATTCGCCATGACGAATCTTGCCGGTCGCATTCACAAGATGCTCGGGATTCTCGCCGTTC
Source organism: Streptomyces viridifaciens (assembly GCF_001888885.2). Classification (NCBI taxonomy): domain Bacteria; kingdom Bacillati; phylum Actinomycetota; class Actinomycetes; order Kitasatosporales; family Streptomycetaceae; genus Streptomyces; species Streptomyces viridifaciens. The sequence goes on from NZ_CP090841.1 coordinate 370,430, forward strand.
TGCTGGTTGCCGTGGTCGGCCTCCAGAGCCACACCGGACCGTACCAGTCCCCCGCCGCCGCCGGCCCCTCGGGCATGCACGGGGACGACTCCGGCTGGGGGCCGTGAACGCCTCGAAGCGGATCCGGTGAAACCGAAATTGACATGATCCGTTCATCTCACTCCGGCGCAATTCCCCCCTCCTCGTAATTCTCCGAACAGAGAGGAAACCGACGATGGCGAACCCGTTCGAGGACCCCGAGGCCGAGTACCTCGTCCTGGTCAACGACGAGGGCCAGCACTCGCTGTGGCCGGTCTTCAGCCCGGTGCCCGACGGCTGGCAGCGGGTCTTCGGCGCGGCCGCGCGCCAGGACTGCGTCGACTACGTCGAGCAGCACTGGCAGGACCTGCGGCCGAAGAGCCTGGTCGCCCACCTGTCCGGCCACTGACCGCGGCGCCGCCCCGGCGCCCCCACCGGCACCGCACCGCCCCACCACACGCTCCGCCGGCCGCCCGGACACCACGGGCCGACCGGGCCGACCGCCCCGCGGGTCAAGCCGCAACGAGGGAGAGACGCACATGTCCGGGGACCAGCAGACGCACAGAGCCGATCCGCGGCCGGCATCGGCCGAGGAGCTGTGTCGACTGTTCGCGGAGGTGCTCGGCCGGGATTCGGTCGAGCCCGCGGCGGGCTTCTTCGAGCTGGGCGGTGACCGACCCGCCGCCGTGCGGCTGCTGGCCCGGGTGCGCGCCGAGCTCGGCTTCCGCGTGCCGCTGCCGCTCCTGCTGGACGCCCCCACTCCGTCCGCGCTGGCCACCCGGCTGGCCGACCGGGCCCCGGCCCACCCCGATCCGCGCCCCACCCTCACCGGGCTGGTCGACGCCCAGGTGGCCCGCACCCCGCAGGCCCCCGCACTGTACGCGGACGACACCACCCTCACGTACGCCGAACTGGACGCCCGCGCCAACCGGCTGGCCCGGGTGCTCGCGGACCGCGGCCTGGGCACCGAGGACGTCGTCGCGCTCGCCCTGCCGAAGTCCCCCGAGGCCGTCGCCGCGATCCTCGCCGTGGCCAAGACCGGCGCCGCCTGGCTGCCCGCCGACCCGGCCTACCCGGCCGAGCGGCTGCGCCACATGCTCACCGACTCCCGCGCCGCCCTGGTGCTCACCACCGCGGCCACCGCCGAGCGGCTGCCCGACACCGGCGCCCCCCGGCTGCTGCTCGACTCCCCCGCGCACCTCTCCGGGCTCGCCGCCCGGCCCGGCACCCCGTTCACCGCCGCCGAACGGGTGCGGCCGCTGAGCGCCGGGAACACCGCGTACGTCATCTACACCTCCGGCTCCACCGGCGTGCCCAAGGGCGTGGCCGTCACCCACACCGGGCTGCCCAGCATGATCGGCACCCAGGTCGCCGCCACCGGGGTCGGCCCCGGCAGCCGGGTGCTCCAGGCCGCCTCGCTCAGCTTCGACGTGTCCGTCTCCGACCTGGCGGTGGCTCTGACCACCGGCGCCGCGCTCGTTCTCCCCCGCGAGCAGAGCCAGCTGGTCGGCGACGCGCTGGCCGCCCTGATCGACCGGTACGGCGTCACCCACGCCGACGTCGCCACCGCGATGGCCGCCACCCTGCCGGACGCCCCGATGCCCAGCCTGCGCACCCTGATCGGCGGCGGCGAGGCCGTCCCGCGCGAGCTGGCCGCCCGGCTCGGCCGCGACCGCCTGATGCTCAACAGCTACGGTCCGACCGAAACCACCGTCATCGTCACCATGAGCGAGCCGCTCACCGGCGCCGAGCAGCCCCCGATCGGCCACCCCTGCCAGGACGTGCGCGTCCACGTGCTGGACGAACGGCTGCGCCCGGTCGAGCCGGGCACCGTGGGCGAACTGTACGTCTCCGGCCCGCACCTGGCCCGCGGCTACCTGGGCCGCCCCGCACTGACCGCCGACCGCTTCGTCGCCTGCCCGTTCGGCGAACCCGGGGAACGGATGTACCGCACCGGCGACCTCGGCAGCCGCCGGCCCGACGGCCAGCTGGACTTCCACGGCCGGGCCGACGACCAGGTGAAGATCCGCGGCTTCCGGGTGGAGCTCGGCGAGGTCGAGCAGACCCTCTCCGCCCACCCCGGGGTGGGCCAGGCCGTGGTGCTGGTGCGCGAGGACCGCCCGGGCGAGCGCCGGCTGGTCGGCTACACCGTCGGCGCCGCCGACCCGGCCGAGCTGCGTGCCCACTGCGCCGAGCGGCTGCCCGACCACATGGTGCCCACCGTCGTGGTGCTCGACCGGCTGCCGCTCACGCCCAACGGCAAGGTCGACAAGCTCGCCCTGCCGGCACCGGTGTTCGGCGCGGCCGAGGAGGGCGGGCGGGCCCCCGCCGGGGAGCTGGAGCACACCCTCGCCCGGCTGTTCGCCGAGGTGCTGGGGATCCCCCGGGTCGGCGTCACCGAGTCCTTCTTCGAGCTCGGCGGCGACTCCATCGTGGCCATCCAGCTGGTCTCCCGGGCCCGGCACGCCGGACTGCAGCTCACCCCCCGGTCGGTCTTCGACGCCCCGAGCGTCGAGGCGCTGGCCCGGATCGCCCGCCCGCTGGAGGGCCCGGTCGCGGTCGAGCCCGAGGGGGCCGGCCTCGGCGACGTGCCGCCGACGCCCGTCGTGCACTGGCTGTCCGAACAGCACGGCGCCGTCGAGAGCTTCTACCAGTCCACCCTGCTCACCCTCCCCGCCGGGACGTCGCAGACCGAACTGGCCACCGCACTGCAGTCCCTGCTCGACCACCACGACGTGCTCCGGGCCCGTACCTCCCCGCTCGCCGAGCGCCCCTGGACGCTGCACGTCCCCGCCCCCGGCGCCGTCCCCGCCGCGTCCGTGCTGCGCGCCGCCACCGGCCCGGCCACCGCGGAGGCGCTGCGCGCCGAGACCGGAGCCGCCCGCGACCGCCTCTCCCCCGAGGACGGCCGGATGCTGCAGGCCGTCCGCTTCGACGCCGGCCCGGAACTGCCCGTCCGGCTGCTGCTGGTGATCCACCACCTGGTGGTGGACGGCGTCACCTGGCGCATCGTCGAGGAGGACCTGCTCGCCGCGCTCGCCGCCGCCCGCGAGGGCCGCGAGCCGGCGCTGCCGCCGGTGCCCACCTCCTTCCGCCGCTGGGCCCAGCTGCTCACCGCCGAGGCCCGCACCGACCGCCGGGCTGCCGAACTCCCCTCCTGGCAGGCCGCCCTGGCCACGCCGGACCCGCTGCTCGGCGAACGCCCCCTCGACCCCGCCCGGGACACCTACGCCACCGAGGGCACCCTGCGCCTCGTGCTGCCCGCCCGAACCACCCAGGCCCTGCTCACCCGCGTCACCGCGGCCTACCACGCCCAGGTCAACGACGTCCTGCTCACCGCACTGGCGCTCGCCCTCGGCCACTGGCGCGGCGGGGCCCCGGCCGGGCCGGACGGCGCGGTCCTGCTCGGCCTGGAGGGCCACGGCCGCGAGGAGATCGTCGACGGCGTCGACCTCCACCGCACCGCCGGCTGGTTCACCTCCCTCTACCCCGTACGGCTGGCCCCCGGGGCGCTGCCCTGGCCCGAGGTCACCTCCGCCGGCCCCGAACTCGGCCGCGCCCTCGGCCGGGTGAAGGAGCAGCTGCGCGCCGTACCGGACTACGGCATCGGCTACGGCCTGCTGCGCCACCTCAATCCGGCCACCGCCGAGCTGCTCGCGGGCTACGCCGAACCGCAGGTCGAGTTCAACTACCTGGGCCGCTTCCAGCCCGAGGGCGTCACCGCCGAGGACGTCCTCGCCGGGGCCGAGGCGATGACCGAGGGCGCCGCCCCGGGCCTCGCTCTCGGCCGGGTCCTGGGCCTGGACGCCACCACCGTCGACACCCCGCAGGGCCCGCTGCTCGTCGCCCAGTGGTCCTGGGCCGGCGAACTGCTCGACGAGGAGCGGGTCCGCGCGCTCGCCGAGGCGTGGTTCACCGCACTGGGCGCCCTCGCCGAGCACGCCGAACGGCCGGACGCCGGCGGGCACACCCCCTCCGACTTCCCGCTGGTCGCCCTCGGTCAGGAGGAGCTGGACCGGCTCAGCGAACTCCACGCCCCCGCCGCCCTGGTGGACGTCTGGCCCACCTCCCCGCTCCAGCAGGGCATGGCCTTCCACGCCGCGTACGACACCGAGGGCGCCGACGTCTACACCTCCGTCTGCACCTTCGACCTGACCGGCCCCGTCGACGCCGGGCGGCTGCGCGCCGCCGCCGAGGCGCTGCTGCTGCGCCAGCCCAACCTCAAGGCCGGCTTCCACCAGCGCCCCGACGGACCGCCCGTCCAGGCCGTCCCGGACCGGGTCGAACTGCCCTTCACCGTCCTCGACCTGACCGCCCACGCCGACCCGGCGGCCGAGGCCGACCGGATCGCCGCCGCCGAGTACGGCCGCCGCTTCGACCTCGCCCGGCCGCCGCTGCTGCGCTACACCCTGCTCACCCTGGCCCCCGGCCGTCACCGGCTGATCGCCGCCGCGCACCACATCCTGCTGGACGGCTGGTCCACCCCGCTGTTCGCCGAGGAACTGTGGAGCCTGTACTTCGGGCAGCCGCTGCCCCCGGCCGTCCCCTACCGCGAGTACCTGCGCTGGATCACCCGGCGCGACGCTGCCGCCGCCCGCACCGCCTGGGCCGAGGCCCTCGCCGGAGTGGACGAGCCCACCCTGCTCGCACCGGGCCGAACCCCCGCCACCCCGCAGCTGCCGCTCCGCCTGCACACCGGCCTCACCCCCGAGGCCACCGACGCGCTGGGCCGCACCGCCCGCCGCTACGGCGTCACCCTGAACACCCTCGTCCAGGCCGCCTGGGGCGTGCTGCTGGCCCGGCTCACCGGTCGGGAGGACGTGCTCTTCGGCACCACCGTCTCCGGCCGGCCGCACGACCTGCCGGGCGTGGAGCGGATGATGGGCCTGCTCATCAACACCGTGCCGGTACGGGTCACCCTCGACCCGGCCGAGAGCTGGGGGCAGCTGCTGCTGCGCCTGCAGCACGAGCAGTCCGCGCTGCTCGACCACCAGCACCTCAGCCTCACCGAGATTCAGCAACTCGCCGGACTGGGAAGCCTGTTCGACACCGTCACGGTCTACGGCAACTACCCGGACCCGTCCGCCCTGGACGAGGCGGATCCGAGCGGCGCCACCCGCGTCACCCTGGTCGAGGACGTCGACAGCGCCCACTACCCGCTGCTGCTGGCCCTCACCCCCGGCGACGGCCTCCAGCTGCGTCTGGACCACCAGCCGGACGCCTTCACCCCCGCCGAGGCACGCGCCCTGCTGGACCGCTTCCTCGCCCTGCTCGACCGGATCGTCGCCGACCCGGCCGAACTCGTCGCCACCGTCGATGTGTTGACCGATGACGAGCGCGAGCAGCTGCTGTCCTCCTGGCACGGCCCCGTCACCGAGCTGCCGTCGGGAGCGGTGCCGGAGCTGTTCGAGGCGCAGGCCGCCGCGACACCGGAGGCCGTCGCGCTGGTCTCCGGCGGCCAGGAAGTGACGTACGCCGAACTCAACGCCCGCGCCAACGGCTTGGCGCTGCGGCTGGTCGAGGCGGGGGTCGGCACCGAGACACCGGTCGCGGTGCTGCTGGAGCGTTCCCCCGCCCTGGTGATCGCGCTGCTGGCCGTCCTCAAGGCCGGTGGCACGTACGTCCCGCTGGACGATGCCCAGCCCGAGGAGCGCCTGCGGGCCGTCCTCGCCGACGCGGGCGCCACCGTCGCCGTCACCGACCGCGACCACCCCGCCCTGGCCGGACTGACCACGCTCGCGGTCGGCGACGAGACCGCCGACAACCTCGAAAGTCGCTCGGACGGCGCCCAGTTGGCGTACGTGATGCACACCTCCGGCTCGACCGGCACCCCCAAGGGCATCGGCATCACCCACCGCGCCGTCGTCGACCTCGCCCTCGGCGGGACGTTCGCGGGCGGCGGCCACGCCGTCGTCCCGGTCCACGCGCCCACCGCGTTCGACGCCTCCACCTACGAACTCTGGGCGCCCCTGCTCTCCGGCGGCCGGCTCGTCATCGCCCCCGCCGGACGCCTCGGGGTCGCCGAGCTCGCCGACACCATCGGGCGGGGCGGGGTGACCGCCGCGTGGATGTCGGTCGGCCTCTTCAACGTGCTGGCCGCCGAGGCCCCGCAGACCTTCACCGGGCTGCGCGAGGTGTGGACGGGCGGAGACATCGCCTCGCCCGCCGCCATGCGCCGGGTGCTGGAGAGCTGCCCCGGCCTGAAGCTGGTGAACGTCTACGGGCCCACCGAGACCACCACCTTCGCCACCCACCACCCCATGGCCGACGCGGCCGAGGTGCCCGGCGTCGTCCCGATCGGCCGCCCGCTGGCCAACACCCGGGCGTACGTGCTGGACGCCGGGCTGCGCCCGGTGCCGGTGGGCGTCCCCGGGGAGCTGTACCTGGCGGGGAACGGCCTCGCCCGGGGTTACGTCGGGCGGCCGGCCCTGACCGCCGAGCGCTTCGTCGCCTGCCCCTTCGGCGAGCCCGGCGCCCGGATGTACCGCACCGGCGACATCGCCCGCTGGAACCTCGCGGGCGAACTGGAGTTCGTCGGTCGAGCGGACAACCAGGTCAAGGTCCGCGGCTTCCGGATCGAACTCGGCGAGGTCGAGGCCGCGTTCACCGCCCACCCGGCCGTCGGCCAGGTCGCCGTCCTGGTCCGCGAGGACCAACCCGGCGACAAGCGCCTGGTCGCCTACGCCACCGGCGCGGCCGGCCCCGAGGAACTGCGCGCCTTCGTCGCAGACCGCCTGCCCGCCTACATGCTCCCGGCGGCGATCGTCACCCTCGACGCCCTGCCCGTCACCCCCAACGGCAAGGTCGACCGCCGCGCCCTGCCCGCCCCCGACTACAGCGGCAGCGAGGGCCGCGCACCGCGCACCGACGCGGAGCGGTCGCTGTGCCAACTGTTCGGCGAAGTCCTCGGGTTGGCCGAGGTGAGCATCGACGACAACTTCTTCGACCTGGGCGGGCACTCCCTGCTCGCCACCAAGCTGGTCAGCCGCATCCGCACCGCGCTCGGCGCGGAGCTGCCGATCCGCACCCTCTTCGACCACCCCACCGTGGCCGCCCTGACCACCGCGCTGCCCCGCACCGGCCCGGTCCGCCCGGCCCTGCGGCCCGCCGACCGGCCCGCGCTCGTCCCGCTCTCCCCCGCCCAGCAACGCCTGTGGTTCATCGAGCAGTTCGAGGGGCCGAGCGCGCTCTACAACACACCTGTCGCGGTCCGGCTCACCGGCGTGGTCGACATCACCGCCCTCGAGCGGGCGGTGCGGGACGTGGTGGCCCGGCACGAGGTGCTGCGCACCCTCGTCCCGACCACCGACGGCCAGCCCCACCAGCTGGTCACCGAGGCACCCCGACTCCCGCTGCGTGCCGTTCCGGTGGCCACCGAGGAGGAGCTGCGCACCGCCCTGGCCGCGGCCGGCGGGCAGGTCTTCGACCTCGCGACCGAACTCCCCGTCCGCTGCACGCTGTTCTCCCTGCCGCACGACGAGCACGTGCTGCTGGTGCTGATGCACCACATCGCCGGTGACGGCTGGTCCGTCGCCCCGCTCTTCCGCGACCTCGCCACCGCCTACCGGGCCCGCAGCGCCGGCACCGCACCGGCCTGGCAGCCGCTGCCCGTCCAGTACGCCGACTACGCCCTCTGGCAGCGCGAACTGCTCGGCACCCAGGAGCAGCCCACCGCCCTGCTCACCGGGCAACTCGCCCACTGGCAACAGGCCCTGGCCGGCGCCCCCGAGGAACTGGCACTGCCCTACGACCGCCCGCGCCCGGCCACGCCGAGCCACCGCGGCGGACTGGCGGAGGCCGCCGTCGGCGCCGGACTCCACTCGGCCCTGGCCGAGTTGGCAACCATGCAGAACGCCAGTCTGTTCATGGTCCTGCAGGCCGCGGTCGCCACCCTCTACACCCGCCTCGGCGCAGGCACCGACCTGCCGCTCGGCACCCCCGTCGCCGGACGCACCGACGCCGCCCTGGACGACCTGGTCGGCTTCTTCGTCAACACCCTGCTGCTGCGCACCGACACCTCCGGCAACCCCACGTTCCGCGAGCTGCTGGAGCGCGTGCGCCGCACCGACCTGGACGCCTTCGACCACCAGGACATCCCCTTCGAGCGCCTCGTCGAGCAGCTCAACCCGACACGCACCCCGGGCCGCCATCCGCTCTTCCAGACCCTGGTGGCCCTGGAGAGCCGCGCCGCGGTACCCGCCACCTTCGGCGAACTGGCCTGCGCGGAGCACCCCTTCGAGCTGGACGTGGCCAAGTTCGACCTGTCCTTCCGCTTCACCGAGCAGGCCCCCAGCCCCCGGGCCGGCCTGACGGTGGCCGTCGAGTACGCGACCGACCTGTTCGACGCCACCACCGGGACCGCCCTCGCCGAGCGGCTGCTGCGGGTGCTGCGCGCCGTCGCGGCCGACCCCGACGCGCCGATCAATGGCATCGACGTCCTCGCCCCGGCCGAGCGCGAGCAGCTGCTCACCGGCTGGAACGACACCGCCGTGCCCGTCCCGGACGCCACCCTGCCCGAGCTGTTCGAGGCCCGGGCCGCCGCCACCCCCGACGCCGTCGCCCTGGTCTGCGGCGACACCCGGCTGAGCTACGCCGCACTGGACTCCCGGGCCGAGCACCTGGCCGCCCACCTGGCCGAGGCCGGGATCGGCGCCGACACCCCGGTCGTCCTGCTGATGGACCGCTCCGCCGAGCTGGTGACGGCGATCCTCGCGGTCACCAAGGCCGGTGGCGCCTACGTCCCGCTGGACGACCGGCACCCGGCCGAGCGGCTGCGGCAGATCACCGCCGGCACCGGCGCGGCGCTCGTCCTGGTCGACCCCGCGCACCGGGACCACCCGCTGGCCACCGACGCCCCCTGCCCCGTCCTGGCGCTCACCGAGGGCTGGTTCGACGGCCCGCGCCGGCGGCGCGCCCACCGCGCCGCACCCCACCCGGAGCAGCTCGCCTACGTGATGTTCACCTCCGGCTCCACCGGCAAGCCCAAGGGCATCGCCATCACCCACCGGGACGTGGTGCAGCTCGCCTCGGACCCGTGCTGGCAGCACCCCGACGGCCTGCGGGTCCTGTTCCACGCCCCGCACGCCTTCGACGCCTCGACCTACGAGCTGTGGGCGCCGCTGCTCTCCGGCGGCCAGGTGGTCGTCGCGCCGCGGGGCGACCTGGACGCCGCCGCCATCCGCGGGCTGGTCCGGGCCCACCGGCTCACCCATGTGCACGTCACCGCAGGGCTGTTCCGGGTGATCGCGGAGGAGGAGCCGGGCGTCTTCGAAGGTGTGCGCGAGGTGCTGACGGGCGGGGACGTGGTCTCCGCGCCCGCCGTCCGCCGGGTGCTGGCAGCAGTCCCGGGGATCGGGGTACGGGTGCTCTACGGCCCCACCGAGATCACCCTCTGCGCGACCCAACTTCCGTTCTCCTCGGCGGAGTCGGTGCCGGACGTCGTTCCCATCGGCCGCCCGATGGCCAACACCCAAACGTACGTGCTCGACGACACCCTGCAGCCCGTTCCGGCCGGAGTGCCCGGCGAGCTGTACATCGCCGGCGCCGGGCTGGCCCGGGGCTACGTCGACCGCCCGGACCTCACCGCCGAGCGCTTCGTCGCCTGCCCCTTCGGCGGGCCCGGAACTCGCATGTACCGCACCGGCGACCTCGTCCGCCGGCGCGCGGACGGCGTCCTGGAGTTCCTCGGCCGCACCGACGACCAGGTCAAGATCCGCGGCTTCCGGATCGAACTCGCCGAGGTCGAGACGGCGTTCACCGCCCACCCCGGCGTCGGCCAGGCCCTCGCCCTGGTCCGCGAGGACCAACCCGGCGACAAGCGCCTGGTCGCCTACGTCACCGGCACGGCCACCCCCGGCGAACTGCGCGCCTTCGTCACCGACCGCCTCCCCGCCTACATGCTCCCCGCCGCCGTCGTCGTCCTCGACGCCCTGCCCGTCACCCCCAACGGCAAGGTCGACCGCCGCGCCCTCCCCGCCCCCGACCACACCCGCGCCCCCGAAGGCCGCGCACCCAGGACGGCCCGCGAACAGCGCCTGTGCGAGCTGTTCGCCCAGGTGCTCGGCCTGGCCACGGTCAGCATCGACGACGGCTTCTTCGATCTGGGCGGGCACTCCCTGCTCGCCACCAAGCTGGTCAGCCGCATCCGCTCCGCCCTCGGCGTCGAGATGTCGATCCGTACCCTCTTCGACCACCCCACGGTCGGCGAGCTGTCCGGCGCGCTGCCCGCGGCCCGCAAGGCCCGGCCCGCCCTCAGGCCGATGCGCCGGCCCGGCAGCCCGTCGTAGGTCACACGCGCCACCGGCCGTCCCCGGTGGCCCGACCGCCCAGTCCCCACTCAGCACGTCACCCGCCGGAGGCAGACCTTGATCCCGTTGTCGTTCGCGCAGCAACGGCTGTGGTTCATCGAACAGCTCGAAGGCCGGAGCGCGCTCTACAACACTCCGTTCGCCGTCCGGCTGAACGGCGAGATCGACGCCGCCGTCCTCTCCCTCGCCCTGCGGGACGTACTCGCCCGGCACGAGGTGCTGCGCACCACCTTCCCGGCCACCGACGGCCGGCCCCGGCAGTCGATCGCCGAACCGGACAACCCCGCCGTCACCTCCGTCGAGGTGGCCACCGTGGCGGTGACCGACGAGCGCGAGCTGACCGCAGCGGTGGACCGGGCGGTGCGGCACGTCTTCGACCTCGCGGCCGAACTGCCCGTACGCTGCACGCTGTTCTCGCTCTCCGCCGAGGAGCACGTACTGCTGGTGCTGATGCACCACATCGCCAGCGACGCCTGGTCCGTCCCGCCGCTCTTCCGCGACCTGGACGCCGCTTACCGGGCCCGCCGCGCCGGCGCCGAGCCGCAGTGGGAGCCGCTGCCCGTCCAGTACGCCGACTACACCCTGTGGCAGCACGAGGTGCTCGGCACCGAGGACGACCCGGAGAGCGTGCTCGCCACCCAACTCGCCTACTGGCAGGACGTCCTGGCCGGGGCGCCCGAGGTGCTGGCCCTCCCCTGCGACCGGCCGCGCCCCAACGCGCCCAGCCATCTCGGCGGCGCCGCCGATCTCACCCTCGAATCCCAACTGTACGTCGACCTGGTCGAGTTGGCGGCAGCGGAACGGGTCAGCCTGTTCATGGTGCTGCAGGCCGCGGTGGCCGCGCTGTACACCCGGCTCGGCGCGGGCACCGACCTCCCGCTGGGCACGGCCGTGGCCGGACGCACCGACGAGGGCCTCGACGACCTGGTCGGCTTCTTCGTCAACACCCTCGTCCTGCGCACCGACACCTCCGGCGACCCGAGCTTCCGCGGCCTGCTGGAGCGCGTCCGACAGCTCGACCTGGACGCCTTCGACCACCAGGACATCCCCTTCGAGCGCCTCGTCGAGCAGCTCAACCCCGCCCGCACCCCGGCCCGGCACCCGATGTTCCAGACCATGGTGACGCTGGACAGCGACGAGGACCTCCCCTCGGACTTCGCCGGACTCACCTGCCGGGAGCACCTCCTCGACCAGCGCCTGGCCAAGTTCGACCTGTCCTTCGCCTTCGTCGAGCAGCACGACGCCGACGGCGTCGCCAACGGCCTGACCGGAGCCGTGGAGTACGCGACCGACCTGTTCGACCACGCCACCGCCGCCACCATGGGCCAGCGCCTGACCCGGGTGCTGCGGGCGGCCGCCGCCGACCCGGACGCGCCCCTCAGCACGATCGAGATCCTGAGCCCGGCCGAGCGGGAGCAACTGCTGACCGGCTGGGCCGGACCCGCCGCCGAACTGCCGTCGGGAGCGGTGCCGGAGCTGTTCGAGGCGCAGGCCGCCACGACGCCCGAGGCGGTCGCGCTGGTCTGCGGCGGCGAGGAACTGACGTACGCCGAACTCAACGCCCGGGCCAATGGCTTGGCGCTGCGGCTGGTCGAGGCGGGCGTGGGCATCGAGACCCCGGTCGCGCTGCTGCTGAACCGTTCGGCGGCCCTGGTGATCGCCCTGCTGGCCGTCCTCAAGGCTGGTGGCACGTACGTCCCGCTGGACGACGCCCAGCCGGAGGAGCGGCTACGGGCCGTCCTCGCCGACGCCGGAGCCGGCATCGCCGTCACCGACCGCGACCACCCCGCCCTGGCCGGACTCACCACCCTCGCGGTCGGCCACGAGACCGCCGACAACCTTGAACTCGCGATAAATCGAAGCCAGTTGGCTTACGTGATGCACACCTCCGGCTCCACCGGCACCCCCAAGGGCATCGGCGTCACCCACCGCTCCGTCGTCGACCTCGCCCTCGGCGGGACGTTCGCAGGCGGCGGCCACGACCGCGTCCTGGTCCACTCGCCCACCGCCTTCGACGCCTCCACCTACGAACTCTGGACACCCCTGCTCTCCGGCGGCAGCCTGGTCATCGCCCCCGCCGGACGCCTCGGCGTCACCGAACTCGCCGCCACCATCGACCGGGGCGCGGCCACCGCCGCCTGGCTCACCGCCGGCCTCTTCAACGTGCTGGCCACCGAGGCCCCGCAGACCTTCACCGGACTGCGGGAGGTCTGGACGGGCGGGGACATCGTCTCGTCGGCCGCCGTCCGTCGGGTCCTGGAGGCCTGCCCCGGCCTACGGGTGGTGAACGGCTATGGGCCCACCGAGACCACCACCTTTGCCACCCGCCACCCCGTGACCGCTGCCGCCGAGCTCGCGGGCGCCGTCCCGATCGGCCGGCCCCTGCCCAACACCCGGACGTACGTCCTGGACGACACCCTCCGGCCCGTCCCCGTCGGAGTCCCCGGCGAGCTGTACATCGCGGGAAACGGCCTCGCCCGAGGCTACGTGGGCCGCCCCGCCCTCACCGCCGAACGCTTCGTCGCCTGCCCCTACGGCGAGCCCGGAAGCCGGATGTACCGCACGGGCGACCTGGCCCGCTGGACCACCACGGGCGAACTGGAGTTCGTCGGCCGAACGGACGACCAGGTCAAGATCCGCGGCTTCCGGATCGAACTCGCCGAGGTGGAGGCGGCGTTCGCCGCCCACCCGGCCGTCCGCCAGGCCTTCGCGACCGTCCGCCAGGACCAGGCGGGCGACAAGCGCCTGGTCGCCTACGTCACGGGCATGGCCCCGCTCGACGAGCTGCGCGCCTTCGTCGCCGACCGCCTGCCCGCCTACATGGTTCCGGCCGCCGTCGTCGCGCTCGACGCCCTGCCCGTCACCCCCAACGGCAAGGTCGACCGCCGCGCCCTTCCCGCCCCCGACTACACCGCCACCTCCGCAGGCCGCGCCCCCCGCAACGCCATGGAACAGACCCTGTGCGAACTCTTCGCCGAGGTCCTCGGACTGGCCGAGCCGAGCATCGACGACAACTTCTTCGACCTCGGCGGGCACTCCCTCCTCGCCACCCGGCTGGCCAGCCGCATCCGCACCGTCCTCGGTACCGAACTCCCCGTCCGCACCCTCTTCGACAGCCCCACCATCGCGGGGCTGGCCCAGCACCTCGGCGAGAGCCGCACCCCGGTGCGCGCCGGCCTGACCGCGCGGGAGCGCCCGGATCTCGTCCCGCTCTCGTACGCCCAGCAACGCCTGTGGTTCATCGACCAGTTCGAGGGGCCGAGCGCCCTCTACAACACCCCCTTCGCGATCCGGCTGACCGGCGAGGTGGAAGCCGCCGCCCTGGCCGAGGCCCTCAACGACGTGGTCACCCGGCACGAGGTGCTGCGCACCCTCTTCCCGACCGCCGACGACCGGCCCCACCAGCTGATCGCCGAAGGCCTCCGGCCCCGCCTGACCGTCACCCGCGTCGGCGACGGGACCGAGCTGACCGCGCTGCTGGACCGCGCCATCGGCCACGCCTTCGACCTGGCCGTCGAACTGCCGATCCGCGCCCAGCTGTTCTCCCTGTCGGCCGAACAGCACGTGCTGCTCGTACTGATGCACCACATCGCCAGCGACGGCTGGTCCGTCGCCCCGCTCTTCCGCGACCTCGGCGAGGCCTACCGGGCCCGCAGCAAGGGCTCCGCGCCCGAGTGGCAGCCGCTGCCGGTCCAGTACGCCGACTACACCCTCTGGCAGCGCGAGATCCTCGGCGCCGAGGACGACCGCGACAGCCTGATCGGACAGCAACTCGACTTCTGGCAGCAGGCCTTGGCGGACGCGCCGGAGGATCTGGCGCTGCCCTACGACCGGCCGCGACCGGCCGCGCCCAGCCACCGGGGCGAGCTGGTCGAGTTCACCGTCGGCGCCGAACTGCACCAGCGGCTCGCCGAGTTGGCCAGCGACAACCGCGCGAGCCTGTTCATGGTGCTGCAGGCCGCGGTGGCCGCGCTGTACACCCGTCTGGGCGCAGGCACCGACCTGCCGTTCGGCACCCCCACCGCCGGACGCACCGACGAAGCCCTCGACGACCTGGTCGGCTTCTTCGTCAACACCCTCGTCCTGCGCACCGACACCTCCGGCAACCCCAGCTTCCGCGAACTGCTCGACCGCATCCGCCGCACGGACCTGGACGCCTTCGAGCACCAGGACATTCCCTTCGAGCGCCTGGTCGAGCAGCTCAACCCCACCCGCACACCCGCCCGCCACCCGCTCTTCCAGACCCTCATCGCCCTGGAGAACCAGGCCAAGGTTCCCGACACCTTCGGCGGCCTCCCCTGCGCCGAAATCGAATTCGACCTAAACGTGGCCAAGTTCGACCTCTCCTTCGGCTTCACCGAACCGAGCGGACCGGGGGGCCTCTCCGGAGCGATCGAGTACGCGGCCGACCTCTTCGACCGCGCCACGGTCACCACCCTCGCCGAGCGCCTGCTGCGGGTCCTCGACGCCGCTGCCGGCGATCCCGACGCACCCATCGGCGACATCGAGATCCTGAGCGCGTCCGAGCGGGAGCAGTTGCTCTCCGGCTGGCACGGCCCCGCCGCCGAACTGCCGTCGGGAGCGGTGCCGGAGCTGTTCGAGGCGCAGGCCGCCACGACGCCCGAGGCGGTCGCGCTGGTCTGCGGCGGCGAGGAACTGACGTACGCCGAACTCAACGCCCGGGCCAATGGCTTGGCGCTGCGGCTGGTCGAGGCGGGCGTGGGCATCGAGACCCCGGTCGCGCTGCTGCTGAACCGTTCGGCGGCCCTGGTGATCGCCCTGCTGGCCGTCCTCAAGGCTGGTGGCACGTACGTCCCGCTGGACGACGCCCAGCCGGAGGAGCGGCTACGGGCCGTCCTCGCCGACGCCGGAGCCGGCATCGCCGTCACCGACCGCGACCACCCCGCCCTGGCCGGACTCACCACCCTCGCGGTCGGCCACGAGACCGCCGACAACCTCCAAAGGCGCTTGGACTGCTCCCAGTTGGCGTACGTGATGCACACCTCCGGCTCCACCGGCACCCCCAAGGGCATCGGCGTCACCCACCGCTCCGTCGTCGACCTCGCCCTCGGCGGGACGTTCGCAGGCGGCGGCCACGACCGCGTCCTGGTCCACTCGCCCACCGCCTTCGACGCCTCCACCTACGAACTCTGGACACCCCTGCTCTCCGGCGGCAGCCTGGTCATCGCCCCCGCCGGACGCCTCGGCGTCACCGAACTCGCCGCCACCATCGACCGGGGCGCGGCCACCGCCGCCTGGCTCACCGCCGGCCTGTTCAACGTCGTGGCCACCGAGGACCCGAGCGCCTTCACCGGCCTCCGCGAGGTGTGGACCGGCGGCGACGTCGTCTCCCCCGCCGCCGTCCGACGCGTCATGACCGCCTGCCCCGGCCTGACCGTGGTCGACGGCTACGGGCCCACCGAGACCACCACCTTCGCCACCCACCACCACATGGCCACCCTGGCCGAGGTGCCCGCCACCGTCCCGATCGGCCGGCCGCTGCCCAACACCCGGGCGTACGTCCTGGACGACACGCTCCAGCCCGTCCCCGTCGGCGTCCCCGGCGAGCTGTACATCGCGGGCAACGGCCTCGCCCGAGGCTACGTGGCCCGCCCCGCCCTCACCGCCGAACGCTTCGTCGCCTGCCCCTACGGCGAGCCCGGAACTCGCATGTACCGCACCGGCGACCTCGTCCGCCGGCGCGCGGACGGCGTCCTGGAGTTCCTCGGCCGCACCGACGACCAGGTCAAGATCCGCGGCTTCCGGATCGAACTCGCCGAGGTCGAGACGGCGTTCACCGCCCACCCCGGCGTCGGCCAGGCCCTCGCCCTGGTCCGCGAGGACCAACCCGGCGACAAGCGCCTGGTCGCCTACGTCACCGGCACGGCCACCCCCGGCGAACTGCGCGCCTTCGTCACCGACCGCCTCCCCACCTACATGCTCCCCGCCGCCGTCGTCGTCCTCGACGCCCTGCCCGTCACCCCCAACGGCAAGGTCGACCGCCGCGCCCTCCCCGCCCCCGACCACACCCGCGCCCCCGAAGGCCGCGCACCCAGGACGGCCCGCGAACAGGCGCTCTGCGAGCTCTTCGCCGAAACCCTGGACCTGCCCGCCGTCAGCATCGACGACAACTTCTTCGACCTCGGCGGACACTCACTCCTCGCCACCAAGCTCGCCAGCCGCATCCGCACCACCCTCGGTACCGAACTCCCCATCCGCACCCTCTTCGACCACCCCACGGTCGGCGAGCTGTCCGGCGCGCTGCCCGCCGCCCAGGCGCGACCGGCGCTCCAGCGGCGTACCAGGCCGGCCCGGATCCCGCTCTCCCCGGCCCAGCAACGGCTCTGGTTCATCGACCAGTTCGAGGGCCCGAGCGCCCTCTACAACACCCCCTTCGTCGCGCACCTCACCGGCGAGATCGACATCACCGCCCTCACCGAGGCCCTCAACGACGTGGTCACCCGCCACGAGGTGCTGCGCACCACCCTCGCCACCACCGACGGCCGGCCCCACCAGCTGATCGCCGCGAGCGGCCGGCCCGTGCTGCGCACCCACCGGGTGGCCGACGAACAGGAGCTGCAGGCCGCCGTGGCCGAGGCCACCGCCGAGGTGTTCCGCCTCGCCGAGGACCAGCCGATCCGGGTCACGCTGGTCTCCCACGGTACGGACGGCGGCGCCGACCGGCACGCCCTGGTCGTCCTGCTCCACCACATCGCGGGCGACGGCTGGTCCGTCACGCCCCTGGTGCGCGACCTCGACACCGCCTACCGGGCCCGCCGCACCGGGAGCGCCCCCGACTGGCAGCCGCTGCCGGTCCAGTACGCCGACTACGCCCTGTGGCAGCACGAACTGCTCGGCGCCGAGGACGATCCGAGCAGCGTCCAGCTTGCCCAACTCGCCCACTGGCGCCGCGCGCTGGCCGATCTCCCGGAGGAGCTGGCGCTCCCCTACGATCGTCCGCGGCCCGCCTTCCCGAGCCATCGCGGCGGGACGGTCGAGTACCGGCTGAACGCCGAACTGCACCGCCGCCTCACCGAGTTGGCCGCCGCTGGACGCGCCAGCCTGTTCATGGTCCTCCAGGCCGCCGTCGCCACCCTCTACACCCGCCTGGGCGCAGGCACCGACCTCCCACTCGGCACGCCGACCGCCGGACGCACCGACGAAGCCCTCGACGACCTGGTCGGCTTCTTCGTCAACACCCTCGTCCTGCGCACCGACACCTCCGGCGACCCCACCTTCCGCGAGCTCCTCGACCGAGTCCGCCGGGCCGACCTGGACGCCTTCGAGCACCAGGACCTCCCCTTCGAGCGGCTCGTCGAACACCTCAACCCCACTCGCACCCCGGCCCGCCACCCGCTCTTCCAGACGGTCCTGACCGTCAGCAGCGGCCCGGCGCCCGTGCTCACCCTCGGCGAGGTCAGCGGAGTCCTGGAGGGCGCCGGCGAGTCCCTGGCGCACTTCGACCTGAACTTCAACTTCACCGAGCGGCACGGCGAGGACGGCACGCCGCTCGGGGTCGCTGCGGCGGTGGAGTACGCGGCGGACCTGTTCGACCGCGCCACCGTCACCACCCTCACCGAGCGCCTGCCGCGCGTCCTGGAGGCCGTCGTCACCGAACCGGACGCGCCCATCGGCGGGATCGAGATCCTCAGCCCGGCCGAACGGAGCCTGGTCCTCACCGGCTGGAACGACACCGCCGTCCCGGTCGCCGACACCACGCTGTCCGAGCTGTTCGAGGCCCAGGCCGCCGCCACCCCCGACGCGGTCGCCGTGGTCTCCGACACCGAGCGGCTGAGCTACGCCGAACTGGACGCCAGGGCCGGAGCTTTGGCGGCCGTCCTGCTGGAGCGCGGGCTGGCGGTGGAGGAGCCGGTCGCGATCCTGATGGACCGCTCGGCCGACCTGGTGACGGCGATCCTCGCGGTCACCAAGGCCGGCGGCACCTACGTCCCACTGGACACCCGGTACCCGCTGGACCGGATGCGGCACATCCTCGCCGACGCCCGGGCGCAGCTCGTCCTGGTCGACCCGTCCCACCGCGACCACCCGGTGCTCACCTCCGAAGGACCGACCCCGCTCGACGTCACCGGAACCCGCGCCGCCGCGCCGGCGAGCCGGCGCTCGCTCCCCGGCCAGCTCCTCTACGTGATGTACACCTCGGGCTCGACCGGTGTTCCCAAGGGCGTCGCGGTGACCCACCGCAACGTGGTCGACCTGCTGGCCAACCGGCACTTCCACCAGGGCCACCACGAGAGCGTGCTGCTCCACTCGCCCACCGCCTTCGACGCCTCCACCACCGAGGTGTGGGCGCCGCTGGTGACCGGCGGGCGGATCGTGCTGGCGGCCCCCGGGCAGCTCGACCTGTCCGCCCTGGCCGCGACCATCACCCGGCACGCCGTCACCCTGGTGCAGGCTCCCTCGGGCCTGCTGCGGCTGATGGCCGAGGAGGCCCCGGAGGCGTTCCGGGCCGTCCGGCAGGTGTGGACGGGCGGCGACGTGGTGCCCCCGGAGGCCGTGCGGCAGCTGTTCCGGGTGTGCCCGGAGACGGAGGTGGTCGCGGTCTACGCGCCGACGGAGACCACGGCGATCAAGACCACGTTCACCATGTCGCCCGGTGAGGAGGTCCCCGCCGTGGTGCCGATCGGCCGTCCGCTGGCCAACACCCGGGCCTATGTGCTCGACGACGCCCTCCAGCCGGTCCCGGCCGGGGTGCCCGGCGAGCTGTACATCGCGGGCAACGGTCTGGCCCGCGGCTACGTCGGCCGGCCAGCACTGACCGCCGAGCGCTTCGTCGCCTGCCCGTTCGCCGGAAAGGGCGAGAGGATGTACCGCACCGGCGACATCGTCCGCTGGAGCGCGGACGGCGTCCTGGAGTTCCTCGGCCGCACCGACGACCAGGTCAAGGTCCGCGGCTTCCGCATCGAGCCCGCCGAGGTGGAGGCCGCGCTCGCCGCCCACCCGGCGGTCGGCCACGCGGTGGCGATGGTCCGCGAGGACCAGCCGGGCGACAAGCGCCTCGTCGCCTACGTCACCGGCGCAGCCACCCCCGGCGAACTGCGCGCCTTCGTCACCGACCGCCTGCCCGCCTACATGCTCCCGGCGGCGATCGTCACCCTCGACGCCCTGCCCGTCACCCCCAACGGCAAGGTCGACCGCCGCGCCCTCCCCGCCCCCGACCACACCGGCACCCCCGAAGGGCGCGCCCCCCGCACCGACACCGAACAGGCCCTCTGCGAGCTGTTCGCCGAAACCCTCGGACTGCCCACCGTCAGCATCGACGGCAACTTCTTCGACCTCGGCGGACACTCCCTGCTCGCCACCAAGCTCGTCAGCCGCATCCGCACCGCGTTCGACACCGAACTCCCCATCCGCACCCTCTTCGACGCCCCGACGGTCGCCGCCCTCGCCGAGCACCTCGGCAACAGCCGCACCCCGGTGCGGGCCCGGCTGACCACCCGGGAGCGCCCCGAGCTCGTCCCGCTCTCGTACGCCCAGCAACGGCTTTGGTTCATCGACCAGTTCGAGGGCCGAAGCGCCCTGTACAACACCCCCTTCGCCCTCCGTCTCTCCGGCGCGGTGGACACCGCCGCCCTCGCCATGGCCCTCAACGACGTGGTCACCCGCCACGAGGTACTGCGCACCACCTTCCCGACCACCCACGGCCGGCCCCACCAGCTGATCGCCGCGACCTCCGAACTCGCCCTGCACGTAAACCCGGTGGCGGACGAGGAGGAGCTGCGGGAGGCCCTCGCGGAGGCGAGCCGTGAGACCTTCGACCTGGCCGTCGATCTGCCGGTCCGCGCCCGGCTGCTCTCGCTCCCGGCCGACGAGCACGTGCTGCTGGTACTGATGCACCACATCGTCAGCGACGGCTGGTCCGTCGCTCCCCTGCTGCGCGACCTCGACACCGCCTACCGGGCCCGCCGCACCGGCAGCGCCCCCGACTGGCAGCCGCTGCCGGTCCAGTACGCCGACTACGCCCTGTGGCAGCGCGAACTGCTCGGCTCCGAGGACGATCCGGGCAGCACCCATCACATCCAACTCGCCTACTGGAAGCGGACGCTGGCCAGGCTGCCGGAGGAGCTGACGCTCCCGTACGACCGCAGGCGGCCGATGCTCCCGACCCGCGCGGGAGACACCGTCGAGTTCCGCGTCCCGGCCGAACTCCACGCCTCGATGGCGGAGTTGGCGCGTACGAGCCGCTCCTCGGTGTTCATGGTGGTGCAGGCCGCGCTCGCGGCCACCCTGAGCCGACTGGGCGCGGGCGCCGACATCCCGCTCGGCACCCCGATCGCGGGCCGCACCGACGAGGCGCTCGACGAGCTGATCGGCTTCTTCGTCAACACCCTCGTCCTGCGCGCCGACCTGTCCGGCGAGCCGAGCTTCCACGAACTGCTGGAGCGGGTGCGGCTGGCCAACCTGGACGCCTTCGAGCACCAGGACGTGCCCTTCGAGCGGCTGGTCGAGGTGCTCAACCCGGCCCGTTCGACGGCCCGGCACCCGCTGTTCCAGGTGATGCTGACCTTCGGCACCGGCGAACCGGCCACCCCCTCGTTCGCCGGCCTGCCCGCCCGCATCGAACCCCCGTCGGCCGAACTCGCCAAGTTCGACCTGGCGTTCGGCTTCAGCGAGCAGCTGGACGCGGACGGGGCACCGGCCGGGATCGGCGTGGTGGTCGAGTTCGCCCGGGAGCTGTTCGACCCGGCCACGGTGGCCGCCATCGGCGGGCGCTTCGAGCGACTGCTCGCCGCCGTGGTGGCCGAGCCGGCCCGCCCGGTCGTCGAGGCGGAGATCCTGACGCCGGCCGAGCGGACGCTGATCCTGGACCACTGGAGCCGACCCGAGCAGCACCCGCACCCGGTCGAACCGACCACCATCCCGGCCCTGTTCGCGGCCCAGGCGGCCCGCACCCCGGAGGCCGTGGCGGTGGTCCACCGGGACGAGCGGGTCAGCTACGCCGAGCTGGACGCCCGGGCGAACCGGCTGGCGCGGTTGCTCGCCGCCCGGGGAGTGGGCCCCGAGCGCCTGGTGGCGCTGGCCCTGCCGCGCTCGGTGGAACTGGTGGTGGCCGTACTGGCGGTGCTCAAGGCGGGCGGCGCCTACGTGCCGATCGACCCGGACTACCCGGCCGACCGGATCGCCTACACCCTGCGCGACTCCGCGCCCGAGCTGCTGCTCACCACCACCGTGGCCGCCGCCCGACTTCCCGACTCCGCAGTACCGTTGCTGCTGCTCGACACCCCGGAGACCGCGGCCGAACTGGACCGCACCGCCGCCGGAGCCCCCGCTCCCGCGCTCGGCCCGGACCACCCGGCGTACGTCATCTACACCTCGGGCTCGACCGGCCGCCCGAAGGGCGTGGTGATCCCGCACGCCAACGTCGCCCGGCTGTTCGCGGCCACCGACCACTGGTTCTCCCCCGGCCCGGAGGACGTCTGGACGCTGTTCCACTCCTACGCCTTCGACTTCTCGGTCTGGGAGCTGTGGGGCGCGCTGCTGCACGGCGGCAGCCTGGTCGTGGTGCCCTTCGAGACCAGCCGCTCGCCCCGGGAGTTCCTGGAGCTGCTGGTCCGCGAGCGGGTCACCTTCCTCAACCAGACCCCCTCCGCCTTCTACCAGTTGATGCAGGCCGACCAGGAGGAGCCGGAGCTCGGCGCTCTGCTCGCCCTGCGGCGGGTGGTCTTCGGCGGCGAGGCGCTCGACCTGGCCCGGCTGGCACCCTGGTACGAGCGGCACGCCGAGGACGCCACGGTGCTGGTCAACATGTACGGCATCACCGAGACCACCGTGCACGTCTCCTACCGCCCCCTGGACGCCGGCACGGCCGCCGGACAGTCCCGTTCGCTGATCGGCGCGGGCATCCCGGACCTGCGGCTCTACCTGCTGGACTCCCGGCTGCGCCCCGTGCCCGCCGGGGTACCCGGCGAACTGTACGTCGCCGGGGCCGGCCTGGCCCGCGGCTACCTGGGCCGCCCGGGGCTGACCGCCGAACGCTTCGTCGCCGACCCGTACGGCGCCCCCGGCACCCGGATGTACCGCACCGGCGACCTGGCCCGCTGGACGGCCGGCGGCGAGCTGGACTACCTGGGCCGGATCGACGCCCAGGTGAAGATCCGCGGCTTCCGGATCGAGCTGGGCGAGATCGGCTCGGTGCTCAGCCGCCGCCCGGAGGTGGCCTCCGCCGCCGTGGTGGTCCGCGAGGACGCCCCGGGCGAGAAGCGCCTGGTCGGCTACCTGGTGCCGGCCGCCGGCCCGGTCGACCCGGACGCCCTGCGCACCCACCTGGCCGCCGAACTGCCGGACTACATGCTGCCCGCCGCCCTGGTGCCGCTGGAGCGTCTGCCGCTGACCCCGAACGGAAAGCTCGACGAGCGGGCGCTGCCCGCCCCCGGACCGGGCCGCGCGGGCGGCGGCCGGGGGCCGCGCACCCCGCTGGAGGAGGTGCTCTGCGGGCTGTTCGCCGATGTGCTCGGCCTGGATCGGGTCGGGATCGACGACAACTTCTTCGAACTGGGCGGCCACTCGCTGCTGGCGGGGCGGCTGGTCGCCGGGATGCGCGAGCTGACCGGCACGGACGACCTCGGCGTCCGGGCGCTGTTCCAGGCCCCGACCGTCGCCGGGCTGGCCGAGCTGCTCGCCGGAGCCCGGGACGGCGCCCCCGCCGAGGAGGCCTTCCCGGTGCTGCTGCCGATCCGCACCCGCGGCTCCCGCCCCCCGCTGTTCTGCGTGCACCCGGCGGCCGGGATCAGCTGGGTGTACACCGGCCTGCTGCGCCACCTGGACGCCGAGCGGCCGATCTACGGTCTCCAGGCGCCCGGGCTGGCCGACCTCTCGCGCCACCCGGAAAGCCTGGCCGAGATGGCCCGCACCTACCTGGCCGAGCTGCGCTCGGTGCGCCCGGAGGGCCCGTACGCGCTGCTCGGCTGGTCCTTCGGCGGCCCGGTCGCCCATGCGATGGCGGCGCTGCTGCGGCAGCAGGGCGAGCAGGTCGAACTGCTCGCGGTGCTGGACGGCTATCCCGAACTCGACGAGTACGCCGAGTTCACGGGCGACGACCGGGCCGAGCGCGACCCGGCGCTGCTCGCCGCGATCCTCGACTCCCTCGGCCAGCCGGCCGGCGAGATCACCGCCTGGCCCGCCGACGAGGCCGGCTACGCCGAGCTGGTACGGCACGGCGAGGGCCCGCTGACCGGGCTGAGCGGAGCCGGGGTGGCCCGGGTGGTCGAGGTCTTCCTCGCCAACCTCGCCCTGGCCGCGGAAGCCCCGCTGCCGGGCTACGACGGCGACGCGCTGGTGTTCGTCGCCGCCAAGGACCGCCCGGCCGACGCCCCTGACCCCGAGACCTGGCGGGCCCATGTGGGCGGCCGGGTGGAGATCCACGAGGTGCCGAGCACCCACGGCGCGATGACCGGCGCGGAGGCGCTCGCGGTCATCGGCCCGGTGCTCGCCGACCGCCTGCGCCACCCGGCGCCGGACCAGGGGCCCCGCCACCCCTGAACGCCATGCCCCGCCGCGACACCCCCGCACCACCACGCCAAGCGGCCGCGACCCGGCCCACACGAGGAATGGACACCACCGATGCAGACTGCCGTCATCCCCGACTCCTGGCGCGGCGTCACCCCGGCGCCGATCTCGTCGACCGACGCCTACAACGGCTTCATCGCCGCCAACGTGATCTTCGCGCTGGACCGGATCGGCGTGCTGGAGCAGATCGGCCGCGGCGAGCCGCTCTCGGCCGCCGCGCTCACCGCCGGGTCCGGTGACACCGCGCGCACCGAGGCCGTGCTGCGCGCCGCCGCCGACTACGGCTACCTCAAGGCCGACGGCGCCGGCTTCCTGCCCACCGAGGCGGGCATCGAGATCGCCTCCGCCCGCGGCTACTTCACCTGGGCCGTCGGCGGCTACCACGACGTGTTCGGCCGCGCCGGGCACCTGAGCACCGGCTCGCACCGCTACAACGAGGACGTGTACCGCGACGAGGCGATGGTCGCCCTCGGCTCCGCCCAGTGCGACCAGTCGCTGTTCGCCGCGCAGTTGACCGACGTGCTCTCCGGCATCGACTTCCGCACCATCGCCGACCTGGGCAGCGGCACCTCCGCCCGGGTGCGCCGGGTGGTCTCGCAGCGCGAGGGCTCCCGCGGCCTGGGCATCGACATCAGCCGCCCGGCCACCGAGATCGCCCGTGCCGACATCGCCGCGGCCGGAATGCAGGACCGGGTCACCGCCGTCCGGGCCGACGTGCTGGGCCTGCTCGGCACCCAGATCGACAACGACGCCGAGGCCGCCGAGGTGGCCGAGGTCGACACCGTGATGAGCTTCTTCCTGCTGCACGACCTGCTGGCCGACCCGACCACCCGCTCCTCGATCTTCACCCGGATGCGCGAGGCCTTCCCGAAGGCCCACACCTTCGTGCTCGGCGACACCATGCTGCGCGGCCCGGGCGAGTCGCAGAGCGCGATGCCCGTCTTCTCGGTCGGCTTCGAGCTGGCGCACGCGATGATGGGCGTGCCGCTGCACACCAAGGAGACCTACGAGCGGCTGTTCGCCGACGCCGGACTGCGGATCGACCGCGTCGAGGCGCTCGCCACCCCGCACTCCTGGCTCTACGTCCTGCAGGCCGACTGATGGCCGGCGACTCCGGCGCCAGACACCTGCTGGCCCAGAACGAGCACCCGTACCCGCCGCTGCCCTCAGTCCTGACCGCCCTGGCCGGCGCCGCCTCCGACCTGAACCGCTACCCGGACCTGCGCCCGGAGCGCTTCGCCGGGCTGATCGCCGACTGGCAGTCCGTCCCGGCCGCCCAGGTCGTGGTCGGCCACGGCTCGGCGGGCGTGGCGCTGGACCTCTTCCACTCCGTCGTCCGCCCCGGCGACAACGTGGTGCACTCCGCGCCCTGCTTCGACGCCTACCCGCTGTTCTGCCGGATCGCCGGGGCCGAGGCCCGGGCCGTGCCGCTCGGCCCGGACGCCCGGCACGACCTGGCCGCGATGGCCGGGCAGTTGGACGAGCGCACCCGGATCGTCGTGCTGTGCAACCCGCACAACCCGACCGGCACGGTCTACTCCTGGGCGGAGCTGACCGACTTCCTCCGCCGGGTGCCGGCCACCGCGCTGGTCCTGCTGGACGAGGCGTACATCGACTTCGCCCGGGGCTGGGAGGCCCCGGACGTGCCGGCCCGGATCGCCGAGTGGCCGAACCTGGTGGTGCTGCGCACCCTGTCCAAGTCGCACGGCCTGGCCGCGCTGCGGATCGGCTACGCCGTCGCCGAGGAGGCCGTGGCGCAGCGCGTACGGGACCACCAGGTGCCGTACGCGGTGAACCGGCTCCAGGAGGCGGGCCTGCTGGCCGCCGTCGCGGCCCAGGAGGAGGTGGACCGGCGCATCGCCGAGATCGCCGGGGAACGGGAGCGGCTGCGGGCCGAACTGCTCGCCCTGGGCCGGTCGGTGCCGCCGAGCCTGACCAACTTCCTCTGGGTGTCCGCCCCCGGCGACGAGACGCCGGTCAGGCGGGAACTGGAGCGGCTCGGCGTGGCCGTCCGCTTCTACCCGGGCCAGGGCATCCGGATCGCCGTCGGTGAGAAGGACGCCAACGACGCCGTGATCGAAGGTTTCACCCGCGCCCACCGGGCCGTCGCCCCGCCCCGCTAGCGTCGCCCGGCCGTCCAGCACCAACCACCAGACCGCAGCAACTAAGGACAGGACATGCACCCACTTCTGGCGCGGCCGGAATTCCGGCTCTACATCGCGGGACAGACGCTGTCCGTCCTCGGGGACAGCGCCCTCTTCATCGCCCTCGGCATCTGGGCGAAGGTCCTGACGGGGAGCAGTTCGGCGGCCGGTCTGGTGATGTTCTGCTACGCCGTCCCGATGCTGCTGCTGCCGCTCGGCGGCCTGGTCGCCGACCGGGTCCGCCGCCGGCCGCTGCTGGTCACGGTCAACCTCGTGCTGGCGGTGGCGGTTTCGCCGCTGCTGCTGGTCGACGGCCGCGGCCATCTGTGGATCATCTACGTCACCGCGGTGCTCTACGGGCTGGCCGGTGCCGTCCTCACCCCGGCCCAGAGCGCCATGCTGCGAAGCATTCTGACAGAGCGTCAGGACTTCGGCGCGGCCGTCGGGTTCACCCAGACCATGCGCGCGGGTACCACCCTGGTGGCGCCGCTGGTCGGCTCCGGCCTGTACGGGTGGCTCGGCGGCCGGGCCGTCGCCCTGGTCGACATCGGCATCCTGGTCGCGGCGGCGCTGGCCTTCCTGGCGCTGCGGGTGAACGAGCCGACGCCGGAACCGTCCGGCCGGCGCTGGCGCACCGAGGTGCTGGCAGGCTTCCAGCACCTGCGCACCACCGCCTCGCTGCTGCCGCTGCTGATCGCCACCACCGCCACCGCCACCGTGCTCAGCTTCCTCCAGCCGGTGCTGTTCTCGCTGATCCAGGGCGGGCTGCACCGCTCGCCGCAGTTCCTGGGCGTACTGGAGACGGTGGAGGGGATCGGGGCGCTGGGCGGCTCGGTGCTGGGCGGCGTCCTGATCGGCAAGCTCGGCCCCCGGCGGACCGTCATGCTCGGCTCGGCCGTCTTCGGGCTCGGCGCCGTCCTGCTGCTGGTGCCCTCGGTCTGGGTGGTGTCGGCCGGCCTGCTGATCGCCGGGGCCGGCATGCCGGCCGGGGTGGTCGGCCTGGCCACCGCCGCCCAGTCCCTCACCCCGCCACAGCTGATGGGCCGCACCCAAGCGGCCGTCAACCTCTCGCTCACCGCCCCGCAGGCGCTCGCCATCGGCGTCGGCGCCGGGCTGGTGGCGGCGCTGGACTTCCGGACGGTGCTCGCCGCCATGGTGGTCGGCGCCCTCCTGTCGGCCGTCTTCCTGCTCGGCAAGCCCGATGCCGTCATCGAGGACGACGAGGACGAGGACGAGGAGGAGCCGGCCGTCCGGCCGACCGGGGAACTGACCGCGGATCCTGCCGAGGACCCGGCGGAGGAGCCCACCGAGGTGCCCGCCGAGTCCGCCCCGCGACCCTAGTCCTTGCGCCCTTGCGGCCCTGCGCCCTTCCGCCCTTCGCCCTTTCGCCCCCCGCCGTTTCGCACCACGCCACCGGCCCACTCCGGCGGCGGCCCTGCCGCACCGCACCGCCGCCCGGGGTGGGCCTCCGCGCACTCCTCACGAGAGAGCCTCCTCAGATGCCCGACCGTTCCTCTCCCGACACCGCCCCGCTTCCCCTGGAACTCCAGCTGGACCACGTCGAGTTCTACGTCGCCGACCTCGCCGCCGAACTCACCCGGCTGACCACCGAGTACGGCTTCGACCTGCTCGTCCCGCCCACCGAGCGCGGTGGGACCGCCGAGCGCTGCGTCTCGGCCCTGGTCGGGCAGGCCGCCGTCCGGCTGCTGCTCACCCAGCCGCTGGCCGCCGGGCACCCGGCCACCGACTACCTGGCCCGGCACGACGACGGCGTGGCCGCGCTGGCCCTGCGGGTGCCGGACGCCACCGCCGCCTACCGGACGCTGACCGGCCGGGGCGCCGACGGGCTGCGCCCCCCGCAGGCCGTGGACGGCTGCGTCACCGCCGTGGTCGGCGCCTTCGGCGACGTGGTGCACACCCTGATCGAGCGCGGCCCGGACGTCCCCGCCGACCGGATACCCGGCCTGCCCGACGCCGCGCCGGCCGACCAGGGGCCGACCCTCGACGCCGACGCGGTGGGCCTGCGCTCGGTCGACCACTTCGCGGTCTGCGTCCCCTCCGGAGAACTGCGCGAGACCGTCCGCCGCTACTGCGAGGTCTTCGACTTCCGGATGATCTTCGAGGAGCGGATCGAGGTCGGCGCGCTCGGCATGGACTCGATGGTGGTGCAGAGCCCCGACCACAGCGTCACGCTCACCCTGATCGAGCCGCTCACCCCGGACGCCGGCGGCCAGATCGCCTCCTTCCTCGCCGACCACGGCGGCGCCGGGGTGCAGCACGTGGCCTTCTCCTCCCAGGACGCCGTCCACTCCGTCGCCACCATGGCCGCGCGCGGCGTGCCCTTCCTGCGCACCCCGGCCGCCTACTTCGACGCCCTGCCCGCCCGGCTGACCCCGCTGCGGCACTCCCTCGACCAGCTGCGCGAGCTCAACCTGCTGGTCGACCAGGACCACGACGGCCAGCTGTTCCAGATCTTCACCCGCTCCCGGCACCCGCGCGGCACCTTCTTCTTCGAGGTGATCGAGCGCATCCGGGCCCGCAACTTCGGCAGCAACAACATCCGCGCCCTCTACGAGGCCGTCGAACTCCAGCGCAACGCCAGCGAAGTCGCGGGATGAGCGCGCCGACCGCCACCGACCGCCGGCCGCCGCTCTCGGTGGCCGAGTTCGCCGGCCCCGCCCGCTCCGCCCTGTCGCCCGAGGTCTGGGACTGGCTGGCCGGCGGCGCCGAGCAGGAGCACACCCTCGCCGCCAACCGGGCGGCCTTCGACCGGCTGGCCGTGGTGCCCCGGGTGCTGGCCGACGTGTCCGCCTGCGACACCACCGCGACCCTGGTGCGCAGCCGGTCGGCCCTGCCGGTCGCCGTGGCGCCGGTCGCCTACCACCGGCTCTTCCATCCTGAGGGCGAGCTGGCCTCGGCCCGGGCGGCGGCCGCGGCGGGAGTGCCGTTCACCGTCGGCACGCTCAGCAGCGTCGGCTTCGAGGAGCTGGCGGCGACGGGTGCCACACTCTGGTTCCAGCTGTACTGGCTTCGCGACCGGGGCCGCCTGCTCGATCTGGTCGCGGCGGCCGCGGCGGCGGGCAGCGAGTGCCTGGTGGTCACCGCCGACGTGCCGTACATGGGCCGTCGGCTGCGGGACGCCCGCAACGCCTTCGCCCTCCCCGGGGACGTCCGCGCGGCGCTGCTGGAGGGCGGCGCCGCCGGGCGGGCGCACCGGGCGGGTGCCGAGGTCTCCGCGGTGGCCGCGCACACCGCCGAGCTGCTCTCCCCCGCCGTCACCTGGGCGGACCTCGCCTGGCTGCGCGAGCGGACCGAACTGCCGCTGGTGGTCAAGGGGTTGCTCGATCCGGCGGACGCCCTGCGGGCCGCCGAGCTGGGCGCCGAGGCCGTGGTGGTGTCCAACCACGGCGGCCGCCAGCTCGACCGGGCGGTACCCTCGCTGACGGCGCTACCCGCCGTCGCCGAGGCGCTGGCCGGCCGGGACTGCCAGGTGCTGCTGGACAGCGGGGTGCGCGGCGGCTCCGACGTGCTGACCGCACTGGCGCTCGGGGCGTCCGGGGTGCTGCTCGGGCGTCCGCTGATCTGGGGCCTGGCGGCCGGCGGCGAGCCGGGCTGCGCCCGGGTGCTGGAGCTGCTGGCCGCCGAACTGCGGCACGCGCTCGGCCTGGCCGGCTGCGCCGACCTGGGCGCCGCCGCCGAGCTGCGCACCACCCCGATGCCCTGTCCCGCCTGGAGTGCCCCGTGACCCTCGTCGCCCCACCTCACCAACTACTGCTCGCCGAACTGCACGCGTCCCTCGCCGACCCGGCGATGACCTCGATGAACCTGCTCAACGAGATCTCCATCCGCTACCCGGAGGCGGTCTCCTTCGCGGCCGGCCGCCCGGCGGAGCAGTTCTTCGAACTGGACGCCGTCCACCGCCACCTGGACCGCTACGTCGACCACCTGCGCACCGAGCGCGGCCTCTCCGAGGAGGCGGCCCGGCGTCAGGTACTCCAGTACGGCCGGACCAAGGGCATCATCCACGAGCTGATCGCCGCCCACCTCGCGGTGGACGAGGGCATCGAGGTGCCCGCCGAGTCGGTCGTGGTGACGGTCGGCTGCCAGGAGGGGATGTTCCTGGTGCTGCGGGCGCTGCGCCGCGGCCCCGAGGACGTGGTGCTGGCCGTCTCGCCGACGTACGTCGGGCTGACCGGCGCCGCCCTGCTGGCCGACCTGCCGGTGCGGCCGGTGGCCGACGGCCCGGACGGGCTGGATCTCGCCGACCTGCGCCGCCAGATCGCCGCCGCCCGGGCCGAGGGGCTGCGCCCGCGCGCGCTCTACCTGGTCCCGGACGTGGCCAACCCGAGCGGCGCCAGTCTGCCGCTGGAGCTGCGCCGGGAGCTGCTGGCGCTGGCCGCCGAGGAGGACTTCCTGGTCCTGGAGGACAACCCGTACTGCGTCTTCGCGGGCGAGGAACGGCTGCCCTCGCTCAAGGCCCTGGACACCGGGCGGCGGGTGGTCCACCTCGGGTCCTTCGCCAAGACGGCCCTGCCGGGCGCCCGGGTCGGGTACGTGGTGGCGGACCAGCTGGTGGCGGACGGCGCGGGCGGCACCGTGCTGCTGGCCGACCTGCTCGGCATGGTCAAGAGCATGACCACGGTGAACACCTCGCCGATCGCCCAGGCCGTGATCGGCGGGGCGCTGCTCGAGCACGGCCTCAGCCTGCGGGCCGCCAACGCCGAGGTGGCCGCGCTCTACCGGCGCAACCTCGCGCTGGTGCTGGACGGGCTGGCCCGGCGCTTCCCGCCCGGCGGCGGGGTGAGCTGGAACGAGCCGCGCGGCGGGTTCTTCCTGGTGCTCACCGTGCCCTGCACGGTGGACGACGCGCTGCTGGAACTCTCCGCCTCCCGGTACGGGGTGATCTGGACGCCGATGTCCCACTTCTACCCGGGCGAGGGCGGGGAGCGGCAGCTGCGGCTGTCCGTCAGCCAGGTCGACCCGGCCACCGTCGACCGGGGGCTGGACGGCCTGGCCGCCCTGCTCGCCGACCGGTCCCGAGCCGCCCGGTCCTGAGCTGCCCGGTCTGAACTCCGGCGGGCGGGGGGCGGCCCCGCCCGCCGGATCGGGTGCTACGGGATCGCCACCGCCGTACCGGAGACCCGCACCCGGGAGTCCTCGGCGCGCAGTTCGACCCGCAGGACGCCCGGGCGGCCGAGGTCCTCGCCCTGGTGCAGCGTCAGCACCGTCGGCGCCGTCACCGCGCCCAGCTCGCGCAGGTACGCGCCGAAGGCGGCCGCGGCGGCGCCGGTGGCCGGGTCCTCGACCACACCGCCGACCGGGAACGGGTCGCGGACGTGGAAGACCTCGGCGGCCTCGCGCCAGACCAGTTGCAGGGTGACCAGGTCACGGGCGCGCATGAAGGCGGCCAGGCCGTCGAAGTCGTAGTCCAGCCGGGCCAGTCGGGCCCGGGTGCCCGCGGCGAGGACCAGGTGCCGGGCACCGGCGTAGCCGATCCGCGGCGGGAACGCCGGGTCCAGGTCGGCGGCCGCCCAGCCGAGCAGTGCGAGCGCCTCCTCGACGTCCGCGGCCGGCACCTCCTCGACCTTCGGCTCGACGCTGGTCAGCGTCGCCCGCAAGCCGTCGGCACCTCGCTCGACCTCGACCGGGACGTCACCGGCGGCGGTGCTGAACACGAACCGCCCGGGGCCGATCCGGTCGGCGAGCGCGACGGCGGAGGCCACCGTCGCGTGCCCGCAGAACGGCACCTCGGTGAGCGGGCTGAAGTACCGCACGCGGTACGTGTCCCGGGCGTCCCCCGGGGTCAGGAACGCGGTCTCGGAGTACCCGACCTCGGCGGCGACGGCGAGCATCCGCTCCTCCGTCAGGCCGGTGGCGTCGAGCACCACGCCCGCCGGATTGCCGCCCTCGGGGCGGATCGCGAAGGCGGCGTAGCGAAGGATCTCAGGAGCGTCGTCGGTCATGACCGGACGAACGTCCCGCCGGTGATCACTGTTCCCGGCGGCCCGCGTCAACGCAGCACCGCCTCCAGGAAGTCCGAGCCCAGTCGGGCACTGCCGGCCAGGTCCAGCTGGTAGAGCATGTACCGCCCGCGCCGCTCGGTGATCAGCAGCCCGGCCCTGCGCAGCACGGCCAGGTGGCGGGACACCTCGGGCGCGCTGAGCTGCCAGGCGGTGGCGAGTTCGCCGGTGGTGTGCGGGCCCCGGGCGATGGTGCGGGCCAGCCGCAGCCGGATCGGGTGGGCGAGCGCCTCCAGCCGCTGCTGGACCAGGGCGAGCGAGACCGGCTCTGGCAGTCCGGCCTCGGCGACGGGGTACTGCAGCACCGGCCGCCAGCCCTGGGCGTACACCGCCAGCAGGTGGGGGCGGCCGAAGACGGTGGGGATGAAGGTGACGCCGCCCCGGTCGGCGGCGCTGGCGGTGCTGTCCTGCAGCTTGTCGATGACGATCCGCCGCCGCCCGTCGCGCTCGTCCAGGGAGACCGAGGGGGACATCGCGGCGACCGCCTCGGCGAGGCCGCGGCGGGCGAGCAGGTCGGCCTTGCGCCGGGCATCGGCCGCGAGGTCGGGCAGGACGCGCTGCCAGGCGTCGGCGAAGAACGCGGACTGGCAGTCCTCCAGCAACTGCCGCACCAGGGCCCGCACCGCGGGCGGATCGGCGAGCAGCCGCTCCGCGAAGGCGGCCTGCCGGGGGCCCCGGGCGAGGGCGAGGTCGCGGGCGCGCTCATTGGCGACCGGGTCGGTGAGCGGGGAGGCCAGCCGGTAGGGGAACCGGGAGGCGCCGCAGGTGGTGATCAGGGCGGAGGCGACGTACCGCTCGTCGTCGAGCCGGTCGACGGCGTCGAGTTCCTCGGCGAGGGTGGTGCCGGGCAGGCCGGGGACGAGGAAGTCGGCGCGCGAGGAGCGCCACAGGAAGTCGGCCTCCAACAGCCGCTCGGCGAGTTCCGGCGGGATCGCGGCGGTCGTACTGGCCGCCCAGCCGTGCAGCGCCGGGTGGTGCGCGGGCTCGGAGAGCACGTGCAGCACGGCGTTCAGCTCGGCCAGCGGGGACGGGCTGAAGAGCAGGCGCTCCTCGGGCAAACCGGTGATGTCTATCGTCACGCTCATGCGCCCACCTCGCTGCGCTCGGCAGGGGCACTCGCCCACCCGCACCTCTCGACGGTTCGCTCGCTTCGCTCACTCACGACAACCGATCCTGCCACCCTCTCCCACCTGCCCTTCCGTCGATTGACGCCAATCGTCAATCGACGGGACACCGGCCCCCACCCGGGCGGACCGTACCGGCCATGAGTGTGACCCAGGAGAAGTCCGTCCATGACCACGCCGCCGTCCGCACCGGCGAGCCGGCCGCCCCGCCGATCGGTACCGGCCGCAACGGCCCGTCCGCCCTGCTGAGCCTGCTGACCGCCGCGGGTGGCCCCCGGTACGCAGCGGCGCTCGCCGTCGACGCGGTGGGCGGCGGCATGCTGCGCCCGTTCCTGCTGCTGTACGGCGTCGGGGTGCTGCACCTGCACGCCGGATCGGTCGGCCTGGCGCTGTCCGCCGGGATGGTCGCGGGCCTGCTGGTGGTGCCGCTGACCGGCCGTTGGATCGACAGCGGCGCCCGCACCCTGCCCGCCGCCGTCACCCTGGTGCTCCGGTCGGCCGGCGCGCTGACCCTCCTGACGGCCGACGGGCTGGTGCTGTTCACCGCGGCGGCGGTGCTGTTCGGCATCGGCAGCCAGTCCTGGCCGACCACCCACGCCGCCGTGGTGAGCACCCTGACCGAGGGCCGGCTGCGGGACGCCGCACTCGCGGCCGGCAAGTCGGTGCGCAACGCGGGCCTGGGCGCGGGCGCGCTGCTGGCCACCGTCGCGGTCGCCGGCGGCACGGACTCGATCCGGCTGCTGGCCGGGGTGACGGGCGTGGCCTGCCTGGTCGCCGCCGCCCTGGTCGGTTCGCTGCGGGTCCGGGCGCCGCAGAAGGCCGCCGAGCGAGCCGGGGCCGCCGTGGCGCCGGGCGAGCCGCTGCGCCGGATCACCGTGCTGAGCCTGGCCAATCTGCCGTACGCGTTCTGCTTCGACGTGCTGGAGGTGGCGCTGCCCGCGCTGCTGGTGCTGCACCTGCACACCTCCGCGGCCTGGTCCTCGGGCGTGTTCGTGGGCAACACCGTGCTGGTGATCGTGCTGCAGCTGGCCGTCGTGCTCCGGCTGGCGAAGCGCTCGCGGCGGGCCGTGCTGGCGGCCGCGGGGGCCGTGCTGAGCGTCTCCTACCTGGGCTTCTGGGCAGCAGGCACATTGGGCGGCACCTCGGGGGCGGCGGGCGTCGCGGCAGTGGCCGTGCTGTACACGCTGGGCGAGATCCTCTACACCGGTTCGGGCACGGCCCTGGTCGCGGCCTCCGCTCCGCCGCACCTGCTCGGGCGGGCGCTGGCCCGGTGGGAGCTGTCCTCGGGGGTCGGCCGGGCGGCGGCGCCGGCGGTGCTGACGGCGCTGCTGGCCTCCGGCCCCGGGCTGCTCTGGGGGGCGCTCGCGCTGACCACGGCGGTCGGGGCGCTGGCGGTGCTGCGGCTGGGGCCGACGGAGTAGGGCGTGTTCGACGGGATGGGATGATCATCGGCATGGCCCTGACCCCGTACCAGCAGCAGCTGCACGACCGAGTCGTCGCCGCGACCGAGGTGGTCCCCCCGCCGGCGCCCTGGCGGCCGGTCCGCGGCGGACTGATCCCGGTCGGCGGGCTGACGGGCATCGGCTTCGCCGTCCACCCCGAGACCGGGCACGACCTCGTGCTGACGGTCTCCAGCACCGGGCACGGCCTGTTCGACGCGGTGACGGGCGAGAAGCTGGAGCGCGACTACGACCCGGAGGAGGACCCGGACGGCCCGGACCTCTCCTGCCCCGGCATCGGCCCGGTCGCCGACGTCCGGATCCCGGTGGCCGGCCTGTGGGGCGGCGGCCTCCACACCGACGCGGCCGGCGGCTGGGGCGTCGAGGTGATCTCCCCGGAGTGGCCGCACCACCGCGTCCTGCTCACCTCCGGCCCCTGGACCGGCGAGCACGGCCAGGCCTGGCACCACGTCTTCCACGTCTGCTGGTCCGAGTTCCGCGCCGCCGGCTTCTCCCCCACCGGCCGCACCCTCGCCGTGGCCACCAGCAGCGACCTCACCCTCTGGACCCGGCACTGACGCCGCTCAACACCGGTGGCCGGGTCCGCGATGCGGACGGGGTGTCGTCCGAGCCCGCGGCGGTGTGCACCCGATCGGCTGCACACGGCGTGCCGCCGCGGGCCGGGGCTCCGGATGCGGACCGGGCCGCCAGCGCCGATGCTGGCGACGAGGCGTGCCCGGCCAGAGGAAGGACCACTAGGAATGAGCGAACGCAGTGAGCGAGTCGGCACAAGGTGCGGGTTGCGCGAAGCGCCTGCCGAGCGAAGCGAGGTGGGCGCATGAGCGCTCTCGACTTCGAGATCATCGACGCTCCCGACAGCTCGCTCAACAAGACCGCCGTCCTGGTCAGCGGCCCGAACAACGCCCTCCTGGTGGACGCCGGGTTCACCCGTTCCGACGGGCGCCGGCTGGTCGAGCGGGTGCGTGCCACCGGCAAGGAGCTGACCACCGTGTTCGTCAGCCACGGCGACCCGGACTTCTACTTCGGAGCCCAGGAGGTCCAGGACGCCTTCCCCCGGGCCCGCTTCCTGGCCACCGCCTCGACCGTGGAGCACATCCAGGAGACCTTCGAGGAGAAGCTGCGGGCCTGGGCGCACCTGGGCCCCGAGCTGCCCACCCGGCTGGTGCGACCCGAGGTGCTGCCCGGGGACGAACTCGTCTTCGAGGGCCACCGGTTCGAGCTGCGCGGCGCCGACTTCCACCTGCCCGACCGGCACTACCTGTGGCAGCACCACCACCGCGCGGTGCTCGGCGGGGTGCTGCTCTTCGAGGGTCTGCACGTGTGGACGGCCGACACCCCGACCGCCGCCCAACGGGCCGCCTGGATCGATCTGTTGGACGGCATGGAGGCGCTCCACCCGACCTGGGTGGCGGCCGGTCACCGGGTCGCCGACGCCCCCACCGACCTGAACGCCATCGACCACACCCGCGCCTACCTGCGCGCCTTCGAGACCGAACTGGGCCGCAGCGCCGACGCGGCCGCCGCCAAGGAGGCGCTGGAGCGGCGCTTCCCCGAGCTGGGTCTGCGGATCGCGGTCGACATCGGCACCAAGGTCGCCAAGGGCGAGATGGCGTGGGGGTGAGCAACCGGTGATCGAGATCCCCCGGGACGTGGCCGGCTTCGCCGAGTCCCCCGCCCCCGCGGACGTGGTGCGCCGCCAGTACCTGGCCTCCGCCCGCGGCGACCTGGCCGCGCTGCGCAGCACCCTCGCCGAGGACGTCGAGTGGACCGAGATGGCCGGTTTCCCGCTGGCCGGCACGTACCGCACCCCGAAGGGCGTCATCGCCCACGTCATGGAGCGACTGGCCGCCGAGTGGGACCACTGGACGGCGCACGACGACACCTATGTGGTGGACGGCGAGAACGTGGTGGTGCTGGGCCGCTACACGGCCGTGCACAGGGACACCGGAAAGCCGCTCTCGGTCCGGGTCGCCCACCACTTCACGGTGCGCGGCGGCCGGATCGTCCGGTTCGAGCAGTTCACCGACACCGCGCTGGTAAGGGACGCGACGACGGGGTGACGCCCGGGTGATCCGGAGCGCCCGCGGTCGCGCCGTTCACCCGAACGGGTCAGCGCGGCGCGGCGCGCCCGGCGCGGTCTCGACAGACCACCCGGACGGCGGCAGGCTGGCCCCGGATCTTCAACGCAGCGCAATCCACGCAGCGCAATCAACGCAACGCGATCAACGGAGCGCGATCCACGGAGCGCAAGGAGTCGGGAATGGCGGACAGCGAGCGGCCGATCGTGATCGTCGGGGCGTCCCTGGGCGGGGCCAAGGCGGCCGAGGCACTGCGCGAGGCCGGATACCGGGGCGGCATCGTCCTGATCGGCGAGGAGCACGAGCGCCCGTACGAGCGGCCGCCGCTGTCCAAGGGCTACCTGACGGGCAAGGACGACCGGGAGAAGATCTACGTCCACCCGCCGCAGTGGTACGCCGAGCACGACATCACCCTGCGCCTCGGCACGGCGGTGGCCGCGATCGACCCGGCCGCCCGCACCGTGACCCTGGCGGACGACGGCCAGGTGGGCTACCACAAGCTGCTGCTGACCACCGGCTCGGAGCCGCGCCGGCTGCCGGTGCCCGGCGCGGAGCAGGACGGCGTGCTCTACCTGCGCCGGGTCGACGACAGCGACCGGATCAAGGCCGCGCTGCGCCCGGGCGCCCGGATCGCGGTGATCGGCGCCGGCTGGATCGGCCTGGAGGTGGCGGCCGCGGCCCGTACGGTGGGCGCCGAGGTCACCGTCCTGGAGGCGCTGGAGCTGCCGCTGCTGCGGGTGCTCGGCCGGGAGGTCGCCCAGGTCTTCGCCGACCTGCACCGCGACCACGGCGTGGACCTGCGCTTCGGCGTCCAGGTGACCGAACTGACCGGCGCCGACGGCAAGGTGAGCGGCGTGAAGCTCGGCGACGGCAGCGAGGTGGCGGCCGACGCGGTGGTGGTCGGCATCGGCATCTCCCCCGCCACCGCGCTGGCCGAG
This sequence comes from Streptomyces viridifaciens, assembly GCF_001888885.2. Lineage (NCBI taxonomy): Bacteria > Bacillati > Actinomycetota > Actinomycetes > Kitasatosporales > Streptomycetaceae > Streptomyces > Streptomyces viridifaciens. The sequence continues at coordinate 408,043 of NZ_CP090841.1, forward strand.
GCCGCCGGGCTGGAGGTCGACAACGGCATCAGGACCGACCAGCACCTGCGCACCTCGGACCCGGACGTGTACGCGGCCGGGGACGTCGCCAACGCCCACCACCCGCTGTTCGACCGGCACATCCGGGTCGAGCACTGGGCCAACGCCCTCAACCAGCCGCAGACCGCCGCCCGCGCGATGCTCGGGCAGCCGGACGCGGTGTACGACCGGGTCCCGTACTTCTTCACCGATGCCGAGTGGACACCCCGGCAGCCTAACGAGCCGGTGGCGTCGCGGGACAAGCTGAGCATGGAATACCTCGGCTACGTCGAGCCTGACGGCTACGACCGGGTCGTGTTCCGAGGGGACGTGAAGGCCAACGAGTTCATCGCGTTCTGGCTCAAGGACGGCCGGGTCCTCGCCGGTATGAACATGAACATCTGGGACGTCACCGACCCGATCCGCGAACTGATCGTCTCCAAGCGCGTGGTGGACGCCGACCGCCTGGCGAACCCGAACATCGCCCTCGGCGACGTCTGAGACATAGCAGGAGCCCTGGCCAGCGAGCAGCCAACCGACCCTCGCTGCGGGCCGCGCGAACGGGACCGGTTCGGTGGCCAGGGCTCCCTCCGGTGGGCGTACAACCCTCGCCGAGGAGGGAGAAGCCGTGTCGCGCGACCCATCCAACCACTTGACCCCCAGTCGCCCACGCATAGCCATCGCTGCACGTCAGCCGGTAGACAGCCCGCGCGGTTCGTTCACCGAAAGGCACCTCAGACACGGCGGGGAAGGACGGGTGGTCCCCGGCAAGTCCCCACCGATACCCCTTCCACTGCGGCCCCTCAGCTACCTTCGGTGGGCAACCGCATATAAAGAAACAGCTGCCCGCCACAGGGGGCGAGCGCTGGTCGTGCCGCTCGGCGACCGCGTACGTGTCCGCTGACGGCCACATGCGGCGCTGCCCCTACAGCCAGGCGTCCGTCAGCGTCCACGCGCCCCGTGCCGAGATCAGACAGCTCCTGACCGCTCCGGCGCATTCACCATCCTCGGGGACGACGACTGGCAGGTGCGCATGGACCGTACCGCCGCCTTCCGCGCTGCCCCTCTCGAAGAGATCGTCACCTGGCCGTTCCGACTGGTGCACTTCAATCTCAGTCGCTTCTACGACTCCCTCCTGAGCGGCTTTCAGGAGTGAGTCATGGTTCCCTGGCGCACCCACCTGTCTGCCCGGGGCTTCACCTGGCAGCGACTGGCACCCATCCTGTTCCTGTCCACCAAGGGTGCATGACCTGCGCAATGTCCGCTACTGAGACGGCGTCCCACGGCACGGGATCCTGCCCGTGCCGTGGGACGCCACCATAACCGGGTTACGGGGTAAGCCGGTTCGGCCCGCGGAACAAGAACGTCGCCTCCCGAATCGAGGCCAGGCCAAGCATGACCATCAGCACCCGGCCCAGGCCCATGCCGAGGCCCCCGTGCGGCGGGCACCCATACCGGAACGCGTTCAGGTAGTCCTGCATCGGCTCCGTGCTCATGCCCTTGTCGGCGGCCTGTTTGAGTAGCACGTCGTGCCGGTGCTCGCGCTGTGCGCCGGTGGTGATCTCCAGGCCCTTCCACAGCAGGTCGAAGCTCAAGGTCACGCTCGGGTCGTCGGCGGGCCGCATGTGGTAGAAGGGCCGGATGCCGACCGGGTAGTGCGTGATGAAGACGAACTCGTGCCCGGTGGCCTCCTTGATGTGGGCCGAGATGCCCCGCTCGCCCTCCGGGTCCAGGTCTTCCTTGGCCCTTTCCGGGTCCCAGCCGCCCTTGCGCAGGATCTCCTGCGCCTCGGCCATGGTGATGCGGGGAAAGGGCGTCGTGGGCACGGTGACCTGGACCCCGAAGTGCTCGGCGATCGCCTCGCCGTGCAGGTCGGCGACCTTGGCGATCGCGTGAGCGAGCATCTGCTCCTCGAACGCCATCACATCCTCGACCCCGTCGATCCAGGCCAGCTCCACGTCGACGCCGGTGAACTCGGTGGCGTGCCGGGAGGTGAACGACGGTTCGGCGCGGAAGACCGGCCCGATCTCGAAGACCTTCTCGACGCCGGCCGCGATCGCCATCTGCTTGAAGAACTGCGGCGACTGCGCCAGGTAGGCGCTGCGACCGAAGTAGCCGAGCTTGAAGACCTCCGCGCCGGACTCCGAAGCGGTGCCCATCAGCTTGGGGGTGTGCATCTCGGTGGCACCCTGCGCGTAGGCGTACTCGCGCATGCCCTGCTCCAGGGTGGTCTGCACGGCGAACAACAGCTGAGTGGCGGGCCGGCGGCGCACGTCCAGAAAGCGCCAGTCCAACCGCTGCTCCAGGCCGGTGTGGTCGTCGATCGGCAGCGGCGTGGCGGCCGGGTTCAGGACCTCGACCGACTCGGGAACGATCTCCAGGCCGCCGAGCTTGACCTGGGCCGCGTCGACGACGCGGCCGGTGATCCGCACGGCGGACTCGGGCGCGAGGGCTTCGAGCTGGGCCTCCAGCGGCCCGTCGTCACGGGTGTGGGTCACCTGCACCATGCCGGTGTTGTCCCGCACGATGACGAACTGCATCTTGCGCTGCAGGCGGAGGGTGTTCACCCACCCGCAGACGGAAACGGTATGGCCGACGTGTTCTCGCAGGTCGGAGACATGTACGCGGCTGTGGATCATTGCGGTCATCCGAAGGACATCGTCATGATCCCTTGGGAGTGCGGGCGAGAAGGGCAACTCGCGGTACCACCGCACTTTCGCCCCCACGAAAGTGGCGGCCTCATTTCGGCCCGGTGACGGGGGCCGGCCGGCGGGGCATTGGACCACCAGACGGGGTCGTTCCTCCCCGCGCTCAGGAGGGTCTTCACCTCGGGGCGCGAGACCGCCTTCCCAGCTTCCGGCGGCTCTCTCTGCTCGCGTGATCCCTGGCTACTCGTCTCCATCAACGCGTTCCCAGCAGGATACGGAGCGTATGGCAGCGATTGCAATCAAGAAACTCATTTGGATGAGAGACCTGGCGCTCTACTCCTTCGCCAACACCCTCGCGAACGCCGCTCCCCCATAGGCGTTGGTCAAGCAGCCCTCTGGTGATGCGGCATCCAGCCAGCTCGGACGGGGGCCTCCTGCCAGCCATCGTGCGGGCCGGCCCCATGGCGAATGCCACCGGTCCTGGCCTTTTCCGCCACCGCGATGAAGACCATGAAGCCGCGCCGATCCGAGCACGCCGGTCGGCCTGAGCGCCCATCGGCCACTGTCCCCACCGGACATCTGGGGAATTGCGTGACGTTTGCCCTGGGGAATTACGTGCCCGTCCACATCAGGCGGTTCAACCCGACCAACAAGGAAAAGACCTTCTCCATATGCCGCTTCACCCGCCCGCCGTGAGCGGTGCACGCGCCAGGGTGAACAGGCCCCCGGGCGTCTGTACCACCCGACCAGCGGCAGCGGCCTTCTTCAAGCGATGGCGCACCCGCTCGACATTGCGTGCCGTCCCCCTCCAGTCCCAGTCCCTCCAACACCCGACGGCACCGCACCGGGCCCGCATGGCCTGCGAGCACCGCGAGCACCGCGAGCACCCGCTCGGTGAACTCCGCGGCTGCGTCCCCCGCTTGTGCCAGCCCGCCGACGGACTCGACACGCGGGGCGGGGACCCGAGACCGGGCGGATACGGCCGGAGCGTGCACCGCTGGCAGTCCGCCGACCACCTGACACGCCGTGGCCAGCCGGGCCAACTCCTCCTCACACTCGCAACATCTCCGCAATCTGCTCGGCCTCCCCGCGCAGCCGCTCCGCTTCCCCGCGGCACGCCGCCTCACGCTCCCGCGGCAGCAGCAGAAGAAGAAGGGCCTCTTCGCAGCCCACCCAGGCCGTCTCTCCACGCCAGCCGATCGACCAGTTACCGCAACGAGAGGACCGCCCCGACGGACACGCCGACAGCAGCACCGTTCAAGAAGAAACGCATCCCGTGGCAAACGGCCCGCCGGCGGCCCCGAGATGCACCGGGTGGGCAAGCGCCGCACCCTGGAACGGAGGCACGCGAGTCCGGCCCGGGCCGCCGATCGCGAAGGCCTCGCACGAGTGGTCACGCGGCAGGTCGTACGGCTGCACGAGGGGGCAACAGGTCGATGCGCGCCCCGGCCGCATGCACCGGCTCCACGGGAAGGATCATCACAGTGTCAGTGAGCTCCGAGCCTCTCAGCCCGTACCGTCGTGTGACAGTCGTCGGATCCGGTGTCATCGGGACATCCTGGGCCGGGCTGTTCCTCGCCCGGGGCCTGGAGGTCACCGTCAACGACCCCGTCCCCGACGCTGAGGAGCGGGTCCGCGTCGGTCTGGAGGAGATTCTCCCCACCTTAGAAGGCCTGGGCCTGCCTACCGCCGGCCTCACCGACAGGCTGCGCTTCGAGGCCGAACTGGCCGCGGCCGTCGCCGACGCCGACGTCGTCCAGGAGAACGGTCCCGAGCGGCTTGACCTCAAGCAGCAGATCTGGACGACCATCGAGCAGTCTGCTCCCGACCACTGCCTGCTCGCGACATCCACCTCCGGTATCCCGGCCACTGACATCGCCCAGGCCATGCGCCACCCCGAGCGGCTGGTGGTCGGCCATCCATTCAACCCCCCGCACCTTCTGCCTCTGGTGGAGGTCGTGCCAGGCGAGCGGACATCTGCCGAGACCGTCCAGCGCGCACGCGACTTCTATACCGCCATGGGCAAGAAGCCGCAGGTGCTCCGCAAGGAGGTGCCCGGGTTCGTCGCCAACCGCCTTCAAGCGGCGCTCTTCCGTGAGTGCGTGCACCTGGTCGTCGAGGGGGTCGTCACCGAGAGTGAGCTGGACGAGATCGTCACCTCCTCCATCGGTCTGCGATGGGCGGTGGGCGGCCCGTTCCGAACCTTCCACCTCGGAGGGGGTTCCGGCGGACTGCCCCAGTTCCTCCAGCATCTGGGCCCCGCTCTGGAAGGCCTCTGGCAGCGGCTGGGCAGCGCCTCACTCGACGCGCGTACCGTCGAACTGCTTGTCCGTCAGGCTCAGGAAGCCTTCGGAGACCGCTCGGTCGACGCCCTCGCCGCCGAGCGCGACCGCGCTCAGATCGCTGTGTTGAAGGCCCTCGGCGAGTCCCCCACGGCAGGCGCCTGAGGCCGCGTGGCTGGCGAAGGCCAATATGCTCCAAGGGTGGATCTGCCATGAATCTCGCGTCGAACCTTGCACGCAGCGCCCGCACTTACACGGATCGCGCCGCGCTGCGTTTGGGGGACGACACCGTCTCGTATCGCACGCTCGACCAGGACAGCGCCCACATGGCCGGGCTGCTCCACGACCGCGGTGTGAAACCCGGCGACCGAGTCGCGATCATGCTGCCCAACACCCCGGAGTTCGCCATCGCCTACTTCGGTGTGCTCCGGGTCGGCGGCGTCGTCGTTCCGATGAACCCCCTGCTCAAGTCCCGGGAAGTTGCCTATTACCTCGGCGACTCAGGTGCCCGGCTGTTGTTCGCCGGGCGGGCCGTCGCCGACGAGGCGCGAACCGGCGCGCAGCAGGCCGAGGCCGACGCGATCGTCGTCGATCCCGGCGGATTCGACGAGCTGCTCGCGTCCGGCCCACCCGCCGAGGACGTGCTCGACCGGCACGAGGACGACACCGCGGTGATCCTCTACACGTCGGGGACGACCGGTCAGCCGAAGGGTGCCGAACTGACCCACGCCAATCTCACCCGCAACTGCGAAATCGTGGCCACCGAAGTGCTTGAGCTCACCGCCGACGACGTGATGTTCGGTGGGCTGCCACTGTTCCACGCGTTCGGGCAGACCTGCACGCTCAACGCCGTCGTCGCCTCCGGTGCGTGCCTGACGCTGCTGCCGCGCTTCGACGCCGGGCAGGCGCTGCGGATCCTCGCCGTGCACGGAGTGACGGTCTTCGCCGGGGTGCCGACCATCTTCAGCAGGCTGTTGCAGCCGCCGGACCGGGATGCCTACGACGTCTCCCGGCTACGTCTGGCCATCTGCGGCGGCGCGGCGATGCCGGTCCAGGTGCTGCGCGCCTTCGAGGCCGCGTTCGCCTGTGTCGTGCTCGAAGGGTACGGGCTGTCGGAGACCTCGCCGGTCGCCTCGTTCAGCCACCTGGATGCCCCACGCAAGCCCGGCTCGATCGGCACCCCGATCCAAAGCGTCCAGATGCGGGTGGTCGACAACAGCGGCGATGAGGTGTCCCTCGGCGAAACCGGCGAGATCGTGATCCGCGGGCACAACGTGATGAAGGGGTACTGGCGGCGCCCCGAGGCCACCGCCGCCGCGATGCGGGGCGGCTGGTTCCACACCGGCGACCTCGGCCGGGTCGACCAGGACGGGTACTTCTGGATCATCGGCCGGGAGAAGGATGTGATCATTCGAGGCGGGTACAACGTGTACCCGCGGGAGATCGAGAACGTGCTGTACGAGCATCCGGCAGTAGCCGATGCCGCAGTCATCGGCCTGCCCAATCCTGATCTCGGTGAGGAGGTCGGCGCGGCGGTCGTCCTCAGGCCGGGCGCCACCACCACGGCCGAGGAACTGCGTGATTACGTCAAGCGCCAGGTCGCCGCGTACAAGTATCCGCGGAAGGTATGGATCGTGGATACGCTGCCGAAAGGGGCCACCGGCAAGATCCTCAAGCGGGAAATCGTCCCGCCGGCCGAGCCGGGCAAGCGATGAGGGGACTTCACTGGGATGGGTCGATCTGGCCGAGCGACCGAGCCGGTGGTGTTCTTGAACTTCCACCTGTGACGGCGCGCCGGAGAGGAGCTGCGCGCTGTGCTCATCACGTCGTTCCTCGGGCCATCCAAGGTGAGGCTGTCAGCGGAATCACTCGTGCAGGGCGTCGAGCGCGCTACGAAGGCGGGCCGCCGCCTCGTCCGTGACGGGCGTCAGCGCGGTCTGGTCACTGATCTGCACCATGAGCTCGGGGTCCATGGCCTCCACCACGGTCCCGCCGGCGGCGGATCGCACCACCACGTTGCACGGCAGCAACAGGCCGATCCGACGGTCGACGCCCAGAGCGCGGTACGCGAGCTGGGGGTTACAGGCACCGAGGATCAGGTAGTCCTCGATCTCCTCGCCGAGCTTGGCCTTCAGCGTCGCCCCTATGTCGATCTCGGTCAGGATGCCGAATCCCTCCTCGGTCAATGCGGCGCGCACGCGTTGGACCGCGTCGGCGAACGGGAGATCGAGCCAGACGCTGATTCCGTAGTCCATGGTCGCCTCCGATGCTGGTGGACGCCTTTCCATCGTGCGCCCGCTACGGTCCACTGTCGTGGCAGGTCGGCCCTCACCCGGAGACCGAACGGCCCTGGGGCGAGACGTCGATCTTCCTGTCCTTGGCACCCGCACGCAGACCCGCTCGCCTCGGGCACCCGGGCGGAGAAGGTGCCACCGTCGCCGGGGAATTGTGGTGACCGTCGACAGGGCCTGCGCATCGCCGGCACGGGCTGCTGCTATGCCCTGCGGGTCGTCGTACTCCTTTACGAAGGGCTCGCACGAAGGAGGGAGGAGCCGAGGTGCTGACAGGCGAGCAGAGCGACCTCCAGGTCGGCGCGGCGTTCGTGGACCGGCCGCCCCATGGCTTCCTCCGCTTTCCGGATGCGGTACTGGACGGTGTTCTTGTGCAGAATTTGGCGGCTGGCGGTGGCGGTGTGGCTGCAACCGGTGGCAAGGAAGATCTGCAAGGTCTCCCGGAGTCGCGCACAGTGCTCGTCGTCGATCGCCAAGTGGCCGAGAACGCTCCATACCCAGGCACGCATGTCGTCGATGTCCGTACACATCAATGCGACGGGACCGACGTGAGCGTATGCCGTGACGCGAGCGCCCGGACTCGCGACCATGGCCAGCTCCTGCGCACGCAGCGCCTGGCGATGCGTGCGACGGAAACCTTCGACACCAGGTTCCACGTCCCCCACGGCCGCCCGAGCAGTACGGTCGCCGTCCTCGACCGTACCCGACAGCAGATCCCATGAGACCTCGCTGCGCGAGCCGAAGGGCAGCCAGGACCAGGACAAGGTCTCGTCCCGGGCGACGAACAGCGGCTTCGTACAACACCTGAGTTCTTCGGCGATCCCGCTTGTGAGCCGGTCGAGCCGGTCGAGTGCTTCACCGCCATGAGTCCGCTCGGGCAGCCAGAGCACCATCCCGACGTGATGTTGACGCAGCCGGTAGCCGAGGGCTGATTCCGCCCAGTCGGCGTCCACCTGCTTTTCGGCGAGGATCTCTCGTACGCGTCCGGCGCGTACGGTGGTCTGGTTCAGCAGCCAACGGTCCCGTTCGAGCTGGTAGACCTCGATGACTCGTTCGCTGACACGGTCGATGTAGCCGAAGCTCGCCTCCAGCATGCGCCGGGTGGTCGCAGCGAAGACGTCCTCATCGGCGCATTGGCGGTGGAGCTCGTCAAGGCACCACTGCAGGAAACGGCAGTGCCCGATCCGGTAGGCCCTGATGAGTGCACTGATGGGAACATTGCGCTGCGCCAGTCGTCGTGCATAATCCAGTGCCGACGCAGGTCCCTCGACATTCTCCAGCGACATGTCGTTCTCAAAGAGATGCAGCATTGTGGCGATGTTTTCCTCGACACTCGATTTCAGAATGTTGAGGATTATCTGGTCGCCTCTTAGCTGCGGAATTTCGGCAATCAGAAGCTCCCACACATCTCGGCTGACTTCCGAGATGTGCGTCGCCACGTTCGTCGCCACAACCGACAGGTGCTTCGTGGCAACGGCGCTGCCCCCGGCCATGCCATCACCCTACAGCGGTGATGCGGACAGCCGCCATCCGGCGCTCCCGGGCCGGACCTAAGCAGTTCTTCTCGGCGCAGGCGTGCGCCAGAGCGGAACTGCGCAGGGCAGTGAGGCCTCCCCCTTCCCCACGCTTTTCCGTGCCCGGGTGGTCACCACGAGTGTATTGGGCCGTGGGCACAAATTCCTTCGGAAACCTCGTGTTCTGCGTCCGATGGCTTCCCTCCGGATCGTCCCTAGCGTCGTGCTCATGGGGAAGGGATTCGGATCCAGGTCCAGCAAGGAAGGAGCGTCGAGAAATGAACACGACGCGGCAGAATGCCGCCGATACGGCGCAAGGCACCACCACTGCTGCTGCCCGGGGCACGGACGGGAAGCCGGTGGTGGAGCCGCCCGTACTGGGTGGTCCCGAGCAGACGGATTACTACCTGCTGAACGAGCTGCTGACGGACGAGCAGCAGGCACTGCGCCGCCGGGTGCGTGACTTCATGGACCAGGAAGTCATCCCGATCATCAACCCCTACTGGGAGCGTGCGGAGTTCCCCCACGAACTGGTCCCCAAGTTGGCGCAGCTGGGTATCTCGGGGTTCCAGATCCTGGGCTACGGGTGTCCGGGGATGAGCAATGTGACGGCCGGTGTGGTGATCCTCGAGCTTGCCCGCGGTGACCTGAGCATCTCGACCTTCACCGGTGTGCACTCGGCGCTGGCCATGACATCGATCGCGCTGCTGGGGTCGGAGGAGCAGAAGCAACGTTTCCTGCCGTCGATGGCGCGCCTGGAGAAGATCGGCGCCTTCGGCCTGACCGAGCCCGCGCACGGTACGGACGTGGTCAAGCTGGAGACGACGGCGCGCCGGGACGGTGACTCCTATGTGCTCAACGGCCACAAGCGGTGGATCGGCAACGCCACGTTCGCCGACTACGTGATCATCTGGGCCCGTGGGGAGGACGGGCACGTCGGAGGTTATGTGGTGGAGAAGGGCACGCCGGGGTTCGATGCCCAGGCGATCACGGGCAAGACGGCTCTGCGGTGCGTGCAGAACGCGCAGATCTCCCTGAAGGACGTCCGGGTACCCGCCGAGAACCGGCTGGCCGAGGGCCACACCTTCCGCGACACCGAGAAGGTCCTGCTGGCCTCGCGATTCTGTGTGGCCTGGGAGTCCGTCGGCGCCGCGATCGCCGGCTACGAGACGGCCCTGGCCTACGCGAAGCAGCGGCACCAGTTCGGCATGCCGCTTGCCGCCTTCCAGCTCATCCAGTACAGGCTGGCGCGGATGCTGGCGGACATCACCGACATGGTGTGCATGCAGTACCGGCTCAGCCAGCTGATGGACGAGGGCAAGTTCTCGATGCCGCGGGTCGCGCTGGCCAAGATGCACTACACGGAACGCGCGCGGGCCATCCTCGCCGACGCCCGGGACATGCTCGGCGGCAACGGCATCCTGCTCGACTACCACGTGGCCCGGCATCTGTGCGACATCGAGGCCATCGACACCTACGAGGGCACCGACACGGTGCAGGCACTGATCGTCGGCCGCGACATCACCGGACTCAACGCCTTCGTGCCCGCGCCCCCCGGCCACTAGCACCCGTGCGCCGCGCACCCCTCGCCACACAGCGCCGAGCTCTCGGACGCCGGACCGGTCACGTCAGTACCGGTTTCGCCGCACTCGTCCCCCTGCCGTCCACCTCCATCGGCGGCCCGCACCAGGCAGCGCCGCAGACGAGACGGAGGTGGCCGCGACACCCAGCCGGGACACCCGGCGGAAGAGGAACCAGCCATGGAGAACACGCCCTTGCTGGAGGGACTGCACGTCGTCGATCTCGCCAGCTTCATCGCCGGACCGGCCGCAGCCACAGTGCTCGGTGACTTCGGTGCCGACGTCATCAAGGTCGAACCACCGCACACCGGCGACAGCTACCGTGCCCTCAGCCGAGTCCCCCCCAACCCCCACGTCGAAGGGGTCAACTACCCCTGGCAACTGGACAACCGCAACAAGCGCAGCATCGAGCTCAACCTGAAATCGCCCGGCGCCCGGCCCGTACTCGAGCGGCTGGTGCGGTGGGCCGACGTCCTGGTCACCAACTTCCCGCCCCACACCCGGGCCAAGCTCGGCCTGGAATACGACGATCTGGCCTCCCTCAATCCCCGGCTGATCTACGCCGACGTCACCGGCTTCGGCGAGCAAGGCCCCGATGCACACCTGCCCGGCTTTGACGTCACCGCATTCTGGGCACGCAGCGGCCTGATGGACCTCACCCGCCAACGCGGCGCACCCCCGACCATGAACGCGTTCGGCTCCGGCGACCACCCCACCGCGATCAGTCTGTTCGCCGGAATCATGACCGCCCTGTACCGGCGCGAGAAGACCGGCCAGGGCGCACGGGTCACCGCGTCCCTGATCGCCGAGGGCGCCTGGGCGGCCGGCATGTGGCTGCAGGCCGTCCTGCTCGGCGCGAAGAACCCCCGCCCCGTCGACCGCAGCGACCCGCCCAACGCCATGGCCAACACGTACCGCACTGCGGACGACCGCTGGATCCTGCTCGCCTTCGCCAACGAAGACAAGCAAGTCCCCCTCTTCCTCAAGGCCATCGGCCACCCCGAGGCCGCGGAGGACGTCCGCTTCCACGACACCACCAGCCGCCACGCGCACGCCGCCGTGATCGTCGACCTGCTGGACAAGACGTTCGCCACCCGTCCCCTGGCCGAATGGCGCGAGGCACTCGACGCCGTCGGCCTCACCTACGGAGTTGTCCAGACACTCGAGGAGTGCGCCCACGACCCCCAGCTCCTGGCCAACCGGGTCCTCGTGCCGATCGACGACGGCAGCAGCGAACCGCACTTGACCGTCAACAGCCCCGTACACCTGGACCAGGAGCAGAAGGTCCCCCCACGCCCGGCCCCAGACCTGGGTGAACACACCGAAGCGGTCCTCACAGAACTCGGTTTCGACGCCAACGACATCGAAACCCTGCGGACCGCCGAAGCGATCCCGCGCTAGCAGTGAACCGAGACTGGCTGCACCCGACACCACGCGACGAGCACCTCGGCACCGCGGACGAGGAGCCCTTCGCCTTCAGCGGTCAACGTCCCATCCCGCACGAGGAAGACAAGGAACCACGACCATGACCACCACACCCACCTCCGACGCCTCCACGGTGCGTGCAGAAGAACACGACGGCGTCCTCGTGATCACCATCGACCGGCCGAAGGTGCGCAATGCCGTCGATGGCGCCACCGCGCGGGCGCTGGCCGACGCGTTCGACCGACTGGACGCCCGCGGCGACCTGGTGGTCGGCGTGCTCACCGGCGCCGGCGGCACCTTCAGCGCGGGGATGGACCTCAAGGCGTACGCAGCCGGAGACACTCCCGTCATACCCGGGCGGGGCTTCGCGGGACTGACCCGCTCCCAGCCCCACACCCCGCTCATCGCGGCTGTCGAGGGCTGGGCCCTGGGCGGCGGCACCGAGATGGCACTCGCCTGCGACCTGATCGTGGCCGCCCAGAACGCAACCTTCGGCCTCACCGAGGTCACCTTCGGCCTCGTCCCCCCCGAAGGGGGCATCGTGCGCCTGCCCGAACGCATCCCCCGCAACATCGCCCTGGAAATCCTCCTCACCGGCGACCCTCTGTCCGCCGTACGAGCCGAACAGCTCGGCCTCGTCAACCACCTCACCCCGCCCGGCGAGGCACTGGACAAGGCCCTGGAACTGGCCCACCACATCGCGCGCAACGCCCCGCTGTCCATCGCCGCCGTCAAACGCGCGATCAGCGAGCGGACCGCATACGGCGACCAAGACGCCTTCCGCCAACAGGACCAGCTCGTCGCACCGGTCCTCGCTTCCCACGACGCACAGGAAGGAGCGCACGCCTTCGCCGAAAAGCGCCCGCCCCACTGGGAAGGCCGCTGACTGCGGCCCCCACGACAGGCCCTCGTGGCGCGCCCACCGCAGCCGCCAGCCGACTCGCCCCACAGCCGGGCAGCACCACCGATTCGCACCCACGCAGAACCCAGGTCCGACCATGCGTATCCAAGACGTGCGGCAACAACTCACCACCCCGCTGGACGCCCCAGCCTTCCCTCCCGGCCCCTACCGCTTCACCGACCGGGAGTACCTCACCATCACCTACCGATCCGACCCCCAGACACTGGACCGCCTGGTCCCCGAGCCCCTTCGTGTCGACGAACCGACCGTGCGCTTCGAGGTCATGCGGATGCCCGATGTCACCGGGCTGGGCGACTACACCGAGGCCGGACAGGTGCTCTCCGTCGACTACGAAGGCGAGCGCGGCGAGTACAACCTCGCGATGTACGTGGACAGCCTCCCCGCCATCGCAAGCGGCCGCGACATCAGCGCCTTCCCCAAGAAGCGCGGCGCCCCGAGACTCACCATCGACTCCGACACCCTGGTCGGCACCCTCGACTACGGCTCACTACGGGTGGCCACCGCCACCATGGGCTACAAACACGCCACGCTGAATACGAACCAAGCACGGGAGGAGATCTGCGCCCCGACCTTCATGCTGAAACTCCTGCCCGGATACGACGGCAGACCACGCATCTGCGAACTCGTCCGCACCCAGATCACCGACATCACCGTCAAAGGCGCCTGGACCGGCCCCGCCCGACTCCAACTCTTCCAGCACGCCCTGGCCCCCCTGGCCGACCTGCCCGTCCTGGAAATCCTCTCCGCCCGCCACGTGCTGACCGACCTCACCCTCGCACCCGCCGAAGTCGTTCACGACTACCTCAGCGGCTGAGAAGCGATCCGCAAACCCCACACGAGGCTTGGGATCAGCACGAGTGTTCGCGTGTTCCCGATTTGCGTGATCTCGACGTTGTCGCCGCATGAAGACAGGGCCCCTGTGCAGCTTGGAGGTTGTCGAGACCAAAAACCACAAGGAGGCCCTGTTGCCGCTTTTGTACGCCGTCGCCGCGGTCGGCGGCAACTCGGTACCCCCAAGGTGTGACTGCTTCGCGCACCGGTACGGCAACGCGGGCGACCATGGCGAGCGTGTTCGACGCTACGGCAGCGACATGACCGACGCCGAGTGGGCGGCGGTGCGGGACCTGCTGCCGGTGCCCGCGTGGATGGGCGGCCGGGGCGGGCGGCCGGAGGGCTACTGCCACCGCCAGCTACTCGACGCGATCCGCTACCTCGTCGACAACGGCGTCAAATGGGCCGCACTGCCCGCCGACTTCCCACCCACAAACGGGTCCACGCCTTCTTCACCCGCTGGCGCGACACCGGCCTACTCACCGCGCTCCACAACCGGATGCGCGCCGCCGTCCGCACCGCGGAAGGCCGCGCCCCCGAGCCGACCGCGGCGATCATCGACTCCCAGTCGGTCAAGGCCGCCGCCAGCGTGCACAGCTAGACGCGCGGCTACGACGGCGCGAAGAACATCAACGGCCGCAAGCGCCACCTGGCCGTCGACACCCTCGGCCTGCTCCTGATGGTCCTGGTCACGCCCGCCGACGCCCCCCTACCTCGGCTACCTCTACTTCGAGACCGTCGCCGAGTACCTGATGCTCCACTCCACCAGCACCGCGACGAAGTCCTACGCCGAGCTGGGCGAGATGAACAACCACCTCTACAAGCAGCTCGCCCTCACCGCCGTCGACGGCATGGGCACCCTCTTCGACCTCGGCCGCTTCCACCCCGGCCACCGTCGACTGCTCCAGCTCGTCGACACCATCGAGCCCGGGCTGTCCGAGACGGCCGCCGGCTTCGTTCGCGACCGCCTTTCTCACCGCTTCACGGCCACCGCCCTCACACCAGCCGCCGATGCCTCCACGTTCACCTTCGCCGCGGCGACCACTGACGAGCTGCGGACGTCGGCCACCCCGCTGCTCGGCCAGCTCCTGTTCCGCGAGGTCCGTCTCCTGGACCGGTACCCGCAGCTCTACCACCTCTTCGAGCAGGAGAAGGCCGCGGAAGCGTGGACGTACTGGAACCGCCAGAACGTCACCGCGCCCTTCAACAGCACCTGCGGCCCGAAGGGAGAGCTCGGCGTGAACCCGGCCGCCCCGCTGACCCGGGTGACCGTCTGGACAGCCGAGCAGTGCTCCCTCGGCCTCCTTCACCCGACCGAACAGGTGGCGGCCGTGGCGGCCCCGCGGCTGGTGCCCTGGCTCGTCGCGCACCTGCGGGACAGGACGGAGGAGGAGCGATGGAACAACCGGTCATCAGCTCAGGCGTGAGCCGGCCAGCCCTGATCGTCCTGCGGGGCACTCTGCGTCGGGGAAAACGAGTACAGCCTGGCGCCTGCGGTCCCTTGCCGGTGAAGGCTTGGCGATCATCTCGCAGGACACCGCGCGCATCAACATGCTTGGGGAGCCCGACGTCGAGAACGGAGCCAGCGTCGAGATGATCTGCAGCGTGGCCCGCATCGCACGCCGGGGCTTCCACGTCGTCCTCGAAGGCATTCTCGCGTCCGAGCGCTACGGCACGATGCTTCGCGGGCTGCACCGCGACCATGCTGCGCGCGCTGGACGAGGAGCAGCTGGCGGAGTCGGCCAGACTGGCGGAGGCCGAACGGCAGGCCTCTCTGACGGTCACGGCTCACAGCTTCTGGGCGACGTTGTCGGGCGAGGACCGGGTGATCGCTCGCAGCAAGCTCAAGCACGTCTTCGCCACCGCGGAGGTGGCGGCGTAGCACTCAGCCGCTTGTCTTGGCCGGCGCCGGTACCTCCACGATGCGACCGAAGGCAGCGCCGATGCGAAGCGCGAAGATCGCGTTTGGTACGGAGGCCGCCCGACGGGCAGGCGGACGCGTACCTCGGCGAGGACGGGGATGAGCTGCGGGTTGTTTCCGCCCTGTCCTGCGGTCAGTACAAGCGCCAGCAGACGGCACCAGCGGGCGGCGCCGAGATAGACCTTGTCCCGCGAGGGTGTTCCCCATTCCTGGCCCGACCAGTACGACCTCGGCATGGAGTACGTCGGCTACGTCGAGCCGGGCGGCTACGACCAGGTGGTGTTCCGCGGCGACCCGGCCACCCGCGAGTTCATCGCCTTCTGGCTCTCCGACGGCCGGGTGCTCGCGGGGATGAACGTCAACGTCCGGAACGTCACCGACCCGATCCGCGAACTGGTGCGCTCCCGGCGGGTGGTGGACCCGGAGGCCCTGGCCGACCCGGACGTCCCGCTCGGGGAGGTCTGAGCCCGGCCCGGCCCCACAGCCGTCAGCCGCCGGAACGCAGCCCCGCCGGTGTCGCGCGACGTGGTCCGGGCCCCGCGCCGGGTCGTCCCAGGCGACGACCGGTCGTTGCGGGGCCTCAGCCGCGCGGGGCACGCCGCATCGTCCACAGGGTCGGACCGTCGCCCGGCAGCGGCACCTCCTCCAGTACCTCGAACCCGAAGTGCCGGTAGACGGCGAGGTTCTCGGCCTTCGAGGACTCCAGGTGGACCGGCAGCCCCGCCGCGTCCGCCCTGGCCAGCCCCGAGCGCAGCAGGGCGGCGCCCTGTCCCCGGCGCTGCGCGACCGGGTCCGCGCCGAGCACCGCCAGGTACCAGTGCGCCTCCTGCGGCGCGTTGGCGGCGGCCGCCTCTACGCACTGCCGGAACCAGTGGGCCCGGTCGCCCAGGAGCTCCGCGAGTTCCCGAATCGTCCCCTCGTCCGGGACGGCCTTCTCCTGCGCCTCCGGGGCCACCCAGAAGGCGGCCGCGTGCTCGGTGCGCTCGCACAGGCCGTACGGCAGGTACTGCCGGGTGAACAGTGTGGTGAAGTACCCGCCCAGCGCGGCGGGGCGCGTGGCGGCCTCCGGGAAGAACCAGCACATCATCGGATCGTCCTCGAAGGCCCTGGCCAGCAGCCGGGAGACCGCCCCGACGTCCTCGCCCGTCACCGCCCTCGGCTTGTTCGCGGCCGCGTTCGCAGCCTTGTTCGAAGTCTCGATCGGGTCCGCACCCGTGTTCGTCATCCGCATACGGACATTCTGCGCGCACTTATCCCCGTCGCCCCGGCCGGGGGGCAGCAACTTCCCTGCCACGAGGCATTGCTGACGGACAGCAGGGGTGGGCCCGGGGAGCATTCGGCCCACCGCGAGGCGCCCTCCGGGGGGAACCCCCGCCCTGACCCGGCGAGGCGTCACCCCGGACGGGTTATGCATGCGGCATGAAATTCACCCTCAACGCCGCCCTCGGCGTCCCCCTGATGACGGCCGCCGTCCTCGCCCTGAGCACCGGTCCGGCCACCGCGGCCACCGGAGACCTGGCCATCAACGGCACGACCCGGACGGACCCCTCCGGGTGCTACGCACTGGACGGGGCCGCCAGCATCGTCGACAACCTCACGGACGAGGCGGCGGAGATCCACTCCGGCGCGGACTGCACCGGAGACGTCCTCGAAGTGATCCAGGCCGGCGACGACAGCCGGGTCACCGGGGCGCAGAGCCTTTTCATCCCCTGAGCCGGCGGGGCCGCACCCCCGACACCACGACCGCATGGTGCTATCGTCACTAGCACCATGTTGCTGAAGCTGGACCTTGGCGACGCCCGCCCCCTGCACGAGCAGGTGGCGGGCGCGATCCGACGGGCCGTCGCGGAGGGCGAGTGCGCCCCCGGCGACAAGCTGCCGCCCGCCCGGGAGCTCTCCCGGGCCCTCGGGGTGAACACCAACACCGTGCTGCGCGGGCTGCGCGCCCTGCGCGACGAGGGGGTGCTGGAGTTCCGCCGGGGCCGTGGCATCACGGTCGCGACCGACGCCGGAACCCGTGCCGAACTGGTCGACCGCGTGAGGCAGTTGATTGCGGACGCGGCCCGGTCCGGCTACAGCAGGAACGATCTCGTGGATCTGATCAGGGGGATGTCGTGACGGACGAAGAGCCTGCGAAGGGGCCCGTCCCGGAGGGACCGGTGCACCGCGGAGCACTGTGGGGGGCGGTGGTCTGGACGCTCGGTGTGGCCGCGCTGCTGGTCGCGCTGCCGATGAGCGCGCGCGACCGGCTGCCGGACCGGGTCGCGACCCACTGGAGCGGGAGCCGCCCGGACGGTTCGATGCCGCTCACGACGGCGGCGCTGTTCCCGGCCGTCATCTGGCTACTGGTCGCGGCCGTCCTCGCCGTCGCGCTCCGGTTCCGGCCGGGCCGGGCCCGCGGCCTCGCCGGGCCGGTGCTGGCCGCCACCGGGGTGCTGCTGAGCGGGGCGCAGGCCTCCATCGTGCGCGCCAACCTGGACCGCGCCCGCTGGCAGGACGCCGCGCCGATGGGTGTCGAGGTGGTCCTGATCGTCGTGGCGGCCGGTCTTGCGGGTGCCCTGGCCTGGCTGGCGACCCGACGGCCCGCCGACACCAGCGCCTTCACCGGCATCACCGGCATCACCGGCATCACCGGCACCGCCGGCGCCCAAGCCACCCGGATCGGGGCGCCGGTGCTGGTGCCGGGCGCCGGTGAGCGGCTGGTCTGGCTCTCCCAGGCCTCCAACCACTGGCTGCAGGCACTCTCCTCGGTGCTGGGGCTGCTCTCCGTACCGGGAGTGATGCTCGCCGCGAGCGGGCGCACCGGGTCCGTCGACTGGCGGGCGGTCACGTTCTTCGGCCTCGGCGCGGTGGTCGCCCTGCTCTGCTCCTCGGTGCGGGTCCGGGTGACAGAGGCTGGTCTGCACATCGGCTTCGGCCCGTTCGGCTGGCCCGCCCGGCGCCTGGCGCCCGCCGAACTGGTCTCGGCGCGGGTCGAGCAGCTGACCGCCCGCGAGGCCGGCGGCTGGGGCTACCGGGTCCACCGCGGGGGCAGCGTCGTGTTCCTGCGCCGGGGCGCCTGCCTGGTGGTCCGCACCCGGCGCGGGCGGGACTTCGCGGTCAGCGTCGACGACGCCGAGCGCGGCGCCGCCCTGCTCAACGCACTGATCGCCCGTACCGCCGGCGCCGCCGAGCACTGAGCCCGCCCGGCCCGCCACCCGTGAGCAGCCCTCCGGTGGCGGGCCGGTCCGTCTGCGGCGAGGCTGGTGCGCGGCCGAACCAGCGGCCGCGACCTGTGACCGGACCCCGGACGTCGGCCAGGCCCGCAGGCGAGCAGTGGACGGACGGTGGTACGGGTGGCCGGCGGCAGCGGCGGTTTCCCCTCGCGCAGCGTGTGGCGCCGCCCCGAACTGCGCTGGGTGGACGTCCTGGTCGCCGCCGCGCTGGTGGCCGGCCTGTACGGGCTGCTGCGGCTCGCCCCCTCGCTGGACGCCCCGTTCCTGCCCGACCAGGCCCCCGCCACCGTCTCCACCGACCCGTCGAACCTCCCCTTCTACGCGGTGCGTTCGCTGCTGCGAATGTTCGTCGCGCTGTTCGCCTCGGTGCTGTTCACCTTCGTCTACGCGAGCGCCGCGGCCCGGATGCGGCGGGCGGAGAAGGTGCTGCTGCCGATCCTGGACGTCCTCCAGTCGGTGCCGATCCTGGGCTTCCTGTCGATCACCGTCACCGCCTTCATCAACCTCTTCCCCGGCTCCACGCTCGGCCTGGAATGCGCCTCGGTCTTCGCCATCTTCACCTCGATGGCCTGGAACATGACCTTCGCGTTCTACTACTCCCTGGTCAGCCAGCCGCGCGAACTGGACGAGGCGGCCCGGGTGATGCGGCTGACCAAGTGGCAGCGGTTCTGGCGCCTGGACGTGCCCAGCGGCATGATCCCGCTGGTCTGGAACGGGATGATGAGCTTCGGCGGGGCCTGGTTCTTCCTCGCCGCCTCCGAGTCGATCAGCGTGCTCAACCACCGCTACGCGCTGCCCGGCATCGGCTCCTACGCGGCCACCGCCATCGGCAACGGGGACCTGGGCCAGGTCGGCATCGCGATCGGCGTGATGGTCGTCATGGTGATCGGCGTCAACGTGCTGTTCTGGCGGCCCATGACGGCCTGGTCCGAACGGTTCCGGGTGGAGGAGTCGGAGTCCGCGGACCGCCCGCGCAGCGTCGTCCTCGACCTGCTGCGCCGCTCCAGCCTCCCGGAGCTGGCCGCCCGGCCGCTGCGGCCGCTCGGGCCGGCGCTGGACCGCGCCATGCGGGTGTTCGGCCTGGCCGAGCACCCGCTCGCCCGCCCCGCCGCCCGGGAGCGCACCGGGGACGTGTTCTTCGCCGGGGCGGTCGCCGTCGTGGTGGTCTTCGGAGCCTGGAAGGCCTTCGACTACGTCCACACCACCGTCGGCCTCGGCGAGTTCGGCCACGCCTTCGCCCTCGGCGCGGTCACCTTCGCACGGGTACTGGTGCTGCTGGTGGCGGCGACCGCGGTGTGGGTGCCGATCGGGGTGTGGATCGGCATGAACCCCAGGGTCACCCGGTTCGCCCAGCCGGCGGTGCAGGTGCTGGCCAGCTTCCCGGCGAACTTCCTGTTCCCCTTCGCCACCGCCGCGTTCGTCGCCCTCGGGATCTCCCTGGACCTCGGCGCGGTGCTGCTGATGGCCCTCGGCGCCCAGTGGTACATCCTGTTCAACGTCGTCGCCGGGGCCTCCGCGATCCCCAGCGACCTGCGCGAGGCGATGACCGGCTTCCAGGTCCGCGGCCGGCTGCGCTGGCGCGCGTTCGTCCTCCCGGCGATCTTCCCGTACTACGTCACCGGCGGCATCACCGCGGCCGGCGGCGCCTGGAACGCCTCCATCGTGGCCGAGGTGGTGGACTACGGCTCGCACCACCTCACCGCCACCGGTCTCGGCTCGTACATCGCCGAGGCCACCGGCACCGGCGCCTTCCCGCAGATCCTGGTCGGGGTGAGCGTGATGAGCGTGTACGTGGTCGCGCTCAACCGGCTGCTGTGGCGCCGGCTCTACCGGCTCTCCGAGACCCGCTACGCCCTGTGAGGAAGACCGTGACCAGCGCCGCCACCCGCACCGCGATCGTCGGAGCCTCCGCCGTCACCAAGACCTTCACCACCCCGGACGGGCGGGCGCTGCCGGTGCTCGACGACATCAGCCTGCACCTGGCCGAGGGCGAGATCGTCGCCCTGCTCGGCAAGTCCGGCTCCGGCAAGTCCACCCTGCTGCGCTGCCTGGCCGGGCTGATCCCGCCCTCCTCCGGGACGGTCACCTACCGCGGCACGCCGCTGCGGGCCGCCAACCCGGGGGTGGCGATGGTGTTCCAGTCCTTCGCGCTGCTGCCCTGGCTGACCGTCCAGCAGAACGTCGAACTGAGCCTCCAGGCCCGCGGGGTGGGCGAGGACGAGCGGCGCGAGCGAGCCCTGCGGGCGATCGACCTGATCGGCCTGGACGGCTTCGAGGGCGCCTACCCCAAGGAGCTGTCCGGCGGGATGCGCCAACGGGTCGGCTTCGCCCGCGCACTGGTGGTCGAGCCGGACGCGCTCTTCATGGACGAGCCGTTCTCCGCCCTGGACGTGCTGACCGCCGAGAACCTGCGCAACGAACTGGTCGGGCTGTGGGAGGGCCACGAGGCCCCGGTCAGGTCGATCCTGATCGTCACCCACAACATCGAGGAGGCGGTGCTGCTGGCCGACCGGATCCTGGTGCTGTCCTCCAACCCCGGCCGGATCCGCTCGGAGCTGACCGTCGACCTCCCGCGCCCGCGCGACCGCCGCACCGCCCAGTTCGAGGCCCTCGTCGACACCGTCTACGGCATCCTCACCGGCCGCGGGGAGCAGCCCGTCGCCGAGCCCGCCGCCCCCCAGGCCGCCACCCCGATCACCACTCCGCTGCCGCCCGCCACCGTCGGCGGACTGGCCGGTCTGCTGGAGATCCTGCTCTCCATGGGCGGCGAGGAGGGCCTCGCCGAGATCGCCGACGAACTGAACTTCGAGGTGGACGACCTGCTCCCGCTGGTCGACGCCGCCGTCCTGCTGAACCTCGCCCGCACCACCGACGGCCGCTTCGCCATCACCCCGGCGGGCCGCGAGTTCGCCGCCGCCGACATCCTCACCAGCAAGCAGCTGTTCGCCCGCAACGCCGCCCGCCACGCCCCGCTGGTGCGCGCCATCGTGCAGTCGCTGGCCGCCACCGAGGACCACAAGCTGCGCGAGGACCTCTTCCTGGACCTGCTGCGCGCGGGCTTCGACACCGAGGACGCCCGGCGGCAGCTGGAGACCGCCATCGACTGGGGCCGCTACGGGGAGCTGTACGACTACGACGCCGACGACGCCGAGTTCTCCCTCGAACCCGGCGCGGAGGCCGCGTTGTGAGCACCGGTCGGTCCTGATCCCGACGGTCGCCGGCGTCGGTGCGAGGGCTCGCCGACGGACACGCGCCAAACCACCCTTTTCGGTGGTGGGGCGACCTCCTGGGCGGGTACACCAGTTGGCGGCAACCATCGCGCGGACCAGCGAGGAGGCGTCCGTGAGCGACGACCGGAGCGTTCGGAGAACGACCGATCCAGAACAGACCGTCCAGGACGAGCGAACAGTCAGTTTCCTGCGCTTCGGCGTCGGGGCGATCGGCGTGCTGCTGCCGCCGGCCCTGCCGCTGGGCAACTGGCTGGCGAGCGAGGTCACGGGGCGCTCGACGGACGGGTTCTGGCCCGCGTCGATGAGCGCCGCGTACTACACGGGGACGCGCAACGTCTTCGTCGGGGCGCTGTGCGCGCTGGGGGTGTTCCTGGTCTGCTACCGCTTCGACCGGCGGGACGACCGGTGGAGCACGGCGGCGGGGCTGTTCGCGCTGGGGGTGGCGCTGTGCCCGACGGCGCCGCAGGATCCGACCGGGCTTCAGCGCACGGTCGGAGTGTTCCATCTGGTGTTCGCCGCGCTGCTGTTCGTGATGCTGGCGCTGTTCTGCCTGTACTCGTTCCGCAATCCGCGCTCGACGCAACCGGCCCGGGTCGGTGCGGCGTACCTGGCGGCGGGGGTGCTGATCCTGGTCGCCCTGGTGGCGGCGGCGGTCGCGGGGCTGTCCGGGTTCGGGGCGGACTGGGCGGTCCGGCCGATGTACCTGTGCGAGTGGGTGGCGACCTGGGCGTTCGGTGCGGCCTGGATCGGAGCGGCGGTGGAGCTGGCGGCGGGGCGCGGCGGGCGGGCCGGGTCCGGGGCGCTCCCCCGTCAGGCGGTGGGACTGGAGGTACGGGGTCCGGAGGCGTCGCAGACCTGAGCGTTCGTCATCTCGTCGCACTGGCACGCCGTTACCATGCGCACCAAGGCCAACCTTCGCGGCGGCCCGTGACGGATGCCCAGCTACGGGGAGCACGAGCGTGACGAACGAGGAACACCCGTCGGTCGATCTGCGGATGGACGTGCCGCACTCGGCCCGGGTCTACGACTACCTCATCGGCGGAAAGACCAACTTCGAGGCGGACCGGGCCGCCGCCCACGCCTCGGTGCAGGCCTGGCCGGCGCTGCCGATCTCGATGCGCACCACCCGCGACTTCATGCAGCGCTCGGTGCGCCACCTCACCGAGCAGTACGGGGTCCGTCAGTTCCTGGACATCGGCACCGGCATCCCCACCTCGCCCAACGTGCACGAGATCGCCCAGACGATCGCCCCCGAGGCCCGGGTCGCGTACGTGGACAACGACCCGATCGTGCTGACCCACGCCCGGGCCCTGATGTCCAGCACGCCCCAGGGCCGCACCTGTTACGTGGAGGCCGACTTCCGCGACCCGGAGTCGATCATGGGCAACCCCCGGCTGCGCGAGGTGCTCGACCTCGCGCAGCCGGTGGCGCTCTCGCTGATCGCCATCGTGCACTTCGTGCTCGACGAGGACGACCCGCAGGGCATCGTGCGCCGCTTCATGGACACCCTGGCGCCCGGCAGCTTCCTCGCCCTCACCGTGTTCACCGGGGACACCGACCCGGTCGGTGTGGGCGGCGTCGGCCGGGAGTACAACGCCCGCGGCATCCCGCTGCAGATCCGCGACAAGGCGGAGACCGAGGCCTTCTTCGACGGCTACCGACTGCTCGACCCGGGCGTCACCCTGGTCCACCACTGGCGGCCGGACGCCGACGCCCCGGCGATCCGCGACCGGGACATCGCGATGTACGCGGGCGTGGCCGTCAAGAACTGATCGGCGCACCACGGGGCCCGGTCAGCCGGGGACGGAGACCAGGCCCGTCTCGTAGGCCAGGATGACCAGTTGGACCCGGTCGCGGGCGTCCAGTTTGGCCAGCAGCCGGGTCATGTAGGTCTTCACGGTGGCGATGCTGAGGACCAGTTCGGCGGCGATCTCGGTGTTGGACAGGCCCCGGCCGACCAGAGTGAGGATCTCCCGCTCCCGGTCGGTGATCGCGTCCAGCCGGCGCGACGCCGGGACCGCGGCCGGGTTCGGGTTCAGCTTCGGGTGCTGCCCGGCGAAGGCTCCGATCAGCCGCCGGGTGACGCTCGGCGCGATCAGCGCGTCCCCCGCGGCGACCACCCGCACCGCGGCGAGGATGTCGTCCAGCGCCATGTCCTTGACCAGGAAGCCGGAAGCCCCGGCGCGCAGCGCCGCGTACACGTGCTCGTCCTCGTCGAAGGTGGTGAGCACCACCACCCTGGTCGGCCCGCCGGCGGCGGTCACCTGCCGGGTGGCCTCGATGCCGTCGGTGCCGGGCATCCGGATGTCCATCACCACGACGTCCGGCCGCAGTTCGGCGGCCAGCCGGACGGCCTCGGCGCCGTCGCCCGCCTCGCCGACCACCTCGACGTCCGCCGTCTCCGTGATCACCATCTCCAGGGCGGCCCGTACCAGCGGCTGGTCGTCGGCCAGTACGACGCGGATCATGCGGTCTCCTCCCCGGGGATCGGCAGCCGGGCGGCGACCCGGAAGCCGCCGTCCGGGCGCGGCCCGGCTTCGAACTCGCCGAGCAGCAGGGCGACCCGCTCGCGCAGCCCGGCCAGCCCGAAGCCGCTGCCGGGCGCGGCGCCGTGGCCCCGGCCGCGGTCGGTGATCTCGACGGAGAGCTCCCCCGCGGTACGGCCGACGGTCACCAGGCAGTCGCGAACCTCCGCGTGGCGCACCACGTTGGTGACCGACTCCTGGATGATCCGGAACGCCGAGAGGTCGATCTCCGGTGGCAGCGGCCCCGGTTCACCCGAGCGCCGCACCTCGACCCGCACACCCGCCGCGGTGGTGGTCTCGGCCAGCCGGTCGAGGTCGGCCAGGCCGTGCGGGACGGTGTCCGACACCTCGCCGTCGGCCTGCCGCAGAGCGACCAGCATCCGGCGCAGCGCGGCCAGGGTCTCCCGGCCGGCGGCCTCGATCTCGCCCAGCGCCTGCTCGGCCCGCTCGGGCCGGCGGTGGATCACCCGGCGGGCGGCGCCGGCCTGGAGGGCGACGATTCCGAGGCTGTGGGCGACGGTGTCGTGCATCTCCCGGGCGATCCGCAGCCGTTCGGCGGTCACCGCCTCGACGGCGGCCCTGCTGCTCAGGGCTTCGGCGTGTTCCCGGTTCTGCCGCAGCGAGCGCCCGGCCAGCCAGGCGACCAGGGCGAGCAGCGCGGCGCCGTCGGCCGAGCCGATGCGGGTCCCGGTGAAGACGCCCACGGTGTTGCCCGGGACCATGCCGATGTGCAGGACCAGGAAGGTCATCACCAGAGCGAAGGCGGCGCGCGAACTTCGACGCGTCCCTCGGGCGGTGATCACGAAGAGCGCGACGTCCACGGCGAGCAACGCGGTGGGGGGCACCTGGTGCTTGGCGGCCCAGCCGTCGGTCTCGGTCCAGGTGGCGATCAGCAGCACGGCGACCGAGAGCACCGGTACCCGGCGCACCAGCGCGGCGCCGGCGAAGGCTATTGCCGTATCACCCAAAGTGAACGGCAGGCCGCCGTGCGCGGCGGCGCCGCCGTACTGCCGCCATCCGGTGTCGCGGAGCGCCAGGGCGGGATAGGCGACGGCCACGCACCAGGCGAGGGCGACCCAGGCCTCGGGCGGGAGGCGCCGGATCAACGGGGGCGTGGGTGTAGCGGGCATGGTTCAAGATCGTAACGACGGGGGTGGGCGCCGTCATCCAACCGTGGTTGTACGACCGGGGCAGACCCGCGGTGTCGACACCGGTCCGATGCGGCGGCCGGGGCTCCCCCGGCACCGTGGTGCCCATGATCGAAGTCAACGAACTGACCAAGCGCTACGGCCGCCGAACGGCCGTCGACCGGCTGACCTTCACCGTCCGCCCCGGCCACGTCACCGGCTTCCTCGGCCCCAACGGCGCGGGCAAGTCCACCACCCTGCGGATGGCCCTCGGCCTCAACGACCCCACCTCGGGCACCGTCACCGTCGACGGCCGGGCCTTCCGCGGGCTGCCGCGCGGCCTGCGAGAGGTCGGCGCGCTGCTCGACGCGGGCGACGTCCACGGCGGACGCACCGGCGTGGCCCACCTGCGGGTGCTGGCCCGCAGCAACGCGATCCCGCGCAGCCGGGTGGAGGAGGTGCTGGCCGAGGTCGGACTCACCGACGCCGCCGGTCGGCGGATCGGCGGCTACTCGCTGGGCATGAAGCAGCGCCTGGGCATCGCCGGCGCCCTGCTCGGCGACCCGCCCGTCCTGCTCTTCGACGAGCCGCTGAACGGACTTGACCCGGAGGGCGTGCTGTGGGTGCGCGGGCTGTTCCGCCGACTCGCCGCGGAGGGCCGGACGGTCTTCGTCTCCAGCCACATGATGGCCGAGATGGAGCACACCGCGGACCGGCTGGTGGTGATCGGCCGCGGACGGCTGATCGCCGACGAGAGCCTCACCGAGTTCGCCGCCCGGGCCGGCCGGGCCGCCGTCACCGTGCGCGCCGCCGAACCCGAGCGGCTGACCGCCGTGCTGCGCGCCGCCGGCGCCGAGATACGCCCCGGCCCGGACGGCAGCCTCGACGTCACCGGCCTGGACGCCGGCCGTATCGGCGAACTCGCCCTGGAACAGCGTCTGTTGCTGTACGCCCTGACCGAGCGCGGCGCCTCCCTGGAGGAGGCCTTCATGGAACTGACCGCCGACAGTGTCGAATACCTCGCCGGAGAGCCCCGATGAGCACCGCCACCCTCCCGACCCCCGTTCGCCGCCACCGCTTCGGCGACCTGCTCGCCGCCGAGTGGCTCAAGTTCTGGTCGCTGCGCTCGATCCCCTGGGTGCTCGGCCTCGCCACGCTGCTCGTCGTCGCCGCCGATCTCAAGTCCGCCCAGTACACCCACGACCACTACACGCCGGGCGACGGCGATCCGGCGGTGATGGCGCAGGTCGCGCTGGACGACTCCTTCATCACGGCCTCCGCCGACATCCTGATGCTGGTCGGCGGCGGCCTGGGAGCGATCGTCATCGCGGGCGAGTACGCGACCGGGCTGATCCGCACCACCCTGGCCGCCGTCCCCGACCGCCGCGCGGTGCTGCTGGCCAAGGCGGCGGTGCTGACGGCGGTGCTGCTCGGCTTCGGGACGGTCACCGCGGGCGTCTCCTTCGGCCTCACCCAGGCGATCCTGGCCGACCGGGGCATCGGGCAGTCCCTGAGCGACCCGACGGCCCTGCGGTACGTGGCCGCCGCCGCGCTGTTCGCCCCGGTGTGCGGACTGGTCGGGCTCTGCCTCGGCACGCTGATCCGGCACAGTGCGGGCGCGGTGGTGGGCACCGTGGTGGTGCTGTTCTTCCTGCCGTCCCTGGTCACCGAGCGCTACCGCTGGACCGCCGACCTGCTGCACGCCCTGCCCTTTCCCGCCTGGCAGCGCCTGGCCCGGATCACCCTGGCGGGCATGCGGCCGACCGACTACCCGGCCACCGTCGCGGGCGCCTGGACCACGTACGGGGTGTGGGCGCTCGCCTCGGTGGCCATCGCGACGGTGGTGATCCAGCGCCGCGACCACTGACGGTCGGACGGCCGCGAGTGATCAGAAGGCCGCGATGCTGCCCGGCGCCCGCTCGGCCCGGCTGAGCGCCCGCAGCACGCTCACCTGGCCGTGCCTGCGCACCGCCAGCCGGGTCAGCAGGACGATCACCGACTCGGCCGTCCCCGGCGGGAGTTCGGGGGTCGGCGCACCGACGCTGACCGCGAGGTCGTCCGCATGGACGGCCAGCTCCATCGTCCGGGTGGCCAGCAGGTCGTCCAGCGTCAGCGACCAGGCGCCCCAGAACGGCAGCCGCACCGGCCGGCGGCCGTCCTCGCCCAGGAGGACGGCCGGGAGCCCGGCGAGCGTGCCGGAGACGCGCCGGCTCAACGCCGCGGGGCCGGAGGCCCCCAGCGCCTCACTGCCCTGCCGGATCCGCACGTTGATCTCGGCCTCGACCCCGGCGCCGATCCACCGCGACCGGCGGTAGTGCTCCAGCAGCCCCACCGTCTCCTCGACCGGTACCGGGGCGGCCAGCACCTCCGGCACGCAGAGCACCTGGTACGCCAGGTGCCCGGCCAGGCCGCCCACGCTCCACTGCGCCAGCGCACTCGGCCGCGCCCACCCCTCGGCCACCTCCGTCCGCCGCAGCAGCGCCTCGGCCGCGCCGGCCGCCGCCAGGAAGTCCGCCCGGGCATCCGTCATGCCGCACCTCCCACCGCTTCCGTCCACCCGGATTATCCGACGGGACAAGGTGTCACGGAACTTGGGTGCGCCCAGCGTTCTCCCGCTGGTTCGCCCACTCGTCGGCCAGGGCCACCAGCAGCGCCGCGAGGACCAGGCCCGAGGCGACCGTGTCGGCGAGTTGGAAGGCGAGGGCCCAGTCGGGGTGGGGTCCTGCGGCGTGGGCGAAGAAGACCGAGCCGACGACGGCGATGCCGACGGCCGAGCCGACCCGCTGGGCGGTCTGCAGGACCCCGCCGGCGCTGCCGGCGCGGGCGCGCGGCACGTGCTGGAGGGTGAGCGTCTGGTTGGGGGCGATCACCAGGCCGCTGCCCACCCCGGCGACCAGCAGCGGGCCGAGGGTCGTCCAGCCCACCGAGGGTCCGGACCACAGCTGGACGGCCAGGGCTGAGGCCAGCAGGCCGAGCAGCACCAGCAGCAGCCCGAGCACCACCAGCCGGCGTCCGAGCCGGCTGACCAGCCGCCCGCCCACGGCGGCGGCCACGCCCGAGCCGACCGCGAAGGGGGTGACCGCCAGGCCCGCCGTCAGCGCCGAGTAGTGCAGGCCCGCCTGGAGGTAGAGCGTGAAGATGAAGAAGATCGCGGTGAACCCGGCGAAGTACACCAGCGACAGCAGCACCCCCGCCGCGTACGGCCGCACCCCGAACAGGGCCATGCTGACCAGCGGTTCGTGCCGCCGGGCATAGTGCAGCTCCCAGCCGACGAAGGCGGTCAGCAGCACGGCCGCCAGCGGCAGCAGCAGCCAGCGGGCCGGGCCGTGCCACTGCTGTCCCTGGACGAAGGGCAGCAGCAGGGCGACGGTGCCGGCGCCGAGCAGCAGCACCCCGACCGGGTCGAAGTCGCGGTGGCCGGCCCGTTCGGCGGCCGGGCGGGGCGGCGGAAGCAGCCGGTAGGCGATCGGCAGGGCGACGACGCCGATCGGCAGGTTGACCAGGAACACCCAGCGCCAGCCGTCCTGCGGGCCGAACAGGTGGATCAGCAGTCCGCCGAGCAGCGGCCCGACGGCGGTGGACAGTCCGATGGTGGCGCCGAGCGCGCCGAAGGCCCGGCCGCGTTCGGCGCCCTCGAACAGGGTCTGGATGAAGCCGGACACCTGCGGCACCAGCACCCCGCCGGCCGCGCCCTGGAACAGCCGGGCCAGCACCAGCCACTCCTGGTCCTGGGCCGCCCCGGCCAGCGCGCTGGCGGCGGTGAACAGGGCGAGCCCGGCGAGGAAGACGGCGCGCCGGCTGCGGGCGTCGCCGAGCCGCCCGGAGGGGACGAGCACCAGGCCGAAGGCGAGCGCGTAGCCGCTGAGCACCCACTGGAGTCCGCTGTTCGACATGTGCAGCCCGGCCCGAACGGTGGGCAGCGCGACGTTCACGATGCTGACGTCCAGCAGGGTCATGAATCCGGCGACCAGGCAGATCGTCAGCGCCCGCCAGCGCCGGGCCTCGGCCCGCCCACCGGCGGCGGTGGCACCGGGCGGCTGCGGCTTCTCCGCGTCGCGGGAGGGTTGGGAGGTCATGGGGCCTCTTCCCGGGGTCCGGGCACTGGTCCCGACTGGTCCTGGCTCTGCTCCGGCTCATCCTCGCCCGGCCCCCAGCGGGCCGCCACCCGGGTCCGCCGCGGCCCGGGCCCGTCGAGCCGGGAGGCCCGTCCGTACCCACCCGGAGCGCGCGGCGTGGACCCGGACACCGTCCGCGGCATCGACGGCGACGCCGACACCCGGGTCGGTCGCCGGGCCTGGGCGCTGATGGAGGTCGCCCGGCACGCCGCGGCCGTCGGGCACTCCGACCTTGACCTGGTCACCGCCCGCAAGCGGGTCCCCCGAGGTCCTGGAGCCGGTCTTCGACCGGACGGCCACCCGGGGCTGCCTCAGCCGCGACGGCGACCGCCTCCTCCACGCCCAGGCCGGCGCCCGCGCGAAGGACGGCGCCAGGGTCTGGCCGGGCAGGTCAGCGGGCCAGCAGGTCCCGGACGGCCGAGGTGATCTCCTCGGGCGCCTCCTCCGCCATGAAGTGCCCCGCACCGGTCAGCCGGTGGTCCAGGTCCGGCGCCCACGCCCGCCACACCGCGGCGGCGTCGTAACCCAGCTGCGCTCCCCAGTCCTGCTGGACCACCGTCACGGGCATCGCCAGCTGGGACCCGGCGTCCAGATCCGCCTGGTCGTGCCGGACGTCGACGCCCGCCGAGGCCCGGTAGTCCGCGACGATCGAGGCCACCGCGGCGGCGCTCGCCCGCAGGTACTCGGCCCGGACCTCCGGCGGCAGGGCGGCCGGATCGTCCGCCCAGGCGTCGAGGAAGGAACCGAAGAACGCGTCCGCGCTGTTCGCGATCATCGTCTCCGGCAGGCCGGGCGGCTGCGCCATCAGGTACAGGTGGTAGCCGACCGCCGCTGACACCCCGTGCAGGACGTTCCACATGTCGAGCGTCGGTACGACGTCGAGGATGCCCAGGTGGGTGACGGTATCGGGGTGGTCCAGCCCGGCCCGGAAGGCGACCAGGGCGCCCCGGTCGTGGCCTACCAGCGCGAAGCGGTCGTGGCCGAGCGCGGCCGCCAGGGCCACCACGTCGGCGGCCATGGTGCGCTTGGCGTACACCTCGGGGCCGGTCCCGGCCGGCTTGTCGCTGGCGCCGTAGCCCCGCAGGTCGGGGCAGATCACCGTGTGCTCGTCGGCGAGCCGCTCGGCGACGTGCCGCCACATCAGGTGGGTCTGGGGGAAGCCGTGCAGCAGCACGACCGGGCTTCCGCTGCCGTTTCCGCCGACCGCGGCGGTCAGCTGCACCCCGTCCGCGCCGGGCAGGCGGAGGTGGTCGAAGCCGGGGATGGTGGGTGCCATGGGGGGCGTCCTCTCGGGTCTGGGACTGGGCGTCGGCAACCGGGGGCCGGGGCCGGGAGGCTCGGGCCGGAACCGGGGCCGGGAACCGACCCGACCAGCGTGGGCGACCGCGATCAGCAACCGATCAGTGCGGTTCGGCACGGCCCACCCCCGGCACCGAGGATGGGGGCATGCGAATCGACGTGCTCGGAGCCGTACGGGCCCTCCGCGACGACGGCAGCCCGGTGGAGCTGGGCGGCCCCCGCCACCGCGAGGTGCTGGCCCGGCTGGTCGCCGCCGAGGGCCGGATGGTCACCACCGACACCCTCGTCGACGACCTGTGGACCGACCCTCCGGTCCGCGCCGTGGGCGCCCTGCGGACCTTCGTCGCCGCGCTGCGCCGCGCCCTCGAACCCGACCGTCCGCCGCGCGACGCGCCGCGCGTCCTCGTCACCGAGGGCCCTGGCTACGCGCTGCGCCTGCCCCGCGAGGACGTGGACGCCCACCGGTTCCAGGACACCCTGGCCCGCGCCCGGCGCGACCCCGGCGCGGTGGCCGAACTCGGCGCGGTGCTCGCCGCCTGGCGCGGGCCCGCCTATGCCGACGTGCCCGACTCCGCCTGGGCGCAGCGCGAGCGCGCCCGACTGGAGGAGCTGCGGCTGGAGGCGGTGGAACTGCGCGCCCGGATTCTGCTCGACTCCGGGCAGGGGGCCGAGCTCGTCGCCGAGTTGGGCGCCCACGTCGCCGAACACCCGTGGCGCGAGCCGGCCTGGGGCCTGCTCGCCCGTGCGCTGCACCGGGCGGGTCGCCAGGCCGACGCCCTGGCCGTCCTCCGCCGCGCCCGCAGCATGCTCGTCGACCAGCTCGGGCTCGACCCGGGTGCCGAACTCCGGCGCCTGGAGACCGAGATCCTCAACGGCCCCGCGCCCGGCGAGGCCGCCCGCGCCACCTGGGCCGGCCCCGGCGTGCGGCTCGGCCCGCGCACCACCGTGGAGCTGGCCCGCACCCTCGCCCTGGCGGGCGGCGACGCCCTCGTCCACTCCCGGCGCGACCGGCTCGCCGCGATCCGGGCGGCCGAACGCACCGGAGACCTCCTGCTGACCGCCCGGATCATCGGCGCCTACGACGTGCCCGCGCTCTGGAGCCGGGCCGACGACCCCGAACAGTCGCGCGCGGTCGTGGAGGCCGCCGAGCGCACCCTGAGCGCGCTCGGCCCCGACGGGCCCGCCGACCTGTCGGCCCGTCTCCTGGCCACCATCGCCGTCGAGAGCCGCAGCGCCGACCTGTCCGGGGCCGAACCGGTGCGCGCCGGGCGGGCGGCCAGGCAGGCCGAGGCGCTGGCCCGGGGCCTGGCCGATCCCGGCCTGCTGGCCTTCGCCCTCAACGGGGTGTTCCTGCAGTCCTTCGGCCGCCCCGGGCTGGCCCCGGTCCGGGACCGGATCGGCGCCGAGCTGCTCGACCTGGGCGGCCGGCACGGGCTGGCGAACTTCGCCGTACTGGGCCGGCTCGTCCGCCTGCAGTCCGCCTCGGCTCTGGGCGAACTGGACGCCGCGACCGCCCACGCCGAGGCGGCCGACGGGCTCGCCGCCACCACCGAGGCGCCGCTCGTCCCCGTCCTCACCGGGTGGCTCCGCGCCCGGGTCACGGCCGCCCGCAGCACCGAACCCGGCGGGCCGACCGCCGCCACGGCCGCGGCGGAGTACCGCGCCGCCGAGGAGGCCCTCCGGACGGCCGGGATGCCGGGGCTGCACCGCGGGCTCTTCCCGCTCGCCCTGCTGGGGCTGCGCCTGCTGCACGACCGGCCGGCGCCCACCGACCGGCGGCTCGACTGGGGACCGTACCGGCCCTGGACCCGGCCCCTGGTGCTGCTCGCCGAGGACCGGACCGCGGAGGCCCGGGCCGCCCTCGCCGCGGCGCCCGAACCACCGCACGACCACCTCCAGGAGGCCCTGTGGTGCCTGACGGCCCGCGCCGCCGTCCGCCTCGGCGAACGCACCGGCGCCGCCCGGGCCGCGGCCGCCCTGCGCGGCGCCGCCGCAGAGGACGCCGGCGCGGCCAGCGGGATGCTGACGCTGGGCCCGGTGGCGCGGTACCTGGCGGAGGCGGAGGCCTGCGCCGGGAATTGACGGTCGCAGGTTCGGCCGGAGTCGGCGACGGGGCAGCCGCACCTGCTGATGCCCGATCGTGGAGGAGGTCATCGCCTGACCGGGCACCGGACCCCGCGGCGGGCCCACCGGCCGGCGGCAGGTCAACCGGTCGGCGGCGGGTCACCCGGCCAGCGGCGGGTCGAGCCGGGCGAAGCCGGCCTGGCGGCGGTACGGGAAGTACGGGTAGGGCGCGGTACGGGCGCTGGCCGCGTCCAGCCGGGCGACCTGGTCCTCCGTCAGCGACCAGCCGATGGCGCCGAGGTTCTGCCGGAGCTGCTCCTCGTTGCGGGCGCCGATGATGACCGAGGAGACGGTCGGGCGGCGCAGCAGCCAGTTGATGGCCACCTGGGGGACGGTGCGGCCGGTCTCGGCGGCGATCCCGTCCAGGGCGTCGACCACCCGGTACAGCAGCTCGTCCTCGACCGGCGGGCCGTAGTCGGCGGTGTCGTGCAGCCGGCTGCCGGCCGGGAGCGGTTCACCGCGCCGGATCCGGCCGGTGAGGCGGCCCCAGCCGAGCGGGCTCCACACCAGGGCGCCGACGCCCTCCTGCCGGGCGAGCGGCATCAGCTCCCACTCGTAGTCGCGACCGACCAGTGAGTAGTAGACCTGGTGGGCGGCGTAGCGGGGGCGGCCGTGGCGGTCGGCGAGGTCCAGGGACTTCATCAGCTGCCAGCCGGAGAAGTTGGAGACGCCGGTGTAGCGGATCTTGCCCGCGCGGACCAGGTCCTCCAGGGTGGCCAGTACCTCCTCGATCGGGGTGGCGGCGTCGTAGGCGTGCAGTTGGAACAGGTCGAGGTAGTCGGTGCCGAGGCGGCGCAGGGCGTCGTCCACCGACCGGATGAGCCGGGCCCGGGAGGTACCGGCGTCCTGCGGGCCGTCGCCGAGCGGCAGTCCGGCCTTGGTGGAGATCAGCACCCGGTCGCGGCGGCCGCGGACGGCCTGGCCGAGCACCTCTTCGGACGCGCCGTCGGAGTAGACGTCGGCGGTGTCGAAGAGGGTGACCCCCGCGTCGACGGCGATGTCGAGCAGCCGGCGGGCCTCCTGGACGTCGGTGGTGCCCCAGGCGCCGAACAGCGGGCCGCGGCCGCCGAAGGTGCCGGTGCCGAGGCTGAGCGCGGGGACCTTGAGTCCGGATGCGCCGAGCCGGCGGTACTCCATGCCGTTGGATTCCATGGTGGTTGCCATGACAGTTCTCCCCTCGAAGCCCCTAATGGGACTCCCGTTCCGTTAGGATGTCTCGAAGTTAGCAGACTTCGCCCTACTAATGGAACAGGAATCCCGTTAATGGCTGCCGAGCCGGTTGAAGCCGCCGCGTCCGCCGCCCCTGCCGCGCCCGGGACGCCGGGCACGCCCGAGAGACCCGGGACGCCCGGAACCGTCCGCCCGGGGGGCCGCACCGCCCGGGTCCGCGCCGCCGTCCTGCGGGCCGCCGAGGACGCCCTGGTCGAGCACGGCTTCGGCGGCCTCGACCTCGCCGACCTCGCCCAGCGGGCCGAGGTCGGCCGCACCACCGTCTACCGCCGCTGGGGCAGCACCACCGCCCTGGTCGCCGACCTGCTCACCGACATGGCCGAGCAGTCGCTGCCGCGCTCCCGCAGCGGCTCGCTCGCCGAGGACCTCCGGGCCAACGCCCGGCTGGTCCGGCGGACCCTGGCGGACCCTCGGCAGGGCGCGCTGTTCCGGGCCGTCATCGTCGCCGCCAACGGCGATCCGGGGACGGCCGAGGCCCTGCGGCACTTCTACCGGCGCCGGGTGGAGGAATGGGCGCCGTGCGTCACCGAGGCCGTCGAACGCGGCGAACTCCCGCCGGACACCGACCCGTTCGAGGTGATCCGGGCCGTCTCGGCGCCGCTCTACTACCGGATGCTCACCACCGCCGAGCCGCTCGACGAGCCGGCCGCCGACCGCGCCGCGGCCGCCGCCGAGGCCGCCGCCCGGGCGGGGGCGTACCGGCGCCAGGAGCCCTGAACGGGCCCGGCCGCACGGCCGGGTACCGGAACGGCCGCACAACGCGGTTGCGTGGTGCGGCCGTTCGGCATGGGAGGCTCATCGAGCGGGTCGGTCTCGTAGGTCTCCCGCATGTGCTCCAGCGACCTACGGGCAGATGGCGGTCGTCGTCGGCTGACCGGACCGGCCGGAACCGGTACGTCGGTTCCGGCCGTTGGGAGGGAGCAGGAGGAGTGGCGACGACGCTCAGAAGAACGAGTCGTCGTCGTCCTCGTAGTAGTTGTTGACGACCACCTGGGGCTCGTCGTCACTCAGCGCCTCGTTGAGCAGCATGCCGCCGACCAGACCGGCGGCACCGGCGCCGAGCATGGCGCCGGTCCCGAAGCGGCGGCCGCCCTGGTCCTGCTGCTGGGCGGGCACGTGCGGCTGGACCTGCTGCTGCGGGTAGCCCGCCTGCTGCGGGGTGTAGAACGGCGGGACGGTCGTCTGCACCCGCTGGGCACAGGCCGCGCAGGTCTCGACCTGGCGCGGCACGCCCCACTGCGGCTGCCACAGCACCACGGCCGAGCCGACGCCGTGGGTGGGGTCGAAGAAACACGTCACGGGCGAACTCCCTGTAGCTGGCTGGGTCTTCGGAACGGCGGGGACGACGGCGGCGGGCGCTGCCGCCGGCATCGGGGGCAGCGGCGCGGGGGCCGGGGCCGACGCCGGGGCCGAGGGGGCGGCCGGCGCCGGCTGGAGGACGTCGACGCCGAAGTCGGTGGCGATGCCCGCTAGCCCCGAGGCGTAGCCCTGGCCGACGGCGCGGAACTTCCAGTCCGCGCCGTTCCGGTAGAGCTCGCCGAACACCATCGCCGTCTCGCTGCCCGTCTCCGGGGTCACGTCGTAGCGGGCCACCTCGGCGCCGCCGTCCGCGTCGGTCAGCCGGACGTACGCGCCGCGCACCTGCCCGAAGGCCTGCCGGCGCTGCGCCGCATCGTAGATCGCCACCGCGAAGACGACCTTCTGCACGTCGGCCGAGACGTCCGCGAGCCGGACCTCGATCCGCTCCCGGTCCTCGCCCTCGCCGCCCCCGCCGTCGGCGCCGAGGTGACGCACCGCGCCGTCCGGGCTCTGCAGGTTGTTGAAGAAGACGAAGTGCTGGTCCGTGAGGACCTTTCCGGACGCCCCGCAGAGCAGGGCGCTGGCGTCCAGGTCGTACCCGGGGCCGGCCGTCCAGCCGAGGCAGACCCGGACGGACCGCACGCCGGGCGCCTGCCGGTTCAGGGAGACGTTGCCGCCCTTCGTCAGGGCCACACTCATGGGGTTTCCTCCACCACCGTCCGAATCACGCTGTTCGACCACGACAACGCTGTAGATGCCACACCGGTTCCCGGGACCTCGATCAGAAGCGGACGGGGAGTTCCAGCAGGCCACGGGCCCTCATGGTGGGCCGGTGGCGCAGTTGCTCGGCCGGGACGCCCAGGGCCAGCGCGGGGAAGCGGCGCAGCAGGGCGGTGATCGCGAGCGCCGTCTCCATCCGCGCCAGCGGGGCGCCCAGGCAGTAGTGGATGCCGTGGCCGAGCGCGAGGTGGCCGTTCTCCCTGCGGCGCAGGTCGAGCCGGTCGGGCTCGCCGAACTGCTCGGGGTCGCGGTTGGCGGAGGCGAGCGAGAGCAGCACCGTCTCCCCCGCCGGGACGGTGACGCCGCCGATGGTGACGTCCTCGCGCGGGAAGCGGCGGATGGCCAGCGGGGCAGGTCCGTCGAAGCGGGCGAACTCCTCGACTGCTCCCGCGACCAGCTCCGGTTCGGCGCGCAGCGTGGCGAGCTGCTCGGGGTGGGTGAGCAGGGCGAGCACGGCGTTGGCGATCAGGTGGACGGTGTTCTCGTAGCCCGCGAAGAGGATGAGGAAGGCGAGCGAGGTCAGTTCCTCCTCGCTCAGCCGGTCCTGCTCGTCCCGGACGGCGATCAGGTCGGAGAGCAGGTCGTCGGCCGGCTCGGCGCGCTTGCGCCCGATCAGGCCGGTGAAGAAGGCGAGCATCGCCCTGACGGCGTCGCGGGCCTGCTCGGGGCGGTCCGGGTCCGGGGTGATCAGGGTGTCGGTCCAGGCCCGGAAGTCGTGCCGGTCGTCCTCGGGGACGCCGAGCAGGTCGCAGATGACGGTGATCGGAAGCGGCGCGGCGTAGCGCGCGAGCAGGTCGACGCGGCGGCTGGGCCCGGCGGTGTCCTCGACGGCGTCGAGGAGTTGCTCGGCGACGCGCTCGATCGGCGCGCGCAGGGCGGCCATCCGGCGCGGGGTGAAGGCCTGGGCGACCAGGCGGCGGATCCGGGTGTGGTCCGGCGGGTCCATGTTGAGAAGGTTGGCGTCCAGGGCGGGCGGCAGCGCGAAGCCCCGGTAGTTGCCGGGCGCGGCGTGCGCCCTGTCGAGGGCGAGGCGCGGGTCGGCGAGGGCCTGGCGGACGTCCGGGTAGCGGGTCACCAGCCAGACGGGCAGCCCGTCCGGGCCGACGATCCGCTGGACGGGCGCCTCGGCGCGCAGTTCGGCGTAGGTGCCGTAGGGGTCGATGAGCAGGGACTTCACGGTCGGGTCGAGGGGTGTCACCCGGTCAGCCTACGGGGCGCGGGCAGGCACCCTGGCGGGGCGTCAGTGCCGTACCTATTGTCGGAGTCCATGACAAACATTCGCCGTGCCGCCACCCTGGCCACCGCCCTCGCCGGAACCCTCGCCGCCTTGCTCGCCCCGGCCGCCGCCCAGGCCGCACCGGCCGGCTGCCGAACCGTCACCACAGCGTCGCCGGACGCCGAACAGGCCCGCCTCCAGGACGCCCGGACCTCCGTCTTCACCGAGCGCTCCGGCCTGGACGACCTGCTCCACGGCTTCCCCGCCGCGCTCTGCTCCGCCCACACCGCCCACCGCGCCCAGCGGGTGGTGGACGCCTGGGGCCGCAAACTCTGGCGGGCCGGCCTCGACCGCGCCCAGGGCCGCCGGCCCGCCGGCGAGCTGCCCGCCCTCGACGACCGCCCGCTGTACTGGACCCGGCTCGCCATGACCGTCCAACTCGCCCGCTGGCAGCCGGGGTTCGGCGTCGACCGGGCGGAACTCCGGGCCCGCTTCGAGGACGCCTCCCGCGGCCTGGACGACGGCTTCGACGAGTCCGGCCCGGACTCCGCCTCCGGCATCCGGCGGATCTTCATCAGCGGCTTCGACCCGTACGGCCTGGACACCGAGCCGCGCCGCGCCAACCCCTCCGGCGCGGCCGTCCTCCAACTGGACGGCCGGCGGATCACCCTCGCCGACGGCAGCACCGCCGAGGTGCGGGCGGTCGTCCTGCCGGTGCGCTACGGGGACTTCGACGAGGGCATCGTGGAACGCGCCTTCGGCCCCCACCTGCGGCCCGGCGGCCCGCAGTCCGCCGACCTGATCACCAGCATCAGCCAGGGCTACCCCGGCACGTTCACCCTGGAGGCCTGGGCCGGGCGCGCCCGCTCCGCCGACCCGGCCACCGACAACGTCGGCGCGCTCTCCGGCGGCACCGCCTTCCACCCGGTGGACGCCCCGGGCCTGGCCGCCGGCCCGCAGTTCATCCGCACCACCCTGCCCGCCGATGCCATGACGGCCGTCCAGCAGCCCTACCCCGTCCTGCTGAACACCCCGGTCGTCGAGATCCCCGCCGGCGCCACCGCCCCGGTCCAGCGCACCGACGGGCCCACCCCCGGCTCCCGCGCCGTGGCCGGAGGCGGCGGGGGCTACCTCTCCAACGAGGTCGCCTACCGCTCCAACCGGCTGCGCCTCGACCTCGCCCCCGACCTGCCCGGCGGCCACCTCCACACCCCTGTCCTCGACGGCCTGCCGGACCAGCAGGACCAGGTCACCTCACCGGAGTTCGAGCACAACGAGGCCGCGATCTCCGACGAGGTCGGCGCGATCCTGCGCAGCGCGCGGCTCTGAACAGCGCACGGCTCTGAACAGCGCGGGGCTCTGAACTGCGCGGGGCTCTGAGCAACGGCGGCACGGCCGGCAGCCAACCGGCTCCGCGGCGGCCCGCCCCACGGGTACCGGCGGTCCGGCCCGCCGGATCCTGGTGGGCCGGGCCACCGGACCGGATCCGCCGCACCGGGCACACCTTCAGGCCGGGCGGGCGAAGCGGGTGCCCGTCGCTCGGGCGCGGGATTCGGCGATCTCGGTGCCGGCCGCCTCGCGGCCGGCCCAGTGCGAGCCCTCGACGGACTTGCCGCGTTCGAGGTCCTTGTACACCTGGAAGAAGTGGGTGATCTCCAGCAGGTCGTACTCGCGCAGGTCGCCGATGTCCCGCAGGGCGGCGTAGCGCGGGTCGTGGGCCGGCACACAGAGGATCTTCTGGTCCGGGCCGCGCTCGTCGCGCATCACCCACATGCCGACCGCCCGGCAGGTGAGCACGCAGCCCGGCACGGCGGGCTCGCCGCCGAGGACGAGGGCGTCCAGCGGCTCGCCGTCGCCGCCCAGGGTGCCCTCGACGTAGCCGTAGTCCGCGGGGTAGCGGGTGGCCGTGAAGAGCGTGCGGTCGAGGCGGATCCGGCCCGCGTCGAAGTCCATCACGTACTTGTTCCGCGACCCCTGCGGGATCTCGATCATCACCTCGAACTCGGCGGGTTCCACCGGTGGCCTCCTCCTCGGCTCCTGGGGAGATTGTCCGCCGTCGGGGCTCCCCCGGCACCGTCGAAACGGCCCCCGCGGTTCACGGTCAACCGCTAGCATCCGGGTCATGGGGAGTTGGCGGGTCACGGTCATGCACCACCATCGCACGCCCGGCGGACGTCCGCAGGGCCGCCCGGAGGGGCCGCTGGCCCGGCGGGACGGCTGGGAGGTGCACGGCCGGGACGGCGAGCTCAGCTGCGTCGACCCGAGCGGTCTGGTCCGCTGGCGGCAGCCCTGCCCCGGGCGGCCGAACGCGGCGCACATCTCCGCCGGCCGGGTGCTGGTCACCACCGACTCCTTCGAGTACACCACCCGGGGCCACCTCGGTCCGGCCCTGCTGCTGGACCTCGCCGACGGCGCTCCGGTCGCCGAGCTGCGCGGCGAGCGCGGCGCGGCGGTCGGCGGCGGGCGGTTCGTCCTCGGCCTGGAGGGCTACGGCGCCTTCGACACCTGGGCCCACGACCGGGACGGCGCGGTGGTCGACTCCTGGCGCAGCTACGGCCACTACGTGGTCGGCGACGGCCTGCGCGTGGTCGAGACGGACCGCCGCCGCCCCACCGGCAGCCGGGTGGTGCGGCTGCTGCCCGGCGGAGCGGTCGAGCGCGGCCCGCTGCTGACCGACCCCCAGGCACCGGAGCCGCTGGCCCTGCCCGATGGCACCCTGCTGGTCCTGGACGCGGGGGTGCTGCGCGCCGTCGGGCGGGAGCTGGACGACGCCGTGCTCGCCGAACTGCTCCCGCTGGCCCCGGAGGAGCAGCACCGTTTCACCGGTGGGCTGCGCCGGACGGCCGAGGGCCTGAACGCGACGCTCGTCGAGCGCCACCCGACCCGGATGGGCAGCTACACCACCCACACCTGGGTGCTCGGCCTGGTCGGGCTCTGACCACCCGCTCAGCGGACGGTCGCCCTCCAGGGGCCCTGCTCGGGGCGCGCCTCGG
This sequence comes from Streptomyces viridifaciens, assembly GCF_001888885.2. Classification (NCBI taxonomy): domain Bacteria; kingdom Bacillati; phylum Actinomycetota; class Actinomycetes; order Kitasatosporales; family Streptomycetaceae; genus Streptomyces; species Streptomyces viridifaciens. The sequence continues at coordinate 448,628 of NZ_CP090841.1, forward strand.
TGTCGGTGCCCGGCCAGGGCGGCATGGTGACGGCGGTGATCCGCAGGGGCCCGTCGGTGTCAGGGTCGGCCCGGAACTGGAAGGCGGTGCCCAGCGGGATCGACGCCGCGGTTCCGGGCGTGAGCCGGAGGGTCTCCTCCCGGCCGTCCTGGCGGCGCCACAGTTCGCCGCTGCCCGCGGTGACCTGCCACAGCTCCTGCACGGTGGCGTGCGACACCGCGCGGGTGACCTGCCCGGGGGCGAGCTCGAAGACCGCGAGGCTGCCCAGACCGTCCAGCACCAGCAGCGGGCGGACCGCGGCGCCGTCCGGGGCGGTCACCACCGGGGCGTCAGCGGTCCCGGCGCTCTCGAAGGGTCGGTGGACAGGCGGTACGGGGTGTTCGTTCATCCGACGACCCGGCCTCTCGTGTGACGGAGTTCCTCACTCCCCGAGGCTGTTGCTCCCCTGGCTGCCACTACCCCGGAGCGCCCCGGACTACCCCGGGACGCCCCCGAACTCGCGCACGGCCTCGGTCACGATGGATTCCAGACGGGCGTGGTGGGCGCCGCGCCAGTAGGCCTGGCCGCAGTCGGCGCACTGGGCGAAGGCGTCGTAGGAGCGCTCGGTGCCGTCGTGGAGCTGCTCACGCACGGTGGTCTTGCTCACCGTACGCAGCGTGCCGTTGCAGGTGGTGCAGCGGCTCCAGGGTGCGAGCGGCGGGGCGAAACGGGAGAGCACGTCGCGCAGTTGCTCGGCGGGGCGGTGGCTGTAGACGTAGGCGCCGGCCCACAGTTCGCGGCGGCGCAGCAGGCCGCGGTCGCGGGAGAGCATGACGCGCTGCTCGGCGGCGGAGCGGGCGGCCAGGGCGGCGTCGCCGATGTCCGGGTTCTCGTACGCGGCGTCCACACCGAGCAGGCGCAGGCGGCGGGCGAGGGTGCCGAGGTGGACGTCCAGCAGGAAGCGCGGCGGGGCGGGCGAGGGCTGCGGACGGGCCACCGCCTCGACGCTGACGTGCTCGGTGTCGGCCGGGACGTGCGAGTCGCGTACGGGCCGGCCGTCCACCAGCAGGGCGCCGACCTCGGTGAGCGGGACGCCCAGGGACTCGACCACGTGGCCGAGGGTGGAGGTGCCGTCGGTGCGCAGCGCCGTACGGCCGGCCCGCCGGGGCGCGGAGACGAAGAGGTGCAGCTCAGGGGCGAAGTCGAGCCAGATCTGGGGTCGGTCCACGCGGCCAGCATGCCAGCGGGGGGCGGGCCGGGGCCACCGGTTTCCGGGGCCGTCCCGTGCGGCCTACGCGGCGGGCACGACCGGGGCGGGCGCCGACCGGCGGTCGCGTGCCGCCCAGCGGGCGACCGGGCCCATCGCGTACCCGGCGGCGAGGAACACCCCGCCCAGCACCAGCCAGCCCGCGAGCCCGCCCTCCAGCAGCAGCGCGGTGAGCAGCAGCGGCCCGAGGGTGCGGGCGACGGCGACGCCGGTGCCGAAGAAGCCCTGGTACTGGCCGATCCGCTCGGGCGGGGCGAGGTCGAAGCCGAGCTGCCAGGAGCCGGCCGACTGCCGCATCTCGCCGGCCACCTGGAGGACGGCCGCGACCACCAGCAGCGCGCCGAACGCCCACACAGGGACGTCCAGGGCGGAGAGTCCGCAGACCACGCAGGAGGCGAGCAGCAGCACCCCGGAGGCGCGCACCGCCCGGACCGCGGAGTCCAGTCCGCTGACGTCGCGGGCGGCCCGGACCTGGAAGGCCAGCACGGCCAGGGTGTTGAGCACGAAGAGCACCGAGCCCAGCCAGCCGAGGCCGGAGGCGCGCTGGGCGATCCACAGCGGCAGGATCAGGCTGAGCAGCGGCATCCGCAGCAGCAGCACGGTGTTGACCAGGGTGACGGCGGCGTAGCGGCGGTCGCGCAGTACGGCCAGGCGCGGGCCGGTGCCCGACTCCTGCGGCGCGGGCGGGACTTCGGGCAGCCGTCGGAGGACCAGTGCGCCTGCCAGGAAGCCGAGGGCGGTGACGGCGAAGGCGCCGAGGTAGGCGGTCCGGGTGCCGACGGTCAGCGCGATGCCGCCGATGGCGGCGCCAACGGCCAGGCCGCCGTTGAGGGTTGACTGCAGGTGGGCGAGCAGTCCGGTCCGTTCGGCGCGCGGCACCAGGCCGGCGACCAGGGCCTGCCGGGCGGCGGTGAGGCCGGACTGCGCGGTGGCGTAGAGGCAGACGGCGAGCAGGAACAGCGCGTAGGAGCGCACCACCAGGAGGGCGGCGACCACGGCGGCCGTGCCGAGCGCGAGGGCCACCGCGGTGCGGCGAGGGCCGCGCCGGTCGGCGAGGTGGCCGAGCGGGACGCCCGCCAGCGAGCCGAGCGCCCAGGCGATCGCCAGGCCGAGGCCGAGGGCGGTCGGGGACATCCCGACGACGCGGGTGAAGTAGAGCGCGGAGCAGGTGTAGTAGGCGCCGTCGCCCACCGAACTCGCCAACTGCGCTGCGGCCAGGGTGCGCTGGGGACCGGCGGGGGGCAGCAGGGTGAAGCCTGCGGCGCTCTGGTTCGGCACTTCTCTCCTGTCGGACGGTCGGCGCGCGAGCCGGGGGGTTCACGACCCTCCGGGCGGCTCTCAGCGGGGCACCGCCCAGCCTAGGGGCGGAATGGACCGGCTGACAGGTCCATTGATCTTGAATCTTCCCGGGCCACTTGCACGCCGCCCGGCGCCCGTCGCCGCACCGCCGGGCGATCCGTGAACTCCCGTACGACGGGAGCCCGTTGCCCCGGGAGCGCAGTCCCGGACCGCTCTCCCCGCCCGCCCGAGGCGCCGTCCGTACCCGCTCCGACGCCGTCACCCCAAGCGGACGCAAGCCCTCCACCACCCTCCCGGCGGGCCAGGATTGGTCATGTTGACCCGTCAGTAGTGCCCTCCTATGCTCAACGGCGTTCGCGATCCGGCACCGGGGCCGGGGCCGTCCGTGCCCGCCCGATCCGGCGCCGCCTCCGGCTCGAAGGGCTTCCTCCCATCAGCACCTCCATCGCCCCCTCGGACTCCGCCGACAACCCGGGCGACAGCGGACGGCCGGCCGCCGCCCCCGACGGCCCGGCGGCCCACGACGACCCGGCCGTCCCCGCCGGGTCCACCGGCCGCCGCCGCTTCCTCACCTACCTGCTGGCCGCTCCGACCCTCACCGTCGCCGCCCGGCTCGGCCTCGACGCCGCCGCGCCGGCCTCCGCGCAGGCCGCCGTCCGCGCCGCCGCGGCCGCCCAGGACGCTTCCGCGCCCCCGCAGTTGCTCGGCCTGCCGGGCATCCCGGACGTCCTCGACCTCGGCGACGCGATGATCCTGGCCGGGCTGCCCACCGCGCACCTGCTGGTGCTGGAAATCACCCCCGCCGGGCGTGCCGCGCTCCACCTGCCCCGGCTGGAGGTCGGCCAGGGCCTGACCACGGCGATCGCCATGCTGGTCGCCGACGAGCTCGACGCCGAGCTCACCGACGTGGACGTGCCGCTCTCCGACGGACGCCCCGAACTGCTCTTCAACCAGCTCACCGGGGGCTCCAACTCGGTGCGCTCGCTGTACGACCCGGTGCGCGCCGCGGCCGCCGCCGCCCGCGCCCGGCTGGTCACCGCCGCCGCCCACCGCTGGAACGTTCCGGCGAGCGGACTGCGCACCGCCGGCTCCGCCGTCCTGGCCCCCGACGGCCGCCGCCTCGGCTTCGGTGAACTCGCCGCCGACGCCGCCTCGGTGGTCGTACCGGCCGTGCCCGCCACCCCCAAGCCGGCCGACCAGCGCCGCCTGGTGGGCAGGCCGACCGGACGCATCGACGCCCGCGACATCGTCACGGGGCGCGCCGAGTACGCCGGGGACCTGCAGATCCCCGGCGCCGCGCCCACCGTGGTCGCCCGACCGACCACCGTCAACGGCACCCTCAAGTCCCTGGACGCCTCCGTCGCCCGCGCCATGCCCGGCGTGCTCGCCGTGGTGCAGATCCCCAGCGGCGTCGCCGTCCTCGCCGAGACCTTCGACCAGGCGCTCAAGGCCCGCGACGCGCTGCGCACCACCTGGACGCCCGGCCCGGTCGCCGACCTGTCCGACGCCGACGTCCGGGCGAAGCTGCGGGCCGCCCACGCACCGTTCCTGCTGCCGCCGCTGCTCACCCCGTACCTGGACGGCGAGTTCGACTTCGCCTTCGTCAACCACGCCCCGATGGAGGTGCTCACCGCCGTCGCCGACGTGCGGCCGGGCCGCGCCGAGCTGTGGTTCGCCGCGCAGAGCCCGATCATCGCCCAGCAGACCATCGCCGCCGAACTCGGCCTGCCGCAGAGCGCCGTGACCGTCCACGTGGTGCGCGGCGGCGGCTCCTTCGGACGCAGGCTGTTCTTCGACGCCGCCCTGGAGGCCGCCCAGATCTCCAAGGCCGCAGGCCGGCCGGTCAAGCTGATGTGGACCCGCAACGACGACATGCGCCACGGCCGGATGCGCCCCGCCAGCCACCACCGGATCCGCGCCACCTACGGTCTCGGCCAGGTGCTCACCTGGGAACACCGCGCCGCGACCGTCCGGACCGACCTCTCGCACGGGCTCGGCGAGGCGCTCACCGGCGCCGGTTTCAACCTCTCCGTCGCCGGGATCAGCCTCGCCCAGGCCTTCTTCCTGCTCACCGAGAAGAACCCGTACAACGTCGGCATCCCCACCCAGCTGCTCGCCGAGCTGCCGCTGCAGCTGCACACCGGCAGCTGGCGCTCGGTCTACTCGGGCACGGTCCGGGTCGCCGACGAGATCATGATGGACGAACTCGCCCGCCGGATGGGCCAGGACGAGGTCGCCTTCCGCCGCGCCCGGCTGCGCGACGCCGCCGGGCGGGCGCTGCTGGACACCGTCGCCAAGGCTGGCGACTGGGGCCGCCCGATGCCGGCCGGCCAGGCCCAGGGCGTCGGCTACCACGAAGAGAACGGCGGCCGGGTCGCCTACCTGGTCGAACTCGACGCCACCGACCGCGCCAACCCCCGGGTCATCAAGGCCGTCATCGCCGCCGACGTCGGCCAGGTCATCAACCCCCGCGGCCTGGAGGCCCAGCTGACCGGCGCCCTGAGCGACGGCATCTCGGTGATCCTCCTGGCCGGCAACCACCTGGACAACGGCACGTTCCGGGAGGGGAGTTACGCCGACTTCCACTACGCCCGGCAGCGCAACACCCCGCCCACGGTCGAGATCCACCTGATGCCGCCGAGCGGAGCTCCGGGCGGCGCCGGCGAGTTGGGCGTCCCCGCGGCCTCCGCCGCGGTCGCCAACGCCTACGCCCGGGCCACCGGCACCAGCCCGCGCTCCTTCCCGATCAACTTCTGAGGAGTTCGACTCCCATGCCCACCCACACCTTCGTCCTCAACGGGCGGTCCGTGACCGTCGACGCACCGGACGACATGCCGCTGCTCTGGGTCCTCCGCGACAAGCTCGGCGTCACCGGCCCCAAGTACGGCTGCGGAGTGGGCGTCTGCCGGGCCTGCACCAGCCACCTCGACGGCCAGGAGTTCCAGCCCTGCACCCACTCCGTCAAGGACTGCGCGGGCCGCACCGTCACCACCATCGAGGGCCTCGCCGACGGCGACACCCTCCACCCGGTGCAGGAGGCCTGGATCGACTGCGACGTCGCCCAGTGCGGCTTCTGCCAGCCGGGCCAGATCATGACGGCCGTCGCCCTGCTGCGCCGCACGCCCGACCCGACGGACGCGGACATCGACCAGATCCAGAACATCTGCCGCTGCGGCAGCTACCCGCGCATCCGCGAGGCGATCAAGCGCGCGGCGTCGGGCGGAAACCCCTGAACAGGAACGGTCAGACTTCGACGGCCGCCCACGGGTCGCGGCCGAAGAACGCCGCCAGCCGGTCGTACACCGGGGCGTCCGCCGGCGCGGGGACCTCGGGGCCGAAGGCATGGTGCTCCGCCTCCTCCCCGCGGTACTCGGGCCTGAGGGCGCCGCGGGCCCAGTCGAGCGCCGCGAGCGCGACCTCGTGGTCCAGGCCCGCGGTCGACCGGCCGGTCGCGCGCGCCAGGTCCCAGGCGTGGACGGCGAATTCGGCGATCTGCTGGTCGACCGGGAAGCGCGCGGGCAGGATGGCGCCGCCGGGGGCCGGTGCCGTACCGGTGAGGTCCCCGGCGGCGCGCCAGGCCGTGACCAGCCGCTGTGCGCCGGCTTCGAAGGCGTGCAGCCAGTCCTCCTCCACCCGCTCGAAGGACTGCGACCGGTCCGGCTGTCCGCCCTCGGCCCGCACGGTGAACTGCCGCAGGTCGAACAGCAGGTGGCTGACCAGGTCGCCGACGTCCCAGGAGCGGCAGGGGGTCGGATGGCCGGCCAGCTCGACCCCGGTGCCGTCGATCAGGCCCGCGGTCTGGGCGAGCGCCCGCGCGAGCAGCTCGATCGGGTCGTCCACCGCGGTCATGGCACACCTCTCGGTCCGGGGGCGCACGGATCGTGCCGGGCGATCGTAAGCGCGAGCACCGACGACCGCCGGGCACGACACCCGGGCGCCCGGCACGACGCCGCCGTCCCCGGTCCGGCGTGCGGAGGCCCTTGGGGGTGTCAGGCGGCGAACCCGCCGTCCACCGACAGTTCCGCACCGGTGACGTACCGGCCGTCCTCGCCCGCCAGGTAGGAGACGGCGCCCGCCACCTCGTTCGCCGTGCCGTACCGGCCGAGGGCGACGAAACCGCGCTGGAAGTCGGCGGACGGGCCGTCGGCCGGGTTCATGTCGGTGTCGATCGGGCCCGGGTGGACCAGGTTGACGGTGATCCCGCGCGGGCCGAGCTCCCTGGCCAGCGCCTTGGTGAGGCCGATCAACGCGGCCTTGCTGGTCGCGTAGAGCGCGGCCCCGGGGAAGACGACCCGCTGGGCGATGCAACTGCCGATGCCGACGATCCGCCCGCCCTCGGTCAGGTGCTTCACCGCCGCCTGGGCGTACAGGTACGGCGCACGGACGTTCACCTCCAGCACCCGGTCGAGCTCCTCGATCGCGACCTCCTCGATGGCGCCGCCCGCGCCGACCCCCGCGTTGTTCACCAGGACGTCCAGCCGCCCGAACCGCTCGGCGACCGCGGCCACCGCGGCGTGCACCGCCTCGGGGTCGGCGCTGTCGGCGCGCACGGCCCAGCCGGTGCGCCCCATCGCGGTGATCTTCGCGACCACCTCCTCGGCCCGCTCGGCCGAGCCCTGGTAGGTCAGCGCCACGTCGGCGCCGTCCTCGGCCAGCCGCAGCGCGACCGCCGCCCCGATCCCCCGGCTGCCGCCGGTCACCAGGGCCACCTTGCTGTCGAGTCCCGCCGCACCGTTCGTCGTCATTCCTCAGACCTCCTCGTTCACGCGTTCCGCTCGCGGCCCCGGCCGGTGTTCCGGCCGGCGTTCCGCGCTCGGCGTGTGAGTCGATCCTGTTCCGGCCCTTGACGTCTCCGGCGGTATTCGGACGTTGCGTTCAACGTTCAACTACAACTCCGGAGACGCGCAGCGGTAGTACGACCCGACGGCCGGCTGGCCGGTCCAGTTGGGTCCGGCCGACGGATCGGCGCCCGCGTACTCGAACGGCAGCCCGACCGGCCGGCCCCCGTCCAGGAGCAGCAGGTGACGGCGGGCCCGGTACTCGAAGCCGGCCGCCCGCAGTGCGGCCAGGCGGTGAGCGCACTGTCACTGACCAGTCGGACCATCGGGCAACCCTACTGATGCAGGCCTTCGCCGAACGCGCCGAGCGGCCACCCCGCGCGGGGTGGCCGCTCGACCGCGCCGGAGCGCGGCGGGGCGTCAGACGGTCAGGGCCTGACCCGGGAAGATCAGGTCCGGGTTCCCGCCGATGGTGCGGACGTTCTTCCCGTACAGGCTGTCGGTGTCGACGCCGAACTTGGCGGCGATGCCGCTCAGCGTGTCACCGCTCCTGACGGTGTAGCTGCCGCCGGAGGTGTTCTTCTCCGCCGCGGGAGCCGACTGCACCGGCTTGGCCGACGGACGGCCCTGCGCGGCCTTCGGAGCCTGCGGCTTCGCCTTCGGGGCGGCCTTCCGGGGGGCCTCGGGGGCCTCCTTCGCGGCGCGCTTGACAGCCGGCGCGGCGGCGGCCGAGCCCTGGTCGGAGGAGCCGTCGACGGCGGCCGGGGCACCGCCCTTGCTCAGGCCCGCCTTCTTGGAGCAGACGGGCCAGGCACCCGGCCCCTGCGAGGCGAGCACCTTCTCGGCGACGGCGATCTGCTGCGCCCTGGTCGCCTGGTTGGCCTGGGGGGCGTACGCGGTCCCGCCGTACGCGGCCCAGGTGGAGGGGGTGAACTGCAGTCCGCCGTGGAAGCCGTTGCCGGTGCTGATGCTCCAGTTCCCGCCGCTCTCGCACTGGGCGACGGAGTCCCAGGTGGAGGAGGGTGCGGCGGAGGCCGAGGTGGCCGTGACGAGGCCGGCCACCGGCAGGGCCGCAACGGCGGCACCTGCGACGACCGCCATCCGCAGGCGGTTGCGCTTGCCGGTGGCGGTGGTGTCGGTGGCAGCGGCGGTCTCGTGACGGGAAGTCATGGATGTCCTCTCGACAAGCCCCGGGCGGGCAGGCGGAACCAGGCCCGGGACATGGGCCGGTCGGTCGCGCTCACCTCACTCGTCGGGCGGCCGGACACGTGTCGGACGTGCCGTGCCGCCCCGGTCACCTCCGCTCGCCGACGGCCTGTGGGAGCCGGCCTCGTCGGCGGGCACGGCCCTCGCGCCGGCGGTCAGTCGGCGGGCCGTGCGTCGGGGTGAACCCGGGTGGCGCTCGTTGCGCCGCCAAGAAAGCTAGGGGCATGTCCCGGGCGCAGCAAGCGATTCTTGGTCTTCGCAGGTCAGTTGACTGTTACCGGCGGTATCGATCAAGAAAGCGCGCCCGGTTCGACCGGATTTGACCGCATTTTGAAGATCTAACGATCAATTTCCGTGCCCGCGCTCACATCTGTCCATCCGTGAAGTCCCGCACACCATCGACCGTCAGCGACCGGATGTTGACGCGCCGTCACCTGACGTTCCGGAGTTCCCGATTCGAGGCGGCAGTTGAGTGGCATCCGCCACTGTGAACGCGATCCGTGTCGCCGCGAAGACTTTCAGTGACCGCTGTCGAGTTCCGCGTCCCGCGCCAGCAGCGCCGCCTGGACCCGGTTCTCGCAACCCAGCTTCGCCAGGATCCGGCTGACGTACGTCTTCACCGTCGCCTCGCTCATGTGGATCCGGGCCCCCGCGTCCGCGTTGGACAGACCCTCCCCGAGCAGTCCCAGCACCTCCAGCTCGCGGCCGGTGAGCACCTCCAGCCGGCGCCGGGCCTCCGCCCGGCGGGCGGTCGCCGAGGCGCTGCGCCCGGAGGCGAGCGAGTCGACGATGTGCCGGGTCGCGGCCGGGGAGAGGAAGGCGTTCCCGCCGGCCGCCGCCCGGACGGCCTGGATCAGCTCGTTCGGTGCGGTGTCCTTGAGCAGGAACCCGGCGCCGCCCTCGGTCACGGCGCGCAGGACGTTCTCGCGCTCCCCGAAGGTGGTGAGGATGATCGCCCGCGCGCCGGGTGCGACCCTCCCAAGCTCCCGGAGCGCCGTCAGTCCGTCCATCACCGGCATCTGGATGTCCAGCAGGACGACGTCCACCCGGTGAGCGCGGGCCAGGTCCAGCGCCTCCCGGCCGTCGGCGGCCTCCGCGACCACCTCGATGTCGTCGGCCGATCCGAGGATCATCCTGATCCCGGCCCGGATGAGCGGCTCGTCGTCGGCGACGAGGACTCGGATCACGCTGGTCATTCCCCTCGAACGGTGGTGCGACTGGGGCACCATCCTCACATCCCGGCCGCCCTGCCTTCCGCCCGGGCCGGAGCGGGCGACGTGGCGCGGGTCAGTCCTTGCTGAGGTACTCCACCTTCTCCACCAGCGTCCCGTCCCTGAAGCAGAACCGCGCCACGTGGTTGTCCGACCAGGAGTCGCCGGGCTCGCCCTTCGCCAGCGAGTACCAGCGGCAGTGCGAGCCCTCCGGCCTGGGCGGCCCGGCGTCCTGGTAGTCGGCGGTGAAGAAGTCGTTGCCGGGCGGCAGCCGGCGCAGCACCTCGGCCCGTGACTGGCCCGGCTGGATCCCGTCGTAGACCGACTGCCGCACCGTCGAGTCGCCGGCGCCCCGGACCAAGGCCACCACGCCCCAGGCCACCAGGGCCGCCACGACCAGCGTGACCGCGCCCACCCCGGCCGCGCAGCCAAGTGCGGGGCGCCGCCGCCGGCCGTCCGCCCCGTCCTCCGCCGACAGGCCGCCGAGCTCCCAGTCCTCCTCACCCGCCGGGGCGGCGGTGCCGTCGGTCTCCGCCCCCTCGTACGGGAGGACGGCCGCCAGCCGGAAGCCCTGCTCGGGAGTCGGCCCGGCGTGCACCATCCCGCCGACCAGGCGGGCGCGCTCCCGCAACCCGGTCAGCCCCTGTCCGCCGCTCACCACCGAGTTCACGCCGGGGTGCGCGCCGACGAGCGCCGGCGCGCGAGGGTTGGCGACCTCCACGACGAGCGCGTCCGGTTCGTAGCGGAGCGCGACCGCTATCGGCGCGCCGGGGGCGTGCTTGTGCGCGTTGGTGAGCGCCTCCTGGACGATCCGGTAGGCCGCGTGGTCGACCGCCGCCGCGAGCGGACGCCGCTCGCCCTCGGCGGAGAACGCCACCTCGGCCCCGGCCGTCCGGGAGGACTCCACCAGCCCCTCGACGCCGTCCACCCCGCCGCGGGGCGGCGCCGTGCCCGGTGCACCGACCGCCGGCGGCAGCGCCGTCGACTCGTCGTGCAGCACCCCGACCACCTCGCGCAGCTCGCGCATCGCCGCGACCGCCGCCTGCCGCAGCACCCCGACGGCCTCGCGCTGCCGGTCGCTGAGGGTGCGGTCCACCTCCAGCGCGCCCGAGTGCACGGAGATCAGCGCGAGCTGGTGGCCCAGGCTGTCGTGCATGTCCTGGGCGATCCGGTGCCGTTCGCGCAGCCGCGCCTGGTGGACCACCATCGCCCGCTCGCGCACCAGTTGGTCGTTGCGCTCCTGCAGCGCGTCCAGCAGCGCGCGGCGCTGCGCGCGGTAGCGGCTGTAGAGCGCGGGAAGGACGGCGAAGACCAGGAAGAGAGCGAGCGACAGTCCGATGATCAGCTTGGAAGAACCCGCCGCACCGTCCTTGAGCATCCCGAAGGTGGAGAACATCAGATAGCTCAGCACGAAGGCGCCGACCAGCCGCCACACCCGGCTGATCCGCGCCCCGGCCGCCCAGCCCGCGCCCGCCAGCAGCAGTACCGGTCCGATCGACCAGCCCGCGATCACCCCGGTCAGCACCAGCACGGTGGCCGGAAAGCCCTTGCGCAGCACCCACAGCACGGCGACCGCGAGCCCGAACGGCACCGCCAGATCGGTGCCGGCCACCAGCTCCAGCAGGCCGGCGACCACGCCCATCAGGACGGCCAGCAGGGCCTCGCCCACCACCCGCCGGGGCCGCCAGGGCCCCGGCAGCGCCGTCCGTACCGCCTTCGACCAGGCCCGTGCGATTGCTTCCACCGGTCGAGGCTAACCGGCCCGCCGGCCCGGCCGCGGTCACCCTTCGTCGCCGTCGACGCCGACGAAAGTCGCCGGGCCGCGGGCCCGCCCGGTGCCCTCGACCGCCGTGAGCAGCAGCGCGACGTCGTCCACCCGCCCGGTGGAGCCGACCTCGCGCAACAGCCGCTCGGCCAGCTCCTCCAGCTCCTCGCCCGCCCGGCCGCGCGCCAGCGCGGCCCGCAGCCGGTCCACCCCCTGGTCGATGGCCAGCTCCGGGTCCTCCACCAGACCGTCGGTGTAGAGGACGAGCAACGAACCCGGCCGCAGCCGAAGCTCGCTGACCGGGTACGCGGCCCGGTCGTCCACCCCCAGCAGCGGCCCACCCGGGACGTACAGCGCCTCGGCTCCCCCGTCCGGGTGGCGCAGCACCGGCGGCAGGTGTCCGGCCCGGCCGATCCGCACCGTGCCGTCCGCCGGGGTGAGACGGACCAGGCAGCAGCTGGCGAGCAGCCCGGGATCGAGGTCCAGCAGCAGCCGGTTGGTGCGGACGAGCACGCGGTCGGGCGGCTCTCCGCCGCTGGCGAAGGCACGGACGGCGCTGCGCAGCTGGCCCATCGCGGCGGCCGCGGCGACGCTGTGGCCCTCGACGTCGCCGATCACCAGGGTGAGGTCGGCGCCGGTGACGATCGCGTCGTACCAGTCCCCGCCGATCTCCATGCCCTGGGTGCCGGGCAGGTAGCGGGCGGCGGTCCGCAGGCCCGGCACCTGCGGCAGTCGGTGCGGCAGCAGGGCCTGCTGGAGGCCGCGGGCCAGGGCGAACTCGGCGTCGTACAGCCGGGCGCGCTCCAGCGCCTGGGCGATGAAGCCACCGAGGCCGGTGAGCAGCCCGCGCTCCTCCAGCGTGAAGGTGTGGGCGCGGTCGAAGCCCAGGATGCAGCTGCCGACCGGACGGCCGGAGGCGATCAGCGGCAGGAACGCCCAGGCGCCCATCTCGTCCAGGGCGAGGCCCGGGTAGGCGGCGGCGAGTTCGCGCACCGACTCGAAGAAGATGGGGGTGCCGGTGCTGAGCGTCTCGGCGCCGGGAACGCGGGCGTCGATCGGGGTGCCCTCGAAGCCGTCCAGGAAGCCGTCCGGGTATCCGGCCTGCAAGACCAGGTGCAGCCGCTGCTCGTGCACCCCGTAGATGGCGAGCTCCTGGCCGCCGAACGCCGGGAGGATCTCCTCGGCCACCGCCCGGCACACGTCGCGCACGGTGACGGCCTCGGTGAGCGCGCTGGCCAGCTGGAGGAGGTGGTGGGTGCTGCCCACGCCGCCCGTGCCGGTCGCGCTGCCCGTGCCGGTCGTGCTGCCCACACCGGTCGTGCTGCCCACGCCGCCCGCGCCGGGACCGGCCGGCGGCTCGGCCGGCCCCGGCGGGGACTCGGCGGCGACCACCCGGCCGGTGACGCCGTGCGCGTCGGGGAAGAGCGAGAAGGCGAGCCAGCCGTCCGGCGGGCGGGCGGCCAGGAAGGTGGTGGGCTGCTGGGAGAGCAGGGCGGCGCGGTAGCGGTTCTCGTAGAAGGGGTCGGCGAGCCAGGGCAGCACCTCCCACGGGTGGTGGCCGACCAGCTCCTCCCGGGTCGCCCGCAGCAGTGGCTCGGCGGCCCGGTTGACGTAACTGATCAGGCCGTCCGCGTCGAGCGAGAAGACGCCGTCGCGCAGCCGCTCCACGGCGGCCGCGGCGGCGGTCAGGGTGCGCACGTCCAGGACGGCGCCGACCAGGTGGGTCCCGCCCTCGGAAACCGCGCCGGGCACCCGGGCCCACAGCTCCACCGGGTACGGGCGCCCGGCCGGCCCGAGCACCCGCACCCTGGCCGCCAGCACCTCGCCGCGCTCCAGGGCGGTCCGGGCGGCGGCCCGGAACTCGGGCACGTCCCCGGGGGCGATCCGCCCGGTCAGACAGAACACCGTGCCGTCGAACTCGCCGGGCCCGAAGCCGAAGATCTCCCGGAACTGCACGTCCGCGGCCAGCGCCCCGGTGGCCACGTCCCAGTCGAACAGCCCGACCCGGGTGCTGGGCACCGACGGCGGCGGCAGCTCCACCACCGCGGCGTCACCCCCCGCCTCCACCGACTGCCCGGCCGCCGCCAGCTCGGAGAGCCCGGCGCCCAGCCGGGAGGCGACCGCCGACAGCTGCCCGCACTCCAGGGATGGCACGCCGTCGTCCGAGGCCGGCCACAGCACGCTCAGCACGCCGAACCGCTCCCCGCCGTGCCCCACCGGCACGTAGGCCGAGACGAAGTCGTAGGGCAGCCCGACCGCCAGCTGCGGGAAGCGCCGCATGGTCTCCTCGGCGTCGGCCAGGGTGACGCTCCGGCCGGTCCGGAAGCACACCGCGACCGGCAACGGCCCGGCGGCCGCGATCCGCCGGAACGGACTCATGATCGAGAGCGGCACCCCCGCGACGGTGCGCAGCACCAACGCCCGCCGGTCCCGCGACCGCAGGTACACCATCGCCGCGTACGCCCCGGTCGATCCCAGCACCCGCCGCACGGCCTCCGCCAACAGGGCGTCCCGCTCGTACACCACCTCGGGTGCATGCTCGTCCGGGAGCGCGTGCTCGTCCGGGAGCGCGTCCCCTTCCGCGAGCGCCCCCGACGCCGGTTCCGGAGCCGTTTCCAGGACCGGTTCCGAAGCCGTCTCCGGGGCCGCCCCGCGGACCGGCTCGGCGGCCCCGCCGGCCGCCTGCGGATGGCGCATGCTCCCTTGCTACGTCCGCCCCCGAACCCTGTCAAGGCGAGCCCCCGCCGCCCCTGGCCGCCCACCGGCCGCACCCGCACCGCCGCCATCCGCCCGGAACGCCTCGCGGCGGATCCCCCGGCTGGGTGGCGCACTACAGCTCGGTGAGGTCGACCTCCACCGGGTACGGCACCACGGCCTTCACCAGCCCGGTGAACAGCTCGTCCGTGCGGTAGGACCGGTCGGCGGCGTCCAGCACGTACGTGTGAACGACCGGCACCCGGCCCACCGCCTGCTCGACCCGCCAGTAGAAGGGGATGCCGGCCTTGGCGTACTGGTCGAGCTTGACCACCCGGTCGGTGGTCTCCGAGCCCGGCGAGACGACCTCGACAAGCAGCAGTACGTTGCTCGGTCTGGCCGGAGTCTCGTGGACGGCGTCCCTGCGGTAGACCACCACGTCGGGCCGACGGTTGTTGAGCGGCACGTCCTGCAGCCGCACGTCGAAGTCGGTGTCGGCGTTCCAGTCCTCACCGCCCGCCTGGTCCAGGGCGTTCGCCAGGTACCGCGCGAGCCGGTTGTGGAGAATCGAGGCGCTCGGACTCGCGACCACCATCCCGTCGACGATCTCTACGCCCGCACACAGTTCTTCAGTCCAGGAGTCGTACTCCTCACTGGTGATCTGCCGGTGCATCCACTCGGGTGCGATCATCTCGGCCGTCACGGCGTACCTCCCCGGTTTCCTGCGCGGGCCCGTGCTGCGCCACAGCCTCGTACGTCCACCGCCGGGACTTGGGATGGTTCGGGGACCGTTCGATATCCTCCGGGCGAGTGGTGGCGCCGAGGCCGCCGGGGGTGGGAGCGAGGACCGCATGAAGTCGTCCGAGGGGCCGGTGCAGGAGGCTTCCTGGCAGTGGGACGGGGAGGCGGACGACGCGGCCGGGGCGCCCGGGGACGTGATCGGCGGGGGCGGGGACGGTCCCCGGTTGAGCAGGCGCGGGTTGCTGGTCGGGGCCGGGGCGCTAACCCTGGGCGGCGCGGCGTGGGCGGTCACCGGCGCGCAGGGCGGCGGGCCGGCACCGCGACCGCGGCCGACCTCCGTCGCGGGGCCGACGCCGCTGTGGACGTACCGGGGGCCGGAGGCGATGACCCCGGAACGGCTGATGGTGCCGCCGGACCGGCCGGTGTCCCTGTCGAGGGCCGGTCTGCAGGTCCTGGACCCGGCCGACGGCGGCCCGAAGCGGCTGCTGAGCTTCGACCCGCCGCCGCCCAAGGACTGGCCGAGCGACCTCGAACGCCCCGCCGGGAACGTCGCGGTCCAGCGCGACTACCTCTACACCTCCGCCTCCCGGGGCCACCTGGACGCCCATCACCTCACCGACCCGGCCGCCGACTGGAGCCTGCCGCTGCCCGACGACCTCCAGGGCGGGCTCCAGCTCACCGCCGTGGACGCCGGCGTCCTCTACGGCTGTGTGCTGGGCTGGCCCCGCGCGGACAGCACCGTGCCGAGCAGCCGGCTCTTCGCCGTGCGGTTGGAGGAGCGGTCCCTGCTGTGGTCGGTCGCGGTCGACCGGCAGGAGCGGCCGGTCGCCCACGAGCACCTCGGCAACCAGCTGGCCTGTGTGCGGTCCCTCGGCACCGGCTCCGAGCTGGTGGTCCGGGACTCCGCCACCGGCCGTGAGCTGTGGACCGCCCCGGGCGGCGGGGACCTGAGCTGGTGCACCGCCGTCGGGCGGAGCTTCCTCGTCCCGGACGGCAGCGGCGGTGTGCGCCTGCTGGGCGCGGACGGGAAGCCGGGCTGGACCCGCTCCCCCGCCCGGGGCGAGTCCTGGCGGGCGCTGCCGCCCGTCCCGGACGCCGTCCGGGTGTTGGTCCCGCGCGACGACGGCGTCGTCACCTGCCTGGAGACGGTCAACGGCCGGGTGCTGTGGTCCTGCAAGCTGCCGTTCCTGCTGGACCTCCGCAGCCGTCCGCTGCTCCACGAGGGCACGCTGTACGTTCCGGGCCCGGCGGCGGGCGGGGTCGGCGCGATCCACGCCGCGACCGGCGTCCTGGGGTGGACCTTCCGCGATTCCGGCCCCGGCCGGGACGTCTGGAGCCTCGCCTCCGACGGGGAGCGGCTCTACGCGGGCCACGACGAGGTCCTGCACGCCCTCCCGTTGACCTGAATCGCCCCGACCCGACCCGACTCGCCTTCGGCGACCCGACGAACGGCAGGATGACCTGGTGCAGGTACGCCCGATCTCCCCCGACAGGCTGGCCGAGCTGCTCGCCGACCGGATCACCGCGCTGCCCGGCTCCGGCGAGCGGTGGCTGCGGGTGGCCGTGGACGGCGCCGGGGCCGCCCGGCCCGATCTGCTCGCGGACGCCCTGGTGGAACCGCTGAGGCTGCGCGGCCGCCCCGCGCTGCGGGTGTCGGCGGTGGACTTCCTGCGCCCGGCCTCGATCCGGCTGGAGTACGGCCACCGGGACGCGGACGCCTTCCACGACCTCTGGCTGGACGACGGCGCTCTGCTGCGCGAGGTGCTGGACCCCCTGGAGCCCGGGGGCAGCGGCCGGGTGCTGCCCTCGCTCCGCGACCCGGCCACCGACCGCTCGACCCGCGCCGCGTACGTTCAACTCCCGCCCGGGGGCGTGTTGTTGCTGGACGGCGCACTGCTGCTCGGCCGCTGGCTGCCACTGGAGCTGACCGTCCATCTGGCGCTCACCCCGGCCGCGTTGGCCCGCCGCACCCCGGCCGATCAGCAGTGGACGCTGCCCGCCTTCGCCCGCTACGAGGCGGAGACCGGGCCGACCGAGGCCGCCGACGTCGTCGTCCGGGTGGACGACCTGCGGCACCCGGCCCTGGTCGAGCGCCCGTAGGGCCTGACCAGCCGATGCCGGCGGGCCCGGCAAGGAGCCGCCGGTCAGCCCCTGCCCACCGGGGCCGGTCCGCGCTGGCAGTACGGGCACCAGAACACCGCCCGGTCGCGCGGGGCTTCGCCCTGGCGCCCGGTCAGGACGGGCGTGACGCAGCGCGGGCAGGGCCGTCCGGCCCGGCCGTAGACCCAGTGGCGGTAGCCGGGCCGGGTGTCGCCGGTGGTGATGTGGCCGGGGCGCAGCTTGTTGGCCTCCAGCATCTGCCGGGCGCGCTCCACCAGCCGGTCGGGGTGCGGGACTTCGCCGATCTCGGTCCACGGGGTCACCCCCGCCACGAAGCACAGTTCGTTGGCGTAGACGTTGCCGATGCCGGCCAGGTTGCGCTGGTCGAGCAGGGCCTCGGCGAGCGGCCGGGCGGGGCGGGCGAGGAGCCGGCGGACGGCCTCGACCGGGTCCCAGTCGGAGCCGAGCAGGTCCGGGCCGAGGTGGCCGACGGCCCGCCCCTCGTCGGCGGTGCGCAGCAGTTCGACGACCGGGAGGCGGTAGCCGACGGCGGTGCCGTGCTCGGTGCCGAGGAGGGCGCGGATCTGCCAGGCGGGGCCCCCGCTCCAGCGTTCTCCGGGCCGGTAGACCTCCCAGCGGCCGTCCATCCGCAGATGGGTGTGCAGGGTGAGGCCGCCTTCGAGGCGGGTGAGCAGGTGCTTGCCGCGCGGGCGGACCTCCAGCACCCGGCGCCCGGCGAGTGCGGCGGTCGCGTACGCGGGCACCCGCAGTTCGGCGCTGGTCAGCAGCTGTCCGGCGAGGGCGTCGTGCAGCCGGGCCGCCACGCGGTAGACGGAGTCACCTTCTGGCATGACTCCATTCTGGTCCGCGTGGCGGCCCGGCGCGGCCCCGCCCCGGTGGCGCTACGGAGCGTGGGCACCGCCCTCGACGTGGCCCTCGCGCACCACGACGACCGGGCACGGGGCGTGCTCGGTGACGTGGCGGCTGACCGAGCCGAGCAGCACGCCGGAGAAGCCGCCGCGGCCGCGGCTGCCGACGACCAGCACCGCGGCGCCCTTGGCGGCCTGCAGCAGGGCGCCCGCCGCGTTGCCGGGCACCACGCCCTCCCTGATCGGCACGCCCGCGTCCTGGCCGATCACCTTGGCGACACTCTCGGTGAGGGTCTTTCCGGCGAGTTCCTCCGGGTTGTAGGCCTCGGGCGGCACGGTCGTGCCGCCCCAGCCGTAGAAGGCCGGGTACTCCCAGGCGGTGACCGCGTCGACGGTCCCGCCGACGGCCCTGGCGTAGTCGACCGCCCAGCGCAGCGCCTCCTCCGAGGCGGGCGAGCCGTCCACACCGACGACGATCCGGGGGGTGTCACTCATGCCGTGTCTCCTTCGGTTGCTCCTGCTCGGTCCCAACGCGCCCAACATAGATCAAATCGGACAAACGGCCCCCGGTTGCCGCGCCGGGCCCGGCATTCCGGGCCCTGGCCCCCGACGGCCGCTGGCCGACTCAACGGCGGTAGGCCGTCCAGGAGTTGGACATCAGCTGGACCTGGCCCGGGGTGAACCGGGTCATGCAGGAGTCGTAGCTGTAGTCCATGAAGTTGTGGATCGGGTCGAGTCCGCCGCCCGGGCAGCTGTGGCGGCCCTCGGGGCAGCCGTAGGCGGGGGTGCGCTCGGGCGGGGTGTCGTCCACGTAGTCGCCCGGGGGCAGGCAGCCGCCCTGGAAGGTGTGGAAGAGCCCGAGCCAGTGGCCGATCTCGTGGGTGGCGGTGTTGCCCTCGTTGTAGTGGGTGGCGGGGCCGCCGGGCAGCGAGTCGTCCAGGATGACCACGCCGTCGTCGGTCGGGTGGGAGCGGTAGGCGTCGGGGAAGGCCGACCAGCCGAGCAGGGACTCGCCGAGGTGGGCGGTGTACAGGTTGAGGGTGCCCTGGTCGCCCTTGCGCAGGGCGCTCTTCATCGCCTGTTCCGCGGTGGAGCCGGGCGTCATGCCGGTGTACCAGGCGGCGTTGTCGGTCCAGTCGGTGCCGGCCAGCACGAAGTGGAACGGGGTCGGCGTGTTGCCCTCGCCCTGGCCTCCGTAGGTCGCGTTCAGGTGGTCGATCTGGGCGGCGACGACGCCCTCGTCCAGCCGGCCGGTGTCCCCGGCGTGGATCACGTGGACGTACACCGGGATGCCGGTCGGCGCGGCGGCCAGCGGGACGTGGGCGGGGCCGAGCTCGGCGAGCCGGTCGGCCAGGTCCGCCTGCATGGCCCGGGCCTCGCCGGCGCTCACCGCGTTCGGGTCCCCGCCCGGCCGGCTGCCGGCCGGCCTGCGGGCCGCGGCGTCGGCGCCCCCGCAGACGGCCGCCGCCACCGCGCGGTGCGGGGCCGGCGCCGCGAACTGGCTCAGACCGGCGGCGGCGACCAGCGCGGCGGCGCAGGGGAAAAGGCGGGGGGCACGCGAGCGCACCCGGGCAGTACGGCGCATCAGCGCTCCTGAGGGGGAGTTGACGGGGCTTCGACCGCTCATCGGGCCCGCCAGCCGCCCACCGGCGACCGGCGCCCGGGGCCCGGCGCGGACCCGCACGAGACTACGACGCGGAGAAGTCGATCTCCCGCAGGGCGCGCGCGGCACCCCGGTCGAGTACCACGGCCGACGCACAGCCGGCCGGCGCCCGCCCGGCCCCGAGCAGCAGCAGCCGCAGCCGGGCGACCGCGCGCCGGTGCCGGGCGAAGGCGTAGCGCGAGACCCGCCGCCCGCGCCGCCGCTGCCCTGCCATGGCCTCGGCCGGGTCGGCGTCCAGCAGCAGCAGGTGCACCCGGCGGCCCTGCCGCTCGGCGGCCCGGGTGAGCCAGGCCCGGACGAAGGGCAGCGTGCCGCAGTCGTGCACCGCGAGCGGACCGCCGTCCAGCACGGCCCGGCGCAGCCGCCGGTAGTGGGCGAGCCGGACCAGCGGGCGGTAGAGCGCGTACGGGAGCCGGCCGGGCAGCCGGGCCGCGTACTCCTGGCGGACAAGTTGGGAGTCGACCAGCGGGGCGCGGACGCAGCGGCGCATCAGGGTGCTCTTGCCGCTGCCGGGCAGGCCGGTGACGACCAGCAGGTCCCCGGCGGGGTAGTGCAGGGCGGCCGGGCCGGGGCCGCTCAGCTCGTGCACGCCGCCGCGGACCACCCGGGCGCCGGTACCGCGGCCGTCGACGGTCCGGCTGTCGACGGTGCGGGGCGGCGGCACCAGTGGCACCGCCGCCCGCGATGTTCGTACGCCCGTCACCGACCCCTCCCCGCTGTTCCCGTCCCTGGAGCATGGCGCATTCCCAAGAACGAGTAAAGGCCCGTGGTCAGGGCGGGTGCACGGAACCCCGGGCTCGCTAGCCCAGCTGCGGGGCGACCCGGGAGGCGACCAGCTCCAGGTGGTCGAGGTCACCCAGGTCCAGCACCTGGAGGTAGACCCGCTGGCTGCCCGCCGCCGCGTACCGGCCGATCTTCTCCACGACCTCGTCCGGGGTGCCGGCCAGGCCGTTCTCCTTCAGCTCGTCCACCTCACGGCCGATCGCGGCGGCCCGGCGGGCCACCTCGGCGTCGTCCCGGCCGACGCAGAGCACCAGGGCGTTGGAGTACACCAGGTCGTCGGCCGATCGGCCGGCCTGCTCGACGGCGGCCCGGACCCGGGCGAACTGGGCGACGGTGTCGTCCAGCGAGGCGAACGGCAGGTTGAACTCGTCGGCGAAGCGGGCGGCCAGCGCCGGGGTGCGCTTCGGCCCCAGACCGCCGACCAGCACCGGGATGCGCTCCTGAACGGGCTTGGGCAGCGCGGGCGAATCGGTGAGCGTGTAGTACTTCCCGGCGAAGTCGAAGGTGTCGCCGAGCTTGGTCCGCCACAGCCCGGTGATGATCTCCAGCTGCTCCTCCAACCGCCCGAACTTCTCCTTGGGGAAGGGGATGCCGTAGGCGGTGTGCTCGGCCTTGTACCAGCCGGCCCCGAGCCCGAACTCGACCCGTCCGCCGCTCATCGCGTCGACCTGGGCGACCTGGATCGCGGTGACGCCCGGCAGCCGGAAGGTGCCGGCGGTCATCAGGGTGCCGAGGCGGATGGTGCTGGTGTCGCGGGCGAGCCCGGCCAGGGTGATCCAGGCGTCGGTGGGGCCGGGCAGGCCGTCAACGTCACCCATCTTCAGGTAGTGGTCGGAACGGAAGAAGGCGCTGAAGACGCCGAGCTCCTCGGCGGTGCGGGCGACCCGCAGGAGGGTGTCGTAGCTCGCGCCCTGCTGGGGCTCGGTGAAGATGCGAAGATCCATGGGGACCATTCTGGTACAGACCACCCGATCGGGAACGCAGGGAACCGGCCATGCCACGGAACGTCCCGAAGGTGGCCAAGGTCTCAGCACGGAACCGTCACGGCCCGGCCTGCCCGCTCGGCGGCTCGCCTACCGTGGACGGATGTTCGCGACCCCCGACGAGTCCTACCGACCCTCCCCCGACGAGCCGGCCGGCTGCCCGCTGCCCGGCATCGTGGCCGCCTTCACACCCCGGCTGGCCGAGTTCGCCTTCGAGCCCGGTTTCGTCGCGGCGGTCGACCAGCACGCGGCGATGCTGCGCGAACTGCTGTACGCGCAGGGGCCGGAGCTGGCGCCCCGGCCCCTGGACCGCGAGGAACTGTCGGACTACGCGCTGGGCTTCCTGGACGCGCTCACCGAGATCGGCTGGCGGGAGCCGGTCGGCTACGACTACGCCGTCACCCGGCTGACCGCGATCTGCTGGCTGGTGCGCGAGCAGGGCCGGATCGTGTAGTAGACGATCTTGCAGATGATGCCGGTCATGTCGTACTTCGAGCCGCTCAGGTAACGGGCCATCCCGGCCCGCTCGGCGACCCGCTCGGACCCGAGCCGGCGCAGCACCCGGTCCAGGACCCCGGCGATCGCCTTGGCCACGATCCAGCCGATGGCCAGGATCACCAGGAAGGCTATGAACTGCGGAATCACCTTGGCGATCTTGGACCAGGCCTGGGTGAAACCCGGCCCGAAGTCGACGGAGAGGGCGAGCTGCTGAGCCACGGAGTCCTCCACTCGGTGACACGGCGCCGGAACGGCGCGGTCGACCCCCCACCCTTCGTGGATAGCAGCACCCCGCCCCGCCCGCGCGCGCCCGGTCGGCCGGATGGTTCCCTCGGGTGAAGACCCCGGCCGTACGCCCGCGTACAGTGGCGGTCCGGGCCGGGGTTCGCCGCGGGGTGGCCGGTTGCGGGTCGCCGGTTGCGGGTTGCAGGTCTCGTGGGACGGGGTTACGAGTGATGGAGCTGGACGGTGGAGAGGTGATCGGAAGCAGTACGGGCGCGCCCGCCCACCACGCACTGCGCTGGCGGGTACGTCCCTCGGCGGTCCGGGCCGCCGTCCTCGTCCTCCACGGCGGCGAGGAGCACAACCTCGCCCGGCCCCGCCCGCTCAACCTCCCGCTGCTGCGCATGCACGGCTTCCTGCGCGCGCTGACCAGGGCGACGGCGGGCACCGACATCGCCCTCGGAACCGTCCGCTACCGCCACCGCGGCTGGAACGGCGCCCGTGCCGACGCCGCCCAGGACGCCCTCACCGCACTCGACGAACTCGCCGCGAACCTCGGCCCGGTGCCCACCGTGCTGGTCGGCCACTCCATGGGCGGCCGCGCCGCCCTGCGGGCCGGCGGCCACCCGGCCGTCACCGGCCTGGTCGCCCTCGCCCCCTGGTGCCCCGCCGAGGACCCCTGCGACCACCTCGCCGGACGCGACGTCCTGCTCCTGCACGGCGACCGCGACACCGTCACCCCACCCGCCGACACCCGCGCCTTCGCCGCCCGCAGCCGCGCCGCCGGCGCCCGCGTCTGCGGATACACCGTCACCGGCAGCGGCCACGCCATGCTCCAGCGCATCCCCGACTGGCACCGCGCCACCACCCGCCTCACCGCCGCCCTCCTCGGCCTCCACCCCCTCCCCGCCGAAGCCGCCTCCGCCCTCGCCCTCCCACCCACCTCCCCCGAAGCCCTCACCCTCCCCCTCCCCCGTCAACCCCGCCCCACCCTCGCCGCACCCGCCTGACGCCCCAGCGCAAGGCCGGTACCGGCGCGGTCGCCGCAGACGCACCCCCACCTCGGCCAACCCGCCCCACCCGGACAGTCCGGAGCGGTCGCCGCAGGCGCGCCGGGTCTGTCATTCGGCGGGTGGGGTGGGGAGGTGGCCGGCGAGGAGGGCTTGGCCGAGGGGGGTGGGGCGGTGGGTGACGGTGCGGCCGGTGCGGTCCTTGGTGGTGAGGCCGGAGTCGGCGAGGACGGTGGCGTGTTCGCTGGCGGAGGCCGTGGAGATGTCGACGTGGGTGGCCAGGTCCTTGGTGGAGCAGGGGCCGTGGGTGGCGATGGCCTCCAGGGCGGCGGCGCGGGTCTGGCCGAGCAGGGCGGTGAGGGTACGGCTGGGGGTGGGTTCGGTCTCGGGCTGCAAGGGACCGCTGATCCTCGCCGGGTAGAGGAGGACGGGCTGCTGGTGCGGGTCCTCGAAGCGGGCGATGACAGGGCGGCGGGGGCCGAACACGCAGGGCTGGAGCAGGAGTCCGCGGCCGTCCAGCCGGACGTCGCGCCGGCACCCGCTCGAGAGCGGGAAGCTGAGCACCGGGCGGCGCCAGGCCAGGGCGGGGTGCAGCGAGCCGAGGACCTGGTCCGGTTCGGCGATCCGGCGGCGGCGGCCGTGCTCGGTGGTGACGATGGTCTCGATCTGTCGCCGGTAGGGGTCGATGGCGCGGGTCTGGTAGTCCGCGGTGACGTTGCCGAGGAGCTTCCTGGCCCGCTGGTCGCCCGCTGCCACGCCGCGCGCGAAGGCGCTCAACTCCCGTTCCCCGCCGACGGATAGCAGGTGGTCGCGGAGCGGTTCCTCGGGTGTCCCGGCGGTGGCGCTCTCAGTGGCACCCGGGTCCCGGCGGACGGTGAGGAACTCCGGGATCGCCGAGCGGGTGTAGAGGTCGAAGAGCAGTGCGGTGCGCGGGTTCCAGGACGCCCGCAGCCGGTTGCGCCAGACCTGGAAGCGCGGATCGCAGCGGCCACTGACCAGGGCGTGGACGCTGAGGGACAACTCCATCGACATGTCGGGGCGCTCGGCGACCCGGACGCGGTCCAGGTCGTCCGTACCGAAGTGGATTCGCAGCACGGACGCGATCGTCACCCGCGGGCGCCCGGTCCGCAAACTCTTCGGCGAGAACCGAATCCATGGCGGAGCGGGCCGGGCGCGGTGAGACTCGTCGGACCGGCGGCGGGTCCGGGTGACGGACCGGACCCGCCGCCGAGGGCGGGCCCGGCGGCGGGTTCAGCCGAGGTCGGCGGCCGACTCCGCCACCACGCCGTAGAGGTCCCCGACCGTGGCGAGCGCGCCCCGGTGGATCTGGGCGGCGGTGAGCTCCGTGGCGCCGGACCGCAGCGGCCGGGTGGCGCAGGCGTCGGCGACGACGGTGGGGCGGTTGCCGCGCAGGAAGGCGCCGGCGGTGGTGAAGGCGACGCACATGTGGGTCATGAACCCGGCGATGACGACGTCCTGGTGGCCGGCCACGTCCACCAGCGTGCCCAGGTCGGTGCCGACGAAGGCGTCCGGGGCCTGCTTGACGACCACCCGCTCGCCCTCGACGGGGGCGACGTCCGGGTGGATCTGCCCGATCTCGGCGCGGACGTCGTACGGGGTGCCCGGGCCGCCGTCGTTGATGACGTGGATGACGGTGGCGCCGGCCGACCGGGCGCGGGCGAGCAGCGCGGCGGCCGCGTCGAGGGCCTCACGCCAGCCGGTCAGCTCCATGACGCCGCGGGTGTAGGTGTTCTGGTAGTCGATCAGGACGAGGGTCGCGGCGCCGAGCACGGCGGGCTTGTCGTCGAGGCCGTTGAGGGTGCGCAGGGTGGTGGTGGGCATGGCTGTACCGCTTTCGTCGCCTGGAGGGGTTCTTCGCAGGTCACGCCGGGTGCGGCCTGCCCATGGAACGCTACGGGCGGACTCGGCATGGCGGCAATGCCGTCTAACATGCAGAATCCGACATCGAGGGAGCAGCGCGTGGAGAAGCGGCTGATCGTCGTCGTCCTGTTCGAGGGCGTCGACCTGCTGGACGTCACCGGACCGCCGGAGGTGTTCTCGCTGGTCCGGCGGGAGACCGCCGACGCGGCCGGCTACCGGGTGGTGCTGGCCGCCGCGACCACCGATCCGGTCACCACGGCCGCCGGGGTGCGGATCCTGCCCGATCTGACCTTCGATCAGGCGGCCGCCGCGGGCGGCATCGACACCCTGCTGGTGCCCGGGGCCGTGGAGGCCGACGGCGGACGGGTCCGGGCGCTCACCGACCCGGCGGTGGTCGACCACGTCCGCACCCTGGCCGCCCGGGCCCGCCGGGTCGCCTCGGTCTGCGTCGGCGCCCACCTGCTGGCGGCCGCCGGGCTGCTGGACGGCAAGCGGGCCACCACCCACTGGTCGACCGCGGGCCAACTCGCCGCCGAGTACCCGCAGATCGAGGTGGACGCCGACCCGATCTTCATCCGCGAGGGCGAGGTGTGGACGGGTGCGGGCATCAGCGCCTGCCTGGACCTCTCGCTCGCTCTGGTCGCCGAGGACTTCGGCGAGGAACTCGCCCTGCGGGTCGCCCGCCAGTTGGTGATGTACCTCAAACGTCCCAGCGGCCAGAGCCAGTTCAGCGTCCCGCTGGAGCCCGTCTCCACCACCCGGCGGATCGAGGAGCTGCGCCACCACATCCTGCGCAACCTCTCCGACCGGCTCACCGTGCCGGACCTCGCGGCCCACGCCCACGTCAGCGAACGGCAGTTGGTGCGGATCTTCAAGGCCGAACTGGGTACCACCCCGAGTGCCTACGTCGAGTCGGCCCGGGTCGAACTCGCCCGGCACCGGCTGGAGTCGGGCGACGACACCCTCGAACGCATCGCCACCGCCTGCGGGTTCGGCACGACGGACACCATGGTGCGCGCCTTCCGCCGCCGCCTGGACACCACGCCGACGGACTACCGCCGGCGCTTCCGCACGTCCACGCCCCCGCCGGCCGGACGCTGAGCGCCCACGACGTCACGCCCCCGCCGGCCGCCGAACGGTGAACGACCTGCGGCGTCACGCCCCCGCCAGCCGAACGGTGAACGAGGTACGGCCGGGCCGGCTGGCCGCCTCGACCGTGCCGCCGTGCGCCTGGACCACGGCCCGGACGATGGCCAGGCCCAGCCCGGTCGAGCCGGTGGCCCGGGAGCGGGCGCGATCGCCGCGGACGAAGCGCTCGAAGACCCGCTCCAGCAGCTCCGCCGAAATCCCGGGCCCTTCGTCGGTGACGCTCAACTCCACGCCTTCGACGGTGAGTTCGAGTCGCAGCTCGACCGCCGTACCGGCCGGGGTGTGGGTGCGGGCGTTGGCCAGCAGGTTGGCCACCACCTGGCTCAGCCGGTGCTCGTCCCCACGCACCAACACCGGCTCCTCCGGCAGCACCAGGCGCCAGCGGTGGTCCGGGCCGGCCGCCCGGGCGTCGGCCACGGCGCCCAGCACGATCCGGGTGAGGTCCACCTCGTCCTCGGCCAACGGACGCCCGGCGTCCAGCCGGGCGAGCAGCAGCAGGTCCTCGACGATCGCGCCCATCCGCAGCGCCTCGGCGTCGATCCGCTCCAGCGAGTGCCGCACCTCGCCCGGCACCTCGCCGGGGTGGCGCAGCGCAAGCTCGGCGTGGCCGCGGACGGCCGCGACCGGGGTGCGCAGCTCGTGGCTGGCGTCGGCGGCGAACCCGCGCAGCCGCTCCTCCACCGCGTGGCGGCGGGCCAGCGCGTCGCCGACGTGGCCGAGCATCCGGTTGAGCGCCGCGCCGACCCGGCCCACCTCGGTGCGCGGGTCGTCGTCCGGCACCCGCTCGGCGAGCATCACCTCGCCGCTGGCCAGCGGCAGCGCGCTCACCCGCTCGGCCATGCCCACCACCCGCCGCAGCGGGCGCAGCGAGAAGCCGACCCAGACCGCCCCGGCGGCGCCGGCCGCGGTGGCGGCGATCGCGAAGACGGTCAGCTCCAGGGTCTCCAACCGCTCCACGGTGTCCTCGGCGGACTTCACCGGCAGCCCGCTGACCAGCACGTCGCCGTCCCGACCTGACACCGCCCGGACCCGGTAGTGGCCGAGCGGGCCGCCGAGGTCGAGGGTGCGGGCCGGTCCGCCGACCGGCAGGGCGGCCAGGGCGCGCTGCCGGTCGGGCGGGAAGGAGACCCGGTCGTCCTCGTCGCCGGGGGTGTCCACGTCGTCGGCGTCGCCGTCGACCACCCCGGCGGCGGTCACCCGGCCGTCCACCAGCCGCACGCCCAGGGTGCCGGGGGTCTGGGCCCGGGTGTCCGGGCCGACGCCGGAGCCGGTGTGCTCCAGGCTGGCGGCGTAGCGGCCGCCGGCCTCGGCGAGCTGCTGGTCGAGCCGGTCGACCAGGAAGTGGCGCAGGGCCGCGGCGGTGGCGAAGCCGACGGCGGCGCAGGTGACCACCAGCAGCACCAGCAGGCCGGCGATCAGCCGGGCGCGCAGGGTGCGGGGCAGCAGCCTCCGCAGGAGGTTCGCGGTCCGGCTCACGGCGCGGCCTTGATCAGGTAGCCCGCGCCGCGCACGGTGTGGATCATCGGGCTGCGGCCGGCGTCCAGCTTCTTGCGCAGGTAGCTGATGTACAGCTCCACGATGTGCGCCTGCCCGCCGAAGTCGTACGACCAGACCGCTTCCAGGATCTGCGCCTTGCTGAGCACCTGTCGGGGGTGGCGCATCAGGTGGGCGAGCAGCGCGTACTCGGTCGGGCTGAGCTCGATGGTCTCGCCGTCGCGGGTCACCTCGCGGGCCCGGTCGTCGAGGACGAGGTCGCCGAGCACCAGGGCGTGCGCGGGCGGCCGGGCCGGACCGGTCGCCGGGGCGGCCCGGCGCAGCAGCCCGCGCAGCCGGACCACCACCTCGGCCAGGCTGAACGGCTTGGTCACGTAGTCGTCGCCGCCCGCCGCGATGCCCGCGATCCGCTCCTCGACGGCGTCCCGGGCGGTGAGGAAGAGCACCCGCACCTCGGGCTGCTCGGCGTGCACCCGGCGCAGCACCTCCAGGCCGTCGAGGTCGGGCAGCATGACGTCCAGCACGACGGCGTGCGGGCGCCACTGCGCCGCCTCCCGGACGGCCTCCAGGCCGGTGGTCACGCCGCGGGCCTGCCAGCCCTCGTAGCGGACGGCGCCGCAGACCACCTCCACCAGGTCCGGTTCGTCGTCGACGACCAGGACGCGCCAGTCGGGGCGGGCGTCGGGGTGCCGGTCGGGTTGCCGGTCCGAGCAGCCGTCGGTGTCGTCCATGGTGCTCCCTCGGTTCGGCGGTGGACGGCTGGAGTGGCCGGCGTTCATTCTGGCCTGCCGCGATGAGAAACCCGTGAGATCGCCGCAACTGGTTCGTGAACCCTCATATGGCTGCTGAACTGCGCCGATGCCACCCCAGGCGGCCGCTGGAACGGGCCTTGTTCAGAGGTGACTCAGAGCTTGCGGTGCGATCGTGGACCGCCCGGCGGGGCAGCGCCACCGCCGGGAGTTGAGGAGGTTCCCGATGACCACTGCCACCGCGCCGAAGTCCCGGCCGGCGTCCGCCGGCCCGCGCCACCGGGCGGCGGCCCACCCGCCGCTCGCCCTGCCCCCGAACGCGGCGCTCGGGCTGATCGCCGCCGGGGCGCTCGGCGTGCTCGGGCTGTGGTGGGTGAACACCGCCTCCGTGGTCGGCGCGGCCGGGTGGCTGACCGGCGCCGGGCGGATCACCGGGCTGCTCGCCGGGTACGCCGCACCGGTGCTGCTCCTGCTGATGGCCCGGCTGCCGCCGGTGGAGCGCGGGGTCGGCGCCGACCGGCTGGCCCGCTGGCACGCGTACGGCGGCCGCTGGCTGGTGGCCCTGGTCTCGGTGCACGTACTGACCGTCGTCTGGGGCTACGCGCTCACCGACGGGCGCGGGCTGGTCGGCGAGGGCGTGGAGATCGTCTTCCACTACCCCGAGATGGTCAAGGCCTCACTGGGCACCCTGCTGATGCTCGGCACCGGCCTGGTCTCCGCCCGGGCCGCACGCCGCCGGCTCTCCTACGAGACCTGGTACTACCTCCACCTGGCGACCTACCTCGCGGTGGCGCTCGCCTTCGCCCACCAGCTGGCCACCGGCGCCGACCTCGGCGGCGGGCCCGGCCAGGCCGGCTGGTGCGCGCTCTACTTCGGCACGGCGGCGCTCCTCGGCTGGTTCCGGCTGCTGCGCCCGTGGCTGCTCGACCGGCGGCACGGCCTGCGGGTGGCCGAGGTGCGGCCGGAGGGCCCCGGCGTGGTGTCGCTGTTCCTGTCCGGCCGGCGGCTGGAGGAACTCCGCGCCGAGCCGGGCCAGTTCTTCCGCCTGCAGTTCCAGGCGCCCGGGCTGCGCTGGGCCGCCAACCCGTACTCGCTGTCCGCGCCGCCGCGCCCGGACTTCCTCCGCTTCACCGTCAAGGACCTCGGCGGGCACAGCGCCGCCGTCGCCGCGCTGCGGCCGGGCACCCGGGTGCGGGCCGAGGGGCCGTACGGGGCGTTCACCGGGCGGCAGCAGCGGCAGCACCGGGTGCTGCTGCTCGGGGTCGGGGTGGGGATCACGCCGCTGCGGGCGCTGTTCGAGACCCTGCCGGGCGAGGTCACGCTGGTGCAGCGGGCGCGGCGCGCGGAGGACGTGCTGTTCCGGGCCGAGCTGGCCGAGGTCGCCCGGCGGCGCGGTGCGGTGGTGCACGAGTTGCTCGGCTCGCGGGAGCAGGTCGGGGACCTGGGCGCCGCGCTCGCGCGGCTGGTGCCGGGCCTGGCCGAGCACGACGTGTACCTGTGCGGACCGGAGGCCGTCGCCGAGGAGGCCGTGCGCGCACTGCGGGCGGCCGGGGTGCGGGCGGGGCGCATCCACCGCGAGTCCTTCGTCTTCTGAACACGTCGCCCCCTCGCCTTCACTCACACGTTCGAGTAGCCGTTCCGGAGGAGTTGTCCTGCCATGCGTCGAGCCGTCGTCACCAGTGCCGCCACCGCTGCCGGGGTGGTGCTGCTGCTCTCGCTCAAACCGCACGAGGCGACCGGGTCCGCGCCGGTGATCAGCTCGGGGTCGGGGTCCGGCTCGGCGTCGGGGTCCGGCTCCGGCTCCGACTCCGGGACCACTGGCGCCGCCGACACCACTCCGGGCCGGTCCGCCTCCCCCGCACCCACCACCGGTGGCGGCGCCACCCGGAAGGTCAGCGGGGACACCGTCAACACCCGGTACGGCCCGGTGCAGGTGCAGGTCACCCTCGCCGGTAGCCGGATCACCACCGTCGACGTGGTCAAGTACCCGACCCAGGACCGCCGGGACCGCGAGATCAACGCCGACGCCCTGCCCGTGCTCAACCAGGAGGCGATCTCCGCGCAGAACGCCCAGATCGACGCGGTCAGCGGCGCCACCTACACCAGTGACGGCTACATCCGCTCGCTGCAGAGCGCCCTCGACCGGGCGAAGGGCTGAGGCCCCGGTGCTGCGGCACGCCGAGCCCGTGATGGGCACCGTCTTCTCGATCGCCGTCCGCGACCCCCGGCCGGACACCCCCGAGGTGGTACGGCGGATCGCCGAACGGCTGCACCGGATCGACGCGGTGTTCTCCACCTACCGGCCCGACAGCGACATCAGCCGGCTCGGGCGCGGCGAACTCGCCCCGGACGACTGCGACCCCGACGTGCCCACGGTGCTCGCCGCCTGCCGCGAGGTGGCGGCCGAGACCGACGGCTACTTCACCGAGCGGCCCGGCGGACGGCTCGACCCCAGCGGCTGGGTCAAGGGCTGGGCGATCGAGGAGGCCGCCCGGCTGCTGCGTGCCTCCGGTGCCCGGCAGTTCTGCGTCAACGGCGGCGGGGACGTACAGACCTCCGGCGGTCCGTGGCGGCTCGGCGTCGCCCATCCCGCAAGACCGGGCATGCTCGCCGCCGTACTGGCCGGAAGCGACCTCGCCGTCGCCACCTCCGGCACCGCCGAGCGCGGCGCCCACATCCTCGACCCCCGCACCGGCCGCCCGGCCGACGGACTGGCCTCGCTCACCCTGGTCGGTGCCCCCGGCACCGGCATCGCCCGCACCGACGCCTGGGCGACCGCCGCCTTCGCGATGGGCCCCGACCGCGCGCTGGCCTGGGCGGCTCGGCAGCCGGGGGTGGAGGCGCTCGCCGTGCTGCCGGACGGGTCCAAGCGCTGGACGTCCGGACTGCCCGGCCATCTGCCGCCCTCCGGGCCGGCCGACTGGCAGCCGGCCGGCCGGCAGCCGACCGCCGCATACTGATCCGCCGCACCAACTTTGCTACCGCCACGCCGAGTTCACCGGATCAGGTGAACTCCGGCGATCATGACGCGCTCTGCTCCGCACGGTGACGGATAGTGGGGGACCGATCGGGCACGGACCGCCCTTCCCCCAGCAGCAGGAGCGCGCATGAGTGTCGGCGTGACGGAGAACCACGGCGTGACCGAAGGCGGGACCGGAGGCGTGGCCGAGGGTGTAGCTGGTGGTGGGGCCGAGGGCGTGGCCGGGGACGTGGAGCTCACCACCCTGCTGGTCGCCGCCGCCCGGGCGATCGAAACCCACCGCCCCGACGCCCTGGCCCGGGACCACTACGCCGAGCACTTCGTGCGCGCCGCCCCCGCCGCCACGCACTGGCCCGTCCACCCCCGCGACGTCCCCGACGGCGAGGCCGACCCGCTGTGGGGGCGACTCGGCCGCTACTTCGCGCTGCGGACGAGGGCGTTCGACGACCAGCTGCTGCGGGCCGTCCAACTCGGCGCCCGGCAGGTCGTCCTGCTCGGGGCCGGACTCGACGCGCGGGCGTACCGGCTGGACTGGCCCGGCGACTGCACCCTCTACGAGGTCGACCGGCCCGAGGTGTTCGCCTTCAAGGAGCGGGTACTGGACGGGCTCGAAGCCGCAGCGACCGACCGGCCCACCGCCCACCGGGTGGCCGTCAAGACCGACTTCCGCACCGACTGGGCCGGGGCGCTGACCGCCGCCGGGTTCCACCCGGACCACCCGACCGCCTGGCTCGCCGAAGGCCTGCTGCTCCACCTTCCCGGTACGGCGGAACGCGAACTCTTCGCCGCCGTCGACCGGTTGAGCGCCCCTAGCTCCACCCTGGCCTACGAGGCCAGGCTCGGCCCCGAGGCCGCGGCGGTCCGCGACCACCCCGTCCACACCGCGACCCGCGAGCGGACCGGCATCGACCTGCCCGCCCTCCTCGACGCCGAACCCCGCCCGGACACCCCGGCCGACCTCACCGCACGCGGCTGGTCCACCACCGTCCACACGCCCTACGAGTTCACCCGCCACTACGGCCGCGGCCCGCTCCCCGAGCCGGACGACGCCCTCGCCGCCAACCGCTGGGTCTTCGCCGTCCGCCCCTGAGGCGCTGCCGCCCCGGGCCCCGGGCCGGGTCGTCGGCGGCGGCCGGTGCCGCGCACCCGCGGCCCCCCGACTCGGCTCGACGTCCGGCGCCGGTCCGGGCCGGGCCGGGCCGGGCCGGGCCGGGCCGGGCCGCATGTTCCCACCTGCGGCCGAGCAAGTCCCAGGCGGTTGTCGTACCGCAGAGGGCTCCAGGCCTTGAGCGTTTCTGCGCAGAGCGCCTCCCGGTGGGCCGAGACGGTGTCGCGTTCTTGCGCAATACTGCGCCCACGATTGACATGAACCGCCCGAAGCGCCAAGCTGCTCTTTCGAAACTGCTCGAAACCACGTTCTTCAAGCATCTTGGATCACCTGATCAAGCACGCACGAAGGCGGTAACTGCGGTGGACAAACGTGTGCTGGCCCTCGTCTCGGCGTGCGCCGGACCCGGACGGTGCCCACCGCCTACTACACCGCCCGGGTCCGCTACCGGGGCCGCCGGCTGTTCCTGCTTCTGGTCCTGGTCACCCAGACGTTCCAGCCGACCTCCCTGCTGGTGGGCCTCTACCGCGAGTTCTACCAGCTGGACATGCTCAACTCGGTCTGGACGCTGATCCTCTGCAACGCCGCCTTCAACCTGGCCTTCGCCGTCTGGATCCTCACGGCGTACATCTCCTCGGTCCCGGTGGAGCCGGAGGAGGCCGCGATGCTCGACGGCCTCGGCTGGCTCGGGGCGCTGCGCCGGGTGGTGCTGCCACCGGCCCTGCCGGGCGTGGTCACCGCGGTGATCTTCACCTTCATCTCCGCCTGGAACGAGTCGCGATCGTGCCGGTGGCGGTGCTGTTCGCCCTGATCGAGCGGCACGTGGTCTCGGGACTGACCGCCGGATCGGTCAAGTAGCCCGCCGAACCAGCAGATCGAACCGAAGAGTCGACAGGAGAACCCCCGTGCGCCTGCTCCGACCCCATCTGCGAAGGGCCGCCCTCGCGGCGGCCCTCACCAGCATCGCCGCCGTCGCCGGCCCCGTCGTACCGGCCCATGCCGCCGGCCCGCCCGCCGCCGTCCTGGACGGCAGCCACCAGGACGCCACCTGGCAGAGCCCCACGTACGCCAAGGGCACCCTCGGCGGCGCCACCTCCTGCCCCACCGCCGCCCAGGACCCGGACGGCACGGTCTGCGGCCGCTTCGACCTCACGGTCGACGTCCCCTCCGGCTACTGGGACGACAACCCGGAGGGCGGCGTCCCCGTCTCGATCCAGTGGCAGAACCCCACCGACGACTTCGACCTGTACGTCTACGACGCCAACGGCAAGGAGGTCGCCGAGAGCGCCGGCACCGCCGACCCCGAGGCCACCGTCATCCCCAAGGCCTCCGGCACCTACCACGTCCTGGTCGTCCCGTACGACGTGCACGGCGGCTCCTTCACCGGCCGCGCCTACCTCCCCCGCACCACCGACGCGGGCGACCTCACCTCCTTCAGCGGCGGCCAGGGCAGCTACGACATCTCCGCGGGCACCCTCAAGGCCAAGGTCGACTTCCTCGCCGACGACCAACTGCGCCTGCGCGCCGCCCCGGACGGCGACATCAGCGACCCGGTGGGCGGCGCCGTCATCCGGCAGCAGCCCCAACTCCAGACCCGCACCTCCACCTTCGACGCCGGCGACTACTACGGCATCCGCTCCGGCCACCTGGTGCTGCGGGTCTACAAGCACCCCCTGCGGTTCGGCCTCTACCGGGCGGACGACCGCACCGCCATCTGGCAGGAGGACGCCCCGCTGCGCTGGTCCACCGGCGGCCTGCGGCAGAGCCTGGTCCGCGGCGCCGACGAGCAGTTCTTCGGCGGCGGCGAGCAGAACGGCAGCTTCTCCCACCGTGACCGGACCGTCCACGTCGCCAACAGCACCAACTGGAACGAGGGCGGCTACAACAACTCCCAGCCGTTCTACGTCTCCACCGCCGGCTACGGCGTCTTCCGCAACACCTTCGCCCCCGGCATCTACGACTTCGGCTCCCCGGTGCGCACCGGGCAGCAGGAACGCCGCCTGGACGCCTACTACTTCACCGGCGACGTCAAGTCCGTCATCGGCGAGTACACCGCGCTGGTCGGCAAGCCCTTCATGCCACCGGTCTACGGCCTGGAGCCCGGCGACTCCGACTGCTACCTGCACAACGCCAACCGCGGCGAACGCCACACCACCGACGCCCTCAAGGTCGCCGACGGCTACGTCCGGAACCAGATGCCGCTCGGCTGGATGCTGGTCAACGACGGCTACGGCTGCGGCTACGAGAACCTGCCCCAGACCGGCGAGGGCTTGCGCAAGGACCACGCCCAGCTCGGCCTCTGGACCCAGAACGGCCTGCCCAACCAGGCCGAGGAGGTCAAGGCCGGGGTCCGGGTGCGCAAGCTCGACGTCGCCTGGGTCGGCAACGGCTACGGCTTCGCCCTCGACGCCTGCGACCGGGCCAAGGCCGGCATCGAGGACAACAGCGACGCCCGCGGCTTCGTCTGGCTGCCCGTCTCCTGGGCCGGCGCCCAGCGCTGCGGCGTGCTGTGGAGCGGCGACCAGAGCCTGTCCTGGGACTACATCCGCTGGCAGATCCCCACCTACGCCGGCGCCACCATGTCCGGCATCGCCTACAACACCGGCGACGTCGGCTCGATCTTCCGCCGCGACCCCGAGATGTACACCCGCGACCTCCAGTGGAAGGCCTTCCTGCCGACCATCATGACGATGGACGGCTGGGCCAGGGACATGTCCGGCAAGCAGCAGCGCGACCAGCAGCCCTGGCTGGACGGCGAACCCTACACCTCGATCAACCGCAAGTACCTGCAGCTCAAGGAGCGGCTGCTGCCGTACATGTACACCCTGTCCGCCGAGGCCACCCGCACCGGCATCGGCGCGGTGCGCCCGCTCGCCCTGGAGTACCCGGACGACCCGGCGGCCCTCGGGCCGAACGCGAAGTACGAGTTCCTGGCCGGGCCGGACTTCCTGGTCGCCCCGGTCTACTCCGCCACCACGGTGCGCGACGGCATCTACCTGCCCGAGGGCACCTGGACCGACTACTGGACCGGACGCACCTACCAGGGACCCACCACGATCAACGGCTACTCCGCCCCGCTCGAAACCCTGCCGCTGTTCGTCAAGGGCGGCGCGATCGTGCCGATGTGGCCCCGGGGCACGCTGTCCTGGGAGAACCGCAACCGCGGTGAACTCGACTACGACCTCTACCCCCAGGGCGACTCCTCCTACACCCTCTACGAGGACGACGGCGTCACCCGCCGGTACGCGGCGGGCTCCTCGGCTACCCAGCAGGTGGACGTCCACGCACACGGCCCGGTCACCACAGTCGAGGTCGGCGCCAGCGAGGGCAGCTACAGCGGCAAGCCGGACGCCCGCTCGTACCGCTTCACCGTGCACGGCCGGTCCGTCCCTCGGATGGTCGTCACCCAGGGCGGCCCGCTGCCCCGACTGGACTCGGCCGCCGCGCTCGACTCCGCCGCCTCCGGCTGGTACTTCGACGGGGCCACGGGCGTGACCCACGTCAAGACCGCGCCCGTGCCCACCGACGAGGACTTCTCCCTCCACCTGATCCACGGCGGCCACTGACCCCACCCGCCCCCACACGGCTCCGTCCCGCCCGGGTCGTCCTCGCCGGGCGGGACGGGGCCTCCCTCCTCCTCCGCCATCGGTTCCGATTTGTGACGTGACCCTGTCTAGTTCGTTCGCGTCCTCCGTGATGGGATGTGGTCAACGGGGTCACGAACGCGGGTGGGGGTACGTGGTGCGGAGTGGACGGCTGCTGGCACTGGACGAGGACGCGGCGCGTCTGGCCGCGGTGGGAATGGTCCGGCTGGGGGCTCGGGACAGGCTCGGAGCAACGGACGGGACACCGAACGGGGCACCTCACGGGGCCCCGGGCTGGACGGGCGGGCTACACGCGGCCTCCTTCGCGGACGCGTGGCTGTCGTTCGGCGACACCCCCGCGCCCGGGCTGCGGATGCCCGCGTCCGCGGTGCTGCCGACGGTCGCGGAACTGGCCGCCGAACTGCTCCTGCGCTCCTGCGGGGAGGACGCGCCGACGGCACTGGAGTGGCTCGGGCTGCACTCGGCCGAGGCCCACGAGCGGGCCGACCGGGAGGGCCTGACCCACCCGGCCGAACCCTGCGCGCTCGCCCTGGTGTGGCACGGCGTCCAGGCACTGACCGCCGCGGACGGGCCGGGCCACCGTCGCCGCATCGAGGAACGGGGCGAGGCCTACCTGCGGGAGCGGCACCGGCGCCAGGACACGCTCGCGCTCGTGCTGTGCTGCGCCCGGATCGCCGCGGCGGCGCTGGTGGAGCTCAGCGAGGGCGATCCGCAGCGCGTGGACGAGTGGTTGGAGCAGGACGCGGCACGCGCCATGCCGCGCGGCGGCCCCGTCCCGCTCTGGGTGCCGGGACGGCCCGGGCAGCCGGTCGACTGACGCGGGGCCGCGGGCCCGGTGGCGCTGCCGGGCCCGCGGCCCCACCTGTGGAGGGACCGGTCAACGCGGCCCGGGGTCGCTGGTGCCGGGCCGACCGTTCTCCAGGTGTCCGGCCCAGCGGCGGCGGAACGCCGGCCCGTCGGCCGCCGCGACGGTGACGTCGTACCAGCGGCTCTCGGCGGGCAGGTCGAAGGTGAACCGGGCGTCGTCACCGGGGCGCAGAGTACGGCCCTGCTTGGCGCCCTTGGTGTACGCCTCCTCGGCGGTCACCGTCCGGGGGGCCTCCCCGTGGTTGGACACCGTCACCCGCACCTTGTTCCTCGCGGGCTCGAAGCGGGCGACCAGGCCACCGACCGTCCTGCCTTCGAACTCCTGCACCGAGCCGTTCGGCCCGTGCGCGACGAGGTGGTAACCGTCGTCGACCAGCGGCCAGTGGTCCTCGAAACTGTCGCCGGCCGAGACGGTGTAGCGGCGGGGCGCCGCCGCCGGCGCCGTCCGGTCGTAGACGTAGAGCCAGGCACCGGCCTTGCCCTTGTTGTCCAGGTTGAGCTGGAACACCGTCGTGTCGTAGGTCTCGTCCTCGTTGACCCGCAGGTCGTACGGGAGCGCGCGGGCCGGACGGGTGCCCTGCTCCTGGGTGGGCATCCGCTGGGGCAGCGGCACCTGGTACGGCTTGCCCCGCGAGGCGATCGGCGCCGGCACCGGGATCGAGACCCGCTGGGGGTCGGCGCCGGAGAAGTCGAGCGCCGAGGTGAGGTCACCGCAGACCGCGCGGCGCCAGGCGCTGATGTTGGGCTCCTCGATGCCGAACCGGGCCTCCAGGAAGCGGAGCACGGAGGTGTGGTCGAAGGTCTCCGAACAGACCCAACCACCGCGTGACCACGGGGAGATGACCAGCAGCGGCACACGCGGGCCGAGGCCGATCGGCTGCAGTCCGCCGCGGTCCGCACCGGGGACCAGCGGGCTCATCTCCCCCGGGTACTCGGCGAGGTCGAGCAGCTCGTCGCCGAGGCTCGCCTCCAGGTCGGAGGAGACCACTCCCTGACCGCCCGGACGGCTGACCACCGGCGGCATCGGCGGGACGACGTGGTCGAACAGGCCGTCGTTCTCGTCGTAGTTGATGAGGAAGACGGTCCGGCCCCACACCTCGGGGTTGGAGGTGAGCGCGTCCAGCACCAGATTGATGTAGTACGCGCCGTCGGTGGGCGTGGCGGAGGGGTGCTCGCTGTACTTGTACGGCGGGACGATCCAGGACACCTGGGGCAACCGGCCCTGCTCGACGTCGGCGCGGAACTCCTTGAGCGTGTGGTCCGTCGCCCCCTTCTCCACCAGCGGACCGGACGCGCCCTCGGCGACCTGGTACCGCTCGAAGAACATCAGCGAGTTGTCGGTGTAGTTGTCGGTCGGGGTGCCCGGCTCACCGGAACCGCCCTGGTACAGCTTCCAGCTGACCCCGGAGTCCTCCAGCCGCTCCGGGTAGGTGGTCCAGGTGTAGCCGTTCCTGCCGTTGCGCTCCTCCAGGCCGGGCCCGTTGGGCTTGCGGCCGTAGACGTTGCGCGGGTCGCTGGTGCCGGTCCACAGGTAGATCCGGTTGGGAGCGGTGTCCGCGTGGACGGAGCAGAAGTACGAGTCGCAGACTGTGAAGGCGTCGGCCAGTGCGAAGTGGTACTGCAGGTCCTGACGCTTGAGATGACCCATCGTCATGACGTCCTGCTTCTGGTTCACCCACTGGTCGTGGCGCCCTTCGTTCCAGGCGAGGTGTCCGCTGCTCCAGCCGTGGTCCGTGCCGGCCTGGTACTCGGTGGTGTTCCCCGGGTCGATGTACCAGGGCAGCACCTCCTTCTCGGAGGCCGGCAGACCACGGTCGTGGTAACGGCCGGTCCTCACCGCGGCGGCCGGCTGGTGCCAGTTGGGCCGGCCGCCGGGCAGCAGGGTGGGGCGCGGGTCACCGAAGCCTCGAACACCTCGGAGCGTGCCGAAGTAGTGGTCGAAGGAACGGTTCTCCTGCATCAGGATGACGACGTGTTCGACGTCCTTGATGGAGCGCGTCCTGCCGATCGCGGGCAGGGCCAGCGCCTTGCTGACCGCGGGCGGAAACGCGCCGAGGCCGGCGGCGGCCACGGACGCACCCCCCAGCTGGATGAATCGGCGCCTGTCGATGGAGGCCACGTGGGGTCCTTCCCGGTCGGTGAATGCACGGGTTCCGCTGGAGCACGAACATAGGTGCCGCACGCGGGACGTACACAGTCCGTCGGCGAACACAGCGTGATCTTTCGGCCAACTCCCGTCCCGGAAACGCGAAGAACCCCCATCCGGAATCCGGATGGGGGTTCTTCTGAATGATTGTTCGGCGGCGTCCTACTCTCCCACAGGGTCCCCCCTGCAGTACCATCGGCGCTATGAGGCTTAGCTTCCGGGTTCGGAATGTAACCGGGCGTTTCCCTCACGCTATGACCA
Organism: Streptomyces viridifaciens; assembly: GCF_001888885.2. Lineage (NCBI taxonomy): Bacteria > Bacillati > Actinomycetota > Actinomycetes > Kitasatosporales > Streptomycetaceae > Streptomyces > Streptomyces viridifaciens. The sequence goes on from NZ_CP090841.1 coordinate 487,936, forward strand.
CCGAAACACTATGAAACTGTCAACCGCACCAACCCACGCCTTACGGGGTCGGGGTCGTTGTTTCAGAACAACACAGTGGACGCGAGCAACTGAGGACAAGCCCTCGGCCTATTAGTACCGGTCAACTCCACCCCTCACAGGGCTTCCATATCCGGCCTATCAACCCAGTCGTCTACTGGGAGCCTTACCCTCTCAAGGAGGTGGGAGTGCTCATCTCGAAGCAGGCTTCCCGCTTAGATGCTTTCAGCGGTTATCCCTCCCGAACGTAGCCAACCAGCCATGCCCTTGGCAGAACAACTGGCACACCAGAGGTTCGTCCGTCCCGGTCCTCTCGTACTAGGGACAGCCCTTCTCAACACTCCTACGCGCACAGCGGATAGGGACCGAACTGTCTCACGACGTTCTAAACCCAGCTCGCGTACCGCTTTAATGGGCGAACAGCCCAACCCTTGGGACCTACTCCAGCCCCAGGATGCGACGAGCCGACATCGAGGTGCCAAACCATCCCGTCGATATGGACTCTTGGGGAAGATCAGCCTGTTATCCCCGGGGTACCTTTTATCCGTTGAGCGACGGCGCTTCCACAAGCCACCGCCGGATCACTAGTCCCTACTTTCGTACCTGCTCGACCCGTCAGTCTCACAGTCAAGCTCCCTTGTGCACTTACACTCAACACCTGATTGCCAACCAGGCTGAGGGAACCTTTGGGCGCCTCCGTTACCCTTTAGGAGGCAACCGCCCCAGTTAAACTACCCACCAGACACTGTCCCTGATCCGGATCACGGACCCAGGTTAGACATCCAGCACGACCAGAGTGGTATTTCAACGGCGACTCCACAACAACTGGCGTTGCTGCTTCAAAGTCTCCCACCTATCCTACACAAGCCGAACCGAACACCAATATCAAGCTATAGTAAAGGTCCCGGGGTCTTTCCGTCCTGCTGCGCGAAACGAGCATCTTTACTCGTAATGCAATTTCACCGGGCCTATGGTTGAGACAGTCGAGAAGTCGTTACGCCATTCGTGCAGGTCGGAACTTACCCGACAAGGAATTTCGCTACCTTAGGATGGTTATAGTTACCACCGCCGTTTACTGGCGCTTAAGTTCTCAGCTTCGCCCAGACGAATCTGAGCTAACCGGTCCCCTTAACGTTCCAGCACCGGGCAGGCGTCAGTCCGTATACATCGCCTTACGGCTTCGCACGGACCTGTGTTTTTAGTAAACAGTCGCTTCTCGCTGGTCTCTGCGGCCACCCCCAGCTCAAGGCGCAAGGCCCGTCACCAGGAATGGCCCCCCTTCTCCCGAAGTTACGGGGGCATTTTGCCGAGTTCCTTAACCATAGTTCACCCGAACGCCTCGGTATTCTCTACCTGACCACCTGAGTCGGTTTGGGGTACGGGCCGCCATGAAACTCGCTAGAGGCTTTTCTCGACAGCATAGGATCATCCACTTCACCACAATCGGCTCGGCATCAGGTCTCAGGCACATGTTGCGCGGATTTGCCTACGCAACGCCCTACACCCTTACCCCGGGACAACCACCGCCCGGGCTGGACTACCTTCCTGCGTCACCCCATCGCTCACCTACTACCCCGTTGGGCCACCGGCTCCACCACTTCCCTTTGCCCGAAGGCTCCGGGACGGCTTCACGGGCTTAGCATCAGAAGGTTCAGCGTTGGCGCTTCAAAGCGGGTACGGGAATATCAACCCGTTGTCCATCGACTACGCCTGTCGGCCTCGCCTTAGGTCCCGACTTACCCTGGGCAGATCAGCTTGACCCAGGAACCCTTGGTCAATCGGCGCAAGAGTTTCCCACTCTTGTATCGCTACTCATGCCTGCATTCTCACTCGTATACCGTCCACGACTCGATTCCTCGGCCGCTTCACCCGGCACACGACGCTCCCCTACCCATCACAGCAGGCGTTGGCCCTATTCGCTGCAATGACACGACTTCGGTGGTGTGCTTGAGCCCCGCTACATTGTCGGCGCGGAATCACTTGACCAGTGAGCTATTACGCACTCTTTCAAGGGTGGCTGCTTCTAAGCCAACCTCCTGGTTGTCTCTGCGACTCCACATCCTTTCCCACTTAGCACACGCTTAGGGACCTTAGTCGGTGTTCTGGGCTGTTTCCCTCTCGACCATGGAGCTTATCCCCCACAGTCTCACTGCCACGCTCTCACTTACCGGCATTCGGAGTTTGGCTAAGGTCAGTAACCCGGTAAGGCCCATCGCCTATCCAGTGCTCTACCTCCGGCAAGAAACACGTGACGCTGCACCTAAATGCATTTCGGGGAGAACCAGCTATCACGGAGTTTGATTGGCCTTTCACCCCTAACCACAGGTCATCCCCCAGGTTTTCAACCCTGGTGGGTTCGGTCCTCCACACGGTCTTACCCGCGCTTCAACCTGCCCATGGCTAGATCACTCCGCTTCGGGTCTTGGGCATGCAACTCAAACGCCCTATTCGGACTCGCTTTCGCTACGGCTACCCCACACGGGTTAACCTCGCTACACACCGCAAACTCGCAGGCTCATTCTTCAAAAGGCACGCAGTCACGGCCAGCCGGTAAACCGACTGACGACGCTCCCACGGCTTGTAGGCACACGGTTTCAGGTACTATTTCACTCCGCTCCCGCGGTACTTTTCACCATTCCCTCACGGTACTATCCGCTATCGGTCACCAGGGAATATTTAGGCTTAGCGGGTGGTCCCGCCAGATTCACACGGGATTTCTCGGGCCCCGTGCTACTTGGGAGATGAGCAAGCAAGCCGTACAGATTTCGTCTACGGGGGTCTTACCCTCTACGCCGGACCTTTCGCATGTCCTTCGACTACCCATACGGTTTCTGACTCGCCCAGCCGCCGGCAGACGACTGAAGCTCATTCCCACAACCCCGTATTGGCAACCCCTGCCGGGTCTCACACCAATACGGTTTAGCCTCATCCAGTTTCGCTCGCCACTACTCCCGGAATCACGGTTGTTTTCTCTTCCTGCGGGTACTGAGATGTTTCACTTCCCCGCGTTCCCTCCACACTGCCTATGTGTTCAGCAGCGGGTGACAGCCCATGACGACTGCCGGGTTTCCCCATTCGGACACCCCCGGATCAAAGCTCGGTTGACAGCTCCCCGGGGCCTATCGCGGCCTCCCACGTCCTTCATCGGTTCCTGGTGCCAAGGCATCCACCGTGCGCCCTTAAAAACTTGGCCACAGATGCTCGCGTCCACTGTGCAGTTCTCAAACAACGACCAGTCACACACCCTCGGCAACCCGAACCCGGGCTACCTCAAGTGAGGCCGGCATCCTTGAGGCAACTTCCGTTCCCTCAGGACCCAACAACGTGCCCGACACAGTCAATCCCAGAACGCGTTCCACGCCGAAGCAGTACTAGCCCCTGGTCTCTTCCTGTACCGAATAGTCAACGTTCCACCCATGAGCAACCGTGCAGAACATTCGCCTGCAAGCGGCCATGTGCTCCTTAGAAAGGAGGTGATCCAGCCGCACCTTCCGGTACGGCTACCTTGTTACGACTTCGTCCCAATCGCTGGTCCCACCTTCGACGGCTCCATCCCTTACGGGTTAGGCCACCGGCTTCGGGTGTTACCGACTTTCGTGACGTGACGGGCGGTGTGTACAAGGCCCGGGAACGTATTCACCGCAGCATGCTGATCTGCGATTACTAGCAACTCCAACTTCATGGGGTCGAGTTGCAGACCCCAATCCGAACTGAGGCCGGCTTTTTGGGATTCGCTCCGCCTCACGGCATCGCAGCCCTTTGTACCGACCATTGTAGCACGTGTGCAGCCCAAGACATAAGGGGCATGATGATTTGACGTCGTCCCCACCTTCCTCCGAGTTGACCCCGGCAGTCTCCTGTGAGTCCCCGACATTACTCGCTGGCAACACAGAACAAGGGTTGCGCTCGTTGCGGGACTTAACCCAACATCTCACGACACGAGCTGACGACAACCATGCACCACCTGTATACCGACCACAAGGGGGCACCCATCTCTAGATGTTTCCGGCATATGTCAAGCCTTGGTAAGGTTCTTCGCGTTGCGTCGAATTAAGCCACATGCTCCGCTGCTTGTGCGGGCCCCCGTCAATTCCTTTGAGTTTTAGCCTTGCGGCCGTACTCCCCAGGCGGGGAACTTAATGCGTTAGCTGCGGCACCGACGACGTGGAATGTCGCCAACACCTAGTTCCCAACGTTTACGGCGTGGACTACCAGGGTATCTAATCCTGTTCGCTCCCCACGCTTTCGCTCCTCAGCGTCAGTAATGGCCCAGAGATCCGCCTTCGCCACCGGTGTTCCTCCTGATATCTGCGCATTTCACCGCTACACCAGGAATTCCGATCTCCCCTACCACACTCTAGCCTGCCCGTATCGAATGCAGACCCGGGGTTAAGCCCCGGGCTTTCACATCCGACGCGACAGGCCGCCTACGAGCTCTTTACGCCCAATAATTCCGGACAACGCTCGCACCCTACGTATTACCGCGGCTGCTGGCACGTAGTTAGCCGGTGCTTCTTCTGCAGGTACCGTCACTTGCGCTTCTTCCCTGCTGAAAGAGGTTTACAACCCGAAGGCCGTCATCCCTCACGCGGCGTCGCTGCATCAGGCTTTCGCCCATTGTGCAATATTCCCCACTGCTGCCTCCCGTAGGAGTCTGGGCCGTGTCTCAGTCCCAGTGTGGCCGGTCGCCCTCTCAGGCCGGCTACCCGTCGTCGCCTTGGTAGGCCATTACCCCACCAACAAGCTGATAGGCCGCGGGCTCATCCTGCACCGCCGGAGCTTTCCACCAACCCCCATGCGGAGGAAGGTCGTATCCGGTATTAGACCCCGTTTCCAGGGCTTGTCCCAGAGTGCAGGGCAGATTGCCCACGTGTTACTCACCCGTTCGCCACTGATCCACCCCGAAGGGCTTCACCGTTCGACTTGCATGTGTTAAGCACGCCGCCAGCGTTCGTCCTGAGCCAGGATCAAACTCTCCGTGAATGTTTACCCGTAATCGGGTCCACACCCGCGTTGAGCGGCACGGCAACCACCGGAATAGGGTGATCCCGCGCACTGCGTCCTCGCTAGTGTTTGTTTCAAAAGGAATCTCCAACCCCGATCAGACGATCGAGGCCGGGGATGTCAACATATCTGGCGTTGACTTTTGGCACGCTGTTGAGTTCTCAAGGAACGGACGCTTCCTTCGGACCGCCTTCCAGCGGGCCCTCCGGGCGCTTCGTTCTTTCGTGTTTCCAGCTTATCAGATGTTTTCCGCTCCGTTTCCGGGGCTTCGTCATCCAACTCGCTGGCGTCTTCCGCGGCTTGACGCCCCGTCCGACGCTCCAAACTCTAACCGACCCCCGCTCCGAAAAGCGAATCCGGCCGAAATCCCGATAAACAGGCACGCCGAATCGGCAAGCGGTGTTTCTCGTGGATTGGCCACTCCGGGACCGTCCGCGCAGAACCTGCGTGTCCGGTGCTCCCTGCCGAGCGACTGGGAGACAGTACCCCTACTCGGCGCTCGAAACAAATGCCCTGCCCGGGGCCGCCACGGGAGGAAGGGGGCGGCCCCGGGCGCGACGGCGTGCCTAGTGGAAGAGGCGGTCGCCGCTGTTGGCCATGCGGTGGGTGCTGCTGTGGCGGTTCACCCAGTCGCGGACCAGGTTGACGGCGTTGGCGCACTGCCAGCTGTCGTCGTACTCCCGCACGCCGGTGAAGGCGCCGTAGCCCGCGATGATGCCGTCCACCCTGGCATCGCCCAGGAGCTTGTCGACGTACCAGGGGTCGTTGTAGGTGGTCGTCCAGGACAGCGTGGCTGCGAGCTGGCCGGAGGCCCGGTCCGCCGCCCCCTTCTTCAGCTCGGTGCAGGTGTTCCAGGTGGCTTCGGTGCAGTTGCCGAACCCCTTGGTGATGTCGCTGTCGCCGTAGTCCATCGCCCGGTGGCCGGCGGGGATGCCGGAGCCGGACCGGGTGAAGGCGTTCTGGACCTGGTCGCGGGTGCCGGTGGTGGTCATGCCCTCCAGCCGGCCGAGCTTGCCCTCCAGGCTCTTCCAGCCCCGGCCGCCGACGTCGGGGGTGTTGCCGCCGTGGTACTCGAAGAAGCCGTAGATCACCTGGATCCCGGCGGCGGTCAGCCGCTGCGCCTTGTCGTGCAGGCCGGCGACGCTGCAGGTGCGGTTGGGCTCCTCCCCGCAGTAGTTGGGGTCCTTGATGTCCAGCCAGACCAGCGACAGCCTGCGTCCCGCGTTGGCGTTGGAGAGGATCCGGTCGATCATGCTGTCGAAGCCGGGCCCCCGTCGGTTGTCACCGGCGGAGGAACAGTCGTGGTAGGCGCGCCACTCGTTCGGGTTCCACCACGAGCAGACGTCGATCTCGATGCCGTTGGCGCCGTGCTTGAGCGCGGCGTCCACACCGTCCAGGGTGTCGACCCGGTGCGCGATGGCGTAGATCGGGTGGCGCTGGTCGGCGGCCGCGGCCGGGGAGGTCCCCAGCGTCGTGCCGCCGACGATCCCGCACAGCGCCGCAGCCAGGGCCGGCAGCACCCGCACGCCGTTCTTGAGGTGAGTGGTCAAGAGAAGCACTCCTTCTCGCCAGTGTTCTGAAGTGAACATGACCGATCTCACCAACTGTACGTCCTCGAACGGAAGATGGGCGCTTTCTCTCGGGCTTTCGTCATGGCAGGCCAGTTGACGGGAGATCGATCACGGGGCGTGATGGCGACCGAGCTCTGCCCCGCGGGCAGTCAGCGCTGCCCCAGTTGGGCGGTGATGGCCGGATCGGTGATCGCCGTGTCATCGGCCAGCATGACCGCCTTGCTGAGGATGACCGCCAGCATCCGGTCGCCCTCGAACGGCAGGTACGGCAGATACGGGCCCGGCGAACCCGCCCGCCCGTCGGACGGGTCCTGCGAGGCCGGCACGATGCACAGGTAGCGGTCGTCGGGCGTCATCAGGACGTTGCCCGAGCCCAGGTGGATGCGGTACGTGTGCAGCTCGCCGCGCACCTCCAGGAAGCGCCCCTCCACCGTGCAGCGCGCCCCGACCGCCAGCCGGGGCAGCAGCCTGGCCAGCAGCTCGCCACGCTCGCGGGCGCTCTGCGACAACTCGCCGAAGCCGTACTCCCGCCAGTAGTCGCGGTAGCGCCCCTCCGGACCGCCGTCCGACCAGGTCGGATCGTTGCCGACGCTGCACACGCCCACGAACAGGTCCACGTCGCGCAGCACCTCGCTCAGCACCAGTGGAGGCACCTCCGTGAGCGGCACCGGCTCGGGTGTCTCGACACCCGGAATCATGAGCGGGCTGAACTGGCCGCTGCCCGCGTGGGTGAGGTTCTCCGGCGCGTCGATCGGGTAGAAGCGCACCTGGTCGGTGCCCAGGTGATCGAAGGTCTCTCCCCAGTCCGCGTCCGTGCCGTTCACCCAGAACTCGGCGCGCAGGCCCCACTCGGGCAGCAGGCGCTTCGGAGCGGCGACGGAGTTGTCCACCGCCAACTGCAGCTGGCTGTGCCAGCCCCGTGCGCCCGCCAGCGCGTGGAACCGGTGCTGGCGCAGCACGTGTGCGGCGAAGCGGTTGGAGTAGACCCGGGTGTGCTCCTCCGCCGGGGTGAGCAGGTACACCTCCCGGTGCGCCTGCTTGAAGGGCTGGACGACTCGGTGGCGTTCCAGCAGGGCGCGCCAGGCGAGCACCTCCTCGGTCGGGTGGCCGACCGGGTGCCACAGCTCGACCACCGCGTCGGCGGCGGGCGCGGGCTCGTCGCCGGTCAGGGTGCGCAGCGCGCCGTCCAGCCAGGCGCAGGCCGTGCCGTCGACGGTCCAGATCAGCCGACGGGCCACGGTGCCGACCAGCGGGTGGTCCAGGATGCGCGCCCGCCAGGCGCCGTACCGCCAGCTGCGCCGGGCCAGGAACTGCCGGTCCAGCCGCTCGGACTGGGCCGTCAGCATCTTCTCCAGGTCCTTGACCTCTGCCTTGAACTCCTTCAGCCCGTCGGCGTGTTCGCGGCGCACCGAGGCCGGCGGGGACTTCACCGGACGGCCGGCCTCGTTGTACCAGGTCTGCCGCACCCGGGTGCCTTCCACCAGCAGCTCCACCCGGGCGTCGCCGAAGTGCTCGACGCGTCGGCCCGGCTCGGTCATTCCGTAGCTGGGGACGGCGAGTTCCTCGATCTCGGCCCGGCCGAGGCCGAGGGCCGCGGCCCGGTCCCGGAGCGCCTTGTCGAGTTCCTTGACGGTGCCCTTGTAGGTCACCCGGGTGGTGAGGACGGCCAGTTGGGCGAGCCCCTCCTCGCCGTCCAGGCGGGCGAGGCCGTGCACGGCGGCATTGGCCACCTTGGGCGCCTGGGGGCCGATGCCGGGCACCTTGCGCAGCGCGGACTCCACCAGTCGCCCCAGCACCCGGGCGCTGTCGGGACGGGCCGGGGCCAGGGGCAGCAGCAGGGCGATTCCGCGCAGCGCGTCCAGGTTGTACGGGTCGAGCTGGCCGGCGCCCGCGCCGTCCGGGTCCGCGACCAGTTCGAGGGTGCGCGGGCGGCCGACCAGCGAGAGCCACTCGGTGATCCGCTCGCGGGCCCGTTCCGGACCGACGGCGTCGATCAGCGCCCGGCCAGTCCGCTCCCAACGGGCTGTCGGCTTGGCGGACTTGACCTCGAAGGCATGCTTGAGCAGAGCCGCCCAGGGGCCGCCCGCTCCTCCGGCCGGATCGCGCCGCGAACCGAGCCGGGCGTCAAGAAGCTCGGCGTCGAGTGCGGCGACGTCGGCGAGGGCCCGGTCGGCCCAGGCCTCGCCGGGGCTGAGCAGCGGCTCGGTGAGAGCCGCCGCGAGGTCGACGACGGCGCTGTGGTGGGGCCGGATCGACAGGGCGCTGCGACGGACGCCGGCGACCACCGCGGCGTCGACCGGCCGGCCCGCGGCGATCTCGTCGCCGATCAGCGCCTCCGCCTCGTGGAGGTCGGTGATGAGCCACTGGCGGCCCATCAGGTGCAGGCGGTCCTCGCGGAGCTCACGGGCCGGCCCCGGCGGGAAGCCCCTGGACACGGTGGCGGCCAGGTGGATCAGCGCGGTGCGTTCCCGCCTGATCCTCTCGGTCTCCACGGGCCGCCACAACATCAGCGTCCACTGCACCAGGCCCGCCACCAGCGCGGCCCGGGTGTTCCGGTGCAGTTCGAGCAGCCGCTCGCGGACGGGCTGCACTCGCTCGTCGGACCAGTCGCCGCCTATCGCGGCGTCGACCTCCGACAGCGCCCCCACGATCCCGTCCACGTGGCCGGTGTCGAGCGCGTCGAGCAGCCGGGCCGCCGCGGAGTCGAAGGGATCGGTCGTCGTCGTCATCATCAGCCACCCACTAGCGGAACGAGTTTCAGGAAGCACACCTCGGTGTCGGCGCGCAGGTCCAGCTCGGCGTCGAGGTCCTCGATCTGCCGGTCACCGACGAGCACCAGGAAGCCGTTGCGGCCGAACGCCTCGACGGCGTCGAGGAACTGCCGCTCGGGGTCGACCGCGCGATCCTCCGGCCGCCGGTGGTCCCCGTTCAGGGTCCGCTCGGCCGCGGTCGGCTGCACCGGGCCGTGGAACGCCCCGGAGCGGCCTGCGTCGTGTTCGGCCACCTCCCGGTGCACCCGGCGGCGGATCAGCTCGCGCAGCGTCAGCCGCTCCTCCGCGACAGCGAGCCGCCACGCGTCCCGCCGCACCCCCGATGTCGTCTCGTCGACGAAGATCACTGTCGCCATGCCGCAGACCCTAGCCACCGACACCGACAGCACGCCGTGCGGGACGGGCCCGCGGCCTCGGACCGGTCTGCGGTGCGCACCCTGTTCCCCGGCCCGCCCGGGTGCCGTACCGTGACCGGATGACCACGATCGTGTCTTCCCGGTACGACGCCGTGATCGTCGGCGGCGGGCACAACGGACTGGTGGCCGCGGCCTACCTGGCTCGGGCCGGCCGACGGGTGCTGGTCCTGGAACGGCTCGCCCGGGTCGGCGGGGCCGCCGTCTCCACCCGGGCGTTCCCGGGCGTGGACGCCCGGCTGTCGCGCTACTCCTACCTGGTCAGCCTGCTGCCGCGGAAGGTGGTCCGGGACCTCGGGCTGCGGCTGGAGCTGCGGCGGCGCCGGATCGCCTCCTACACCCCCACCGAGCGGGACGGGAAGCCCACCGGACTGCTGGTGGACGCGGCCGACCCCGACCGCACCCGGGAGTCGTTCCGGGCGCTGACCGGCGGCGACCGGGAGTGGCAGGCCTGGCAGCGCTTCTACGGGACGACCGGGGAAGTCGCCCGGCGGGTGTTCCCGACGCTCACCGAACCACTGCCCTCCCGCGCCGAGCTGCGCCGACGGGTCGACGACGGGGCCGCCTGGACGGCCCTGTTCGAGCGGCCGCTCGGCGAGACCGTCGAGCGGGCCTTCACCGACGACCTGGTGCGCGGGGTGGTCCTGACCGACGCGCTGATCGGCACCTTCACCCACGCGCACGACCCCGCACTCCTGCAGAACCGCTGCTTCCTGTACCACGTGATCGGCAACGGAACCGGCGACTGGGACGTCCCGGTCGGCGGGATGGGCGCGGTGACCGACGCGCTGTCCGAGGCGGCGCTGGCGGCCGGCGCGGAGATCCGGACCGGCTGCGAGGTCACCGCCGTGGCCACCGACGGCCGCGGCGACGCCGAGGTGACGTACCGGCACCGGGACGGCGAGGCGACGGTGGCGGCGCCCAAGGTCCTGGTGAACGCCGCGCCCGCCGCCCTGGCCCGGCTGCTGGGCGAGGAGCCGGGGCCCGCGCCGGAGGGCTCCCAGCTGAAGGTCAACATGGTGCTGCGCCGCCTGCCGCGGCTGCGGGACGCCGCCGCCGACCCGCGCGAGGCCTTCGCCGGCACCTTCCACATCGCCGAGGGCTACCGCGACTTGGAGACCGCGTACACCGAGGCGCTGGCCGGCCGGATGCCCTCGGCGCCGCCGTCCGAGATCTACTGCCACACGCTGACGGACCCGTCGATCCTGGGCCCGGAGTCCGCCCGGCAGGGGCTGCAGACGTTGACCCTGTTCGGCCTGCACATGCCCGCCCGGCTGTTCGGCGACCCGACGGCCAAGGGGCGCGCCCTGGCCGCGAGCCTGGCGCAACTGGACGCGGTGCTGGCCGAGCCGATCGCCGACTGCCTGGCCACGGACGCCGACGGACGGCCCTGCATCGAGGCCCGGACGCCGCCGGAGCTGGAGCGGGAGATCGGGCTGCCGGGCGGCCACATCTTCCACCGGGACCTCGCCTTCCCCTTCACCGACGAGGAGCCGGCGGACGCCGCCGCCCGCTGGGGCGTGGCCACGGCCCACCCGAACGTCCTGCTGTGCGGGGCGGGGGCCGTCCGCGGCGGCGGCGTCAGCGGCATCCCGGGGCACAACGCGGCGCAGGCCGTCCTGGCGGACCCGGGCCGCTGACGAGGGGCCGTCCCGGCACCGGTCGAGGTGCCGGAACGGCCCGGACGGGCGCGGCCCTCAGGCGCAGGCATCAGGCGCGGTCGTCAGGCGCGGTCGTCAGGCACGGTCGTCAGGCGCGGGCGAGCACCCAGCCGCCGAGGCCGTCGCAGGCCCAGGCGGCGTAGCTGGTGGACCGGAAGCCGGACGGGACGGGCGAGCCCGGGCAGGTCCACAGGCCCACGCGCGCGGTGTTGTGGCGCCAGGCCCCGGCGCCGTCGCAGGCGGTCGTCATGTGCCCGGTGATCACGTAGCCGGCCACCACCGGGGAGCCGGAGCAGGTCCAGATCCCGTCATGGGGGTGGGTGTGCTGCCAGGAGCCGATGCCGCCGCAGCCGGCCCGCAGGTGGTTGCTGATGACGTAGCCGGGCACGACGGGCGAGCCGGAACAGGTCCAGATGCCGTCGTGGGCGAGGCTGTGGCGCCATGCGCCCATTCCCCGACAGCCGGAGGTCAGGTGGTCGGTGATCACGTAGCCGGCCACCACCGGGGAGCCGGAGCAGGTCCAGATCCCGTCCTTGGCCGGCTGCTGGTACCAGGAGCCGTAACCGCCGCAGCCGGCGCTGTCGTGGTCCGTTATCACGTTCCCGGCGTCGACGGGCTGCCCGGAGCAGGCCCACCTGCCCGCGAAGCCCCACGCGGGCTTGGCCTCCGCCACGGACATGCCGGATACCGTGCCGCCCAGGGCTACGGCCGCGACCAGGGCGACCGCCGCCGCGACGGCCCCGGCTCCCCGGCCGACCACCAGTGCCGTAGCGCGCTTCCACAGTTGACGAAGGATCATGTCCGTTGTTCTCCAGTGGTGTTGGGGACAGTCGGAGTCCCGCCGAACCGGCTGCCCCGGCGGCGAAACGAGAGTCACCCTAGGTGATGGCGGCGTGAAAGTTCAGCGGAGGATCCAAGAATTCCGCCCCCGGCGGCCACCTTGTCCGAAAGCCGACCCGGCTGACGGAGGCGGGCGCGGAAAGAGGCGACCCGTCCCGCCCCCGGTATTCCACCTGACGGGACTTTCAGCACACGCAGCGATCTTGCGCCGGGCTCCGGGTAAGGTGGCAGACCGTGGCAAGTCGGAAAACATCGATCATGGAAGCAGCGGCGCGGGTGATCGCGCGGCGCGGAGTGCGCGGGCTGCGGGTGGAGGAGCTCGCCGCCGAGGCGGGCGTGTCCACCGCACTGATCTACTACCACTTCAAGGACCGCACCGGGATCCTCCGGCAGACCCTGGAGTTCATCAACGACCGGGCCGAGCGCTACACGACCGAGCGCGCCGCGGACGCTCCGCCGCTGACGGCCCGCGAGGAGCTGGAGCAGACGCTGCTGCTGGAGCTCCAGGAGACCGTCGAGGTCCGGGAGAACAGCACCGCCCGGGGCGAGCTGCGGGCGAGCGCGGTGTTCGACGAGACCCTGCGGGAGGACCTGGCGCGGGCCACCCGGGTGTGGGTGCAAGAGATCGCCGGGCTGCTCGGCGCCGTACGGCCGATGTCCTCGGCGGTCGCGCTGGCCGGCGCGGCGGAGCGGCTGACCGCGCTGCTGGAGGGGCTGAGCACGCGCTGGCTCAGCGGCAGCCTGCCACTGGCGCACGCCCGCACGCTGATGGCCGACGCGATCGACGCCGAGGTGACGCGGCTCGGCTCCTGAGCCACAGGGGCCCAGCGCCCTGCTGCCCGGCCCGGCCGTCACACTGCGCACGCATCCGACAGCGGAGGGATCATGGCATCGCTTCGGGTTTGACTGATTTTTCAGTCAGTGTCAGCCTGATCCCCTCAGGCGGGTGCGGCCGCCGCCCCTCCCCCGTGGTGCGCCGGTGCGCCGCGGCGCGAAGAGTGGACCTGGCGGCCCCGCGCACCCTCCTCGGCGCCGCCGCACGATCTGGAGGACCTCATGAGCCACCACCGCCGTTCCGCCGAGGCGCACCCCCGGGTGCCCGCGGACGACGTCCCGCACGCGCGGACCTGGATGTCCTGGCCCTCCCGCCGGGGCGTCTGGGGGCTGCGCCTGGGCGGCGTCCAGGAGGACATCGCCCTGATCGCCCGCACCATCGCCCAGTTCGAGCCGGTGGTCATGTGTGCCCCCGACGACTGGACGGCGGACAAGGCCCGGGCGCGCTGCGGCCCCGCGGTGGAGGTGATCACCGCCATCCCCACCGACGACCTGTGGATGCGCGACATCGCGCCGGTGTTCCGCCGGGACGGCTACGGCGGTCTGGAGGCCGTCGTCCTCAACTTCAACGGCTGGGGCAACAAGCAGGTCCACCACGACGACGCCCGGGTCGCCGAACGCCTCGCCGCCCACCGGGGCCTGCGCCACTCCTTCGCCGACTTCACCGGCGAGGGCGGCGCGATAGAAACCGACGGCGACGGCACCGTGATGGCCACCGAGAGCAGCCTGGTCAACAGGAACCGCAACCGCGGCATGAGCCGGGACGAGATCGAGGACGCCGTCCTGGCGGCCTACGGCGCGGACCGGATGATCTGGCTGCCCGGGATCGAGGGCAAGGACATCACCGACGACCACGTCGACGTCACCTCCCGGTTCGTCCGGCCCGGCGTGGTGATGGTGCAGCTGCCGCCCGCCGACCGGAACGACGCCTGGGCGCGGGACGCCCGCGAGCAGTTCGCCGTCCTGTCCGCCGCGACCGACGCCCGGGGCCGCCGGCTGCACGTCATCGTGGTGCACGGCCCGGACTCCGTCCGCTCCCGCAGCTCCGAGTTCGTGGACTCCTACCTCAACTTCCACCTCGTCAACGGCGGCGTCATCACCGCCCAGTTCGGCGACCCGTACAAGGACACCGCCGCTCGGGACACCCTCGCCGCGGCCTTCCCCGGCCGCACGGTGGTGCAGCTCGACGTCGACCGGCTGATGGCCGGGGGCGGCGGCATCCACTGCTCGACCATGCACGAGCCGCTGCCGTAACCACCCGCGCGGCCGACGACCGACCCGCCGTTAACTGACTTTTCAGTCAGTGCAAGAGCTCTGTGCCGGCGATGCCGGGCGCCTGCGCCCGCCGTCGACCCACGCCCCAGCGTTCCTCGGAGCCCGCCCACCGCGCCGGAGCGATCCACCTTCGGCCCCACTCTCAGCCCACCGGAGTCCACCGTGTCCCACCCCTCCCTCGCGCGCCGCACGATGCTGCGTTCCCTGGCCGGTGCCGGCCTGATCGCCGTGGGTGCCGGCGCCTGCGCGGCCACTGACGACTCCCCGAGGGAGTCCGCGGCCCCGTCCACCTCCAGCACCGCCGACCAGCCGTCCGGGAACGCCCCCGGCGCACCCTCCGCGCCCGGCCCGGGGCGCGGGCGCCGGCTCGGCGGCGAGTGGGAGAAGCACCAGCGGACCTTCATGGCCTGGCCCGCCTCCGAGAAGGTCTGGGGCGACCAGCTCGACGCCGTCCGCAAGGACATCGCCTCGGTGGCCCGAGCCATCGGCAGCCGCGAACCGGTGGTCCTGCTGGTCCGCCCCGGCCAGGAGGACTCGGTCCGCAACGCCTGCGGCCAGGACGTCGAGTTGCTGTCCGTCCCGGTGGACGACCTGTGGGCCCGCGACACCGTGCCGGTGTTCGTCGAGGAAGGCGGAAAGGTCAAGGGCGTCGACTTCAACTTCAGCGGCTGGGGCGGTAAGCAGCAGCACGACAACGACGCCCGGATCGCCCGTGCCGTCCTCGACAGGTACGGGATCGAGCGGGTCGCGACCCCGATCGTCGCCGAGGGCGGCTCCTTCGAGAGCGACGGTCAGGGCACGCTGATGGTCACCGAGAGCTCGGTGGTCAACGCCAACCGCAATCCGGGCCGCGACCGCGACCAGATCGAGGCGGAGCTCAAGCAGGCGCTGGGCGTCACCAAGGTGATCTGGCTGGCCGGCGTCAAGGGCAAGGACATCACCGACGCCCACGTCGACTGCCTGGCCCGCTTCGCCGCCCCCGGCGTCGTCCTCCTGGACCGGGCCTTCCCCGGCACTCCGGCGGACGTCTGGTCCCGCTCCGCCGACCAGGCCCGGGCCGTGCTGGCGGACATGACCGACGCGAGCGGCAAGAAGCTCAAGGTGATCGAGATCAGCCAGCCCGACCCGGACCGCATCACCGGCCGCGGCGACGCCTTCGTCTCCTCGTACATGAACTTCTACATCGGCAACAAGGGCGTCTACCTGCCCAAGTTCGGCGACTCCCGGGCCGATGGACACGCCCAGGAGGTGTTCGAGGACCAGTTCCCGGACCGCGAGATCGTCCCCCTGCAGATCGACACCATCGCCTCCGGCGGCGGCGGCATCCACTGCTCCACCCACGACCAGCCCGCCGGCTGACACCCCCGTCGACGGGCAGCGGGGCCTGGTCACCCTCGACGGCGCCCCGCTGCACTACGACCCCGCCGAGGAGATCTCGCTGAACCGCCTCCACTTCCTCTGACGCCGCCGCTCCCGCGAGTTCAGGTGCGCTTGAAGAACTCCACCTCGGCCAGGGCGATGGTGCGGCCGGGGCCGGTCCCGGCCGCCTCGCGGACGGTGAGCTTCACCTGGACGACGTCGCTGATCCCGGTCGCCACGGTCTGCGGGCCCGGCTGGTCGTTGAGGGTGATCTCCTTGCGGTGCAGCTCCCCGTCCGAGGCCGTGACCTCCAGGGACAGGACCAGCGGTCGGGCCTGCTGCCGGAAGTGCTCCGGGTCCGCGGAGGCACCGGTGTGGACGATCAGGTCGACCAGCCTGAACGGGGTGCGGAAGGTGAAGCTGACGGAGTCCCCGACCGCGGGCGCCCCCCAGTAGGTGTTGCTGAGGCCGTCGGCGGCCGCGGTCGCCGGATGGCCCTCGACGGCGGCGCTCGCCGAGGTCAGCGACGGAGTGATCGGGGCGGTGCTGCGGACCTTGTCCAGCACGTCCTGGAAGGCGCTCACGCCGACCGGGTAGAGCAGGATCCCCGCCACCACCAGTGCGGCCAGCACGACCAGCGCGATGGTGCGGCGCAGCGCGTTGCCCGAGCCGCCGATCCGAACCCGACGGCGGAACGGCCAACGGGTGCGCCACCAGGGCAGTTTCGGCGGTGGTGCGGTGACGGCCAGCGGCGCGGCGCAGCGGCGGCAGAACCGGCGCGCGGGCAGGTTGGGGGTGCCGCACCGGGGGCAGGGCGGGCCGTCCTGGACCTCGTCGGCCGCGGACGCCCGGACGACGGGGCGCGGCGCGACGGGTTTGGCGGGCTGGACGGCCACCGGGTCGGCCTGCGGGTCGGGGGCGGGGGTCGACGGGGGCACCGGTTCCGGGGCCGGGGTCCGGGCCGGGGTCGGTTCGGGGGCCTGCTGGGCCGAGGCCTCCTCGACGGGGTCGGCCGGCGGTGCGGGGTCCGGGTCCGGGGCAGGCGGCTGGTTCCGCCTGCTGCGCGCGGTGACCCGTCGGGAAACGTTTCGCCAGGTGGACTCGGTGCGCGCGGTCTCGGGCGCAGCGGGCTCGGCCTGAGCAGCAGGGTCGGCCGGAGCAGCAGGGTCGGCCGGAGCAGCGGGCGCGGCCGGAGCCGTGGGCGCGGTCTCGGCCACGGCAGCCGTCGGCGCGGGCGCAGGTTCGCTCCGCGCGGGCGCGGCGGACGCGGGCGCCGCAGCGGCTGTCCGCGACCACCCCAGGTACGCACCGCAGTTGCCGCAGAAGTCGTCCCCTTCCCCGTTGGCCGTCCCGCAGTCGGGGCACACCGGCATCCGTCAGCCCTCCGCTCGTCCGGGTGGACCGGGCAGGATCTCGACCCGGCAGTTCAGGTGGACCGGGCAGCCCGCCCGGACGACGGCCAGCACCTGGTCCTCGTCCAGCCCCGCGCCGTGCAGCGGCCAGACCCGGATCAGCACCTCGCCGCCCGGCCCGGGCAGCGGGGCGGCGCCGGGGGCGGTCGTCCAGGAGACCCCCCCACCGTCCGTGATCTCGGCACCGGCGTCGAGCACCAGGCGCAGCCGCTCGGCGAGTCCGCGCCGGGTGCCGCGCCACCGGTGCAGTTCGACGGCGCGCCCGACCACCGCGCGGCGCACCTCCTCCGGCCAGGCCGGGTCGACGTCCACCGCGAGCCAGGAGGCCAGCCAGTCCAGGAAGTCGGTCGGCGCGAGGCGGGGCCGGAAGTAGGCGGGCAGGTTGTCCAGGGTGGCGAAGACGGGGGCGAGGACGGTGTCCAGGCCGGCCGTGAAGCGCTGGGCGAGGTCGTCGTCGGCGAACAGCGCGGGCAGCAGTTCGCCGATCGGGTGCGGGCTGGCCAGCCCGGGAACGGCGGCTCTGGTCATGACACCCCGTCCCGGTCGGCCGTGGTGACCACGATCTGGTGCTGGTGCGAGAAGACCAGGGCGTCCGGGGGGACGTCGACCCGCTCGGCGGGCGCGCCCCGGCGGCCGGTGATCGGGTCGGCCGGGAAGAGCCGCAGGTCCTCGACCCCCGCGACGGCGGCCACCCGTTGCAGTACGGCGAACACCTCCCCGTACTGCACCGCCCGGCCGAACGGCCAGCCCCTGCCGTCGGCGCCCCCGCGCAGCGGGTTGAGGTAGCGGTAGAGGGCGTCGAGGGTCGCCTCGCGGACCCGGTCGGGGTCCGCGGCGCGGGTGGTGAGCCGGGCGACCACCGTGACGCCCTGGTAGGTGGGCGGCTGGACGAGGATCCGGGTGCCGATCAGCCGCCGCTCGTCCAGGGCGGTCGCCACCGCGGCCAACACCTGCTCGTCGGGGATGAGTTGCTCGAACCGCAGCCGATCGCCCTCGTCCGCGACCGCGTCGGGGACCACCAGCACCCGCACCGCCCCGGCCACGCCGTCGCCGGCGGGCACGCAGCTGACCCGGGCGGCCGAGGGCGCGGCCTGCCGGGCGATCAGCTCGAAGTCCCCGGCGGTGACGGCGCGTTCCTGCAGCCGCAGCTGGTGCGGGGCGCGCAGCTTGGCGTTCTCCACGGTCTCGCCGTCGACCCCGCCCCGGGCCGCCTCGCGGTTGTCCACCCGGGCGATGTACGGGACGGAGCTGCGCAGCACCGTGACGGTGTTGCGGGCGACGTTGCCCGCCGTGCCGCCGCCGGTGCGGTACTGCGGCACGCGCAGCCGCGCTCCCTTGGGCGGCACCGCACCGAAGGCGCGCAGGCTGCCGTCGGGCTCCCGGACGGCGGGCGGGAACTGGAACTCGCCGGTGGTCGCGTCGAGCACCACGTGCCGGTCGGTGGGCGAGGAGTCGCCGAAGTGCTCGACGACCGTCCACGGCTGCCAGCCGTCCCCGGCGGCGACCTCGACCACCGGCGCCCCGCCGTCCAGCAGGACCGGCGGCCTGGCGAGCCGGAAGCGCTGGCCCGCGACGCCCTCGGAGGTGCCCAGCGGCGCGTCGGTGACGGTCTGGGCGTGGACGGCGGTCGTGGTGCCGCCGACGGTGAACACCTCGGCCCGGCGGACGGTCGGGGACTCGGAGTAGAACGGCTGGCCCGGGCGCGGCTCGGTGACCCGGCACCGCAGCCAGCCGGCCCGGCGACCCGCGATCACCGACGCGGTGTGCCCGGCGGGCACGAACACCACGACCTCGCCGGGCCGGTTGAGGCCGCCGGTGGTGTCGCCGCCGGTCTCGCAGCCGATCCAGCGCGCGCCGTCCCACACCTCCCAGGCCAGCGGCGGCTGGCGCGGGTCGACGCCGACGCCCTCCACCCGGCTGTCCAGCCGCACGGCCAGGATGCAGCCCGGCACCACGGCGGGCAGGGCGAACAGCATGGCGTCGCCGGCCGCCGGGCGGGGCTGGAAGCAGGGCACGTCCGCGCCCTCGGCCAGCCGGGCGGTGGCGTCGGACTGCTCGCCCGCGGCGGAGACGGTGACCAGCCGGTCCAGCGAGCTGGGAACGATCGGGAGGTCCTCGGCGGTGGCGAAGACCACCGCGTCGTCGGTCTCGGTGCGCAGGGTGGAGACCTCGGTGCCGGCCCGCAGCAGGACCGTCTCGGACTGTGGGGCGGAGAGCCAGAAGTCGACCTCGGCCCGGGCCGCGGCGGGCGGGAAGAGCCGGATGCCCAGCAGGTCGAGGAAGGCGGCGTAGTTCTTCTCCGGCACCCGGTTCAGCCGGTAGAGCAGCTGGTCCACCAGGTAGGCGAAGGTCTCGATGAGGGTGACGCCCGGGTCGGAGACGTTGTGGTCGGTCCACTCCGGCGCGCGCTGCTGGACGTAGCGCTTGGCCTCGTCGACGAGTTGCTGGAAGCGGCGGTCGTCCAGGTTCGGGGAGGGCAGTGCCATCAGCGCCCGCCCCCGTCCACCGTTGCCGGGAACTGCGCCGCCGGGAACTGCGCCGCCGGGAAGTCCGGCGCCGCGGTCTCCGCCGTCGGCGACTCCGGGATGGTGTAGAAGGGGAAGACCAGGTTGCGGCGGTCGTTGGTGGCCCGCACGGTGTAGTGGACGTCGATGTAGAGGGTGCCCTCGTCGACCCGGTCGAAGGCGATCACCACCTCGTCGACCCCGATGCGCGGCTCCCAGCGTTCCAGCGCGATCCGCACCTCACGGGCGATCCGCCCGGCCGTGGTGCTGTCGCCGGGAGCGAAGACGTACTCGTGGATGCCGCAGCCGAACTCCGGGCGCATCGGCCGCTCGCCGGGGGCGGTGCCGAGGATCAGCCGGATGGCCTCCGCGATCTCCCGGTCCCGCTCCACCATGCCGATGCCGCCGGTGGCGTTCACCCGCAGTGGGAAGGCCCAGCCCCGGCCGATGAAGTTGCTGGTCACGCCGGTCCCCCGATCAGCACGTTGAAGGCGCCACCGAGGATGGCGGCGCCGCAGGTGGTCTTGTCGCCCATCCGGGCCGCGGGGAAGCCGCCGATCAGCGTCACCCCCCTGGTCACAGTGCCGAGTTCGGGCTCCACCAGGTTGGCGGGGCCCATCTCCACGTGCGGGACGCAGGCGTGCAGGCTGCCGACCACCGCGGCGGGCCGGCCGCCGATCAGCACGGTCTCCACCGCGAGGGCGCCCGGGGGCGGGGTGGTGAGGGCGCCGCCGTGATCGGTGGGGTCGCCGCTCCGGGCTGCGGGGGGCATGTACGGTCTCCGTTCCTTCTGCTGCTGCTCGATGATTGACGTTCCGTCAGTTGATGTGCACGAACGCCCCCTTGATCACCGTCTGGGCGCCGCCGTCCACGGCGACCTCCGTCGTGCCCCGGATCGTCACCGATCCGCCGCGCACGTCGACCGCGCCGGTGCCCGCGTCGAGGGTGATGCCGGAGGGCGACAGGCGGACGGTGCTGGTGCCCGCGCCGACCGCGCCGTGCACGGTCAGCACGATCTCCCCCTGCCGCTGGTCCAGTCGGACCTCCAACTTCCCGTCGCCGCTGGCCAGTCGGACGCCCGAGCTGCCGCCCGGCACGTCCAGCAGCTCCAGCCGGTGGCCCGAACGGGACACCACGGAACGGCGGTTGACCCGACCCGCGGTCGCGTCGACCAGCGGCACGTCGTGCGGCGAGGGCCGGTCCACGCCGTTGTAGAGGCCGCCCAGCACGTACGGGCTGTCCAGGTCGCCCTGCTCGAAGCCGACCAGCACCTCGTCGTTGACCTCGGGGCTGACCACCCCGCCGCCCCCGTGGCCGCCCCACTGCACGGTGCGCACCCAGTCGGAGACGTAAGTGTCGTCCAGCCAAGGGAACTTCAGCTTCACCCAGCCACGCTGCCCGTCCCCCGGCTCCCGGAGGTCGGTGACCACGGCGACGGCCAGGCCCGGCATCCGCGGTCCGCGCGGCGGCGCGTTGCCCCCGGTCGCCAGCCCGGCCAGCGAGCGGTCCGGCGCCGCGCTGACCACCACGGTGGTCCGGTAACCGCGGAACGGCTCCAGCAGGTGGCGCACCCCGGTGGCCGTGTAGCGGCCGGAGAAGGCCGCGCCGACGTTCCCCAGCGCGACCGCGGTGCCCGCCCGCAACCGCGGATTGCCCTCGACGACCGCCTCCAGCTCGCCGAAGCCCGCGGCCACCGAGGCGGCCAGCGACCGCGCCACGGCGGTGGTCTCCGCCTGGGTGCGGTACGGGGTGTCGGCGACGGTCAGCCGCGCCTGGCCGGGAAAGGCGGAGGCCACCACCGAGGGGCTCATCCCCGGCAGCACCCCCGGCGAGGTCACCGACGGCTCGGTGGCCACCAGGGCGCTCTTGGTGGTGACGTTCCAGCCGCGCGCCTCGACCGTGTCCGCGCCGGCCGCCCCGGTCAGCACACCGCGCAGCTCCAGCAGGTTGCGGCCGTACTCCAGCACCAGCGGGTTCTGCGGCGCGGGCGTGTTCGGCGCCGGCGCCCCGGACGCGGGCTGCGGCCGGACGAACTCCAGCTTCCCGTCGTCGTCCACCCGCACCTGCGCGCCGCTCTCCGCCGCCAGGAACTGGAGGAACTCCCAGTCCGGGACGTTCGCCTGGGAGAGCTGCTGGTGCACGACCGGGAAGGAGTCGACCCGCCCGCAGGCGAGACCCGCTCCCGCGGCGACCTCCCGGACGATGTCGGCGGTCGTCATGTTGCGGAAGGCCTTCACCCGGCGTCCGCGCATCAGCCGATGGGTCACCGCCGCGGCCCGCACCACGGTGTACGAGCCCGTGGTGTCCACCTCCAGCTCCAGCGCCGTCACCTCGCCGGTGAACAGCCGTACCTGGGTGTGCCCCTGCACGGTGACCACGGACACGCGCAGCTCGGTGCCGATGGTGATGCCCGTCGCGGACAGGAAGGTGTGGTCCGCGTCCCGGAAGCTCAGCACCGCCGTGTCGGGCAGTCCCACGCTCTCCTCGATGTCGCAGGACACCAGCTGGGCCGCCCAGGCCGGCGGCAGCGGCCCCGGCGCCTCGACGACGGGGTCCGCGGCGAACGGCCGGCCGCCCCGGGCCTCGGGAGTGGTCATCGCCGGCCGCCCCGGGTGAGCTCGTCGATCCCCGGCACGATCAGCTCCGCACCGGGGACCAGGGCCAGCGGATCGTCGATGTCGTTGGCCTCCGCGATGGTGCGCCAGGCCGTCGCGTCCCCGTACGCGCGCCAGGCGAGCAGCGGCAGGCTGTCGCCCGCGATCACCCGGTGGGTGCTGCGGGCCTCCGGCGAACCGGAGGTCGGGTTCTGCCCGGCCGGGTCGACGCTGGCCTCGTCGATCGAGAGGGAGCACACCGCGCGCAGCGGATTGCCGTCCACGTCGAAGAGCGTGTAGGTGACCGAGAGACCGGTCAGCACCCCGTTGAACGAGGTCGTCGTCAGGGTGCCCCAGTCCAGCCGGATCCACGGGCTGGCCGGCGTCTTGCGCGCCAGACTCGTCGGGGTCGGCACACAGGCCTTCATCAACTGCTCCACCGCCCGCTCCACCGAGTTGTCGTGGGTCGCGGTCGAGTCCAGGAACACGTCGAGCGACAGCGAGCGCGGACCGCTGCCGACGAACTCCGGCAGGGCCGACTGGCCCGCCATCCGCGACGGCGTGCGCCGCCACTCGGTGGTCTTGCTCAGCACCAGGGTCGCCGGGTTGAACTGCAGCGGAAGCCGCGCGATCGCACCGCCGGGCTGGGCGCCGACCGTGGACGGGGGCTCCATGATGGTCAGTTGGGCCCGGGTGACACTCGCGGGGGCCGCCGAGGACATCCTGCTGCTCCTTACGTGGGGTGGGGCGGAGTTCGGTGCGAAACGGGGATCAGGACGGGCGCAGGCCCGCGTGGGCGATCTCCAGACTCTCCACCGCCGCCTGGGAGCTGGCGGGATCGAAGGACGGGCCCTCCCAGCGCACCGGGACGATCCCCAGCACCTGCCAGCCGATGATCCGGCTCAGGTCCGGCCGCAGCGCCACGATCTCGCCGTCCTTCGGCTCGACCTTCCGGACGATCTCGCCCAGCCACCGCGCGATCTTGGCGCTGTCCGCGGTGACGGCGCGGGTCAGCGTGATGTTCGACCAGGTGATGCGGCCCGGCAGCTGCCAGGAGAAGCCGTTGTTGCCGCCCTCCGCGTACTGCTCGATCTCGACCTGGGCGCCGAGGCCGGAACAGGTGGTGAACTCCCCCAGGTCGTTGCCGCCGATGGTCAGGCTGAAGAACACACTGCTCGCGAAGATGTTGTCGGTCATCGGTCCCCGTTTCCTGCTGTGCCGCTTGCCGCTCGCTGTTTCCTGCTGTGCTACTTGCTCTTTGCTTCTGGTGTTCGCCGGTCACGTCGTCGGGTCGCCCGCGGCGCTCAGCGGCGCAGGTCGTACGGCCTCCCGGCCCGTTCCCGGCCCCGGCGCAGCTCGGTGCGCAGCAGCCGCCCCACCGGTTCGACCAGGCGCCGGGCCAGCTCGTCCAGGTCACCGGGCCCGGCGCCGCCGGGAGCCGTGGCGGACTCGGCGGGCGGGGAGGCCTTCGCGGGGGACGCCTTTGCTGGGGACGCCTTGGGCGGGGCGGCCTGTACGGTGCTCGGCCGACGTGCCGGGACGGCGGTCAACGGCACACCGGTCAGGCCCGCCTGCTCGGCCACCCGCTGCAGCAACTGCGCCGTACCGGGTGCGTGCGGTGCGGGCGGGTTACTGGCGGGACCTGCGGGCGGGGTGCTCACAGGGCGCGCGGGCGCCAGGGCTCGGGACACGACCGGCGAAGGCGCTGCCGGTGTCGGTGTCGGTGTCGGTGTCGGTGTCGGCGGTGACGGCAGCGGCCGGGACACGGTCGGCAACCGCTGAAGCGAATGGCCCGCCGGGGGTGCGGGCCGCACCACGGGCGCGGGCGGAGTGCTCGCGGCGTGCCCGGGCGGCAGAGCTCGCGGTACCACCGGCGAAGGCCCTGTCGCCAACTCCGGTGACGGCACCCGCTGAACCGACGAGGGCGCGAGCCGGACCACGTGCGTGGGCGGCACCGTCGCACCGGGACGTCGGGGCCGGCTGCTCGGCGGGCTCGCCATCGGTGAGGCGGCGGGCGAAGCCGAACTCCCCTGCGAGGAAGAACGATTGCCCTTCGCTCGCCGGGAGCGCGCACGCTGCCCACCAGCCACAGCCCCGGTCACACCTGCCGCCGTCGCAGCGCCCGGCGCGACGGGAAGGGACGAACTCCCTTGATGCACAGGAGGATCGGCCGCCCTCCGGCCGCCCCCACGCTCCGACGCACGCCGGGAACGTGACCGTTGCACGGCAGCCACGACCCCGCGCACTCCGCCCGGGCCGGACGGCCGATCCACCGCCTCGGTGGCACCCGGCGCACCGTTCGACGCCGAACTCCTCTGCGCCGTAGGTCGATCGGCAGCCGTCCGGCCGCTCTCACGTTCGACCGCACGGGAGGAACGCGCGCGTTGCACAGCACTCACGACCCCGCGCACCACGCCTGAACCCGATGAACCGGACGAACCGGATGAACCGCCCGCCGCTCCTGCCGCCGACTGCCCGGCCACGGCCCGGCTCTCCCCCGCGCTCGACGTACGGCGTGACCCCGAGCGCTGCGGAGCAGCGGCGATCCCGTCTCCCGAGCCGCCGCCGGCGGTCGGCGACGGACCCCAAGCCGGACCGTCGTCGTCCGTGCGGGACGCGAGCGCGTTGGGCCAGACTGCGGGGACCACGGGCGGCCGGGGCGGCGATGCCGTACGGGAACCCGTGGGTGCGGCGGTGCCCGCGAAGGGTGCCGCCGGAGTGGCGAGGGCAGCCGGGATCGGGCGCGTGCCGATCAACCCGCGCCTCCTGCCGACGAGTTCGACGGCTCGCTGCACACCCAAGCCGCCAACGGCCGGACGCACGGGAACAGTCACGGCCTTCACCGGGGCGCCCTCACGCCCCGGGCCGCCGGTGGCCTGCGGCTCGGCAAGGCCGCTTCGCCTCGCAGCTTGCTCGGCATTCTCCGCCGGGGGAAGCGGAGTTGAGCCCGTCGCACTGCTGCCGGCCCGCGCGGTGGAACGCTGCACGCGTGGCCCTTCGCCGACCGGCGGCGCACTCCGCTCCGCCGAACCCCCGACGCTTCGGTCTCGGGCGCCACCCGCCGCCGAGCCCCCGACGCTTCGGTCCCCGGCGCCACCCGCCGCCGGGCCCGTGACCCGCCGGACCGGTCGACGCCCACCGAGCGTCGGAGCAGGGCCGCCCGGCGCTGCCGCCGACGGCGGCAGGGCGTCGAGCGGAGCGCCCAGGCCCCCGCGCGTGCGGGCAGAGGCAGGCGAGGGCGCGGTACCCGGGGCGGTACCGGCGGGCTGTTCGGACGACGTGCGCTGAACAGGGAGGCCGCCGACGGGCCGCCGCTCGGAGCGTGCCCCTGGCTGCCGTGCGCTGTCAGGCCCGCTCGCCTCGGGAGCGGCGGATTCCGTAGCAGCACGGACGACGGGCATGGCCGGCGCACCCGGGTCACGCTCAGCGGGCCGGGGATCGGGGGCGGCCACGGGCGAGGCGCTCGCGGGCAGCGCGGTCAGAGGCGCGCCGAGCACCGGACGGGCAGGAGCGTCGGCGCCGGTCGCGGCGGCACGCTGGACCGCCCCTTCCACCGTCCCGGCCTGCGTGGGCACGGCGGACTCGCCGCTCGAGAACGGGCCAGGCGTGCCGGCAGGTCCAGCCGTCCCGGCTACCGGCAGGGCCGGGTCGACGTCCGCGCTCGGTGGTTCGGTGACGACCTCGTGCGCCCTGCCCGACGCCGGGACCGCCGCCACCGGACGTACGGGCAACACCCGCGGGCGCCGCGCCACGGTCAGCGGTCCGCCGACGGGACGCGGCCGCACCGGACGTGGGGACGCCGCTGTCGCATCCGGCGTCGCAGTCCCGGACGGCGCCTGCGTACCTGCCTCCGGTGCGGCGGGGACCGGCACATCGGACGTCCAGCGCTCAGGCTGACCCGATCCTGGCACCGGCGCACCAGGCCTCGCCGCACCAGGCGTCGCCACCTCGCCCACCGCGGCGCCCGCCGCCCCTGCCTGCCGTACGCCTGCGCCCGTGCCCACAGCCGCACCCGCAGCCGCGCCCGCCGCCCGCGGCGCCGGGCGCACCGGCAGCCGCCGTGCCCGGACGGCCCGCTGGACCGGCAGCACCTGCCGCCGCTCCCCCGCGCCTTCCGGTCGGCCCACCGCTTCGCCGTCTTCCGCCCCGCCAACCGCACCGACCGGCAGGACGAGTTCGTCCCCGCTCCCGACCACCGTCGCCGGGCCGCCCGGCGCAGCGACCGCCCGCAGGATGCCCACCGGTGCGGTCGGCAGAACCGCATGGCCGAGCGGTCCGCACAGCGAAGGGTCCTGCCAGGAGGCGAGCCGGGAACGGAACCTGAGGCCGTCGCTGACCCCGTGCCCGGCCCCGGCCAGGGTCGGGACGAGCGGCGTCACCGCGCGCCATCCGCCGTCCCCGGCTGCCGGTCGCCGCCGGGCCGCCGCCGGCGATGCCTCGCCCGTACCGGTGGTCCCACCGGCCGGCTCGGCACCACCGGACACAGCGCTACCAGCCACAGCACCACCGGACGCAACACCCCCGGCCGCGGCACCACCGTCGGCCCGGCGCCGCCGTGCCATCCAGTCCCGCACCCCCACCCGGCTCACCCACCCTCGTTGACCCGGGAGTTGATGCGCGCTATCTCGCGCACCCACTGCCCGCGTTCACGGTGGGTCAGGTCGAGGAGGTCCTCGCGCGGCCAGTGGAAGTGGTAGGCGATGTACGCGATCTCCTCGTACAGCCGAGCAGGCGCGTACGTCACGATTCCCCCAGGCGCCCACCGGCGAGGTCGACCTCGAAGGCGCCGTCGCAGTGCGGGCAGGTCACGGCGGCGCGCGTGTGGCCTTCGCTGTTGATCCGCTGGTAGAGGTCCTGGAGGAACGCCACGTCGGTGGCGTACATCCGCTCGACGATCCCGGCGTGCACGTCGGTGACGTCGCCCAGCCTGGTGATGACGTGGCTGAGCAGCACGACGCCGAGGTAGGCCGGGTTCTCCTTGACCCGCAGGTCGATCTGCGGCATCAGCTCGTCCCGGGCGGTGGCCAGCCGCATGGCGCCGTGGCGGTGCACGG
The DNA here is from genome assembly GCF_001888885.2 of Streptomyces viridifaciens. Lineage (NCBI taxonomy): Bacteria > Bacillati > Actinomycetota > Actinomycetes > Kitasatosporales > Streptomycetaceae > Streptomyces > Streptomyces viridifaciens. Next base: position 515,246 of record NZ_CP090841.1, read on the forward strand.
TGCCCTCGTCGTCGACGTAGCCGAGCGGCAGCTCGAACTCGAACTCGGTGTGCGGCGCCCGCCCCCGGGGCGAAGCCGGCCCGGCGTGCGGCCCGGCGCCCTGCGGGCCCGGGACGGGAACCGTACCCGCGCCCGGCACCGTGCCCTGGACCCCGCCCGGGGCCGGGCCCTGGGCGGGCGCCCGTTCCAGCAACTCGTCCAGGCCGATCTTCCGCCTCATTCGACGCTGATCTCCTCGAACACGATGGTCACGGTCTCGGTCGCCGCACTCGACTCACCGGCGCTGAGGGTGGGGCCCTCCCAGCGGCTCGCCCAGGCGTTGGTGAGCTGGATGCGCCGCAGGGTGGCGCCGGTGGTGTCCTTGACCTCGATGGTGAGGTTCTGACGCGCGGTGTTGATCGCGCCGTTGTTGAGGGTCTCCTTGATCCAGTCCGTGAACGCGCCGCTCTTGTCCAGGCCGCGGGTGATGGTCACCTCGCCGGGCAGCCGGGCGCCGGGCTGCTTGCGGACGATCAGCTTGCCCTCTTGGGTCACCTGCTTGTACTCGACGACGTCCTGTTCGACCGTCAGGTTGCTGATCTCCTTGACGGACTCGACGTTGTACCCGCCGAGTTGGACGCCGAATATGTGTGTGGAGAGCGGATCGCCTTCAGCCATGGTGTGCTGTCACCTTCCGATGCGTTTGGGTGCCGACAGAAACGAGGGACCGGGTCACTCGTTGACGAGGCTCGTGCTGTCGGAGAACTGGGCCAGCCGGAACACCACGAACTCGGCCGGCTTCACCGGGGCGACGCCGATCTCGCAGATCACCTGGCCGAGGTCGATGGACTCCGGCGGGTTGTTGTCGCGGTCGCACTTGACGTAGAAGGCCTCGGCCGCGGTCTGGCCGAACAGCGCCCCGCGCCGCCACTCCTCGGTGAGGAAGGCGGTGATGTTCCGGCGGATGCTGGACCACAGCCGGTCGTCGTTGGGTTCGAAGACCACCCACTGGGTCCCCAGGAGGATCGATTCCTCCAGGTAGTTGAAGAGCCGGCGCACGTTCAGGTAGCGCCAGGCCGGGTCGGAGGAGAGGGTGCGCGCGCCCCAGATCCGGATGCCGCGCCCGGGAAAGGCCCGTACGCAGTTGACGCCGATCGGGTTCAGCAGGTCCTGTTCGCCCTTGCTGAGCCGCAGTTCGAGGTCCACCGCGCCGCGGATGACCTCGTTGGCGGGCGCCTTGTGCACGCCGCGCTCGGAGTCGCTGCGCGCCCACACCCCGGCGACGTGCCCGCTCGGCGGCACCAGCACGTTGCGGCCGCTGGCCGGGTCGAAGACCTTGATCCACGGGTAGTAGAGCGCGGCGTAGCGGGAGTCGAACCCCGCCTCCTCGTTGCGCCAGGTGCGCATCCGCTGGGCGTTCAGGCCGGGCGGCGGGTCGAGGACGGCGATCCGGTCGCCCATCTGCTCGCAGTGCGACATGACGGCCAGCTGGACGGTGCGCAGGCCTTCGTCGTCGAGGTCGCCGCGCTGGTAGGCGCTCATCAGGTCCGGCACCGCCACCATGGTGATCTCGTCGATCGCCTCCAGACCCGAGAAGCCGGTACGGGCGGCGGCGTCGCCGACGTACTCGGCGGGGTCGAGCCGGGAGGCGGGGGCCGCGACCGGCCCAGGCGCGACGGCGGGAGCCGCGGCGAGCGCGTGGGTCTGCCGCTCGGGGCGGCTGGGCGCGGTACCGGGCTGCTCGACGACCGCGACCAGCTTGGACTCGCGCAGCTGGGTGACGACGTAGCCCTTGGTGTTCTTCCGGGTCGAGACGTCGTAGGTCTCCACGACCTCGGCGCCCCGGCGGACCAGCAGCCGGAACCGGTCCTCGGGGACGTTCTCGCCCTCCGTGTCGGCGATCTCGACGGACACCTCGCCGCCCGCGCCGGGCAGGGCCGAGAACAGGAAGCCCGCGACGGGGACCGGCGGGGCCACGGCGACGGCGGCTGCCGGGGCGGCGCCGGGGGCCCGCCGGGCCGGGTCGCCGACCCGGACGACGTAGGCGGAGCCGCCGCCGTTGGCGAAGAAGCCGTAGACCGCGTGCGCCAGGTAGGTGCCCTCGGTGAAGCCGCCGAACCGCTGGACGTACTGGTCCCAGTTGGTCACCAGCGTGGGCTCGTGGAAGGGCCCGGACCCGGCGAAGCCGACGAAGGCGGCGACGGCGGTGCCGACCCCCTCGATCGGCCGGGCACCGGACTGCACCTCCTCCACGTACACGCCCGGGGTGAGGTACGACGGCATACGCGCTCCTTCGGCTGGCCAGTCATTTCGCCGGTCATTCGCTGATCGCCAGCTGATCACTTCGCTGATCTTGCCGATCGCTCACTGATCGCTCACTGATCATTCGCCCCCGAGTCTGCGGTCCGGGCGCCGTCCGGACCATGTCCCGAGGTCCCGGACCGGGGGCAGCACCGGCTGCCCCGGCGGGCAGTCCGACCGGTCCCCCCGGGCGGCCCCGCAGGGCCCCACCGCTCCGGACGCGACCGTCCAGGGGTCAGCCCAGGGGGTGGTCAGCCGCGCCCGCTGTCCCCGAGGACGCCCAGCCACGGCCCGAACTCGCTCTCCAGCACCAGCCGCCCGAGTTTGCGGTACTCCCCGACCACGGCGGCGACCAGCTGCGCCATGCCCAGCGGCGCTCCGCTGCCCGCGGCCAGGTAGGCGGCGGAGACCGCGCAGGCCCGGATGGAGCCGCCGGTCAGCTCGAAGTGCCGGGCGCAGAAGTCCAGGTCGAGGTCGTCGCCGCGGGGCAGTCGCGTCCCCAGGCAGCGGTCCCACAGCAGGCGCCGCTGCGCCTGGTCGGGCAGCGGGAACTCGGCGATGACGTCCAGGCGCCGGGTGAAGGCCTCGTCGAGGTTGGCGCGCAGGTTGGTGGTCAGCACCGCGATCCCGTCGAAGGACTCCATCCGCTGGAGCAGGTAGGCCGTCTCCACGTTGGCGTGGCGGTCGTGGGCGTCCTTGACCTGCGAGCGCTTGCCGAACAGTGCGTCCGCCTCGTCGAACAGGAGGACGGCGTTGACCTGCGCGGCCTCGGTGAAGACGCGGTCCAGGTTCTTCTCGGTCTCGCCGATGTACTTGTCCACCACGGTGGAGAGGTCGACGACGTACAGCTCCATGCCGAGCTCCGCCGCCACCACCTCGGCGGACATCGTCTTGCCGGTGCCGGACTCCCCCGCGAACAGGGCGATCACCCCGTTGCCCCGGCCGCCGCCCGGCCGCATCCGCCACTGCCCGAGCACCCGGTCGCGGTGCCGGGCCCGCAGCACCAGCTCGCGCAGCCGGCCCGCGGTCGGGTCCGGCAGCACCAGGTCGGCCCAGCCGACCGCCGGCTCGATCCGGCGGGCGAGCCGGGCCAGGCCCGCGGCGTTCTGCGCCCGGACGGCGGCCCGCAGATCCTCGCCACGCACCGGGCGGTGCTCGGCGGCCGCCGTCCGGGCCGCCACCGCGGCGGCCCGCTCCAGCTTCTCCCGGTCCAGCCGGAAGGCGGCCACCGCCTCGGCCAGCTCCTCCGTCAGCTCCCGGCTCGGTGGCGCCCCGCCCGCGGCCAGCGCGCGGGCCCACTGCCCGGCCCGGTCGCGCGCGTCCGGCGGGGGTACGGTCACCACCACCGGGCTCTCCCGGGCCCAGACCGGGTCCCACACCTGCGGGCCGTGCACGACCAGCGGGACGGGCCCAAGTTGCGCGCACAGGTCGCGCAACAGGGCCGCCCGCTCGGGCCGTTCGGGTTCCAGCCGGTCCAGCGGGCCGAGCACCACGCCGCCCCCGCCCAGCCGGGCCTCGCGGGCGAGCACCCGCACGGTGCCCGTCGACGGGTGGGCGGCGGCCAGCGCGGCGGCGGCGACGACCAGGGGCGGCCGTCCTGCGGCCGCCAGGGCGGCCACCGCCGACGGGCCGGCCTGCCCGCCCGGGTCCAGCAGGTACACCGGCCCGCCGGCCGCCGCGGCCGCGGCCACGACCGCGCTCAGGTGGTCGAGGGGCTCCGGGTCGGCCCCGGTGTGCGGATCGGCGCGACGGGCCAGGCCCGCGAGCGCGTCGTCCGGCTCGTCGTCGCCGAGCAGATGGGCCGTCACCCGGTCCGGCACGCGCAGGGTGCGGGAGAGCAGCGGGCGCTCCGGGTCGGTGACCTCCAGCAGACCGCCGGCCACCAGCGGGGCCCGGGCGGAGAACCGGAAGCGGCCGGCGCCCGCCCCGGGCAGTCCGCACAGTTCGAGGGCGAGCGCGACGGTGGCGCGGCGGCGGGTCAGGTCGTCGTTGAGGTAGCCGTAGAGCTGCTCGAAGCGGGTGTCCAGATCGGGGGCGAGGGCCACCAGCAGCAGGTCGAGGTCCACGGGGAGCAGGCCGAAGTCCGCGCCGAGCCGGGCGAGCCGGGAACCGGGCGGCGGGGCGTCCGCGGTGCCGTCCACCGTGTTGCCCTCCGCTGCAACGGCGAAGCCCGGCGCGGCGGAGGACGCCAGGATCCGCTCCACCGCCTCCGGGCCGAGGTACTGGCCGCGGTACGGGTCGTCCGGGTCCGGATCGTCGGCCCGGCGTTCGCGCACCGCCGCCCGGACCCGCTGCTCGACCCGGTGCAACCGCTCCCACAGGTGGTCCCGGGCGGGCGGCGCGCCGTTGACCGCCTGTGCGAGGTCGAGGCTCATCGCGCCCTGCCCCGCGTCCTGCGGCCGGGCGGCAGAACGCGCTCCCTGGGCGCGGCGAAGCCGTCCGTCCCGGGGTCCCCGGCGCCGTGGTAGCGCAGCCGGCGGCCGCCCGGCTCGCTCTCCCGGGTGGTGTCCGTGGCCCGCACCACCAGCCCCTCGGTGACCGGCGGCCCGGCGGGGGCGAGCCCGCCGGGCAGCGGGGCGAGCACCCGGAGATCGATCGAGGGCCGCAACTCCCCGCCCAGCGCGGACCAGACGTCGGACACCGACGGCAGGCCGGTGTCGCGACCGGCGATGTCCAGCCCGACGGTCAGCCCGAGCCGGGCGAGCGACCCCGTGAGCAGCCGGGCGGGCAGCGCGTCCACGGCGGTCAGGCACTGCAACACCTCGGCCAGCAGCCGGTGTTCGTCCTGCGGGCGGTTGGTCCAGACGGTCACCAGATAGCCCAGCTCGAACCAGCGGGGCGCGGGTCGGTGCCCGACCACCACGCCGTCCTCGTCGTACTCGGCGACGGCGCCGGCCTGGCGGCGCCCGGTCTCCTCGCGGAGCCCGTACAGGAACACACTGACCGTCGGCGCGGTGCGCCGAGCCGCGAGGTCCCGGGTCGGCGCGTCGAACACCACCTCGACCCCACGCTCCGGCAGCCCGGCCTCGCCCAGCAGCGACCGCAACGCCTCGTCCACCTCATGGATCACCGGGTCCCCACCTCCCTGCCGACACCGCACACCCGGACACGGCCCGCCGAGCCCCGGGGGAGCCTTTCGACCACCACCCCGGCGCCGCGTTCCGGCAACCGGACCTGACGCACCGTCGCCCCGCCGCCCGACGGAGGCCACGCCCGGATGCCGCCCGCCGGCTCTTGGGCCGACACGGCAAGGGCCACCCCGCTCCCGGACCCGGCCAATCGGGCCTCAGCCCGTACGTCCGACCGGTGATTCACTGCCGTTCCTCCTCCCCCAGCGAGCCGGGGCTGCCCTCTCCCGCCAGGGCGGGGTCGTATCCGGGGCCCGGTCGCGCCCGTGGAAACGGTCAACAGCTGGACCGCAGAGCTCCCGCCGCGCCTCGGGCGGCCGGGACCCGCGGCGGTGCCCGGCTGCAACGTGCAGCGGGCCGACGGGCCACGGACCGCCACAGCCCGCGCGGCCGCCTCCCCACTCACCGCCGCTCCACCTCCCCCGGCGGGCCGATGCTGCCCTCCACCACCAGGAACGGGGTGGTCACCGGGGAGAAGCCCGGGCCGTCGGCCGTGATGGTCCGCGGGCCGGTCTCGTCCTTGGGGAGGATCAGCAGCTGGCCCGCGAAGGTCCCGTCCGCCTTCGGGTAGGTGGGGGCCGCGGCGGCCGTGATCCCGGGCTGCCAGGTGAAGCGAACCGGCGCGCCGGGCGGGAAGTCCGTGCCGCGGACGGAGGTCACGAAGCCGGGCTTGCCGATCGGCGGCACGGCGACGATACGGGGCTGCAGGATGCGCAGTGGGGTGCTCGCCCGGTGCGGGCCCGCGGTGGCGTCGGTGCCGGTGGTGGTCAGTTCCGCGGTGACGGTGGTGTCCAGTGCGGCCACGGGCGAGAGCACCACCCGGACCACCTGGCTGCGGCCGGGGGCCAGGTCGGCGAGTTGGCAGCTGCCGTCCCGGCAGCCCGGTGGCAGCGCCTCGGTGGGCACTCCGGCGGGCAGGCCGAGGGTCAGGCGCAGCCCGGTCGCCAGGGCCTGGCCGGTGTTGCGCACGGTGTAGCTGACGGTCACGTGGCCGCCCACGTAGCCGGGATCGGGCTGGGCGTCGACCGCCACGCCGGGGCCGGCCTGCGGCGGCGGTGCGGGCGCGGGCGCCGGAGGCGGCGGCACGGGAATGCGCGAGGTGCTCGGGGTGGGCGTCGGGCTCGGGCCCCTGCTCGGAGTCGGCGGGGCGGTCGGGGACGGCGTGGGTGTCGGCGAGGGCGTGGGTGTCGGCGAGGGCGGGTCCAGCACCGGCAGGATCGTCTCGGCGGACCCGTTCTCCGGGTTCGGATCGACCACCGCCCCGGTGACGCTCCAGCCGAACGGCTGGTCGCCGACCCGGGTGCCGATCAGGCGGCCGGTGACCCGGACCTGCGCGCCCGGTGCCAGCGTGCCGAGCTCGCAGCGCAGCGCCGCCGCGTCGCACTGCCCGACCGGGCTGGTCAGCTTGCCGAGCCGGGCCCCGGTCGGCACCGAGGCCGTCAGGACGGTGCCGGGCGAGGGTGCGGGGCCCTGGTTGGTGACGGTGATCGTCACGTCGGTGCCGCCGTCCACGGGGACGGCCGGGGTGCGGGGCGGCGCGCTGAGCGTCAGGTGGACGGACCGCTGGACGGCCGGCTCCTTCTGGCGCCCCGGAAGCCGCCAGTCGAGCGGAGTCAGCTTGGCCGTCGCGAAGTCGTAGACCTTGAGGCCCTCGGGGGAGTTCGGCGGCGCGGCGCGCCGGGAGGTGAGCACCAGTTGCCCGCCGTCGGCCGTCCAGGCGACGTCGCGGGGCTGGAAGGGACCGCTGGAGCGGTCGGGCAGCGGCCGGCCGCAGGCGCCATCGCCGAGCCCGGCGGGCAGGACCACCGTGCAGTCCTGGCCGGTCGGGGTGGTGACCACGACCCCGTCCTGCCGGTTGTTCCCGCCGTCACCGGCCTTGCGGTTGAAGGCGATCCGGCGGCCGTCGGGCGAGAAGGCTGGGCTGTCGTCGATGACGTTGCAACTGCCCGGGCAGGCGGTGCGGCTGAGGTCGTTCTGCCGGCCGAGGTCGTCGGCGGGCACGGTCCAGATGTGCCGGTTGCCGGGGTTGCCGTTGATCACGGCGGTCCTGGAGAAGGCGATGAGCTTGCCGTCGGGGGACCAGAAGGGTTCGTCGTCCGCGGCCCCGGCCTGGTCGGCCGGCGGCTGGACGGTGCCGACGATCGCGCCCGTGGCGACCTGGGCGATCACGATCCGGCCCGGGCGGGCGGGTCCCCGTCCGCTGCCCGGGGTGCTGCGGCTGAACACGATCAGCCTGCCGTCCGGGGAGAGGGAGGGATCGGTGTCCCGGTCGGTCGGGCCGCGCCCGGCGAGGTTCATCGGGTGCGGGTCGGAGCCGTCGGCGTCGGCCAGCCAGATCCGTTGGATCCGGCCGGCGGACGAGTCCTCGTAGCGGGTGACCACGATCTGCCGCCCGTCGGGGGTGTAGGTCTGGCGTTCGTACCAGGGGTCGTAGCCGGGGCGGGGGTGGAAGAGCGGGTCGGCGGCCGGGTCGGGGTTGGTGTTGGTGTCGGCGGCCGGGTCCTCCGTGAGCACGCTGATGCCCAGGTCGCGCGGGTCGGCGCCGTCGGGTCGGACGTCCTGGACGTCGGCGACGTTGGCGGCGGCGGCGCTGGTCTGCTCGACCACCGGGCCGCCCCCGTTCTGCGGTCCGAGCCAGGTCGGTGTGGCGATCAACCGGTTGGTGCTGTAGAGGAGTTGGGGGTCGGTGCAGTCGCAGGTCGGCGCCCGGTACAGGTTCACCACCGGTGGCTGCGCCGGGTCGGCCGGCTGGGGTTGCGTCTTGGGGGCGAGCCGGTCGGCGCTGAGGAAGAGGACTCCGCTGCCGTCGGCCAGCCAGGAGGCGGAGCCGCTCCTCCAGGTGGATCCGGTACCGGGGAAGAACGCCTTGTCCCCGCCGGTCGGCGAGGTGAGCATCAGGGTGCGGCCCTTGTCGCCCTGGTCCCAGGTGTAGACGATCTGGTTGCGGTGCGCGTCGTCGTTCACCGGGTTCCAGGTCGGGTCGACGGCGTCCCCGCTGGCCACGTTGGTGACCTTGACGGGCGCGCCGCCGGTGAACGGCCGCAGGTAGATCTGGATGTGCCCCGGCTCGCCGGCGCAGGCGTAGGCGACCCACCGGCCGTCGGGCGACACGGTCGGGTGGGTCTCGTCGGCCGTGCCGTCGGTGAGTCGGCGCAGCCCGCTGCCGTCCCGCTCGACCGCCCACAGGACGTGCTGGGAGCTGCCGTCCTTCCTGGGCTCCAGGGACTCGAAGACGACGCCCTTGCCGTCCGGGGCGAGCGCCGGGTGGGCGGTGTCCATGCCGGTGGTGAGGCGGCGCAGCGAACCGGTCGCGTCGCGCAGGTACACCTGGGGCAGCGAGCCGTCCCGCAGGCTGGTGAAGACCAGTTCGTCGCCGCGGGCCGAGGGGTCCTGGTCGAAGTGGACCGGGCCGGGGCCGAACAGCGGGGTGCTGGCCTCCGGGCCGGTCACCCGGCCGAGGCCGCGGTGGTTCGTGCCGGCGTAGACGATCCGGCCGCCGGACGGGTCCTCGGCTGCGGCGGCCGGGCTGCCCGGTCCGCCGGGGGCGGAGCCGAGCGTCAGCACGGCGGCCGCCAGCGCGAGCAGCACCGCGACGGCGGCCCGGGCCGGCCGCCGGATGGAGCAGGGAGTGCCGGTGGCGGCGGTCACGCGCGACCTCACAGGGTGGCAGGGGCGGTCTCCCGGCAGTCTCACCGGCTCGGGCTCCCGGGAACAGGGCCGGGGCGCCCGAGCCGGGGGTAACGACCGGTGCCCCAAAGGGCAGGCCGCCACGGCACCGGCAGGCGGGGCGGGCGGTCGTCCGTCCGTCTCAGATCAGCCCGCGCCGCATGGCGTACCCCACGGCGTGCGCCCGGTTGCGCAGCCTCAGCCGCGTGATGATCTCGTGCAGCACGTTCTTGACCGTCCGCTCGGAGTACGAGGTCTTGGCCGCGATCTCACTCGTGTCGAAACCCTCGGCGACCAGCCGCAGCATCTCCGTCTCCCGGGCGGTCAGGGTCGACAGGGTCAGGCCCCGCCCGTCGAGCATGGTGCGCTGGAGCATCCCGATCCGGTCGAGCAGCTCACCGAGCAGGTCCCCCGGCATCACGCCTTCGCCGTTGGCCAGGGCGGTGACGAGGTGCACCAGCCGGTCCTGGTCCGCCTCCGAGCGGCGCAGCACGGCGGCGACCCCGCACTCGACGATCGTCTGCAGCCCGCCGGCCTCGAACTGCCCCACCACCAGGCCGATTCGGCCGGAGGTGGCGAGCCGCAGCCTGCGCAGGTTCTCGGCCACCGCCTCGGTCAGGGCGTCGACCACGAGCAGGGAGACCTCCGCCCGGCCAGCCTCGTCCTCGCTCAGCAGCTCCACCTCGGGCCGTTGGCGCAGCTGCTGGACCACGCCGGTCTGCAGGATGACGTCCTCGGCGTACACCGCCACGGGTATCTGGGCAGGCCTACGCTTCTGGACCGGGATGCGGGGGGCGGCCGGGCGGGCGCTGCCGGAACGTGGCACCACCGGGGGCCGGTGGGTGGTGGCTGCTTCGCCCCGGGGTGCTTCGGTCGACGTCATCGAACTCTCCATTCTCCAGTGGACCTGCGGCGGTGCCGGGCAGGGTCGGTCGGTCCGTACGGGCAAGGGGTGTGCCCACGGCTTGCCCGTACGGCCCTCTCCGCGGACGGTCCGCCGGTCCTACCGTCACGCCATGACCACATCCGCCGAACTCGGCCTGCCCGCGCTGACGGTGGCGCCCGGTGGCGTGGCCACCACGACGCTGACGGTGCGCAACGACCTCGACATCGTGGAGGCGTACACGCTGGAGGTGGTCGGCGACTGCGCCGCGTGGACGACGGTCGAGCCGGCCCGGGTCTCGCTCTACCCGGGGACGTCGGAGACGGTGACGGTGCGCCTCGCTCCACCGCGTTCGCCCGCCGCCCGGGCAGGTGAGTTCCCGCTCGGCATCCGGATCCTGCCGACCGAGCGCCCCGAACTGGTGACGGTTCCGGAGACCACCGTCACCGTGACGCCGTTCCACGAACTGCAGGCCGCCCTCGCGCCCCGCCGCCGCCGTGGCTGGCTGCGCGGCCGCTACCGGACGTCCGTACGCAATCTCGGCAACACCCCCGGCACCGTGGTCCTCACGCCCGGGCAGGCCGGCGAGGAGCTGCGGTTCCGGGCGACCCCGGAACGGCTGCGCCTCGAACCCGGCGAGTCCGGTGAGCTGCGGCTGCAGGCGCGGGCCCGCAAGCTGATCTGGTTCGGCAAACCGGCCTCCTGGCCGTTCGAGGTCACGGTGGGCCCGGAGCAGGCCGCCACCGGCAAGGGCGCCGACGGCGAGGCCTCGGCCGCCACGGGTACCGGCGCCCCCGACGCCAAGGGCGCCGGCGACGGCAGGGACGCCAAGGACGCCAAGGACGGCAAGGGTTCCGGCAGCACGGGCAGGGCCGCCTCCACCGAAGTCCCCACGCCCCTTCAACAGACGTTGCTGGACGGCGAGTTCATCCAACTGCCGATCTTCCCGAAGTGGCTGCTCGCCCTTCTGGCGGCGCTGCTCGCGCTGCTGCTGGCCTGGTTCGCCCTGGTCCGGCCGGCGGTACGCAGTTCCGCCAAGCAGGCCGCCGAGCAGGCCGTCGCCCAGCAGAGCGCCACCCCGGCCGCGAGCGCCGCCGCACCAGGTGGTGCACCCTCGGCAGCCTCCGGCGGCAACCCCGGCAACCCCGGCGGCCAGGGCAAGCCCGGCGGCGGCCAGCCCAGCACCGGCGGGCACGCCGTCGGTCCGGGCCTGGCCGAGCCCGGAACCGGACGGCAGAGCTCCGCCACCATCGACGTGCAGACCGCCAGCGGCGCCTCGTCCACCGGCAACTACCAGGTGCCGCACGGCAAGGTGTTCGACATCACGGACATCGTGGTCGCCAACTTCCAGGGCGATCAAGGGTTGTTGACCATCACGGCCGGCAAGCAGACGATCACCACCATCGCCTTGGAGACCTTCCGCAACCAGGACTACCACTGGGTGACTCCCATCCAGGTCCCCGAGGACCAGGCTGTGACCGCGGCCGTGACCTGCGAGTCGCCGGGCACTCCGGCCTCGGGCAAGCAGGCGGAAGCCTGCCACGAACTCCTCAACATCAGCGGGGCGCTGAGCGACATCAAGCAGGGGAACTGAACCGGGGCACGGGGCGCTCCTCCCCCTCCGTCTCCACAGTGCCGCCCATTCGCATCTCCTCCCGCGCCTCGCGACCATGTCAACTACCCGTCGGCAACCATGGCCCGTTCGCACACCTACCGGCAAGCCCCGCGAACCGCGCCCACCGCGCCCACCTGCCCTTCCGGGGAAGCCCGACAGGCCCTCCGGGGCAAGCGGACCGCCCCCGCAGACGCCGCTGACATCCCCTCAGTACAGCAGTAGCTTTGCCCTGTTCCCGCACCAAAGATGCCTGCGGGGCCGTATACGCACCGAATCGCCACAAGGGGGAAGGAACCCGACTTCGTGCGCAGCCACCAGCCGGACCGGCGAACCGACCCGGCCGCCGCCCCCGCCGCCCCCCGCGCGGTGCGCCCCGGCCCGGGCCCGAGGTCCGGCACCGCGCTCGCCCTGCAACGGTCCATCGGCAACGCCGCGGTGACCCGGCTGGTCCAACGGACCCGGCACGGGGCCGACGGCTCCGGTCGCTCCGGCGGTTCCGGTTGTTCCAGCAGCGCGAGGGGCTCCAGCAGCGCCGGGTGTTCCGGTGAGCACGGGGAACTGCCGCTCCAGCGCTCCCTGGTGCACCAGGTGCTGCGGACCGTCGGACAGCCCCTGGACGCCACCACCCGCCACGAGATGGAGTGCCGCCTCGGCGCCGACTTCTCCGACGTACGGCTTCACACCGGCAGCACGGCCCGCGCGTCCGCAGCCGAGGTCGGCGCCCGGGCCTACACCTCGGGCAACCATGTGGTGCTCGGAGCAGGCGGCGGCGACCGGCACACCCTGGCGCACGAACTCACCCACGTCATCCAGCAGCGCAGCGGCCCGGTCGCGGGCACCGACCGCGGCGACGGCCTACGGGTGTCCGACCCGTCCGACCGCTACGAACGCGAGGCCGAGGCCAACGCCGTCCGCGCCCTGGCGGCGCCGCTCGTCCACGCGGGGGCGGAGGCCGGGCCCGGCTACGCCTCCAGGACGCCCGGGGCAGCGGAGGCACCGGTGCAGCGGATGCCGCCCAAGCGCAAGGCAGAGGCCGCCGAGTTGTCCGAACCCTCCGGCCGAACGACCCGCGGCAAGGCCCGCGCCGCGAACCTCGACCTCAACCGGCCCGTCCTGGAGTTCACCTCGGAGTACGAGGGACCGGCCACCCAGCGACTGGACGACGCCCAGAGCATCGGCTTCCAGCAGGTGGCACGGCTGCGGAACCCGCCCGGCGCCCCGCAGCAGGTCGCCACCAACTACCACTTCTGGCAGGAGGTCAAGGACTCCAACGTCCAGATCGTGCGGTCGGGGACGGACTTCCCCGCGACGCCGTCCAGCCGCCCCTGGATGCAGGACGGCCCCTACCGCCCGCCGTACAACAACGCGGTCATCAACAACGCCCAGAACATGATCGAGTTCAACGACAACCCCGGCTTCTCCACCTCGGCCCGGATGACCGCCGGGTACTGGCTGAGGTCCTACCAGGTCTCCTTCCGCTGGAAGGTCGCCCACGCGGCCGGCCCCTGGAGCCGCACCATGCCCGCCTGGACCAGCCCGGAGGTCACCCACACCCTGCACTCGGAGTTCGACCCCGAGCACCCTGACCAGCCGTCCCCCATCGTCGCCTCCCCGGCCGGGGACTTCACCTGGAACGTCGACCTGTCGGAGTGACGCCCGACGCCGAGCTGAAATGCGAAAAGCCCCTGATCCAAAGGATCAGGGGCTTTTCTGAATGATTGTTCGGCGGCGTCCTACTCTCCCACAGGGTCCCCCCTGCAGTACCATCGGCGCTGTGAGGCTTAGCTTCCGGGTTCGGAATGTAACCGGGCGTTTCCCTCACGCTATGACCACCGAAACACTATGAAACTGTCAACCGCACCAACCCACGCCTTACGGGGTCGGGGTCGTTGTTTCAGAACAACACAGTGGACGCGAGCAACTGAGGACAAGCCCTCGGCCTATTAGTACCGGTCAACTCCACCCCTCACAGGGCTTCCATATCCGGCCTATCAACCCAGTCGTCTACTGGGAGCCTTACCCTCTCAAGGAGGTGGGAGTGCTCATCTCGAAGCAGGCTTCCCGCTTAGATGCTTTCAGCGGTTATCCCTCCCGAACGTAGCCAACCAGCCATGCCCTTGGCAGAACAACTGGCACACCAGAGGTTCGTCCGTCCCGGTCCTCTCGTACTAGGGACAGCCCTTCTCAACACTCCTACGCGCACAGCGGATAGGGACCGAACTGTCTCACGACGTTCTAAACCCAGCTCGCGTACCGCTTTAATGGGCGAACAGCCCAACCCTTGGGACCTACTCCAGCCCCAGGATGCGACGAGCCGACATCGAGGTGCCAAACCATCCCGTCGATATGGACTCTTGGGGAAGATCAGCCTGTTATCCCCGGGGTACCTTTTATCCGTTGAGCGACGGCGCTTCCACAAGCCACCGCCGGATCACTAGTCCCTACTTTCGTACCTGCTCGACCCGTCAGTCTCACAGTCAAGCTCCCTTGTGCACTTACACTCAACACCTGATTGCCAACCAGGCTGAGGGAACCTTTGGGCGCCTCCGTTACCCTTTAGGAGGCAACCGCCCCAGTTAAACTACCCACCAGACACTGTCCCTGATCCGGATCACGGACCCAGGTTAGACATCCAGCACGACCAGAGTGGTATTTCAACGGCGACTCCACAACAACTGGCGTTGCTGCTTCAAAGTCTCCCACCTATCCTACACAAGCCGAACCGAACACCAATATCAAGCTATAGTAAAGGTCCCGGGGTCTTTCCGTCCTGCTGCGCGAAACGAGCATCTTTACTCGTAATGCAATTTCACCGGGCCTATGGTTGAGACAGTCGAGAAGTCGTTACGCCATTCGTGCAGGTCGGAACTTACCCGACAAGGAATTTCGCTACCTTAGGATGGTTATAGTTACCACCGCCGTTTACTGGCGCTTAAGTTCTCAGCTTCGCCCAGACGAATCTGAGCTAACCGGTCCCCTTAACGTTCCAGCACCGGGCAGGCGTCAGTCCGTATACATCGCCTTACGGCTTCGCACGGACCTGTGTTTTTAGTAAACAGTCGCTTCTCGCTGGTCTCTGCGGCCACCCCCAGCTCAAGGCGCAAGGCCCGTCACCAGGAATGGCCCCCCTTCTCCCGAAGTTACGGGGGCATTTTGCCGAGTTCCTTAACCATAGTTCACCCGAACGCCTCGGTATTCTCTACCTGACCACCTGAGTCGGTTTGGGGTACGGGCCGCCATGAAACTCGCTAGAGGCTTTTCTCGACAGCATAGGATCATCCACTTCACCACAATCGGCTCGGCATCAGGTCTCAGACTATATGTGAGGCGGATTTGCCTACCCCACGTCCTACACCCTTACCCCGGGACAACCACCGCCCGGGCTGGACTACCTTCCTGCGTCACCCCATCGCTCACCTACTACCCCGTTGGGCCACCGGCTCCACCACTTCCCTTTGCCCGAAGGCTCCGGGACGGCTTCACGGGCTTAGCATCAGAAGGTTCAGCGTTGGCGCTTCAAAGCGGGTACGGGAATATCAACCCGTTGTCCATCGACTACGCCTGTCGGCCTCGCCTTAGGTCCCGACTTACCCTGGGCAGATCAGCTTGACCCAGGAACCCTTGGTCAATCGGCGCAAGAGTTTCCCACTCTTGTATCGCTACTCATGCCTGCATTCTCACTCGTATACCGTCCACGACTCGATTCCTCGGCCGCTTCACCCGGCACACGACGCTCCCCTACCCATCACAGCAGGCGTTGGCCCTATTCGCTGCAATGACACGACTTCGGTGGTGTGCTTGAGCCCCGCTACATTGTCGGCGCGGAATCACTTGACCAGTGAGCTATTACGCACTCTTTCAAGGGTGGCTGCTTCTAAGCCAACCTCCTGGTTGTCTCTGCGACTCCACATCCTTTCCCACTTAGCACACGCTTAGGGACCTTAGTCGGTGTTCTGGGCTGTTTCCCTCTCGACCATGGAGCTTATCCCCCACAGTCTCACTGCCACGCTCTCACTTACCGGCATTCGGAGTTTGGCTAAGGTCAGTAACCCGGTAAGGCCCATCGCCTATCCAGTGCTCTACCTCCGGCAAGAAACACGTGACGCTGCACCTAAATGCATTTCGGGGAGAACCAGCTATCACGGAGTTTGATTGGCCTTTCACCCCTAACCACAGGTCATCCCCCAGGTTTTCAACCCTGGTGGGTTCGGTCCTCCACACGGTCTTACCCGCGCTTCAACCTGCCCATGGCTAGATCACTCCGCTTCGGGTCTTGGGCATGCAACTCAAACGCCCTATTCGGACTCGCTTTCGCTACGGCTACCCCACACGGGTTAACCTCGCTACACACCGCAAACTCGCAGGCTCATTCTTCAAAAGGCACGCAGTCACGGCCCACCAGCAAGCTGGCGAACGACGCTCCCACGGCTTGTAGGCACACGGTTTCAGGTACTATTTCACTCCGCTCCCGCGGTACTTTTCACCATTCCCTCACGGTACTATCCGCTATCGGTCACCAGGGAATATTTAGGCTTAGCGGGTGGTCCCGCCAGATTCACACGGGATTTCTCGGGCCCCGTGCTACTTGGGAGATGAGCAAGCAAGCCGTACAGATTTCGTCTACGGGGGTCTTACCCTCTACGCCGGACCTTTCGCATGTCCTTCGACTACCCATACGGTTTCTGACTCGCCCAGCCGCCGGCAGACGACTGAAGCTCATTCCCACAACCCCGTATTGGCAACCCCTGCCGGGTCTCACACCAATACGGTTTAGCCTCATCCAGTTTCGCTCGCCACTACTCCCGGAATCACGGTTGTTTTCTCTTCCTGCGGGTACTGAGATGTTTCACTTCCCCGCGTTCCCTCCACACTGCCTATGTGTTCAGCAGCGGGTGACAGCCCATGACGACTGCCGGGTTTCCCCATTCGGACACCCCCGGATCAAAGCTCGGTTGACAGCTCCCCGGGGCCTATCGCGGCCTCCCACGTCCTTCATCGGTTCCTGGTGCCAAGGCATCCACCGTGCGCCCTTAAAAACTTGGCCACAGATGCTCGCGTCCACTGTGCAGTTCTCAAACAACGACCAGTCACACACCCTCGGCAACCCGAACCCGGGCTACCTCAAGTGAGGCCGGCATCCTTGAGGCAACTTCCGTTCCCTCAGGACCCAACAACGTGCCCGACACAACCAGAACCAGACTCTCTCTTCCACGCCGAAGCAGTACTAGGAGACCAAGCCCTCGCTGTGCCGAATAGTCAACGTTCCACCCATGAGCAACCGTGCAGAACATTCGCCTGCAAGCGGCCATGTGCTCCTTAGAAAGGAGGTGATCCAGCCGCACCTTCCGGTACGGCTACCTTGTTACGACTTCGTCCCAATCGCTGGTCCCACCTTCGACGGCTCCATCCCTTACGGGTTAGGCCACCGGCTTCGGGTGTTACCGACTTTCGTGACGTGACGGGCGGTGTGTACAAGGCCCGGGAACGTATTCACCGCAGCATGCTGATCTGCGATTACTAGCAACTCCAACTTCATGGGGTCGAGTTGCAGACCCCAATCCGAACTGAGGCCGGCTTTTTGGGATTCGCTCCGCCTCACGGCATCGCAGCCCTTTGTACCGACCATTGTAGCACGTGTGCAGCCCAAGACATAAGGGGCATGATGATTTGACGTCGTCCCCACCTTCCTCCGAGTTGACCCCGGCAGTCTCCTGTGAGTCCCCGACATTACTCGCTGGCAACACAGAACAAGGGTTGCGCTCGTTGCGGGACTTAACCCAACATCTCACGACACGAGCTGACGACAACCATGCACCACCTGTATACCGACCACAAGGGGGCACCCATCTCTGGATGTTTCCGGCATATGTCAAGCCTTGGTAAGGTTCTTCGCGTTGCGTCGAATTAAGCCACATGCTCCGCTGCTTGTGCGGGCCCCCGTCAATTCCTTTGAGTTTTAGCCTTGCGGCCGTACTCCCCAGGCGGGGAACTTAATGCGTTAGCTGCGGCACCGACGACGTGGAATGTCGCCAACACCTAGTTCCCAACGTTTACGGCGTGGACTACCAGGGTATCTAATCCTGTTCGCTCCCCACGCTTTCGCTCCTCAGCGTCAGTAATGGCCCAGAGATCCGCCTTCGCCACCGGTGTTCCTCCTGATATCTGCGCATTTCACCGCTACACCAGGAATTCCGATCTCCCCTACCACACTCTAGCCTGCCCGTATCGAATGCAGACCCGGGGTTAAGCCCCGGGCTTTCACATCCGACGCGACAGGCCGCCTACGAGCTCTTTACGCCCAATAATTCCGGACAACGCTCGCACCCTACGTATTACCGCGGCTGCTGGCACGTAGTTAGCCGGTGCTTCTTCTGCAGGTACCGTCACTTGCGCTTCTTCCCTGCTGAAAGAGGTTTACAACCCGAAGGCCGTCATCCCTCACGCGGCGTCGCTGCATCAGGCTTTCGCCCATTGTGCAATATTCCCCACTGCTGCCTCCCGTAGGAGTCTGGGCCGTGTCTCAGTCCCAGTGTGGCCGGTCGCCCTCTCAGGCCGGCTACCCGTCGTCGCCTTGGTAGGCCATTACCCCACCAACAAGCTGATAGGCCGCGGGCTCATCCTGCACCGCCGGAGCTTTCCACCAACCCCCATGCGGAGGAAGGTCATATCCGGTATTAGACCCCGTTTCCAGGGCTTGTCCCAGAGTGCAGGGCAGATTGCCCACGTGTTACTCACCCGTTCGCCACTGATCCACCCCGAAGGGCTTCACCGTTCGACTTGCATGTGTTAAGCACGCCGCCAGCGTTCGTCCTGAGCCAGGATCAAACTCTCCGTGAATGTTTACCCGTAATCGGGTCCACACCCGCGTTGAGCGGCACGGCAACCACCGGAATAGGGTGATCCCGCGCACTGCGTCCTCGCTAGTGTTTGTTTCAAAAGGAATCTCCAACCCCGATCGCAATGACCGAGGCCGGGGATGTCAACATATCTGGCGTTGACTTTTGGCACGCTGTTGAGTTCTCAAGGAACGGACGCTTCCTTCAGGCCGCCTTCCAGCGGGCCCTCCGGGCGCTTCGTTCTTTCGTGTTTCCAGCTTATCAGATGTTTCCTGCTCCGTTTCCGGGGCTTCGTCATCCAACTCGCCGGTGTCTTCTGCGGCTTGACGCCCCGTCCGACGGTCCAAACTCTAACCGACCCCCGCTCCGAAAAGCGAATCCGGCCGAAATCCCGATAAACAGGCACGCCGAATCGGCAAGCGGTGTTTCTCGTGGATTGGCCACTCCGGGACCGTCCGCGCAGAACCTGCGTGTCCGGTGCTCCCTGCCGAGCGACTGGGAGACAGTACCCCTCCCCGACGCCCGGAACAAATCGCCGGAGCAGTCACCGTCGGATCCGCACCCGCTGGGCCGACCAGGGGAATCCGGTATCCGACGCCACCATTTCGGCCCGTCAACCCGCGCCACCGACGCTAGCTTTGTCGGCGTTTGGTCAACTCCGCCCCCGCACAAGGGACTAGTCATGCCCAAAGTCCGCCGGCACGCTCTCGTCGCCGCCGTTTCCCTGCTGGCACTGCTCGGCAGTGCCTCCCCGGCGCTCCCCGCCGCTCTGCCCGTCGCCGCCCCCGTCCTGGCCCCGATCACCGCGCACCACCACGGCAACGGCGTGCTGCACGGCACCAGCTCCAACTGGTCCGGGTACGCGGCCACGGGTGGCAAGTTCACCAGCGTCAAGGCCAGCTGGGTCCAGCCCGCCGTCTCCTGCACCAGCACCGACGCCTGGTCCGCGTTCTGGGTCGGTCTCGACGGCGACGGCAGCAAGACCGTCGAGCAGATCGGCACCGAGGCCGACTGCTCCAGTGGCTCTCCGGTGTACTCCTCCTGGTACGAGATGTACCCGTCCTACCCGGTGAACTTCAGGAACTCCGTGCAGCCCGGCGACCACTTCACCGCGAGCGTCACCACCGACGGCGCCGGTTCCTTCACCCTCACCCTGACCAACGCCACCGCCGGGTGGACCCGCTCCGTCAACAAGACCCTCCAGGACGCGACCCTGGCCTCCGCCGAGGTGATCGCCGAAGCCCCGTCGAGCCTCTTCGGTGTTCTCCCGCTGGCCGACTTCGGCACCGTCGACTTCACCGGTGCCGACGTCAACGGGCAGAACCTCGGCGCTTCGAACGCGTCGAGCATCGACATGGCGGAGGGAGGCGTCACCCGTACCACCACGTCGGAGGTCGGCAACGGCACCGACTTCTCGGTGACCTGGCACCACAGCTGACGCTCCTCCGGTAGCACCGTGCCGTCGGCCAGCCCGGTGGTGGTCGACGGCACCGCACCAGAAGGAGCCCCGCCGGGAGCCTTGCGCCGAACCGTCCGTGCCCCGAACCATCCACGCACCGAACCGACCACACGCCGAACCATCCGCGCGCAGAACCACCTGCCGGACCCGCCCCAGGGCCGTATGCTCACCGGATGGAGGCCAACCCAGCGGTGCGATCGTACGAAGTGCTCGTCTCCGGGGCCTACTTCGCGGATCTGGTGTTCCACGGTCTGGCCCGGCCGGTGCAGCCGGGCACGGAGGTCTTCGCCGACGGCTTCGGCCTGGTGCCGGGCGGCGCGTACAGCCTGGCGATGGCGCTGCACCGACTGGGACGGCGGGTCCTCTGGAGTGCGGACTTCGGCACCGACCCGTTCAGCGCCCACGTGCTGGCCTGCGCCAGGCAGGAAGGGCTGGCCGAGGGTGCCTTCCGCCACCACCCCTTTCCGGTACGCAGCCTGACCGTCGCCCTCGCCTCCGCCGACGACCGGGCGATGGTCAGCTTCCAGGACCCGGTCGACGCCCAGCCGCTCGCGCCCCTGCTCGGCCGCCTGCGCCCGCGCGTGCTGGTGCTGCCCCAACTCCGCTGGGACGAGGACACGGTGGTGGGACTCCGGGCGGCGCGACAGCTCGGCACGCTGGTGGTCATGGACTGCCATGACACCCCGGCGACGCTCGACGACCCGGCCGTGCGCGAGGCCCTCGCCCTGGTCGACGTCTTCACCCCGAACGACGCGGAAGCCCTCCGCCTGACCGGTGCCGACGGCCTGAGCGGCCTGGACGGCGCGATCGCCGCGCTCACCGCCCTGGTGCCCACCCTCGTGATCACGCGTGGCGCGCAGGGCGCGGTCGCGGTCCGGGAGGGCGAGCGGCACGACGCCCCGTCGGTCCGCTCCGGCGCCGCAATCGACCCGACGGCGGCGGGCGACTGCTTCAACGCCGGCCTGGTGCACGGGCTGCTCAACGGCTGGAGCCTGCCCGACTGCCTCGCCGCGGCGACCCTCTGCGGAGCCGCGGCGACCACCGCCCCCGGCTCCAGCGCGGCCCTGGACGCCGCGGAGCTCGCCCACCAACTCGACCGCCACCTCGACCGGCCGCTCGACCAGGACCAGCACCGGCCGTCGCGGGCAACCACCAACGTGGGATGAACACTTCACCACCGGACGTGATCGTGTTAGCGTCCCTCGGATGTCGAGGATTCTGGTCACCGATCTGGACGGCACACTGCTCGGCGGCACCCCGGACGACCGGATCCGATTACGGGATGCCCTGGCCCGTCACCCCGAGGTCACGACGGTCTTCGCGACCGGCCGGGGACCGGCCTCGATCCGTGAGGTCCTCCGGGATCCGCTCGTCCCCCGGCCACGGTGGATCATCGCCGACGTGGGCGCCACCGTCATCGACGGCACCGACTTCACCCCCGTCGACCCGGTGCAGGAACAGCTGCGGGCCGGCTGGCCTGGCCCCGACCGGGTCCGCGCCGCACTGCGCCGCTTCCCCGCGCTCGCCTACCAGCAGGGCGTCGTCCAGAACGGCCGCTGCTCCTACCACGTGGACCCGGACGGGCTCACCGACGAACTCACCGGGGCCGTCGAGGCCCTCGGTTGCACCTGGGTGTACTCCGCGGACCGCTACTTCGACGTCCTGCCGCCGAGTGCCTCCAAGGGCAACGCCCTCCGCGCCCTGGCCGCGAAGCTGGGCTGGCAGCGCGAGCACATCCTGGTCGCCGGGGACTCCCTCAACGACCTCTCGCTGTTCCGCCTGGGCACCCACGCGGTGGTGGTCGCCGGGGCGGAACGCGCCCTGCTCACCGCCCTCGCCGAGGACGCCCTCGTCCACCGCGCCGACCGGGCCGGGGCGGGCGGCATCCACGCGGCGCTCCGGAAGCTCCGCTGGCTCTCCGCCGACCGCGACCCCGACCCCGACCCCGCGCCCGGCTCCACCTCCCGCCCCGGCTCGCGGCACGCCGTCGGTCCGAACTCGCTCGTGGTCGCCTACCACCGCCCCCCGCTGCACTGGAACGGCGACGACTGGCAGCCCCCCAGCAGCCCCAACGGCATCCTGCCCACCCTGAGCAGCGCCTTCGCCGACGGCCTGCCGGGCGTCTGGGTCACCGCCCTGACCGGACGCGACCGGCTCGCCCCGCTCCCGCAGCCCACCACCCTGCCGCTGTCCCCCGTCCCGCTGGACACCGCCACCTGGCACGGCTACTTTCACCGCGCCTGCAAGGAGACGCTCTGGCCGGTGCTGATGTCCGAGCCGGACCGGTCCGTCCACGACGAACGGGCCTGGGCCGACTACCGCACGGTCAACGCGCGCTTCGCCGAGCACATCAGCGGCCAGGCCGCGCCCGGCGCCACCGTCTGGCTCCACGACTACAACCTGTGGCTCGTCCCCGGCCTGCTGCGCCGCCTCCGCCCCGACCTCAGAACCGGGCTGTTCCACCACACCCCCTTCCCGGCCCCCGAGGTCTTCGACACCCTCCTCGTCGCCGACGAGCTGCGCCGGTCACTGGGTTGCCTCGACTGGGCGGGCTTCCACACCGAGGACTTCGCCGAGCGCTTCCGCCGGACCCTGGCCGGACGGTCCGACCCGCCGCACACCGCCGTCCACCCCCTGGGGATCGACCGGCCGTTCGTCGAGGAGCTCGCCCGCCGCCGCGCGGCCCACCTCCCCGCGGCTCACCGCCACCCGGCCTCCGGCCGCCTGGTGCTGTCGGTCGAACGCCTCGACTACGCCAAGGCCCCGATCCAGAAGGTCGACGCCATCGACCACCTGCTCTCCCAGCGGCCCGAGCTGCGAGGCCGGCTCACCTTCCGGCTGGTCTGCCCGCCGCCCGAGCCCGGCATCACCGCCTACGACACCACCCGCCGCCGCCTCGAACAGCGTGTCGCCGACGTCAACGCCACCTGGAAGAAGGGGACTTGGCTGCCGGTCGACTACCTGCCCCGCAGCCTGTCCGCCGCCGAGGTGATCGACGAGTACCTGGCCGCCGACGTCCTCTGGGTGACGTCCCTCCAGGACGGGATGAACCTCACCGCCAAGGAGTTCACCGCCGCCCAGGCCGCCCTGCTCACCGACCCCCGCTCGCGCACCGGCCCGGGCCCGGGCGTCCTGGTGCTCTCCCGCCACACCGGCGCGGCCACCGAACTCGGCCCGGCCGCCCTGCTCACCGACCCCCGCTCGCGCGACGACCTCAGCGCCGTCCTCGCCCGCGCCCTCGACCTCGGCCCCGCCGAACGGCGCGCCCGGATGGACCGGCTCTCCCGGCTCCTCGGCCACGAACGCCCGGCCGACTGGGCCGCCCGCATCGTCGACGGCATCCGCACCTGCACCCCCGGCCGCACCCCTGCCGGCACCCCCGACCCCGCCGCACCAACGGCCTGACTCCGCCAATCCGCCGATCCGCCAACACCTGCACGGTTCACGGCCCGGTCCGAGCGTTCTCATGAACTACCTCTTGCCCGTGGAGGCTTGGTGAGGGAATCATGACAGCCCTCACACAAGCGGGGAGTTGAGACCTCATGGGCGCCGTGATGGCCGGCACCGAAGTGGCACGGCAGGCGGCCTCGGCGAGTCGCCGTCAGCTGGCGGTCCTCCTGACCGCCAAGACGATCTCGGACATCGGCTACGCGCTCGACTTCATCTGCCTGTCCGTCTTCGTCTGGGAGCACAGCCGGTCGACGCTGGAGACCGGGCTGGTCAGCGTGGCGCTGTACTCCGGTGCGATTGTGGGCGGCCGACTCGGGCACCGCTACGGGGACCGCTGGGACCGCCGTCGGATGATGATCGGCGCCGACCTCGCCCGGGCCGGCATGCTGGCTCTGCTGGCCGTCCTGCCGACGGGCGTGCAGAACTGGTGGCTGTACCCGGCGGTGGTGGTGATCGGCACCGGGCGCTCGGTGTTCGAGGCCACGCTGTCCGCCGCCACACCCGTGCTGGCCGGCCCGCGCACCCCGTCGGTGAACAGCGCGTTGGCCGGCCTCAAGGGGGTGGCCTTCATGGTCGGCATGGGACTCGCCGCCGTCCTGGTCCCGGTGGCCGGGTACCGCTGGGTGTTCGGGCTGGACGCGGCCAGCTACACGCTCTCCGCGGTGGTGCTGCTCGCACTGCGCCTGCGGATGCGGGAGCCGGACGGCCGTGCCGCCGCGGCCCGGGACCGCTCCGGCGCCTGGCCGCTGCTGGTGGCGGCCGGCGTGGCCGGCCTGGTCGTGCTGCGCGGGCTGGACGCGTTCGGCAGCGCCTCCCAGCACGTCGGACTGCCCCTGCTGGGCACCGAGCTGCGCCCGACCGAGCCCGCCGTGGTCTCCGGTGCGGTGTGGGGCAGTTGGGCGGCCGGGTTGCTGCTGGCGAGCTTCGTGCTGCGACCGCTGGCGAAGCGCCTCGTCGAGCGCGCGCCGGCTCCGGTGTACTGCGTCGCCACCATGGTGATGTCGCTGGGCTTCATCGGGGTGTTCTGGCTCGACGGCTGGTGGCCGCGGCTGCTGGCGGCCGCCGGGGCCGGGCTGGGCGACGCGCTGAGCGAGATCACCTACAAGCAGTCCCTCCAGCAACTGCCCGACGGGCGGCGGGGAAGGGCGTTCGGGCTGTCCCAGATCACGGTCAACGCGGGCTTCATGTCCGGCCTCCTGGTCACGAGCCTGGTCCTGCAACCGGACTGGGTGGCGCAGTGGGTGCTGCTGCTGCACGGCGTGCCGCTGCTGGTGGCCGGCTGGATGGCGGTCGGCGCGGCCCGCACCGCCCGTACGGCCGCCCGCGCCGTCGGCACGGTCGGGCCCGCCGCCGGCACGGTCGGGCCCGCCTCATGAGCGGGAGACGCCGACAGGGCGGTCCCACCGGCGACGTCTACCTCGACTACGCCGGGCTGGGCCGGCTGCGGCCCGCCGCCGTCGCCGCCATGCGCACCGCCCTGGACGAGGTGCTTCCGTACGGCAGTGCCGAGGTCGGCCGCCTGTTCGGCGCCCGGAACGCCGCCCGGCAGTCCGTCGCCCGGCTGCTCGGCTGCACGCCCGAGGAGGTCGCCTTCGTCCCGAACACCTCGACCGCCATCCACCTGGTGGCCGACGGACTGGACTGGCGACCGGGCGACCAGGTCGTGCTGTTCGACCGGGACTTCCCGGCGAACGTCCGGCCCTGGCTGCGACTGCGCCGCTACGGCGTCGAGCCGGTCTGGGTGCCGATGCGTGACGGCGGCTACCGGATCGAGGACGTGGCCGCGGCCGTCGGCCCGGCCACCCGCCTCGTGGCGGTCAGCCACGTCAACTTCGCCACCGGCTTCCGCTCCGACCTCGACCGGATCTGCGAACTGGCCGCCGAGGTCGGGGCGCTGGTCTGCGTGGACGCCGTGCAGAGCTTCGGCGCGCTGCCGCTGTCGGTGGCCGGGACCCCGGTGGACTTCCTGGCCGCGGGCGCGCACAAGTGGCTGTGCGGGCCACCGGGCACCGGGGTGTTCTACTGCCGGGCCGACCGGCTGGAGCTGCTGCGCTCCACGCCCACGGGCTGGTTCGGCTACCAGGGCGCCGCGGAGGTGTCCAAGGGGCCCGGGCACCTGCGCTACGACCTGCCCGAGCGGGCCGCGGCCGCCCGGGTCGAGGGCGGGATGTACGACCTGGTGGGCATGGCCGGGCTCGCCGCCGCACTGGCCGAGCTGGAGGAGACCGGCATCACCGCGGTCGCCGAGCGGGTGCGGACCCTGGCCGACCGGCTGCGCACCGGGATCGCCGGGCTCGGGTACGAGCCGGCACTCCCGCCGGACGGCACCGGGCACTCGGGCGTCGTGAGTTTCACCGGGCGCCGGACGGAGGGCGTGGATATCGTCCGGCGATTGACGTCGGCCGGAATACACGTCTCCGTTCCGGACGGCTGGGTCCGCGTCTCCCCCCATTTCTGGACAAGCGATGAAGAAGTGTCGGAGATTCTCTCGGAGCTTGCCGTGCACAAGCCTTGACGGCACCGTTCCGGTCCGCGAAGAATATCGCTCAACCGCTTCGCCGGTCCGAATAATCCGGACCGGCCCGTGAAAAGAGAGGGGTTGCGAAATGGCTTACGAGACCTGGGAGTCCCTGGAGGACGAGGTCGAGATCAGCACTGGTGCGGCGGACTGCTGGACCTGTCTGATCGACGACGCCGGCGTCTGATTCCGGCACTCCACGAATACCCCGCGATGGAATTCATGGCTCGCTCGGAATTCCATCGCGGGGCATCTTGCCGATCGCCCGGAGCCCGGCCCACGAAAAGCAGAGGAACTACCGCGTGAACCGGTGGGAATTCAGTCACGGAATCGTCGGGGTCAACGCTCCGAGTTGGCTCACCTACGAGGTGCACCGCCCGTACTTCGACGGCGCCGAATCACCGGCCACGGTCATTCAGGCACGGTCTGCGGTCCTCGCCGCCCGGCGTTTCGAGAACCCCTCTCCGGGCGCGCTGCGGTTCGGCATGACGATGCCCGCGAGCTACCGCCGGCTGCTGGTGCAGGAGTCCCGGCTGACCGCCTACCGGGCGACGGTCCCGACCGACCTTCCCGACGAACTGGCCTCCCCCGCCTGGCGGCGGATGACCGGGGCGTACCGGCGGCACGCCGAGCTGGACCAGCTGGACCGGTCCGGCCTCGCGCACTGGCTGGTCGCGGTCTGCCTCCCCGCCGCGGTTCTCGAAGTCGTCCCGGAGGACCTCGACCCGGCGGCCTGTCAGGACCAGGTGACGGCCGCCGTGCAGGCCGCCCGCGCGGCCGCCCTGTTCGGCTCCGAGGGCCTCTCCGAGCGGACCACGGCCGCCTACCGGGTGCTGGCCCACCACCCCGCGCCCACCGTCGCCCACGTCCAGGCGGTGGCCGGCTGGGGCTACCTGCTCGCACGCCACGCGGGGGACGATTCCGCCGCGCCGCTCTTCCTCGGGCGCGCCCGGGAGTTGCTCAAGGACATCGCGGGCGAGCTCACCCGCTTCACCCACACCGTCCTGACCGCTCGGCTGGCACTGCGCGAGGTGATGTACGCCGAGCGGCAGCGGGACTTCGGCAGCGCCCGGGCTCTGCTGGCCGACGTCCGGGCGAGCGTCGCCGAGCTGACCGCCCCCGACGGGGACGACGAGCTGGTCCTGCTGGAGACCCGCCGGCGGCTGCTCGACCGGCACCTGGAGATCGCCGTGCGGACGGGCGACACCGAGGCCGAACGCGCCGCCGTCGAGGAGGGCGTGGCCCTCGACCCCTGGGACGTGAAGATCCGGATGCAGGCGGCACAGGCCCACGAGCGCGCGGGCGAGCACGAGCAGGCGCTGGCCGGCTACCTGCACGCCGCCCGGCTCGGCCCGTTCGGCACCGGCTTCGCCCTGCTGCGGGCCGCCGACCGCGCCCGCGAACTCGGGCACACCGAGTTCGCCCGGGTTCTCAACGAACGGGCCTTCCGCGCCGCCCCGCGCGCCGGCGCCACCCGGGACGCGCTGCTGGACGCCTGCCGGCGGGACGGCGACCGACCCCTGGCCGAACTGACCGAGCGGGCCGCCACCCGGGACCGGGAGCGGCCGTACGCCAACAACTGGCACTACCGGATGTACGCCTCGTACTTCAACCTGGGCGAGTCCGAATCGCCCGGCCTCTACGCCCGGCTGCCCAGCCTGGCCTACGAGTTCGCCGAGCGCGGGGGCGAGCGCGGGGCCGAGCGGGCCGAGGTCAACTGGCAGCGCCTGATGCCGCCCGCCTTCCGGGGCAACCTGATCCGCGAGTCCGGGCTGACCGAGTTCGCGGTCGACCACCCCGCCGACCTGCCCGAACACCTGCGCACGCCGCGCTGGAACCGGCTGTGCGAATGGCTGGACGACTTCGGCGGTCAAGGACCCGAGCGGCAGCAGCAGGTCGCCATGGTGCTGTACCGGCTCGGATTCGCCAAGCTCGTCCTGGAGTTGATCCCCGCCGTGCCGGTCGACCGGCTGCGGACTCCGGCCGAGCTCCGGCTGCACCACTGGCGCGACCTGGTGCGGTACGTCGCCTCCGTCGGCACCCGGGTGGCCGCCCCGGAGACCTCCTTCGCCATCGCGGAACACCCGGCCTGCCCGACCAACCTCCGGTTCGTCATCGCCGTGGTGGCGGTGGTGTTCCACGCCCGCGAGACGCGTTCGCTGGAGGAGGCGACGCGCTGGCGTGAGATCGGCGCCCGGGCGCTGGAGGAGCTGCTGGCGGAACCGGACCGCTCCCCGTTCGAGAAGATGATGGCGGAGAGCCGGTTCTACCGCAGCGTCAGCTTCGTTCCGTTCCTGGCCGGGGACCGCGGCTGGCTGGCCCGCGACATGGACCGTGCCGAGGAGCTCGCCCGGGCGGTGCCCGCCGAAGGGCCGTACCAGGAGTTCCTCAAACGGGAGAACCTGCGGGCCTGCGTGGAGAGCCGCTCCAAGGAGTGCTACGCCTTCGGCGAGGACGAACGGGGCGACCGGCTGGTCGCGGAGGCGCTGGCCCTGGACCCGTACGAGCCCAAGACCCACATCGAGGTGGCGGAGGGCCTGCTGCGGCGCGACCTCCCCCGGGAGGCGGCCGACAGCTACCTGCGCACCGCCCGGCTCGGCCCGGTCTCCACCGCGTTCGGCTACGCGTCGGCGGGCGAGTGCTTCCGGCGGGCCGGGCGGCCGGTCCTCGCCGAGGACTGCTTCCTCCAGGCCCTCCGGCTGGACCCGTACGCCATCTCCGCGGCCCGCGGCTGGGCGGCGGTCGGCGCGGCCAACGGCATGGGCGAGCTGGCCCGCACGTACCTGGCCGACCTGGAGGCCTGGGGAGCGGCCCGGCTCGCAGCCCGACGGGAGCGGCCGTGAGCGTCACCTGGGTGCTGCGCCCGGACACGGGCCCCGAGGCGGAGGCCGAGGCCGAGGCCGTCGTGCGCCCGGTGCGGGCCGGCGAGCCGCCCGCCGACCTGCCCGCCGCGTACCTGGCCGGCACCGGGTTCAGCGGCGAGGTGGGCCAGGTGCTGCAACTGCCCGGCGCGCCCGTGACCGTACTGCTCGGTGTCGGGCCGCGGGCCCGGCCCGACCGGGACGCGATCCGGGCCGCTGCGGCCGGGCTCGCCCGAGCCACCTCCGCCTACCGGCGGCTGGCCGTCCACGCGCCGAGCCCGGACCTCCGGCCGCTGGTCGAGGGCTACCTGCTCGGCGGGTACCGGTTCACCCGGTACCGGAGCGGCGCGGCCGCGCCGACCGACCAGCTCATCGAGGTGCTCGCCCCGGAGACGCCGGACGCCGCCCGCGGCCTGTTCGAGGGCCGCCGGCTGGCAGAAGCCGTCCTCCTGGCACGGGACCTGGTCAACGAACCCGGCGAGGCCCTCACCCCGCCCGCCTTCGCCGAACACGCCGCCAGGATCGCCGCCGAGACCGGGCTGGACTGCGAGGTCTGGGACGGCCTGCGGATCGCCGACGAGCGGCTGGGCGGACTGCTCGGGGTCAGCCGGGGCTCCCTGGTGCCGCCCAGGCTGGTCAAGCTGGGCTACCGGCCGAAGCGCTGGACCGAGCGGATCGCCCTGGTCGGCAAGGGCGTCACCTTCGACGCCGGCGGCCTGTCCCTGAAGCCCAACGCGCACCTGGCCGGCATGAAGGCCGACATGGCCGGAGCGGCCGCCGTCCTCGGCGCGATGTCCGTCCTGGGCGCGCTGGACTGCCCCGTCGCGGTGGACGCCTGGCTGCCGCTTACCGAGAACATGCCCAACGCCGATCCGATCCGGGTCGGTGACGTCCTGGTCATGCGCGACGGCACCACCGTCGAGATCTGCCACGCGGACGCCGAAGGACGCCTGATCATGGCTGACGCACTCGTCCTGGCCGCCGAGACCGGACCACAGGCGATCATCGACATCGCCACCCTCACCGACGCCGCCGCGATCGCCCTGGGCCGCCGGGTCGCCGCACTGATGGGCACCGACGACACGCTGATCGAGCGCCTGCGCGCGGCCGGCGCCCGGGCCGGCGAACCGCTCTGGCCACTACCGCTCCCCGACGCGTACCGGCCCCAACTCCGCTCCCGGATCGCCGACCTGGTCAACTACACCCTCGGCACCCGGCACGGCACCGCCCTGCTGGCCGGCCACTTCCTCCGCGAGTTCGTCCCGCCCCACATCCCGTGGGCCCACCTCGACATCCAGGGCACCGCCCTCTCCGACACCGACGACGCCGAATGGCCCGCAGGCGCCACCGGCTTCGGCGTCCGCACCCTCGCCGAACTCCTCACGGCCCGCCCCGGCCCGACTGCCTGACTGCACGGGCGCCTTCTTCCGTCGGCGCGGAGGCCTGGAGTGGCGCGAAGGCGCGAAGGCGTGGAGGCGTGGATGCGAGGGGGCGCGGGGGCGCGGAGTGGCGCAGATCACGGCAGGAGTCGTGCGGTGGGCGAAATGCGGGGGCCGTCGAGGTGGTTGGCACGGGCAACCGTTTTCGTCCCGGCACAGTCCACTGCCCGCCATCCGCGAGGAATCCCCATGACCGTCACCGAGCCCTCCGTCTCCCGCACGACCGAGATCCTCTCCCGCCCCGTCAGGATCAACGGGCTGACCGTGCCCAACCGCATCGTGATGGCGCCGATGACGCGCAAGTTCTCCCCGGGCGGCGTGCCCGGCGAGAACGTGCGCTCGTACTACGCGCGCCGAGCTGCGGCGGGCGTCGGTCTGATCGTCACCGAGGGAACGTACGTCGGCCACGAGTCCGCCGGTCAGAGCGACGAGGTCCCGCGCTTCCACGGCGAGGAGCAGCTGGCCGGGTGGGCCCGGGTCGCCGAGGACGTCCACGCCGCGGGCGGCACGATCGTGCCGCAGCTCTGGCACGTCGGCATGGTGCGCAAGCAGAGCGACCCGCCCTTCGCCGGTGCCCCCGCCGTCGGCCCGTCCGGCATCCGGCTGGACGGCACCGAGGGAACCGGGCGGGCGATGACCCGGGCCGACCTGGACGCCGTCATCCACGCGTTCGCCGAAGCCGCCGCGGCCGCCGAGCGGATCGGCTTCGACGGCGTCGAGCTGCACGGCGCCCACGGCTACCTGCTCGACCAGTTCCTGTGGGCCGGCACCAACCGCCGCACCGACGCCTACGGCGGCGACCCGGTCGCCCGGACGAAGTTCACGGCCGAGCTCGTCGCCGCGGTGCGCGAGGCCGTCTCCCCCGAATTCCCGGTGATCTTCCGCTACTCGCAGTGGAAGTCGGAGAACTACGACGCCCGCCTCGCCGAGACCCCCCAGGAGCTGGAGGCGATCCTCGCCCCGCTCGCCGAGGCCGGCGTCGACGCCTTCCACGCCTCGACCCGCCGCTACTGGACCCCCGAGTTCGACGGCTCCGACCTCAACCTGGCCGGCTGGACCAAGAAGCTGACCGGCCGCCCCACCATCACCGTCGGCTCCGTCGGCCTCGACGGCGACTTCCTGGCCGCCTTCGCCGGCCAGGACTCCCCGGTCCAGGGCATCGACAACCTCCTCGACCGCCTGGAGCGCGACGAGTTCGACCTCGTCGCCGTCGGCCGCGCCCTCCTCCAGGACCCCGAGTGGGCCGCCAAGGTGCTCGACGGCCGCTTCGCCGACCTCCGCCCCTACGACGCCTCCGCGATCCGCAGCCTGAGCTGACCGCCGCACCCGCTGGTCTTGCGGGACGGGCCTTCGGGAGCGGGCCTTCTGACGGCCCCTGCTCCCCGGCGGTCGCCACCCGGAGCGGCCGCACACCTACCGGCGCGGAGCGGGAAGTCGGCCCGTCCGACTTCCCGCTCCCAGGGCGACCCACCCACCTGGGCTAACCCGCCTACCTCGCCCGGTGGTTGGCGATCAGGTCGCGGTACCAGGCGTACGAAGCCTTCGGGGTGCGCCGCTGCGTCTCGAAGTCGACGTGCACGAGGCCGAACCTCTGACGGAACAGCCCCTCGGCCCATTCGAAGTTGTCAAGCAGGGACCAGGTGTAGTAGCCACGGACGTCGACGCCTTCGGCAACGGCCTCGGCGACGGCGTCGAGGTGGGCGGACATGAAGTCGATGCGGGGCTGGTCGGGGGTGGTGGACTCCTCGACGGAGCAGCCGTTCTCGGTGATGGTGATCGGCGGGAGGGCCTTGCCGTACGACTCGCGTAGGTGGAGGAGGAGTTGGCGGAGGGCGTCGGGGACGACGGGCCAGCCGAAGGCGGTGTGGGGGGCGTCGGGGATGTCGACGAGGGTGAAGGGGAGGCCCGGGTCGGTGGGGGCGGCGACGCGGGTGGGGTTGTAGAAGTTGAGGCCGAAGCCGTCGAGGCCGGGGGTGTGGATGAGGTCGCTGTCGCCTGGGTGGACGGCGCCGTAGATGTCGTCGGGGACGCCGAGGGCGGAGAGGTCGGGGTAGCGACCGAGCAGGACGGGGTCGGTGAACAGGCGGTTGTGGAGATCGTCGTAGGCCGCGGCGGCGGCCAGGTCGGCGGGCGAGGAGGAGGCCGGCTGGACCGGGGTGAGGTTGTTGGAGAGCATCACCTCCAGGCCGCGCTCGTGCAGGACCGAGGCGGCCAGGCCGTGACCGAGGAGCTGGTGATGGGCGGCGGGAAGCGCCTCGAACATCAGGGTGCGGCCGGGGGCGTGGGTGCCCAGGGCGTAACCGAAGACGGTGTGGACGAAGGGCTCGTTGAGGGTGATCCACGCCGGGACGCGGTCGCCGAGGCGGTCGGCGACGACGGCCGCGTACTCGGCGAAGCGGTACGCCGTCTCGCGGTTGAGCCAGCCGCCGAGGTCCTCGAGTGCCTGTGGGAGGTCCCAGTGGAAGAGGGTGGGGAGGGGGGTGATGCCGGCGTCGAGGAGTGCGTCGACGAGGCGGTCGTAGAAGGCGAGCCCGGCCGGGTTGACGGTGCCGGCGCCGGTGGGCAGGACCCGGGGCCAGGCGATGGAGAAGCGGTAGCCGTCCAGCCCGAGGCCCTTCATCAGCTCGATGTCCTCGAGGTACCGGTGGTAGTGGTCGCAGGCCACCGCACCGGTGAGGCCGTCGCGGACGGCGCCGGGGCGGGCGCAGAAGGTGTCCCAGACGGACGGGCCGCGGCCGTCCTCCCCCACCGCCCCTTCGATCTGGTAGGCGGCGGTGGCGGCGCCCCAGCGGAACCCCGCCGGCAGGTCGTAGCGATCCGGCATGGCAGCCTCCTGACAAGAATGTGAGGAGCCCTCATGTTATCGGCGCGACGCCAAAGCACCAGAGGACGGTCGACCACGCCCGAAGACCCCACGATCGCTCTCCCAGAGTTCGCTTGCCCCTTAGTCAAAGAAGCACTTCCGGAGACACTCGTCTGCACTGTCCGAATCCGTCATGACAGGAACTCGACATATTCCACGCGTCAGCGGTAGTCCTCTGGGTGACCGCCTTCTGCGTCGTGCTCTGCCACGTGCTGTGCGGGCTCTGGACAGGAACGTCGACGGCGCCTGTCGGTGCGGCCCTCGTGGTCGCGGGCGAGGCGGCGTGAGCGCATCAGACACGCGGTTGGGTCGGCCGCGCGGCGAGGTGCCTGCCCGTGGCAGGTCCTTTTCCGCGCGGCCTCCCGCCGAACCGGACATGCCGGTTTCCCGGTCATCCGGCTCTCCAGTGATCACAACGTGAATAATCCGGCCGTTCGCGCCGCACGGATGCGGTCATGACGGCCGGAAGGGGACGGGTCCGGGCCGTCAGGGAACTACGGCAGGGTCCAGCGCTGGTTGGCGCCGCCGTTGCAGTCCCAGATCTCCAGCGGGGTGCCGTCGGCGGTGGCCCCGGCGGGGTCGTCGAGGCAGCGGCCGGACTGGGCGCTCATCAGGCTGCCGTCCGGCTGGGGCGCCCACTGCTGGTTGGCGCCGCCGTTGCAGTCCCAGAGTTCGACCGGGGTGCCGTTGGCGGTGCCACCGCCGGTGACGTCCAGGCACTTGCCGTTGTGGGTGAGGGTGCCATTGGTGCGGGTCCACACCTGCTGGGCGCTGCCGTCGCAGGCCCACAGCTGCACGGCGGCGCCGCTGGTCCCGGCGGTGGGTCGGGCGCAGGTGCCGGGCAGAGCGGAGGCGATCGGTCCGGTGTGGGTGGTGGGGGTGCCGGGGGTGAGGGCGAAGTTGTCGAACTGGTCGGTCTGGTAGCCCGTCACGCCGAGACCGGCGCGTCCGTTGGTGAAGCTGGTGTCGGTCGTGCTGCCCACGGCGGTGCCGTCGATGCTCGCGGTGAGGGTCGCGTTGTCCAGGGTGAGCGCGACGGTGTGCCAGCGGCCGGTGCCCAGGGCGGTGGTGGTGCCGCTCGCGAGGGTGGTGAAGTGCCAGCTGGTGTCGCTCTTGTCGATGGACCAGGCGCCGGTGTCGCTGACCCGCAGGTGGTAGGCGTTCAGGCCGTTGTTGTTGCGGCCCTGCTGGTTGACCCGGCCGAGGAGTTCGACGGTGCTCGACTGCTCGAACATCGTGTCGGCGGTGACGGTGTAGTTGGACCAGCTGCCGTCGCCCATCATCGTGTACGGGGCGTTGTACGGCTCGTCGGTCCAGTTGATCGGCCTGGTCGGGGCCATCTGGCGCAGGCAGGTGCCGGTGCGGCCGCCGCCGCAGGCGACGGTCTGGAAGGCGCCGTTCATGTCCGCGAAGTACTTCGGCGAGGTGGTCGTCGCGGGCGTCTCGAAGCCGTCGGCGTAGGGCAGCTTCATCGGCGCGGCAGGCGGCGGGGTGGCGGTGCCCTTGCCCTGGCCGGTGGTGGTGGTCACGGTGTAGACCCGGCCGGGCTGCAGGGTGAGGGTGTACGTGCCGTGGGCCGGGGTGACGTCCTGCTGGTGGACGAACCAGTCAGCGGGGTTGGTGGAGTTGAGGTCGGTGGACCAGACGTGGACGTTGCCGGTGGACAGGCCGCCCTTGACGGTGAAGCTCGCGGTCTGGGCGGCGGTGGCGTCCAGGGTCTCGATCACGGTGCTGTAGTCGCGGTTGTTCGCGCCCTTCAGCGTGACGTAGCTGCCGTTGGTGCGGGCACCGCCGAGGTAGCCGCTCGCGGAGT
The DNA here is from genome assembly GCF_001888885.2 of Streptomyces viridifaciens. Classification (NCBI taxonomy): domain Bacteria; kingdom Bacillati; phylum Actinomycetota; class Actinomycetes; order Kitasatosporales; family Streptomycetaceae; genus Streptomyces; species Streptomyces viridifaciens. The sequence goes on from NZ_CP090841.1 coordinate 550,057, forward strand.
CGATGTAGCGCCAACCGGGCTTGGTGAACTGGGTGGTGTGCGCGGTGACCCAGGTCGTCTTGCCGATGCTGTAGGTGCCGGACCAGGGCTGGTTGGCGATCGACATCCCGTCGGTGGAGAAGAACAGGTCGGGGTAGAGCGAGGCGATGACCGGCCAGTTGATGAACGAGGTCATCTTTCCGTCGAGGTAGCCGCGGTTGATCCCGCGCGCCACCGCCGGGGCGCCGCCGTCGGCGTCCTCGGAGCCGTTCTCGCTCGCCCACAGCGGCTTGCCGAGCGCCTGGGCGTTCGCCGGGCTGGGGCAGCTGCTGAAGTCGCTCATGTACCCGCAGGGGTAGTGGACGCCGACGACGTCGACGGCGTTCTTGAATGCCGGGTCGGTGGCCATGGCGTCGGCCACGTCCCAGGTGTCGTCGGCGGCGACGACCTTGGTGGCGCCGTAACCGCGTGCCACGAGCGCGCTCTTCAGGTTCTCGTACCAGGCCTTGTCGAAGCCGCGCTCGTTCCACCCGCCGAGGTATGACACGTTCAGGTGGTGCCGGGTGGCGCAGCCCATCCAGTCCATCAGGTAGTTGACGCTGTCCTGGGACCAGAAGTGGCCGCCGCTGCCGGTGTTGCCGATCCAGCCGGGGGCGCCCCAGGAGAGGCCGTAGAACTTGATGTCGGGGTTGCGGGCCTTGGCCTGATCGGCCAGCCACCACTCGTAGCCCTGGTTGCAGTCGACGGTGCCGCGGGTGTGCTCAATGCTGGGTTCGGCGCCGTCGGTGGAGTTGGTGTCGCCGCCGATCTCCAGCTTCAGCACCTGCAGCGAGGCTCCGTACCCGGGCTTGAACAAGTAGTCGAGCAGTTGGCTGCGCTGGGGCTCCGGATAGTCCACCAGCAGGCGGGAGTTGCCGCCGCCGCCGGAGATCGCGCCGACCCCGTCGAAGGTGAGGCCCGGCTTGGTGCCGTCGATGGTGACGGCGGTGGGGGTGGGGGTGGCGGCCTGGGCGCCTGACGGCGCGATCAGGCCGCCCAGCGCGCCGGCGAGGACGAGCGCCGCGCTCAGGGCGGTGCGCCAGGTCGATGACAGGTGTTGACGGCCCATGGGCGTCTCCTGGGTGTGGGGAGGGGTGGCGGTCCGTGCCGGGCGCCCGCAGGCGCCCGGCACGACGTGGGGGCAGGGGCTTCGCCGGTCCCGTTACGAGACGGTCCACTCCTGGTTGGCTCGGCCGGTGCCGCAGGTCCACTGGACGACCTGGGCGCCGTCAGCGGTGGAGGCACCCGTGACGTCCAGGCACTTGCCGCTGTTGGCCGACACCAGCTGGACGCGGGCCCCGGTGGCCGGGACGAGGGTCCACTGCTGGTTGGCCTTGCCGGCCCCGCAGGTCCACTGGACGACCTGGGCGCCGTCAGCGGTGGAGGCGCCCGTGACGTCCAGGCACTTGCCGCTGTTGGCCGACACCAGCTGGACGGTGCCGGTTCCGGCGACCGGGACGAGGGTCCACTGCTGGTTGGCCTTGCCGGTGCCGCAGGTCCACTGGACGACCTGGGCGCCGTCGGCCGTCGAGGCGCCCGTGACGTCCAGGCACTTGCCGCTGTTGGCGCTGGCCACGGTGTGGGTGGCCGGTGCGGCCAGCGGCGTCACGGTGGTGTTGGCGAAGTCGGCGTGCTGGAAGCCGCCGACGCCCAGGCCGATCTGGCCGGTGCCGTGGCCGGCGTCGGCGACCGAGGCGACCTGCACGCGGTCGATCGACGCGGTGATGTTCTGTCCCTGCACGGCCAGTGTGAGGTTGTGCCAGGTGCCGGCACCGGCGCCGGGGTAGCTGCCGCTCGCCAGCACGGTGTCGGCTCCGGCGCGGTCCTCGGTGAACAGGCTCCAGGCGCCGGTGTCGTCGATCTTCAGGTGGTAGCCGGAGCGGTCGTGGTCGACGTGGTCGATGCGGCCGAGCAGTTCGGCGGAGGTGTCGGCCTGTTCGAGGACGACGTCGGTGCTCGCCTGGTAGTGGGCCCAGGACGGGTCACCCAGGAGGGTGAGCGGGGTGTAGTTCATGTCGTCGTGCCACGGGATGGGCGCCCGGGTGATCACCTGGCGCAGGCACATCGGGGTGGTCGCCCCGGACGGGCAGGGCGCGGTCTCGAAGGCGCCGGCCCAGTCGTGGAAGTAGCGGGCGGTGGCCCCCGTGGTGTACCCGCTGAGGTCTGCCCGGTAGGGCAGCGGCATCGCGGTGGACGGGGGCGCCACGGCGGTGCCCTTGCCCTGGCCGGTGGTGGTGGTCACCGTGTAGACGTAACCGGGCTGCACGGTGAGTGAGTACGAACCGCCCTTCGGCGTCAGGTCCTGGGTGTGGACGAACCACCTCGACGGATCGGTGGAGTTCATGTCGGTGGCCCAGACGTGCACCGGGCCGGTGGACAGGCCGCCGGCGACCTTGACGTTGACGGTCTGCGCGGCGGTGGCGTCGGTGGACTCGATGACCGTGCTGTAGTCCCGGCCGGACTTGAGCGTGACGTAACTCCCGCCGTGCGGGTCTCCGTTGGCGCCGGCACCGGCGAGGTAGCCGCTGGAGGCGTCGAGGTACTGCCAGCCGGGCTTCGCGAACTGGGTGGTGTGCGCCATCACCCAGATGTCGCGGCCCACCGCGTAGTTGCCGGACCAGGGCTGGTCGGCGGCCATCAGGCCGGCACCCGCGTAGGGCAGCTCCGAGGGCCAGGAGCTGACCATCGCCCACTTGATGTCCGAGGTGATCCGGGCGTCGAGGTACTCGCGGTTGACGTTGCGGGCCAGGGCGGCCGGGTCGGCTCCGTAGCTGTCGTTGTCGTCCTCGGAGGCCCACAGCCGCTTGCCCAGCCCGGTCGCGGTGCTGCTTCCCGGACAGGCCGTGTAGACCGGCGTCGAGTGCCAGCAGGTGCCGTGCAGGCCGATCACTCCGACGGCCTCGGCGAAGGCGGGGTCGCTCGCCATGTCCGCAGCGATCGACCAGTGCTCGTCGTCGCTGTCGGAAGCGACCAGGACGGTGCCCTGGTAGCCGTGGCCGTCCAGGTCGGCACGCAGCCTCTCGAACCAGGCCTTGTCGTAGCCGCGCTCGTTCCAGCCGCCGAGGTAGCCGACGTTCAGCCCGTGCTGGTGGGCGCACCCGAGCCAGGACTCCAGGTAGGCGATGTTGTCCTGGGACCAGATGCCGCCGTTCAGCCAGCCTGGCGCGGCCCATTCCAGACCGTAGAACGTGATCTTGGGGTTGCGGGCCTTGGCCTGCTCCATCAGCCACCACTCGTACCCGCGGTCGCAGTCGACCTTGGTGGAGGTGCGCATGTGGGACGGCTCGGGGCCGTCGGAGGAGTTGGCGTCGCCGCCGATCTCCACCTTCAGCGTCTGCAGGGAGGCGCCGTAACCGGGCCTGAACAGGTAGTCCAGCACCTGGCTGCGCTGGGGTTCGGGGTAGTCGACCAGCAGGCGCGAGGTGGCGCCGCCGCCGCTGATCGCGCCGAGCCCGTCGTAGGCCCGCCCCGGCGAGGAGCCGTCGATCGTCACGGACTGCGCCGTGGGGGCGGGCGCGGCCTCCACGGCGGGCGCGGCCGCGACGACGGTGGCGACGCCGAGTGCGAAGGCCGCCAGGGCGGTGACGCCCCGGCGGAACGGATGGGGTGGTGTGCTCATCGACTGCTCCTGCTCCTCGGGCCGGGCCGGCAGGGGGATGGGGGTCCCCAGCACCGGAGTCACGGACGAACCGCCGGGACGGGCGCTGGCGGGTGCATGCGGACCGCCGGGGAGGACAGTAGACCCAGCTTTCAACAACAATCAACAACTTCGAATGAAATGCAACACTTCCGGGGCGCCATGCCCACCAAGCCGGACAGTTGATCCGTGCCGCCAGGCAGGGCCACCACCGATCACCGCCACTACCCTGCCGCGTGCCATTGACGCCGCTCCGGCTTTGCTCGAAGCTGTCCAGGGCGACAACCTGCCAATCGGCAGTTTGCTCGAACACACCCATGACCTGGGCCGATCCAGGAGGTCGCACTCGATCCAGCGACTCCGGGCCAAACCCCGCGCCAAGCCGGGAGCGCAGCGACATAACGAGATGGTCTCAATAGCTCCCAGAGGGAACAATGAGCTTGACTCACCTCGTGGCCGGGCGCTTTCTCTCGTCCATCGCGTTCGATCGCAATGCTTTATGATCGATTCTGTTGCTTCTCGCCGGTGGCCGCCTGGCCTCGATCACCGCGCTGAGCCTGGTCACCTCCTTCGGCCTGGCCGCCTACTCCACCGGGCAGACGTCCTCCAACGGCGCGGACGCCCCGGTCGCGCCCGTGGCCCGCAAGGTCTCGATCACCTACCTGCAGAAGCAGGGCAACCATCAGTACTTCGTGGACGAGGCCGCGGGTGCCAAGGCCAAGGCCGCCGAACTGGGCGCCGACCCGAAGGTGGTGAACCTCGGGCTCCGTCACCGCCCTGCAGAACGCGCCGCGTCGAGCCGCCGGTGCGGCGGGCGGGCACCGGCCCACCACACCGGCGTCGCGAGAACCGCGTCAGGCCCGGTGCACCTTCACCCCGCAGTCCGCGACGGCCTTCTCCTGGGCGTCCGTAAGGCCGTCGTCGGTCACCAGCTCGTGCACGTCCGAGAGCGGGCAGATCGAGGCGAAGGTGACCCGGCCGATCTTGGTGCTGTCGGCGAGGACGATCGACCGGGTGCCGCTGCGCAGGAAAGCGCGGTCGGTCTGCGCCTCCATCTCGTCGTGGGTGGTGCAGCCCTCCTGGGCGGTCAGTCCATCGACACCGATGAAGGCGATGTCGACGTGGTACTGGGAGAGCATCCGGTCGGCCGCGGGCCCGACCAGTTCGTAGCTGGCCGAGCGGGCGATGCCGCCGATCACCACCAGCCGGACCTCGGGGCGCACGATCAGCTCCGCCGCGATGTTCACGGCGTTGGTCACCACGGTCATTCCACCGCGTTCTGCCAGGATGCGGGCGAGTTCGGTGGTGGTGGTGCCGCCGGTGAGGCCCACCACGGCGGCGTCCGGGACGAGTCCGGCCGCGAGGCGGGCGATCCTGCGCTTCTCCTCCTGCTGCTTCCCGCTGCGGTGCCGTAGCGGGAGTTCGAGGTTGACCGCCCCTGTCACCGCCCCGCCGCGGGTGCGGTGCAGCAGTCCCTGGTCGTGCAGTTCCTGGAGGTCGCGGCGTACGGTCGCGCCCGAGACTCCGAGCAGTTCGGCCAGTGCGTGCACATCGACGCTCCCGGCCGCGGCGACATGGGACAGGATCCGGGCAGCGCGATCAGCTTTGAGCATGAACGGAGTGTAGCTCCGGCCTGAACCGGCCGCCCGGACTCTGCGGTTTCCGGCATCGCCGCTCGTCAGCCGAGGTGGCGGCGGAACGCGCGAAGCCACTCGACATGCCGTGCACTGATCAATTGTGTGCACGGGCGGAGCGACGAGGGTGCGAGCCGAAGCGGAAGAGGGAGCGGGTCCGAAGGGACCGCCGGACAGCAGCCGTGCACGGGCGCACCGGAGATCCGGGCGCCCGCACACGGAGCGGGGAGCCTACGGCACCGGTACTCCGGTCGCGCCGAGTTCCGCGGCACTGGTCCAGGGGCCGCGGTCGCCGGCTTCGCTCAGGGCGCGGAGCCTCAGGTACCGGCCGGACACGGCGGGGAACGACGCCGTCTTCGGTGACGCGGTGTCCGCCCAGGTGCCGGTGGCCACCGGGGTGCCCCAGGACGCGGGCGAGTCGGATACGTAGACCTCGTACCGTCCGATGCGACCGTTGACGCCGCCGTCCTGGCGGGGCAGGTAGCGGAACGAGTCGACGGCGTAGCGGGCGCCGAGGTCGATCTGGATCTCGTGCGGCAGCGGGTCAGGGGTGCCGGAGGACCAGGCGGTGTGCCAGATGGTGCCGATGTCGCCGTCGATGGCGTTGGCGGCGGCACTGTTCCCGGCGGAGGTCTCCTGACTGTCCGCGGAGATCAGCTTCCAGGTCGACTTGTCCAGGACGGGCGAGCCGCCGGCGTCGGTGGCGGGAGTGGGGAGGGTGGCGCCGGCCAGGGTGACGGTGAATGCCCCGGACCGGTTGCCGGCCTTGACCCACAGGACGCCGCCCCGGTCGGCGGGGTCGAAGTACCAGCCGGTCTCCGCCGCGTCGTACGCCGCCTTGGAGGAGACCCGGGCCAGGGACGTGGAGCCGAGCGCCACGGTGGTGGGCGCGCCGGCGAGGTGGACGTTGAGCTCGTAGCCGCGGCTGTCCGGCTTGCCGGCGTAGGAGCCCACGCTCGCACCGACGTTCACGGTGACGGTACCGGTGCCGGAGTTCGGCGCGTCCACGGTGACCTGCTGCCTCGCCGAGGCACCGCGCTGGTAGGCGCGCGTCACGCCGTCGTCCTCGTACAGGCTGAACTTCGACGTCCCGGCGGGGTACAGATCGTAGGTGAGCGTGGAGACCGGCTTCTCCCCGGTGTAGTTCATCTGCGGCCACATCGGGACGATGCCTCCGCCCCTGACGAACACCGGCGTCTCGTCGAGCGGTGCGGCGTAGCCGTTGAGCGTGGTCGGGCCCTGGTAGACCTTGCCGGTCCAGTAGTCGGTCCACGTCCCGGCGGGCAGGTAGATGCCGTCCCGGGTGGTACCGCTGGAGGTCATCGGCGCGACCAGGAAGGAGTCGCCGGCCATGAACTCGCCGGAGGTCGCGTTGCCCTGCGCCACCGGGTCGTTCGGGTACTCGAGCACCAGGGCGCGGGTCGAGGGCACACCGGTGGTGCTGGCGACCTGGCTCATGGTGTACATGTACGGCATCAGCCGCATCTTGGTCTGCAGGGCCTTGCGGTTGGCGGACAGGTAGGGCTCGGAGAACCGCCAGGGCTGCTTGTCCTGATAGCCGGCCTGCGGGTTGGTGGCGCCCCAGCCGGACATCGTCATGAACGCCGGGGTGAAGGCCTTCCACTGGAGGTCGCGGGTGTAGGTCTCCGGGCTGCCGCCGAAGATGCCGTCGACGTCGCCGGAGGCGTAGTTGAGACCGGACAGCCCGGCGCCGACGACGGCGGGGACGGTCCAGTCCATGGTGGGCCAGTCGCCGTTGGTGTCGCCGGTCCAGACGACGGCGTTGCGCTGGGTGCCGGCCCAGCCGTCGACGGTCCACACGAAGCGGCGGGCGTCCGAGTTCTTCTCGATCCCGGCGACGGCCTGGTTGACCCCGTCGAAGGCGTACTTGTAGCCGCCACCGATCCAGGCCACGTCGGTCTTGACGCCGCGCGAACCGTCCACGCCGACCTCGGTGGCGATGTCGTTCAGGCCGGTCGAGGTCCACAGGCCGGTGTGGAAGCCGAGCCCCTGGAGGTCGCCGACGGTCTGCTTGAGGTCGGTGTAGCCGCAGCCGTAGCCGTCGTTGGGCAGGATCCAGCCGGAGGGCATGTCCGCGTTCCGGGCGTCCTGCGCGTAACCGACAACGTCGGGCGTGGTCTGGTGGCGCGCCCGGGTGTGGTCGCCGTTGTAGGCGGGGTTGGAGGCGTTGAAGCAGTCTGCGTTGCCCAGCTCGAGTCCCCACATCGGGGCCAGGAACGGCTTGCCGGTCACGTCGGTGTAGGCGCCCAGCACACCCTTGAGCGAGTCGGCGACGAAGTAGTAGGCGTCGAAGCGGTTCTCGTCCTCGGTCGTGGCGACCGGGTCGGTGAACGCGTACGAACCGGGTGCCCAGGTGTTGCGCAGCACGCCGTAGCCGTTGGAGGACATGTAGAACGGCGCCGGGCTGGCGTTGGTGCTCCGCTTCCAGGTGTTGTCGACCGAGATCGGCACCGTCATGTCCCGCAGCGCCCACGGGCCCAGCCGCAGGCCGGTGCCGTAGAACTGCTCGGTCGCGCCCCGGGCGAGGTGCTGGGTGGTCTGGGTTCCGGTCCAGGAGGTCGGCGAGGATTCCCGCCACAGGAGCGTGCCGTCGGGCCGGTAGGCGGCGAAGGCCAGCGACTTCTTGGCGGCCCGCAGGGTGACCGAGCCGGTGGCGATCTCGTAGTAGGCACCGCGGTCGGCGGTGCGGACGGCGGGGGTGCCGAACGAGGTGTTCAGGGCGATGTCGGCGCCCGCCGGGTCGGTGAACCTGCCGTCGGGCGCGATCTGGATCCGGAAGACGTCTGCGCGGACGAACTCCACCCGCACCGCCGCGCCGGAGGATGTGGCGATGGTCGCGGTCGCGCCGGTGTGGCTGAAGCGGGTGATCCGGCCGGCGGTGCTCGATGCGGCCGTCGCACCGGGAGCCACGCCGACCAGGGCTGTGGACAGGACGGCCACCACCACCGCGGAGGACAGGGGGCGATGGCGGAGGACGCGGCTGACCGCACGGGTCAGCCGACTTCTGACGGTGCCGCTCGATGGAGGCATGGGGGTCCCTCTCGGGTCGGGAGTCAGGGCGGGAAAGAGCCAGACCTGCACACGGATTGCACCGGCTGTGCGCGCTAATGTCAATGAGTTGCGCATTTCAATCAGAAATGAGCATCTTGCGTGCAGGGCCAATCGGTGCCGAACTCGGCTTCAGGACGCCCGGCGGGCGGTCCCCCCTCCGCCGTGACCGCCCGCCCCGGCGCCGAGGCGGCGGCCGGTGTCGCGAGCTCGGGGTCATCGACCAACAAGCGGCGTTCCGCCCGAGCGCCCGACATCCCACCAGCCGCTCCGTTTAAAACTGACTATAATTTGGAACATTCAAGCAACTTCAAGCAGCACCTGGAGACGAACGTGAGCGTGGCGGAGCACATCGCCCTGGCCGGCGCCCGACTGGTCCTGCCCGTCGGCGTCGTCGAGGGAGACCGCCTCGCCGTCGAGGGATCCCGCATCGCAGCCATCACGAGCGGTGGGACCGAGCCGGGCGACCTCGACCTGACCGGCCACACCGTCGTGCCCGGCTTCGTCGACCTGCACGTCCACGGCGGCGGCGGTGCCTCCTACGCCTCCGGCATCGCCGAGGAGGCCCTCCTCGCCGCCCGCACCCACCTCGAACACGGCACCACCACCACGATGGCCTCCACCGTCACCGGCGAGATCGACGACGTCGCCCGCCAGGCCGCCGTACTCTCCGAACTCGTCGAGGACGGCATCCTCGCCGGCGTCCACTTCGAGGGCCCCTTCATCTCCCACAACCGCTGCGGCGCCCACCGCCCCGACCTGCTGCGCGACCCCGACCCCGCCCTCGTCCGCAAGCTCGTCGACGCCGCCCGCGGCCACGCCAGGATGGTCACCCTCGCCCCCGAACTCCCCGGCGGCCTCGACTCCGTACGCATGCTCGCCGACCTCGGCGTCATCGCCGCCGTCGGCCACACCGACTCCGACTACCCCACCACCCTCGAAGCCATCGACGCCGGCGCCACCGTCGCCACCCACCTCTTCAACGCCATGCCCGCCATCGCCCACCGCGCCCCCGGCCCGATCGTGGCCCTACTGGAGGACGAACGGGTCACCGTCGAGCTGATCAACGACGGCGTGCACCTGCACCCCTCCGTCCTCGGCCTCGCCTACGGCACCGCCGGCGCCTCCCGCGTCGCCCTGATCACCGACGCCATGGGCGCCGCCGGCATGGGCGACGGCCTCTACCCCCTCGGCCCCCTCCAGGTCCAGGTCAAGGACGGCGTCGCAATGCTCCCCGACGGCAGTTCCATCGCGGGGTCGACGCTGACTCTTGACCGCGCCTTCCAAAGGTCGGTTCAGGTTGACAACTTGACGCTCAACCAAGCCGCCGAGTCGCTCTCCACCACTCCGGCCCGCCTCCTCGGCCTCGCCGACTCGATCGGCACGCTGGAGATCGGCAAGCTCGCCGACCTGGTCGTGGTCGACTCCGGCACCCTCGACCTGGTGGCCGTGATGCGCCACGGCCGGTGGGTCCTCGGCGACGAGAAGTTCGCCGTCTTGCGGCCTGTCTGAGCATTCATGCAGTAGTACCGGCGCGCGATGGCGGCATCGTCGGCGGAGAGCACGGCGGGACGGCGGTGCGCACGCATCGGCGGGCAGTTCCGCCAGCGGCCAGGTCGCCGCCCGCCTCGACGGCGGACGGCGACCACGGGTCATCAGACGGGCAGGACCCAGATCGCGAGGCCCGCCCCGTTCGGGACAGGCCTCGTCTCGTCACCGCCCTCAGGCCGTCGGTGCCTTGAGGACGCGCAGCAGGCGGGTGACCTCTGCCGCCACGGCGGCGCGTCCGGAGCCGAGGTAGCGGCGGGTGTCGACGAGCGACGGGTCGTCGTCGAGGGTGCGCCGCACGGCGCCGGTGAAGACCTGGTTGAGGTGGGTGGCGATGTTGACCTTGGTCATGCCGTGCTCGACCGCGCGGGTCAGGTGCTCGTCGGCCACGCCGGAGGAGCCGTGCAGGACCAGCGGTACCGGGACGGCCGCACGTAGCCCGGCGATCAGGTCGAAGTCGAGGACGGCGTCGCGGGTGAGCATGGCATGAGAGGTCCCGACGGCCACCGCGAGGGCGTCCACACCGGTGGCGGCGACGAAGGCTGCGGCCTCGGCGGGGTCGGTCCGGGCGCCGGGGGCGTGGACCCCGTCCTTGCCGCCGACCTCGCCGAGTTCGGCCTCCACCCACACGCCCGCCGCGTGGCAGCGGGCGACCACCTCGGCGGTGGCGCGGACGTTCTCCTCGCAGGGCAGCACGGAGGCATCGAACATGACGGAGGAGAAGCCGAGTTCGACGGCCTCGGTCACCAGGTCGGCGGAGGTCGCGTGGTCGAGGTGGACCGCGACCGGCACCGAGGCGGTGCGGGCGGTGGCGAGCACCGCGGACGCTATCGGGGTGAGCGCCCCGTGGTAGCGGACGGCGTTCTCGCTCAGCTGCAGGACCACCGGGGCACCTGCGGCCTCGGCGCCCGCCACGATGGCCTGGGCGTGTTCGAGCTGGATGACGTTGAAGGCACCCACCCCGCGCGCGGCGTCCGCCGCGGGGGTGACGATGGTGCCGGTTCCGGCCAGGGGCATCAGGAACTCCTCTGAGAGTGGAGGGGTTGAACGTCCACCAGTGCCCGTAGGCGGCGGTGGACGTCGGGGTCGAAGTCGCCGGCCAGCGGGGCTGCGACGGCGGCGGCGGACAGCGCCACCGCCTCGGCCAGCCGCTCCGGCCAGGGGGTGGCGTCGACCAGGCCGAGGGTGAGGGCGGCCACCGCGGCGTCACCCGCTCCGGTGGGGTTTCCCGCCAGTTGTTCCGGCGGCATGGCCCACCAACTCCCCTGCGGTGTAACGGCGATGAGGCCGTCGGGGCCGAGCGAGGCGACCACCGCCCCGGCGCCGGCGTCGACCAGCGCACCCGCGGCGGCGACGGGGTCCGCCAGGCCCGTGGCGGCGGCGAGTTCATCGGCGTTCGGCTTGACCAGGTCGGGGCCTGCGGCCAGCGCGGCCCGCAGAGCGGCACCGTCCGCGTCGACCACCGCCGGGACCCGGTGTGCGTGCGCCAGCCGCACCAGCCGGCCGTACGCGTCCTCGGGCGCGCCCGGCGGCAGGCTGCCGGAGAACACCGCCGCCGAGGCCTGGGGCAGGAGTCGGTCGACGTGATCGAGCAGCCGGGCCCAGTCCTCGGTCGGAACGGCCGGGCCCGGTTCGAGCAGGATGGTGGTGTCTCCGGCGCTCTCGTCCACCACCGCCACCGTGCGGCGGGTCTCCCCCGCGATCGGCAGCAGGCGTTCGGGCAGGCGGGCGGCGGCGAGGTCGCGCCGCAACGTCTCGCCCGCCGCCCCTCCGGCGAATCCGGTGACCACGGTCTCGCGGCCGAGGGCGTGCAGCACCCGGGCGACGTTGATGCCCTTGCCGCCGGCCCGCTCGGCCGTCGACCGGACGCGGTTGCTCCCTCGCGGGCGCAGCCGGTCGACCCGGTAGGTGACGTCGAGCGCGGCGTTGAGCGTGAGGGTCAGGATCACCGGCTGACCTTCGGGTGCGGCAGGTCGTGGGCCAGTAGGTCATGGGCCAACAGGGCGGCCCCCTGGCAGCCGGCCTCATGACCGAGTTGGGCGGGCAGGAGCTGCGGCAGTGTCTGGAAGGTGAGCCGTTCGGCGACCGCCGCGCGCAGAGGGGCGAAGTACGGGTCGCCGGCGCGGGCGAGGCCGCCGCCGATCACGATGCGTTCGGGGTCGAGCAACGTGATGGCGGCGGTCAGGGCGTCGGCGAGCGCCTCGATCGCTTCGTTCCAGACCATGACAGCGGTCTGGTCCCCGGCGACGGCGCGCTCGCCGACGTCCTTGGCGGTGACCCCGCCCTCCCCGGTGGCGGCGGTGTAGCGGCGGGCGATGGCGGCCGCCGAGGCGACGGTCTCCAGGCAGCCCCGGCCTCCACAGGGACAGGCCGGCCCGCCGGGCCGGACCACCAGGTGTCCGAGTTCCCCGGCCCGTGCGTGGCTGCCGGTCACCGCCTGCCCGTCGGACATGAGCGCCGCCGCGATGCCGGTGCCGACCGGGACGAAGAGGAAGTCCCGGCTGCCGCGTCCCGCACCGATGCGCGCTTCGGCCAGGCCGCCGGCCCGCACGTCGTGGCCCAGCGCCACCGGAAGGCCCAACTCCTCGGCGAGCCAGTCCCGAACGGGCAGTCGGTGCCAGCCGAGGTTGGCCGCGAGGACGACGGCGCCCGCCGCCTCGTCAACGATGCCCGGCACCGCGATGCCCGCCGCCGCCGGGCGGTGCCGGTCGGCCAGCTCGCGGGCCGCCGACAGCACCGTCTCCAGGACCGCGTCCGGGCCGCGCTCGGCTCCGGTGAACCACCGGTCCGTCTCCCGCAGGACGCCGTCCTCGCCCGCCGCGCCGCCCTTGATATAGGTGCCGCCCACGTCAAGGGCGATCACTCTGGTCACGGCTGGGCCAGCACGATCGAGCGGGTCAGGTTGCGCGGCTGGTCGGGGTCCAGGCCGTCGGCCTTGGCGAGTTCCACAGCGAGGCGCTGGGCGCGTACCAGGTCGGCCAGTGGGTCGAGGGTGGTCACCGAGGTGACGGCGCCGATGCCCTGCACCTGCTCCAGCAGTCCGGTCGGCGGCTCGCCGAAGAACCAGACCACCCGGTCGGGGGCGGCGATGCTGATCGGGCCGTGCCGGTACTCCATCGCGGGGTAGGACTCGGTCCAGGCGCCGGAGGCCTCGCGGAGCTTGAGCGCCGCCTCGTTGGCGAGGCCGACTGTCCATCCGGTGCCGACGAAGGTGAACTGGCCTGCCGCTACGGCGCCTTCGGGCAGGTTCTCGGCCAGCGCCCGCGCGGCCTGCTCGGGCAGGTCGGCCGGGGCCAAGCCGAGGTGGCCGCGCAGCAGCGCCAGCGCCGTGGTGGCGAAGCGGGTCTGCACCACCGACTTCTCGTCCGCGAACTCCAGGTCCACGACGGTGTTCGCGGCCGTGACGATCGGCGTGTCGAGGTCACCGGTGAGCGCCACGCTCGGGATGTGCCGGGCGCGGGCGAGGGCGGCGAGCACCTCCGTCGTCGTGCCGGAGCGGCTGATGGCGACCAGCCGGTCATAGCCGCGGGCGGCCGGGAACTCGGAGGCCGCGAACGCGTCGGTCTCCCCGAGCCCGGCGGCCTCGCGCAGCGACGCGTACGCCTGCGCGATGTACAGGGACGTTCCGCAGCCGATCACGGCCACCCGTTCACCCCGCTCCGGGAGACCCGCGGGCTCCAGCTCCAGCGCCCTGCTCCAGCTCTGGGGCTGACTGGCGATCTCCCGCTCGACGTGGCTCATTCAGGACTCTCCTCGGTAGGGGCTCGGGGCGGTACTCGGGCGTCGATCCGTCGATCCGTCCCGAGCGCTCGCTCAGACTGCAAGCAGAATGCTTGAAACTGATCTATTCATAGCTCAATACGTCATCTATGAGCAACGCTCATCGCGGGAAGCACCGACTCGCCGCCAGCCACTGGCGCGACAGGAGTCGACTGGTCGCAGGAGTGGGGACCTTGCCCTCCGACTGACTGAAGTCGATGCCGCCCTCGACCCGTTGCGCGACGCGATCGACATGTCGAGCGACTTCAGACGGCCCGATGTCCTACGTCAGGACATCGGCCCCTGCGGTTCCCTCGACTCTCGACTGCAACGCTTCGGTAACACGGCTGGCCTGCCAGGTTGGCAACGGTGCACACTCTGGTAGCGCCGATGATCGATATTGACAAAATATCGAGCGAACAGCGCATCTTCGCGCAACTGCGCGATCCCCCACCAGGGCCGCCGCTGGGTCGGCCCCAGCTGCAAAGGCGGTATCAGAGATGAAGCGGCGTCTGCTCTCCCTGTCGGCGGCCACCCTGGCCGGAGCGCTCGCGCTGTCGGGGTGCAGCAAGGGGTCGAATTCCGGTTCGACCTCCGCCGACGGCGTCACGACGATCAAGTTCGTCGCGGCCGACTACGGCTCCAACGGACAGAACCCGACCCAGGCGTACTGGCAGGGGGTCATCTCCGCCTTTGAGCAGCAGAACCCCAAGATCAAGGTCGACCTCCAGGTCATCAACTGGAACGACATCGACACCCAGGTCAAGACGATGGTGCAGAACGGCAACCAGCCGGACATCCTGCAGACCGGCGGCTACGCCGACTTCGCCAAGAACGGCCAGCTCTACCCGGCCCAGGACGTCCTCTCCGCCGGCACCACAGGCGACTTCCTCCCCGCGATGGCACACGCCGGCGAACAGGAGGGTACCCAGTACGGCATCCCGTTCATCTCCAGCGCCCGGATGTTCCTGATCAACAACGAGCTCTTCAAGAAGGCCGGCCTCGACCCGGCCAACCCGCCCAAGACGTGGGCCGACATCACCGCCGACGCCACCGCGCTGAAGAAGGCCGGCGTCGAGATCCCGCTCGGTGTACCGCTGGGCAAGGAGGAGGCCCAGGGCGAGTCGTTCATCTGGATGCTGGAGAACCACGGCGGCTACCAGGACGACAAGGGCAAGTACGTCATCAACTCGCAGGCCAACATCGACACCTTCACCCAGCTCAAGAGCTGGGTGGACGCCGGCCTGACCGAACAGAGCCCCGCCTCCGTCAACCGCACAGACCTGGCCAAGGACTTCGCCTCCGGCAAGGTCGGCATGCTCAACGGCATCCCCACCCAGCTGAACGACGTCAAGAACATGGACGTCACCTGGACGTCGATGCCCGGCAAGGACGGCGCCTCCAAGGCCACCCTCGGCGTCGCCGACTGGGTGATGGCCTTCAAGAAGGGCGGCCACAAGGAGCAGATCAAGGCCTTCCTCGACTTCGCCTACAGCAAGGACAACACGGTGAAGTTCGACAAGGAGTACAGCCTGCTGCCGGTTACCCAGTC
Organism: Streptomyces viridifaciens; assembly: GCF_001888885.2. Taxonomy (NCBI): domain Bacteria; kingdom Bacillati; phylum Actinomycetota; class Actinomycetes; order Kitasatosporales; family Streptomycetaceae; genus Streptomyces; species Streptomyces viridifaciens. Next base: position 565,274 of record NZ_CP090841.1, read on the forward strand.
CGCGCTCACCGCACTCCAGGCCGACCCGGACCAGAAGGCCCTGACGCCGTTCCTGCAGATCCTGCCCACCGCGGTCTTCTACCCGCTCAGCGACCCGACCTGGCCCGCCGTCTCCGCGCAGGTCAAGACCCAGATCGGCAGCGCGGCCACCGACCCGAAGAAGACCCTCGACGCGCTCCAGCAGGCTGCCCAGCAGGCCGGCGAGTGACCGGCGCGACCGCGAAAGGAATCCCCGCCGTGTCCTCTCGCAGCACCACAGACGTCCGGCCGGGCGCCCCCTCCCGGCCGCCCGCACCGAAGGCGGGTCGGCCCGCCGGGCGCCGTTCCCTCTTCTCCCGGCTCGGGGCACTGCCCTGGCTGGCCCCTGCCGTCGTGCTCATCCTGGGCGTGGTCGTTTGGCCGGTCGTCGAGATGGTCAGTACCTCGCTCCGCAGGATCGACACCACGGGCACGGATCACGGCCCGGCCGGACTGGTCAAGTACCACAAACTCTTCAGTGACCCCCGACTGCCCGGCGTCCTCACCTGGACCGCGGTGTGGACGATCGCCGTCGTCGGCCTGACCATGCTGATCTCGCTCGCGCTGGCCCAGTTGTTCAACCAGAACTTCCCCGGCCGCCGCCTCACCCGCTGGGCGCTCATCGCCCCCTGGGCGGCCTCCGTGCTGATGACCGCGATCGGCTTCCGCTGGATGCTCGACCAGGTCGCCGGCGTGTTCAACCGCCTGCTGCTCGACCTCGGCCTGATCGACCACTCCCGGGCATGGCTCGGCGATGCCGCCCACGCCAGGCCCTGGCTGGTCCTCGTCGCGGTCTTCGTCTCGCTGCCGTTCACCACCTACACCCTGCTCGCCGGGCTTCAGACCGTCCCCGGCGAGGTCTACGAGGCCGCCCGGGTCGACGGCGCCACCCCCTGGCAGACCTACCGCAAGGTCACCCTGCCGCTGCTGCGCCCGGCCTTCCTGGTCGGCCTGGTGATCAACCTGATCAACGTCTTCAACTCGTTCCCGGTCATCTGGGGCATGACCCAGGGCGGCCCGAACGCCGACACCGCCACCACGACCGTGTTCATGTACATGCTGCGCGGCTACGACGTCGCCGAGTCCGCCGCCATGTCGGTGGTCAACTTCGCCATCGTGATCCTCATGGTGGTCGTCTTCCTCAAGGTCAGCCGCTGGAACGGGGAGGAAAGCTGATGACCACCGTTCAGTCGCTGTCGACGGCGCGCCGTCCGCGCGCCCGCACCGTCCTGTTCACCACGCTGGCCTGGGCACTCGCCGCGCTCTTCCTCCTGCCCTACGTCGAGATGCTGATCACCGCCGGCCGTCCGGCCGACCAGCTGCGCAACAACTCCTACCTGCCAACGGGCTTCGACTGGTCCTCGTTCACCAAGGTATGGACCGACACCACGCTCGGCCAGAACCTCCAGGTCACGCTGACGGTCGCCGGCGGCTCCACCCTGCTGGTGCTCCTGGTCGCCCTGCCCGCCGCGTACTACACCGCCCGGGTCCGGTTCCGTGGACGCAAGGCGTTCCTGCTGCTGGTACTGGTCACCCAGATGTTCCAGCCCACCGCCCTCCAGGTCGGCCTCTACCGCGAGTTCTACACGATGGACCTGCTGGACACCCCCATCGTCCTGGTGCTCGCGAACGCGGCCTTCAACCTGGCCTTCGCGATCTGGATCCTGAGCGCCTACATCGGCTCCATCCCGATGGAGTTGGAGGAGGCCGCCATGATCGACGGAAACAGCCGGATCGGCGCGCTCGTCCGGGTCACCCTGCCGCTCGCCCTGCCGGGCGTGGTCACCGCCGTGATCTTCACGTTCATCTCGACCTGGAACGAGTTCATCATGGGCCTGACCCTGACCAACTCGCCCGACCGGCAACCGCTCACCGTCGGCATCAACAACATGATCGGCGCCTACAGCGTGCAGTGGAACTACGTGTTCGCCGCCTCGCTGGTGGCCATCGTGCCGGTGGTCGTGCTCTTCGCGGTGATCGAACGCCACGTCGTCTCCGGCCTCACCGCCGGCTCCGTCAAGTAGCGCGGCGCGCCCGGCCCCTCGCACCACGCCCTCATCACCCGATGGGCGGGACGGCCTCCCCCGAGGGGCTCCCGCCCATCGGCGTCGCAGAAGGTGAACGATCACGCGGAAGCGGGCCGGCGAGCCCTTCGTCCACATGGACCATGACGTCCTCCTGGGGTGCGGTGCACGTTCGTGCGTCGGGTCGGAACGGATGGGGTGCCGGGCTCCCGGGGTGGCAGCCCCGGGAGCCCGGCGTCAGACCCGCCCCCCGGGCGGGCCGGTCAGGTGATCGACCACCGCTGCAGCGGCGAGCCGGTGTCCGGCTGCTGGGTCACCGGGGCGCCGTCGGTGGTCGAGGCGGTGGTGAGCGGCAGACCGCTGTGGGCCGAGGTGACGGCGTAGGAGCCGTCGGCCGTCAGTCGGACGTTCCAGTGCTGGTTGGCGGCGCCGGTGCACGGCCACTGGATCACCTCGGCGCCGGCGGCGGTGGAGCCGCCGCTGACGTCGGCGCACATCGACGAGAGGCCGTTGACCAGCTCGTACGAGCCGTCGGGCTGGAGGCGGAACTGCCAGAGCTGGTTGCTCGCGCCGGACGCGGCCCGGGTGACGAGCTGGTTGCCGGCGGTGGTGCTGCCGTCTGCGTCGTCGAGCGCCTTGCCGCCCGTGGTCAGCGTGCGGTTGCCGCTGAGGTCCGGCTCGACGGTCCAGGTGAAGGTGGCCGAGGCGCTCGCGCTACCGGAGGCGGCCGTGACGATGACGGTGGACAGGCCAGCGCCGCCCGGGGTGCCGGTGATCAGGCCCGAGGGGCTGACGGAGAGCCCGGCGGGCAGGCCGGTCGCCGCGAAGGCGAGCGGCTTTCCGGCGCTGTCGGTGGCGCCGAGCTGCACCGAGACGGCCCTGCCCACGGTGCCGGACTGGTCACCGGGAGCGGTGAGCAGGACGGTCTCGGGGGCCGTCCCGGTCGGGGCGAAGGCGAGGGCCTGCTCGGCCGCCGTGCGGCCGCCGCCGACCGTGCTGCCGGTGGCATCGCTCCAGGAGCGGGCGGGCACGGTCTCGGCGAGCCGGCCCGAGGCGCCGGACATGCCGACCACCAGGCCGCTGTAGCGGTTCACCAGCTGGAACCGGCCCTTCCCTGCCTTGCTGGGGAGGATGAACCACTGCTGCCCGACGGTGGCGTTCCCGCCGGCGGCGCCGGCGGCGGTCAGTCCGGAGCCCCAGGCCCGGCCGGCCGTCGAGGCGGAATCGACGCCCAGCAGCTGACCGGTGGCAGCGTTGGCGATCCGGTAGGAGCCGTCGCCTTCGGCCAGGAACCTCCAGGACGCCCGGGCGGAGCCGCCGGCCTTGGCCGTGGAGGTGACCGCGGAGGCGCCCGCGGCCTGGACGAGCACCCGGCCGTTTCCGCTCTGGATCCGGTAGGTCCTCGTCAGGTCGACCGGCGGGGCGGCCGGCGCGGAGGAGCCGATGGTGATGTCGGCGTACTCGCCGTCGGAGGTGGCGCAGGCGATGGAGCAGTAGGACCGGAAGGTCCTGCCGATGACGGTGCCGCCGGTGCGGCTGGCCGGGTCGAGGATCCAGCGGTACCAGGAGCCGGAGGTGTAGCCGCTGCCGCTGTCGCCGATCAGGCTCCACTGCTGGGTGGCAAGGTCCTTGGTGGCGTAGAACTGCTGCGGGGCGGTGCCGGAGACCACCTCGGGTTCGCCGATGTACAGGCCCAGGTACGCGTCGTAGGCGATGTTCATGATGAACAGCGGTGACTTGGGCGGGAGTTGGCCGGCCTTGACCTGCTGGTCCACCGAGCCGGGGGTGCTCGGGTGGTAGTCGTTCACGGGCGGGGTGTACCCGGTCGGCGCCGTCGGGGTGACCGGCACCATGTTGCTCTCCAGGCCGCCCTGCCCGGGCTGGGACCAGGTGCCGTCGTACCACTTCTGCCACGAGCCGGGCGCCATCTTCGCCGAGATCGGGGCGCGCGCGACGTGGGCCAGGCCGCCGTTGCCGCCGCCCACGCCGGCCTTGGGGACGATCCGGGAGCCGTAGTAGACGTAGAAGTAGCCCGAGGCGGTGTCGACGAACAGGCGGGGGTCGCCGTCGCCGTAGTCGTAGGTCTGGTTGGGGAAGGCGGTGTTGTCACCCCGGGCAGTGCTGTACGGGGAGCTGATGACGTGGTCCTTGATGGTCCAGGTCCGGCCCTGGTCGGTGGAGACGGCGTAGTCGATGGCGTCGTAGTGCAGGCCGTCGCCGAAGGGCTGCGGGGTGAACTCGTTGTGCACCAGCCCGTACCAGTCGCCGGTGTCCGGGTCGACCCAGACACCGACCAGGTCGCAGAAGTTGCGCTGGGAGTAGCCGGAGCCCTGCGGTGCGGCGGTGGACCGCACGCCGGTGACGCTGTTGTTGCACCGCGAGGTGGTGTCGTCGTTGCGGTCGTTCGGGTCGGCGGGGTCGACGGCGTCGCTGATCGGTGACCTGGTGGCGCTCTCGAAGTCCGCGCCGGTGTAGAAGCTCCACTGCCGGGAGTCCTTCGCGCCGTACAGCGAGTGCGACTGCTGGAAGTAGAAGGCGCCGTCCTTGTCGGTGTAGACACCGGCCGGGGTGTCGTCGGGGTAGGCGTACGAGCCGGTCCCGCCGATCGAGACCGTGTACGTGGCGGAGGCCGGTTTGCCGGGGGCCGGCTTGTCCGCGGCCGCAGGGGCGGCGGCCAGGGCGCCGGCGCCGAGCGCCGCCAGCACGGTGGCGGTGAGGGCTCGGGCCCATCGGGTGCGTAGAGGTGACACTGGTACTCCTCTTCCGTGACGGGGCGCACCGTTGCGCCCCTGCTGTGGGGGTGCGGAACGGGAGAGTGGTCCTGGAGGGGTGGCGGGCGGTCAGCCGTCCGCCATGCGGAAGTCGTACTGCGGGGGCACCGCGGTGCCGGGGTGGACGGCGAGCCAGAGGGTGTCCAGGGAGAGCTCGCCCTCGCGCATGGTGTCGACCTGGATGCCCTCGGCGAGCAGTCGCCGGACCCGGTCGTCGTCGCCGCAGGCGTACGCCGCCTCCGCCTCGGCCAGCCTGATCCGCCCGTGAGCCCGGTCGGCCGGGGACAGCTCCCCGATCAGCGCGAGCGCCTCAGCGGGACGCTCGGCGCGCCGCAGCGAATCCAGCGTCTCGATCGTCAACTCCCTGAGCTCCGGGCGGAGTCGGTGGGCAGAACGCATCAGGTCGGCGGCCTCCTGCGGGTCCGGGTCGAGGAAGGCGAGCGATCGCAGCGCCCAGGGCGAGGCCTGCGCGGCGACGGAGCGTTCGAAGGCCTCGCGGGCGGCCGCCCGCTGCCCGGCGGCCAGGCGCAGCAGGCCGAGCTGGTACAGGGCGTGCCAGTCGGCGGCGTTCCCTTCCAGCAGCAGCCGCCAGTGTGCCCCGGTGACCGGTTCGGCGGGTGGGTCGCACACCGGGAGGGTGCCGGTCTTCAGGAGTTGCAGCCACGGTTCCTGGGCGGCGGCGGGGTCGCCGAACGGCAGGGCGCGGGAGGCGGGCAGGGCGCCGGCCTCGATCTCCAGCGCGGCCCAGCCGCCGCCCTCGGCCAGCACCTCCTCGGGCTCGGCGAACCCGTCGGCGAGCGCGTCGGCCTGCTCCAGCGCCGACGGCGGGACCAGCCGGTCCAGCGCCGCCCCTGCGGCCGACCGGGCGTCGTCCCAACTCCCGTGCACGGCCTCGGGGTCGGCTTGCAGCAGCCCGTACGCCTCGGTCCAGGACCAGGTGGCGCCGGCGGGCAACGGCAGGTGCTCCAGCTGGGTGCGGGCCAGGCCCGCCTGGATCTCCAGGTAGGCGGCGTCGGGGCCGGAGAGCCACTCCTGCCAGTGCTTGCCGCCGGTGCCGGTGCCCCAGCAGAAGAGTTTGCGTCCGCGCAGCCGTGCGGTGGAGGTCTGGACGAGTCCGGTGCCGGCTCCGTCCAGGGCGGCGATCCAGGGGCGTTCGCCGGCCGGGAGGTCGAGGAAGTAGTCGGCGGCGCGCGGTGTCCGGCCGGGGTAGCTGCGGTCCGCGCCGTCGACCTGCGGGAAGGGGACGCGGCGCAGGTCGCTGACGTAGTCGCAGTGGAAGGCGTGGTCGGCCGGGCCGAGGACACGGACCTCCTCGTGTTCGGGCACGGCGATGTTGGACCACCAGTAGACCGGGGTCTCGGTCGGCGCGGGATTGTGCACCGCGATGTGGACGTACAGTACCGGGGAGCCCGCGGGCAGCCAGGCGTCCATCCGCAGGACCAGCCGCCGCAGCCGCTCGAAGGCGTACATCCGCAGCACCGGGGTGCCGTCCGGCGCGGTCAGCCGGGCGGCGTGCAGCGGCTCGCAGGTCAGCGGCCAGTGCCCAGTGGTGCCGAGGTTCCACTCCACGCCGCCGGCCACCCAGGCGTCGCGCAGGGCGAGGTTCGCGGGCTGCAGGATCCGGTTTCGGTGCAGCAGCTCCCGCCCGGTGGGGCGGTGGACGAGGGACCACAGCCGCCCGCCGAGGGAGGGCAGGAAGGTCGCGGTGAGGGTCTCGTTCTCCAGTACCGCGCAAGGGAGTTCGCGTTCGGTGCGGACGCGGCCGTAGTCGCCCTGCCGGGTGTACGGCAGCAGGGTGCCGGGCACCCCGTAGGCCAGGTTGCGGCGCATCTCGTCGTCGACGCCGGCGCCCGCGCCGGCTTGCCGGGGGAGGCCGTGCAGGATCGGCAGGGTGCCCCCGACCGGGTCGGGGGTGCCGTCGATTCGGAGCGGGCCGGTGCGAAGAGTCGAGGTCACGCGGGAAGACGTCACTTTCCGATCCCAACCGTCATGCCCTGGATGATCCGCGAGCCCATCCAGGAGAAGAGCGCGATCATCGGGGCGAGGATGATGCAGACCCCGGCGAACATCGTGCCGAAGTCCAGTCCGTTGAACTGCTGTGCCGCGACGAACGAGGAGAGCGCCACCGGGAGGGTGATCGTTCCCTGGCTGTTCGTCAGGACGAGGGCGAACAGGGTCTCGTTCCAGGCGGTGATGAACTGCAGGAGGAAGGCGGTGACCAGCCCGCCCCGGGCGACCGGGAGCACCACCTGGACGAAGGTGCGCACCGGGCCGGCGCCATCCAGGACGGCGGCCTCCTCCAGCACACCGGGGATGCCGCTGAAGAAGCCGGTCAGCAGGAAGACCGTGAAGGGCATGGCCAGGCCGACGTAGACCAGCCCGAGGCCGAGGTCGCTGTCCGTCAGGCTCACCCGGGACAGGCCGACGAACAGCGGCACCACCAGGACCTGGCCGGGCACGCCGAGGCCCATGGCGAAGGTCATCGTCAACGCCGAGGAGGTCCGCGAGCGGCGCCGGGCGAGGGCGTACGCGCAGGGCGCCGCGAGGACGACGGCCGCCACCGAGGAGAGGCCGGCGGTGAGCAGGCTGTTCAGGGCCGCCCGCGCGAAGCCGCCCTCGTCGAGCGCGGTGGTGTAGTTGTCGGTCTGCGGGCCGGTCGGCAGGCCGAAGGCGTGGTGCAGGATGTCGGGGCCGCTGCGCAGCGAGGTCAGGAGGATCCACAGGACCAGCAGCAGGTCCGCGGCGACGACGAGCCAGACGGCGCCCGTGCCGATCCTGCTCGCGAGTCCGGCGGCCGGGTTTCTGCGTCGCACGGGTGGTGACCTTTCCGGTTGCGGTGTGGGGGCCGGGGCGCGGCGGGTCAGTACTCGACCGGCTCGCGGCGCAGCAGGCGGCGCAGCACGACGGTGATCAGGGTGACCATGACCAGGCTGGCCATCGCGGCGGCGGTGGCCGTGCCCAGCCGGGGGACGGTGCCCTGCGGGAACGCCTCGGTGTACACGTACACGGCGGTGTTCCAACTGCTCACCGGCGGATAGGCGTTGGTACTGCCGCCGTAGAGCAGGATCAGCTCGAAGATCTTCACCGAGCTGACCGTCCAGAGCACCGCGCAGACCGCGATGACGTCCCAGGCGCACGGCAGGGTGATGTGGCGGAAGCGCTGGAAGGGGCCGGCACCGTCCAGTTCGGCCGCCTCGTAGAGGTAGTCGGGGATCTGGTCGACGGCCGCCATGATGATCGAGGTGTAGTAGCCGGTCGCCGTCCAGACCAGGGTGCCCAGGACCATCGGGAGCAGGTTGTCCGTCGACAGCCACTTGGGCGGCGTGGTCACCCCGAACAGCTTCAGCGCCTGGTTCACCGGGCCGGTGGGCGAGAACAGGAACCCGGCGGCGATGCCGAAGACCATGCCGTTGACGAGCGAGGGGAAGAACAGCACCGACCGGGCGAACAGCCTGGCCCGCATCTCGCGCAGCACCAGGGTCAGCGCGAAGCTGAGCACGAAGGTGATCGTGCCTCCGATGACCATCAGTTCGAGCGTGTTGACCAGGGAGGTGCGGAACCTCGGGTCGCGGAACAGCAGGATGTAGTTCTGCGGGCCGCGCCAGTCCATCGCGCCCATGCCGTCCCACTTGTACAGGCTGGTCCACAGGGCGTAGCCGACGGGTGCGATGAACAGCACGGCGTACACGGTCAGCGCGGGCGCGGTGAACGGCCAGAACATCCGGCGGCGTTGGCGCTCCAGCGGGCCGACGCCGGCCCGGGAGGCGGGCGCGGACCGGCCCCGGGGGGCGCCCGTCCGGAGCGGATCGTCGATCGTCGTCGCCACCGTCAGCCCTGGGTCTGCCAGTAGGAGACCTGGTCGGCCTTGCACTTGGCGACGAACTGGGCGGCCGTCGTCTTGCCGTGCCACAGGTCCAGGTAGTTCTCGTTCAGGACCTTGGGCAGCCAGCTGCCGGCCACCCCGTCGAAGCCGAGGCGGACAGCCGGGGCGTCGAGGGCCTTCTGGACGTCGGCCAGTTCGGCCGGCGCGGGGATGTCGGCCCGCGGCGTGAGGTTGAGCGCGGTGGTGGAGATCCCGGCCAGGTGCTTCTTCTGCAGGAAGAAGGCGATGAACTTCTGCGCGGCGGCGGCGTTCTTGGCGCGCTTGGGACTCGCGAAACCGATCAGGTTGGCGTCCGGGGTCTTCGCGGTGGGCGGCAGCATCGACGCCATCTTCCAGCCGGCCGGGACCTGCTTGGCGACCTCGGCGGTGACGTAGTTGCCGTCCATGTAGAAGGCGGCCTTGCCACTCGCCCAGTTGGTCTCCTGGGTCGGGTACTTGGTGGCGTCGTAGCCCTCGATCAGGTGGCCGCCCTTGACCAGTTGCTCCACCTGCTGCGCCGCGGTGAGGACGGCCGGGGCGTCCCAGGTCGCGCCGGACTTGTCGGCGGCGAGCTGCGAGACGTTCACGCCGGCCCCGTTGAGCAGGTAGTCGAAGTACAGCGCGTTGCTCCAGGGGTCCTCGCCCTCGGAGGCGATGCACGCCTTCCCGGCCGCCTTCAGGGCGTCGCAGACCTTGAGGAGACCGGCCCAGTCGGTGGGCGGGCTCGGCATCGCGGCGGCGATCGCGGGGTCGGCCGCGTTGTAGAACATGGCGTTGGTGACGATCTCGTACGGGATCACGTAGTGGTTGGAGCCGGACGGGTCCTTAGGCAGCATGTCGAAGTACTTGGCCGGGAGGACCTGGGAGACCGGGAAGTCCTCCCCCGGCACCTGCAGCTGGAGCACCGGCGAGAGGTCCAGCGCCTGATCGGCCGCGGCGGTGGTGCCGTAGACCTTGTCGTCGGACTCGTCCCACAGGTCCGGTGCCTGGTTCGCCGCGATCGCCGGGCCGATCTTCTTGGCGATGTCCCGGCCGGCCCAGGTGATGTTCACCTTGGCGCCGGTGGCGGCGGTGAAGTCGTCGATCGCGGCCTTCAGGACCTTGGCCTGCGGCTCGTCGGCGCGCCACATCGACCAGTAGGTGAAGCCGCCCGAGGCCTTCGCGCCGTCCCCGGAGCCCCCGCAGGCGCTCGCGCCGAGTGCGAGTGCGGCGGCGGTGGCCGCGCCGACGACGCGACGTGCGGACATGGTCGTTCTACCCATGGGTGGTTCCTCTCGGAGGCGCGAGATTCCGTGCGGACGGGTCGTCAGCCGGGGCCCGAAGGGCGGGGGGAGGCGCTGGATGGCTGGGACGATACGGGCGGGTTGACCGGTAAATCAAGAGCCCTTGCGAAATCCCGGTTCCTCGTGCGGCATGCGGTCACTGATCGCGCGACGTTTCCTCAAGTCACGAAACGGACATGGCATTTGACTTGGGCTTGACGCCCCCTCACCGGTGTCCTACGTTTCACCGGAAGCAACTTGACCGGTAAACTCGAAGGATCCAGTCATGGTGACGATGCAGGACGTGGCCGAGCGCGCCGGGGTCACGAAGCAGACCGTCTCCAACGTCATCCGGGGGCGGGGGGCCGTGAGCCTGCCGACCGCCGCCCGGGTGCGCGCCGCGATCGAGGAACTGGGGTACACCCCCAACCTGGTCGCGCGCTCCCTCGCCACCGGCGCCACCAGGACGGTGGGCCTGTTCGTCCCCACCGTGACTGGCTCCTTCTACGCCGACATCGTCGAGGAGGTCGAGGACGTCCTCGACGCGAACGGCTACCACCTGCTGCTCTGCACCACCCGGCTCGACGGCGAGCGCGCCAAGCGGCACCTGGCCGGGCTGACCAGCCGTTTGGTGGACGCGCTGCTGATCGCCGGGGACCGGGACCTGATCGACCATCTGCCACTGCTGGCGGAGGCCGCCTTCCCGGTGGCCCTGTGCGCCTGGGAGACCGACGCCCCCGACCGCTTCCCGGTCGTGACCATCGACTACGAGCGGGCGGGCTTCCTGGCCGGGCGCCACCTGCGCGAGCTCGGGCACGAACGCGTCGCCGTACTCGCCAGCCCCGACCACGCCCCCCGGGTGGCGGGCTTCCGGCGCGCCTTCACCGCCGACGGCCTCACCGTCCCCGACGGCGCCGTCCACCTGGCATCCGAGCCCACCCCCGCGGGCGGCTTCGCGGCGGCGACGGCGGCGCTGACGGCCGATCCGAGGACCACCGCGCTCTTCGCCACGCACGACGTCCTCGCCCTGGGCGCCCTGGAGGCCGCCCGGGCCGCCGGCCGCTCCGTCCCGTACGACCTGTCGATCGTCGGACACGACGACAACCCCGAGGTGGGCGTGGCCCGGCCGGCCCTCACCAGCGTCGCCATCCCCAAGCGGGAGATGGCCCGCGAGGCGGTCGAGCTGCTGCTGCGCGCCCTCACCAAGTCGGGGGTCCCGACCAACTCGATGCACCTGCTGCGCCCCGAGCTGGTCGTCCGGGACAGCACTGCGCCGGTCGGCTGCGCGCCGGCCGATGGGCCGTGACAGCCGGGCACGCTCCTCCCACTCCCCGAAAGGGCGATCCACGTGTCGACGGACTCAGTCTCCGGCTACGACCGCCTCCGCTACCGCGGGCCGGCCACCTCCTTCCTGGAGGCCCTGCCACTGGGCAACGGGCGCCTCGGCGCGCTGTTCCACGGCGGCACCGACCGGTCCGGTGCGGCGGAAACCATCCACCTCAACGCCGACACCCTGTGGTCCGGCGGCCCCGGCCCGCGCGACCGGAGCGGCGCGGCGGACCACCTCACGACGCTGCGCACCGCGGTCCTGAGCGATCGCGACTACGCCCGCGCGGAAGCGGTCGCCACCCGCATGCAGGGACCGTACTCGCAGGCCTACCAGCCGCTCGCCACGCTCCATCTGGAGCTCGGCGACGGGACGGTGGACGACTACCTGCGCACACTGGACCTCGACGAGGCGGTCCACCGGGTCTCGTACCGGACCGGCGACGCGGAGACACTGCGCGAGTCCTTCGTCTCCGCGCCGGCCGACGTCCTCGCCACCAGGATCACGTCCTCCGTACCCGGGCGGATCCACCTCACCGCCCGGTTCAGCACACCGCATCCCGACCCCCGCCACGACGGCGCGGACGCGGACGGACTGGTCGTCTCCGGCCGGGCCCCCGCCCACGTGGCGTTCGGGGAGGAGGACCCGGTGCGCTACCGGTCCGGCGAAGGCATGGGCTTCGCGGCCGGCCTGCGGGTGATCGCCACCGGCGGCCTCGTCGAACGGGACCAGGACGCGGTTCGGGTGACCGGCGCCGACGAAGTGCTGCTCCTGGTAGCCGTCGAGACCGGCTACCGCGGGCCGGCCGAGGTTCCCACCGGCCCCGACGACGGGCCGGTCGAGCGCCTCGGGAAGCGCCTGGACCTGGCCCGCACCCAGCCCTACGAGCAGCTGCTCGCCGATCACCTCGCCGACCATCGGCGGCTCTTCCGCACCACGGCGCTACGGCTCGGCGACGGCCCACCGAGCGGGCTGCCCACCGACGAACGGCTCGCCGCCGTACGGGCCGGTCACGCCGACCCAGGCCTGGCCGCCCTCCAATTCGCCTACGGCCGCTACCTCCTGATCGCCTCCTCACGCCCCGGAACCCAGCCGGCCACCCTGCAGGGGATCTGGAACACCGAGACCGCACCGCCGTGGAACTCGAACTGGACCACCAACATCAACCTGCAGATGAACTACTGGCACGCCGAGACCACCGGGCTCTCGCAGTGCCACGAACCGCTCTTCGACCTGATCGCCGACCTGGCCCGGACCGGCGCCCGGACCGCCGCCGCCTACTACGGCGCCGGCGGCTGGACCGTCCACCACAACGTCGACCTGTGGCGCTGCGCCAACCCCGTCTCAGGCTCGCCCTCCTGGGCGAACTGGCCGATGGCCGGCGCCTGGCTGTGCGCGCACCTGTGGGAACACCACCTCTTCACCGGGGACCGCGAGTTCCTGGCCGAACGCGCGTACCCGTTGATGCGCGGCGCCGCGCGCTTCCTGCTGGACTTCCTCACCGAGGACCGGGACGGACGACTGGTCACCTGCCCGTCCACCTCCCCCGAGCACCACTTTCGGCTGCCCGACGGCACTCTCGCCGCCGTCTCCGCCGCGGCCACCATGGACCACTGGCTGACCGCCGAGCTGTTCGCCGCCACCGCCCGCGCCGCCCGTCTCCTCGGGGTGGACGCAGGCCTGGCCGAGGAGTTGGACGCGGCCCGCGACCGGCTGCGTCCCCCGCCGACGGGCGAGGACGGGCGCCTGCTCGAATGGTGGGAGGACCTCCCCGAGGAGGACCCCGGCCACCGCCACCTGTCCCACCTCTACGGCCTCTACCCCGGCAGCGCCATCGACCCGCTCACCGACCCGCAGGCCGCCGAAGCGGCGCGACTCGCCCTGGCCCGCCGCCTCGACCACGGCGGCGGATCCACCGGCTGGAGCCTGGCCTGGGTGACCGCACTCGCCACCCGCCTCGGCGACGCCGACCTCGCCCACCGCGGCGTGCGTGGCCTGCTGACCGACTACTCCGCCCCCAACCTCCTCGGCCTGCACCCACCGGACCTCTTCCAGATCGACGGCAACTTCGGCGCCACCGCCGCCATCGCCGAGATGCTGCTGCAGAGCCACAACGGCGTGCTGCGCCTGCTCCCCGCCCTGCCCGAGGCCTGGCCCACCGGCCGGGTCCGGGGGCTGCGCGCACGCGGCGGGCTCACCGTCGACCTCCGCTGGGACCAGGGCCGCCTGACCGAGGCAGCCGTGCACAGCACCCGTCCGCAGACCCTCGACCTGCTCCTCCCCGCCGGCACGCCGGAGCCCACGGTGACCGACCCGGCCGGCAGACCCGCCGCCGCGACGCTCACCGTCACCCCCTCCGGACCACGCCTGGCCATCCGGCTCGGCCAGGAGGGAACTCACCGGATCCGCACACCCGGCTGAACGGGCCCCGGGTGCGTCCCCGTGCCCCGCACCCCGGCCGGACACCATCAGCGAGCGGCAACACCCGTGCGCGGCACACCCTCGGATGCTCAGCTGAGGGGCGGCGCCGGTCAGCTTGCGCCATTCGGAGGCGGTCGGGCTCCCCGGGAGCCGGGCCGCCTCCGCCCCGGTCGGCGGGGCCTGCCGACCGCGTCCCCCGCGCGGCGCCGATCCTCGCGCGTTCGGCCCACTGCGCGTGCCGGCGCGCACCAGCCGCGTCAGGCTGGCGCCAGATCTTGTTCAGCGGTCGGAAGGGAACGGCGATGACAGCAGCGCCGACGACGGGCGCCTTCGCGGCGCCCGTCGACCTCAACCACCCGGGTCACTACCTGCACTGGGGAGTGGTCCAGATCTCCGTGGCGAACCTGGTGGTCATGTGCCTGATGGTGACGCTCTTCGTCGCCGCACTGCTGCTGCCCTTCCCGCGGGGGCGGCGCGATGACGAGTAGCTGGACCGGGGCGGTGCGGCGGTATGCCCTGCGGAGGCTGCCGTCCGAGAAGCTCATCCCGGAGACCCAGCCGGTCTACATGGCGTCATGGATCTACGTCTTCGGTGTGCTCACCGTGTCGGCGCTGGTGGTGGTCCTGGTCTCCGGCGGTGTGCTCGCGCTGATGGGCCCCGGCTGGTGGCACGTCTCGGGTGTCGGTAGGTACGTCAACAGCGTCCACTTGTGGAGCGTGCAGCTGTTCATGGCCGTCATGGTGATCCACCTGTGGGGCAAGTTCTTCATGGCCGCCTGGCGCGGCCGTCGGGTCCTGACCTGGATGACCGGCGCCGTGGCCTTCCTGGTCTCGCTCGCCACCGCTTTCACCGGCTACCTGGTCCAGCAGAACTTCGACTCCCAGTGGATCTCCGGGCAGGCCAAGGACGCGCTCAACGCGACCGGCATCGGCGCCTGGTTCAACGTCTTCGACTTCGGCCAGATGCTGATGTGGCACGTCCTCCTGCTCCCGCTCGCGATCGGGCTGCTGTCCGTCTGGCACATCCTGCTGGTCCGCGTCCGCGGCATCGTGCCGCCGATCGGCGCCACCGCACCCGGGGACGGGCGGTGAAGTCCGCCCAGGTGCCCGAGTCGGACGCCTTCCCCACCCGCCGCTACGACCTTGTCAAGGAGTTCACGATCGCGTTGGCGGTCACCGTCCTGCTCAGCGCGGGACTGGCCGGCCTGTTCTCCTCCCCGAACGTGCCACCGACCACCCTGGCGTCCTGGTCCACCGCTGCCCCGAACGACTTCACCGCGACGGCTGTGGCCGAACTCGCCGGCACCAGCACCTCCGCGCAGTACGGCCCGCCCTACAACCACGTCCCGGGGGCCGGCCAGAAGATCGGTCCGCTCGGCCTGCAGCGGGCCGCCGGCGTCCGCATCCCCGTCGACCCGGCCGAGGACTTCGTGCTGCGCCCCCTGCGACAGGCCCCGGAGCAGCCGGAGGTCACGGCCGCGCTCGCCCAGTGGAACGCCGCGTCCGCCGACCAGCAGCAGTCCTGGAGCTCGGCCTACGCGGACGCCCTGAACAAGGCACCCGACGGCGATCCGGCCAAGGCGGCCCCTGGCGACTACGGCCCGGTGCCGGTACTGACCGCCCGCCTGCTGACGCTCGCCCGGGCGGGCTCACTCGACGGGCAGTTGCTGTCACCCGGCCGCTTCTACCAGACTGCCTACACCAAGCCGATGCTCTTCCTCGCCGACGGCTCGTACCTGTCGGACCGGGCCACCGAACAACACCTGACCGGCGCCCAGTGGGGGATGATGAACGAGACCGGGAACTACCCCGGGCAGGCGTGGCTGTGGCTCTCCACCTTCTGGTACCAGATCGACCCGTTCAAGAGCTCGAAGAACGCCGATGCCGAGATCTGGGCCATCATGGCCGTGCTCAGCCTCGCCCTGATCCTGGTGCCGTTCATCCCCGGCATCCGGTCCGTTCCCCGCTGGACCCGGGTCCACCGCCTCGTCTGGCGCGACTACTACCGCACGCGGCGCTGACCGACCGGGCCGGCGCCCCGCCGTGGTCCCTCCCGACCCGCGGCCGACGCGGGCCGGGCGGCGGCCGAGGAGTGGCCCCGCCCACGGGCCGGGAGCCGCCTGCTCGGGTCACCGCCGACTTCGGTGACGACCCGGGCGAACCAGCAGACTGTACGGCTCACCTTCCCGGGACCCGCCAAGGTGAAGGAGCTGACGCTCCGCGTGCGACAGACGACGAGCCGGTGTCGAGTGCAGTGCACGCGAGAAGGCCGGGGCCCGGTGGGGCCCCGGCCTACCGGCCTGCGGATCGGTCGGGTCAGCGCAGTTCGAGCGTGCAGCACTTGACGCTGCCGCCGGCCTTGAGCAGTTCGGTGAGGTCGACGCCGATGGGCTCGAACCCCCGCTCGCGCAGGCGCGTCTTCAGCTGGACGGCGGCGTCGGGGAGGAGGACGTGGCGGCCGTCCGACAGGGCGTTGAGGCCGAAGACCGCGGCGTCCTCGGCGGTCGCCAGGATGGCGTCGGGGAACAGCTCGCGCAGCACCTCCTGGCTACCGGGGGTGAAGGCGTCCGGGTAGTACATGATTTCGTTCTCGGAGAGTACGGCCAGTGCGGTGTCCAGGTGGTAGAACTCCGGGTTCACCAGGGTGAGGCCGATCACCGGGAGGCCGAAGTACTCCTGGGCCTCGGCGTGCGAGCGGGGGTCGGTGCGGAAGCCGGTCCCGGCGAGGACCTTCCGGCCGACGACGAGGTAGTCGCCCTCGCCCTCGTTGATGTGCTCGGGCCACAGGACGTCGGTGTACCCGTGCTCGGTGAACCAGGCCAGGTAGGCCGGGCCTTCGGCGGTCCGCTCGACGTGACGGAACCGGGCGCCGAGCACCCGGCCGTTGACGACCGTGGCGCCGTTGGCCGCGAAGACCATGTCGGGCAGGCCCGGCAGGGGCTCGATCACCTCGACCGTGTGGCCGAGGCTCTCGTAGAGGTTCTTGAGTTCGGTCCACTGCGCGAACGCGAGGGACGTGTCCACCGGCTTGGCCGGGTTCATCCAGGGGTTGATCGAGTACGTCACGTCGAAGTGCCGCGGCGGGCACATCAGGAAACGCCTCGGCGTTGCGGTGCGGGTGACGGTGGTCACGTCTGCGACTGACACGGTTCTCCTCGTGGGGGGTCTTCGGAAACGGCGGCGGTGCGGGTTCGCCGCACGGGCGCCGGAGGGGTTGTGGCTCGGGTTCGGGGCCGGGCCGCGTCGTCAGCCGGAGGAGTCCGCGAGTGAGGACGTGGTGCCGACGCGCCCCACCGCGAACCAGGCGGGGATCAGGGCCAGGACGGAGACCGCTCCGATGATCAGCCAGGCGGTCCGGCCGAGACCGCTCCACAGGGCGACGCCCGCGGCCGGTCCGACGGCCGAGCCGATGCCGAACATCGCGTGGGCGGCACCCAGGTAGCGCCCGCTGGCCGCGGACGGGGCCGCGATGGCCGGGTAGGCGAACATCGTCGGGCCTTCGATGATCTCGGCGAGCGTCCACAGCAGGGTGCCGACGACGAAGACGGCGAGCCCGCCCGGCAGGGTGTACAGCGCCATACCGGCGCCGAGCAGACAGAACCCGACGGTCAGGACCGTGCGCACGCGCCAGTTCTGTACGACCTTCGTCATGAGCAGTTCGAAGCAGATGACCACGGCGCCGTTGATCGCGACCATGACGCCGTACCAGAAGGTGCTGAAGCCGGCGTCCCGGACGGCCAGCGGAAGCGTGCTCAGGTACTGGATGTAGACGGCGGCGTTGAGCAGCATCGCCACCAGGTAGGCGACGTACCGCCGATCACGGAGCACGGCGAGGTAGCCGCCCGCCGGACGCTCGGTGGCGGGCGCGGCGGGGGCGGCGGACGCGGAGGCCGCGGCCCGTTCCGGCTTCGCCGGGGCGGAGCCCTCGCGCGGCAGCGCCAGGAGGACGATCAGCGCGTAACCCAGTGCGGCGGCGGCCTCACCGTAGAACAGCAGGTCGTAGGAGACCGCGACCAGCATGGTGCCGAGCAGCGGCGCGGCGGTGGTACCGACGTTGAGGGCCAGCCGGTACATCGCCGAGATCATCACCTGGCGGTTCTTGGGGATCAGTTGGGCGATGAACGCCGCAGCCGCCGGGCGGTACACCTGGCTGATCAGGCCTGCCAGCCCGACGGACGCGAGGAGCGCCGGGTACATCCGGACGTGCAGCACCGCGACCAGCAGCACGGCCGTCCCCACCATGCCCAGGAGGATGGTCCGCCGGGCGCCGATGCGGTCGGTGAAGGTGCCGCCGAGCAGCACGCCCAGCACCGACCCGGCACCGTAGACACCGAGCGCCACACCGCCCTGGACGTCGCTGAAGCCCCTGCTGGTCATGAACAGCACCAGGAAGACCTGGATGAAGGACCCGAGCTTGTTGACCAGGACGCCGAAGAGCACGGCCTTCACGGCGAACGGCGACTCGGCGAAGGTGGCCAGGACACCTGCCTGACGGGTGTCGGAAGGCCCGGCGGTGGCAACGTCCGTCATGACGCCCCGCCACCGGCCCGACCGTCGGCGGCCCGCTCGACGATCCGCAGTGCCGCCGCCGCCGCGTCCAGCGCCGTCTCGCACTCCGCGGCCGTCGGTGCCACCGCCGTGGCGAGGGCTACCCGACCGGTCAGCAGGCCGCGCGGCGGCGGCGAGACGACGTCACCGGGGGCCGCGAGAACGACTGTGCGGTCGATCTGCGGGGGCAGCGCCGACGCGTCGAACTCCACCCGGTCGATCACCGTGTCGTCGTGCTCGACGTAGAGGAAGCGCACGGCCCCCACGAGGTTCCGGTCCGCGGTGAGGTCCGGCTCCCGGCCGCAGGCCACCGCGGCCGCGACCAGACCGGGGTCGATGCCGGAGGCGAGCCGGCCCAGGTAGGGGATGAGGTCCCCGCCGAGCCGGGCGTTCACCTCGATCACCTTGGCGGCGCCGGAGGGCGACAGCTTGAGCTCGGTGTGGGTCCAGCCGGTGGTGAAGCCGAGCGCGGTGTGGACGTCCTGGAGCACGTCGAGGAACTCCGGGTCCGCGAGCAGCGGGTCGTCGTGCGAGACCGTGTGCCCGGTCTCCTCGAAGTACGGCGGGAAGCCGGTGCGCTTGTGGCCGACGAACAGGGGCCGCACCTTGCCGTCGACGATCACCGAGTCGACGCTCACCTCGGGGCCGTCCAGGTACTCCTCGACCAGCACCGCCTGGTCGTAGTCGGGCATGTGCGGAACGGTCGCCTCGTCGGCGAAGTCGAAGCACGCGGTCATCGCCTCGGCGGAGCGAACCAGGGACACGCCGTAACTGGCAGCCGCAGCACGGGGCTTGACCACGACCGGGTAGCCGATCCGGTCCGCCGCGGCGAGCGCCTCGGCGGCCCCGCCCACGAGCGCGAAGCCTGGCTGCGGCAGGTCGGCCGCGGCCAGGGCGGCCCGGGTCTGGTGCTTGTCACGGCACCGCCAGACCGCGTCCGCGTCGGTGGTCGGCAGGCCCAACCCGGCCGCGACGGCGGCCGCCTGGTGCACCCGGGCCTCGTCCCAGCTCAGCACGCCGTGCACGGGTTCACGCGCGGCGACGGCCGCCGCCGCGGCGGACACGTGCTCCAGGTCGGTGGTGGGGACGACGGTGCTTCCGACCAGGTAGGAGCTCTCCCAGCTGGGTTCCGTGGTGTTGACGAGGTGGATCCGGTAGCGGGTGCTGATGGAGGCGAGCAGGTACTCGCGGTACTTCTGCGGACCGGTCGATATCAGAACCAGCAGGGGGGAGGTTCCGGCCGGGTGCTCGTGGGGTGGCTTCATGGGTTCTCCAGGTTGGGCGGGGCGGGGACGGGCTCGCGGTGGGTCACGACGGCGCCGGCCGGGTCCGGACGTCGCCGAGAACGGTTCTCGCGTGGCTGGTCAGCCGTCCGTTCCGCAGCACGTGGAAGGCGAGCGCGGGCGGGGCGTCCAGGGTCTTCCACAGCTGCCCCGGCTCCTGCTCCCAGGGCATGAGCGCGCTCGAGGCGACGCCCGGTGCGCAGACCAACGGCAGGTCGGCGAACCGGGTCACGGCCATCGTGTGGGCGTGACCGCACAGCACTCCGGCGACCTGGGGGTGGCCCCGCAGGACGGCGGCGAACCGGTCCGCCTCGCGCAGCCGGATCCCGTCGATGTACGGGAGGCCGAGTTCCGCCGGCGGGTGGTGCAGGGCGACCAGCGTGGGCCGGTCCGGTGCCTCGGCCAGGGTCTCGTCCAGCCAGCGGAGGGTCTGCGGCCGCAACAGCCCGTCGGCGCGGCCGGGCACGGACGAGTCGCACAGGACGATCCGGGTGCCGGCGACGTCCCGGACCTGGTCGACCGGCGCGCCGTCCCCGGTGCCCTCCCCCTCGCCGCCGCCGTCGAGCAGGATCCTGCGCAGCGCCCGCGCCTCGTCGTGGTTGCCGGGGCACACGAGCACCGGGAACCGTTCGTACAGCGGGGCGAGCACGGCCCGCGTCCGTACGTAGGCCTCCTCCGTGCCGCGGTCCGCGATGTCACCGGTGATCAGCACTGCGTCGATCTCGCCCGGCAGTTCCACCAGGTAGCGCACCATCCGCCGGACCCGCTCCTCGGCCCGGGGCCCGTCGTCCAGGTGGAGGTCGCTGAGGTGGGCGAGCACGGTCGGACGGTCGGCGTCGTCCGAGGGGCTAGGCGACATCGTAGAAGCCCTCGCCGTCGAGGTAGCGGGCCGTCATGTAGTCGTGGGTCACGATGCCCTCGACCTCGTGCAGGAGGTGGACCAGCATCGGGTAGGTCATGTCGTTGACCGTGCGGGCGACCCTCTCACCGGGCCGGACCTTCAGCAGCAGGTCGTGATAGCTCTCCAGGGCCTGCAGCTCGGTCAGCCGCGGGTAGCCCAGAAGCTCTCCGGTGTGCGGGGAGACCATGTTGACGCAGACGGCGTGCCGGGCGACCTCGTAGCCGGTCTCCCACCGCGACAGGAAGGACTCGGGGTCGACGTACGCCGCCACCGTCCACTCCAGCTGGCTCTCGCCGATCGCCGCGCGGGTGAGCAGCGGCAGCATCGCCCCGCACACCCGGGCGCCGGTCTCGACCAGCCGCGGCCCCTGGGGCGTCAGCTTCAGCTCGGTGTGCGCGGGTCCGTTGTGCACCCCGAGCGCGTCCAGCACCTGGCCGGCGTAGGCCACCAGCAGCTCCTGCTCCGGTCCCTCACGCACCATCAGCTGCGAGCCGCCGAGGAGGTCGTGCACCCCGTTGACACCGAGGTGCTGGGTCTTCCAGATGTCGCACACGTAGTGCTTGCCGTCGAGGCTCACGGTGTTGACGTAGTACTCGGCGCCCACCAGGTACTCCTGGGCGACCACGGCGTCGTTGTGGTGTCCGGTCGCGCTCTGCATCCCCATCAGGCGCTCGAAGGCGGCGCGGACCTCGTCGGCCGTGTCGCAGAAGGAGACCCCGTCGTTGAGCGCACTGCGCACCGGCTTCAGCACGACGCGCCGCGGCTGCGGCCCGTACCAGGCCAGCAGGGCGTCCAGGTCGGTGGCGAGGATCTGGTCCGCGGCGGGCACTCCGGCCGCCCGTACGGTCTCGACCATCCGGAACTTGTCGCGCCGCGCAGGGCTCAGGGCGGTGCCGTTGGTGCGCAGGCCGAGCGCCTCGCTGAGGGTGTCGGCCAGCTCGACGCCGA
The DNA here is from genome assembly GCF_001888885.2 of Streptomyces viridifaciens. Lineage (NCBI taxonomy): Bacteria > Bacillati > Actinomycetota > Actinomycetes > Kitasatosporales > Streptomycetaceae > Streptomyces > Streptomyces viridifaciens. Next base: position 586,639 of record NZ_CP090841.1, read on the forward strand.
TCTCGGCGCCGGCCAGCAGGGCCACCGGGGCGTACGGCTCGACGGCTGCGAGGGTCTTCTCGGTGTCGCCGCCGTGCAGGACGGTGCCGATGAAGTCGTCCGGGTTGAAGGAGGCCGTGAAGACGGCGGGCGGGCTCTCCTGGCTCTGGACGTGCAGGCAGTCGTAGCCCCGGGCGTGGAAGAGCGGGGCCAGGTGGCTGGCGGTGGAGTAGGCGTCGACGATGGCGACGACGGGTCGGGACTGCGCTGCGCTGGTCATGACGGGGTCTCCTTGCGTACGGGGTGAGGTCGGGTCAGTCGACGAGGACCGGGTCGGCCGGGGCGGTCTCGGTCGCGATGGCGGTCTTGGTGTCGATGGCGGCCTTGACCAGGCCCGCGAACAGCGGGTGCGGGCGGGTCGGGCGGGACTTCAGCTCCGGGTGGGCCTGGGTGGCCACCAGGTACGGGTGCACCTCGCGCGGGTACTCCACGTACTCGACCAGATCGCCCTTGGGCGACAGGCCCGAGAACTGCAGGCCGGTCTTCTCCAGGTCCGCACGGTAGGCGTTGTTCACCTCGTAGCGGTGACGGTGGCGCTCCTCGACGTACTGCTCACCGCCGTACACCTCACGCACGATCGAGCCCTCCGCCAGCTTGGCCGGGTACAGGCCCAGACGCATCGTGCCGCCCAGATCGCCCTTGCCGTCCACGATGGCCAGCTGCTCCGCCATCGTGGAGATCACCGGGTGCCTGGCCGCGGCGTCGAACTCCGTCGAGTTCGCCTCCGGCAGACCCGCAAGGTTGCGCGCGGCCTCGATCACCACGCACTGCAGACCCAGGCACAGCCCCAGCAGCGGGACCTTGTTCTCCCGCGCGTAGGTGATGGCACCCACCTTGCCGTTGACGCCCCGGTCCCCGAACCCGCCGGGAACGCAGACCGCGTCCACGTCACCCAGCTGCTCCCGCGCGCCCTCCGGGCTCTCGCAGTCGTCCGAGGTCACCCACTTGATCTCGACCCGGGCGTTGTTGGCGAAACCACCGGCGCGCAGCGCCTCGGTCACCGACAGGTAGGCGTCCGGCAGGTCGATGTACTTGCCGACCAGGGCGACCTTGACGATGTGCTGCGGCTCGTGGACGCGGCGCAGCAGGTCGTCCCAGGTGGTCCAGTCGACGTCGCGGAAGGGCAGGTCCAGGCGGCGTACGACGTAGGCGTCCAGGCCTTCGCCGTGGAGGACCTTGGGGATGTCGTAGATCGACTTGGCGTCGATGGCCGCGACCACCGCTTCCTCGTCGACGTCGCACATCAGGGAGATCTTGCGCTTGATGGCCTGGGGGACCTCGCGGTCGGCGCGCAGCACGACGGCGTCGGGCTGGATGCCGATGTTGCGCAGCGCGGCGACGGAGTGCTGGGTGGGCTTGGTCTTGAGCTCGCCCGAGGGGCCGATGTAGGGCAGCAGGGAGACGTGCACGAAGAACACGTTGTCGCGGCCGACCTCGTGGCGGACCTGGCGCACGGCCTCCAGGAACGGCAGCGACTCGATGTCGCCGACCGTGCCGCCGACCTCGGTGATCACCACGTCGACGTCCTCGGTCGCCATCCGGCGGATCCGGGACTTGATCTCGTTGGTGATGTGCGGGATGACCTGGACGGTGTCGCCCAGGTACTCCCCGCGGCGCTCCTTGGCGATGACCGTCGAGTACACCTGCCCGGTGGTCACGTTCGCCGAGCCGTGCAGGTCGGTGTCCAGGAAGCGCTCGTAGTGACCGATGTCCAGGTCGGTCTCGGCGCCGTCGTCGGTGACGAAGACCTCACCGTGCTGGAACGGGTTCATCGTCCCGGGGTCCACGTTGAGGTACGGGTCCAGCTTCTGCATCGTCACGCGCAGGCCGCGGGCCTTGAGCAGCGCGCCCAGGCTGGAGGCGGTCAGCCCCTTGCCGAGCGAAGAGGCGACACCCCCGGTGACGAAGAGGTGCTTGGACATCGTGGATGAGCGTTTCAGCGTTCCCAAGAGGAGACTCCGTGGTCGGGCGGGGAGGGCGGGGCGGCCGGTGCTAGCGGCCGGCGGTGGAGCTGAGCGGCCGGTCCGGGAGCCGCGCTGGTGGGAGCTCGTCGTCCCGGTCCAGGCTTCCCTGGTTGATGGCGCGTTCGAGCCACCAGCCCGCGAGGAGCGAGGTGACGACCGCGGTGAGCACCAACGAGGTGAACACCGACGGCGAGCCGATCCCCGTGTCGAGGGCGACGGTGGCGAGCACGATGCCGGGGCCGCCGCGGGCGTTCATCGCGACCGCGAGGTGGACGGCGTCGGCGGCCGGCCGCCTGGCCAGCCGGGCCCCGGCGTAGACGCTGACGGCCTTGACGACGCAGGCCACGGCGAGGAAGGCGACGAAGAACGCCGGGTCGAACTGGCGGATCAGGTCGAGCTTCAGCCCGACCACGGCGAAGTAGACGGGGACGAAGAACCCGGTCGCGAAGCTCCGGATGGCCTTGATCGCCTCGTCCGCCGCCGGGCCCGAGGCCGTACCCGCGGCGCCCGCCGTCAGGCCGGAGATCAGTCCGACGACGAAGGCGCCGTACATCGGGGCCACGCCCAGGTAGAGGCAGGCGGCGGCCGAGGCGAGGACGGCGGAGACCCGGACGGCCAGCGGGGCCACCGGCCCGCCGCCGGACGCCGTCAGGCGGCGGCGCAGCAGCAGGCCGACCAGTGCGACCAGTGCGAGGAAGCCCACGGACGCCAGGGAGTGGTAGACGGCCGAGGCGTTCGCCGAGCCGATGCCGAGCTCCGAGGCGAGACCGAAGCCGTTCGTGGTGCTGCCGGCCACGATGCCGACGGCGACCGAGATCACCACGTTGAGGACGATGTCCTCCAGCACCGCGACGGAGAGCACGATCCGGGCGAACGGCGTCCTGGCGATCCCCAGGTCGAGCATGATCCGTGAGATCACCGGGATGCTGGTGATCGCGATGCTGCAGGCGAGCACCAGCGTCAGTGCCGTCCGGTTGCCCGCCGGGCCGAGCAGGTCGGAGGTGTCGAGCACGGAGGTCGCCACCAGGCCGAACGCGAACGGCACCACCATGCCCACCACGGCGATCAGTCCGACCGTACGGCCGTCCTTGCGGGAGAACACCGTCCGCATCTCGACGCCGGCCAGGAACATCAGCAGCAACATGCCCAGCTGGTAGACGAGTTCCAGGCAGACCGCCACCGGCCCCTGCTTGGGGAAGATCCAGTGCTGGACCTGGGGCAGCAGCTGCCCCAGGACCGTGGGGCCGAGCAGCAGCCCGCCGAGGATCTCCCCCACGACGGGCGGCTGCCGGAAACGTCTGAAGAGCCTGCCCGTCAGGTGTGCCGCCAGGAGCAGCAGCACCAGCGCGGACAGGATCTTGAACAGGTCAGTTTGCGCCATGGTGCTGATCCAGGCTCAGGCGGGAGGCGACGGCGGAGCGCGAGCCGGTGTACTTGCCGTGGTAGCCCACGGCCTCGCCCTGCATGGCCCAGAAGGCGAGCTTGCCGATCATCATGCCCGGGTAGACGCGCACGGGGTGGGCGACCTTCATCTCCAGGGTCCAGGGGAAGACGGCCCCGCTGTGCCCCAGGGGCGCCGAGAACTGGATCCAGATGCCGAGGGTGGACGCCGAACGGCAGGCGTAGAGCGTGGCCGCGTAGTTCGGGCTGCCCATGGCCTCCATGGTCCCGCCGAGGTAGAAGCGGCCGGGTTCGAGGACCATGCCCTCGGGGCCCATCTTCACGTGCTCGGCCTTCGGCGGCTCGAAGCAGTCGATGACGTCCTGCTCGTACCAGAGGATGTCCTCGGCGAGCCGGAAGCCGTAGCTGTTGGGCTCGATCCGCTCCGGGTCGTAGTCGTCGATGTGGATCCGGCCCGCCATGACCTCGGCGTGGATCTCAGGTCCGCTCAGGATCACAGCCAGCTCCCCAGCAGCTCGTGGACGGCGGCGCGGTACGCGTCGAGGCCCGCCCCGTTGTCGATGACGGCGTCCGGCTCGATCAGGTCGATCTGCCGGGTGGAACGGTCCGCCCGGGTCGGGTCGTCGCGCTGGTCGAGACGGCTCTGGCGCAGGGCCTCGTCGCACACGACGCGCAGGACGCGGAAACCGTGCGCCCGCAGGGCGGGAGCGTCGACGTGCGGGTCCCGCAGGTCGTCGTTGACGACGAGCTCGGCGTCGGTCCGCGCGAGGCGGCGGGTGAAGTCGTCGGCGAGCGACTCGGGCCGGATGCGGCGCATGGCGTCGGCGAGCGCCTCCATCAGGACCTGGTCCTGGGCGTCCTCGCGCAGGTCGGCGCCGGCCGTGCGGTACACCTGCTCCTGCAGGTGGTAGAGCGGCTCGGCGAGCTTGACCCGGGCGTAGGTCAGGCCCTTGTCCCGGGCGAACTCCTCGATCAGGCCGGCGCAGGTCGACTTGCCGACACCGGCCAGACCGATCACGCAGACGCGCAGCGAGGGGCGGGGCTGGTTGTCGGTCACGAGGTCTCCTGGGGGGCGGGCGAGTTGGCGGTGGCCGGGTCGAGAACGGCGTCCGGATCGATGTCGAGCGTGCCGGTCAGCCGCACCATGGCCACCTGGTCCAGCGCGGTGCGGAGTTCGGCGAGGGACCGGTAGAAGCGCGCGTAGTCGGGCACCAGGTGGGACTGCCAGGTGAAGAAGGTGGTGTCCACCTGGCGGTCCACGATCTTGTTGAGGTGGGCCCAGCGCTCGTTGTCGCCCGTCAGGTGCCGGACGGCGAGCGGCTCGCCGGGACGGACCTCGGGCAGCAGGATCGCGGCCAGCCGCTTGGGCTCGGCGGAGAACTCGGCCCCGAGCCAGGACTCGAAGACGTCCGGGTCCATGAGGATCTTGTGCCCCGGCTCGTGGCCGTCGAGCCCGGGGTCGACCTGCTCGCGGACGAGCTGTTCGAGCCGCGCGTCGGCGCGGATCGTACCGACTCCGACATACGGGTAGTCGCGCCAGGGGTGCACGCTGATCCGGCCGCCGTCGAGCGTGCAGAACAGCTTGTCGCCGGTGAAGTAGGACCAGCCGGGGCGGCGCAGCGCGGACAGCAGGGTGGTGGTCTTGCCGGCGCCCTTGGGGCCGGCGACGATCACGGCCTCGTCCCCCCGCTGGATGCCGGAGGCGTGCAGCACGACGGTGCCGTTGTCCTCCTCGTGCCGGATCACCAGGTCCCGGACGAAGTCGAGCACCTGGACGGTGGAGGCCTCGGTGATGCGCAGCTGGAAGGTGTTGTCCTTGCGCGCGTCGACCGGGGCGTCGAGCAGTGTGGCGCGGTTGACGTACAGCCGGCGGCCGCCGCGGTCGACGATGTGCGCGTCGAAGTTGAACTCCGCGGCGTTGCTGCGCCGGATCACCGACTGCGGCAGCGTCCAGACCTCGGGGGCGACGTCGGCCGACGGGTCGTAGCCGCGGACCTCGATCCGGAAGGTCGGCTCGTGCGCGCCCTGGTCGGCGAGCAGGTGCCGGAAGAACCGCTGGATCGGCGCGAAGGCGGCCGCCGCGTCGTCGGCGAGGTCGAACCGTACGGTGGTGTGCAGGAAATTCAGGTACTGGATCACGTCTGGTCACTTCCGTTGGCGGGCAGTCCGGTCGTCGAGACCACCCGGAGCAGTGCTTCGGCGTGGGCCTGGAGGGACTGGGCCCAGATCGGGTTGAGCAGTGGGGCGAGGCCGTCGATGCCGAGCTCGAAGGAGACGCTGAGGCCGACCTGGGCACCGGCGGAGTTCTCGACGACGCTCCACTCGCCGGCCAGCCGCTCCAGGTCCCCGGCGGTCTGCTCGAAGCACAGCCGCAGGCCGGGCCGGGTGCTCTCGTTCTGGACCCACGTCACCTCGCTGCCGTTCAGCAGCACGGTCCACTCGGTCGAGCGGCTCTCCCGGTTCCCGGAGTCGAGGACCCGGACGCCGATCACGTGCGGGGCACGGGGCGCGAAGGCGGGGCTGTCCTTGACGACCGCCCACAGCTCTTCCGGAGTGCGACCGGGCACCACGGCCGTCGCATGGATCTCGGGCAACTTGATCACACCTCTCTTGCTAAGCGGCCTTCATGAAGGGGGCGAGGAAGCCGATGTCGAGGCCCGCCGCCCGGGCCAGCCGGGCCCAGACGCGCAGGGTCCGGAGCATGTCCCGCTGCCCCTCCGCGACCAGGCGGTCCGGCAGTTCACCGGGGAAGGCCTCCAGCAGCCGCTCCCAGAGGACCTGGATCCGGTCGACCCGGCAGCTGTCCCCGCCGAACTCCTCGTCCAGGGCGAACACCTCGATCAGGTCGGGTCCGGACGCCTGCACGACCTCGTGCATGCCGTACTCCAGCGCCATCGCCAGACAGTGCGCGTCGTCGACCGGGGCTCGGCCGGCCAGCCGCTGGTCGATGTCCAGGAGCTGTTCGAGGAACCGGAGCTTGGCGGCCTGCTGCATCTGCGGCTGCTCGGAGCCGCCCTCCAGGTCCTCCAGGTAGGCGCGCCCCTCGGCGAGCATCAGCCACGCGGCCTGGACCCAGGCCTCCACGGCCTGGGGGCCGGGCATGGCGTGCCCGCCGCGGACCGCGGGGAACGGGACGAGCCGTTCGGCGACGCCGGTCGCGGCGCCCTGCTGCTGGTCCGTGGTCATGCCGGTACCTCCTCGTTGCGGTAGCCGATGTCGAGCCGGGCGGCGCCGGAGCGCAGCGCGCGCAGCAGGGTGGCGGCGTCCTGGGCGTCGAGCCGCCCCAGGTCGGTGAGCGCGACCGGGTCGACGGTGAGCGGGAGGTCCCCGGTGAGTCCGGGCAGGACGACGCTTCCGCCGGGCGCGACGAGGAGTGAGGCGCCGGGCAGGAACGGGCGCAGGGTGCCGGTGACCTCCACGCGCACGGTGACGGCCTCGGCGGTGCCGGTGGCCCGTACGGTGTCCAGGGCGAGCTGGGTGTAGGCCGCCGCGAGCGGCTGGGCGGCCGCCGACGGCGCCAGGGTGCCGGCGATCTCCTTGCGGAGCCGCTCCAGGTCGGCGGCCACCGCCGCCACCCGGTCGCTCCGCCAGGTGCCGTCCGCCACCAGCCTGCTCCAGCGCAGCGCGTACCACTTCCTGGTGGTGTAGACGTCGCCGTGGTGCGAGAGCAGCGCGTCCATCACGTGCAGCAGGACGTTGTACGCGTAGCCGACGCGCCCGCGGCTCTCGCCGGCCGCCTCGGCGAGCGCGGTGTGCGCCACCTGCTCCAGCGCGACCTGAAGGGACGCCCTCGACCAGACCGTGGCGAGCCCGGGGAGTTCGTCGAGGAACGGGGCGGTGCCGTCGAGGGCGATGCCGTTGACGATCCGCTCGGTCTGCTTGCGGCGCGGCTCGCGCTGCTTGTCCCAGCCGCGGAACCCGGCCACCGCCGCCTCCGGCGCGAGGCCCGCGAGGCGCCGCAACTCCGCGAAGTTCGAGGCGAGTTCGGCCTCGCTGAAGGAGACCACCTCGAGGTGGTGGCCGTCCTCGAAGATCTTGGTCGAGATGCGCGGCCCCTCGATCGGGTCGCGCTGGATGCGGATGAAGTCCAGGTCGCTGGTGGCGTTGGCCAGCCCGTGCACGGGGGAGCTGGTCAGCAGCAGCAGGCCCTCGCCGACCCGCTCCCGCATCAGCGCGGACAGCCAGTCGGGGTCGAGACCGCGTCCGGAGAGGAACGCCGACACGTGTCCGTGGCGGCGCGCCGCCAGGTCGTCGGGCGACAGGGCATGGGGAAAGCCGGGTGGTGCACCCATCAGGGTCGATTTCCTTCCTTCGGTCAGGAGAGGGCGGCCGGCTCGGCGGCCTTCGGCTGCTCCACGCCCAGCTCCCGCAGGACCAACTGGGCGGGCAGCGTGTTGTCCACGGCCACCGGTGCCGTGCCGTGCGGGATCCGGGGACCGATCGCGGCGTGGACGGCGTGCAGCCGGCTGTCGCCGGTATAGACCACGTGGGCGCCGCTCTTGGGCTGGCGGCGCACGGTCACGCCGTCGGCCGACAGCGGTGCCGTCGGCTGGTAGTCGTCGTCCAGGACGAGGAACACCACCGGCGGCGGCACGGCGTCCCCGGCCAGCGGCCGCCCGCGGTCGTCCAGGAACCCGCGCACCACCGGCCGCCCGTTCTCCGGGTCGGTCAGGGTGCGCAGCGCCGCCATGGCCCGGGCCATGGCCTCGCCGGCCCGCCCCGGGTCGGCCGGGCCGGTGGCCCACAGCGAGCCGTTGTTCGCCGGGTGGTAGATCACCTCGGAGTGTTCGACGTCCAGCGCGCCGGCGGTGGCCGGGGCGGCGAGCCCGGCCCGCACCAACTGGTCGTTCACATGGACCAGGTGGGTGCAGCCGACCATGCCGTGGTCCGCACCGAGGATCACCGTGTCCTCGGCCCGGGCCCGGTCAAGCACCCGTCCCAGGAGCGCATCGGCGTCCTGGTAGCAGGCCCTGAGGTACGACCAGGCGCGGTCGGCGATGTCCGGCCGGTGCGCCGCGCTCTTCTCGTCGCACCAGCCCAGCAGTTCGTGGCCCACGTCGTCGGTCATCGGCAGGTAGACGACCACCAGGTCGGCCGTGTGCTCCTGGAGCACCGCCTCGGTGGCCGCACCGAACGCCCGGGTGACGCAGCCCACCGAGGAGAGGAACACGTCCTCCGCGGAGCCGTCCCCGCCCTCGGCCAGGCGGGGCCCGAAGACGCCGGCCCGGTAGAGCGGGCCGACCCCCTCGCCCGCGAACGGCGGGCACTGCCGCAGCCGTTGGACGAGCGGACCGTTGCGGCCGCCCGTCCGCGGCTCCCAGACACCGGTGTGGACGAGCAGCGGGCCGCACGCCCCCCGGACGCAGGCCACCCAGGTGGCGTGGCCCGCGTCGTCGAGGAGCAGCGGCTGCCAGCCGCCACCCGGGGTGAGCACCAGTTCGGCGCCCGCGGCCCGCACCCGCACGACGTCACCGGTCGCGCCGGTCTCCACGTCCACCCAGGACTCGGCGATCTGCCAGGCCTGCACCGCCGGCCCGGGAGCGAGCTCCAGGAAGGCGTGCCGGGTCAGGCGCCGGCTGTACGCCTCGACGGCCCCGTCGACGTACGGTCCGACCGCGCCGGCCTCGTCGAACACCCAGGGCGCGTGGACGAAGGCGCTGCGCCGGTCGCGTTCCCAGGCCGTCTCCCAGACCGTCGGGACGGCCGGGAAGCGCGGGTCGAAGCCGCTGACGTGTTCGGCGACCCCGTCGCCGGCCCCGGGCACGGTGTAGCCGGTGACGCCGTGCTCACTCGGCCAGGCGCCGGTGAACAGGGTGGCCAGCGAGGGCGGCGTCTGGCAGTTGGGGTGGGCGGGACGCGCCGCCGCGACGGTGCCGCGCGCCCGCATCCGGGTGACGGCGGGCAGCGCGCCCTCCCGTTCGAGGCGGTCGACCACCCAGTGGGCGGCCGCGTCCCAGACGACCCAGTAGACCGTCATCGTGACCTCAGCTCCGTCAGCAGCGCCGGGAGGTCGGCGACGGAGTCGCACTCGTACCCGGCCCGGCCGGTCAGGCCCTCGGCCAGCTGGTCCGCGTACTTGCCGGTGCGCACCTGCACGGTGGTCAGCCCCGCCGCCTCGCCGCCGGCGATGTCGGTGCCGGCGTCGTCGCCGACCACCACGCAGGCGCTCGGCGGCAACCCGAGCGACCGGGCGGCCAGCTCGAAGAAGTCCGCGGCGGGCTTGCCCAGGATCCGGGCGGTGGTGCCGGCGGAGTACTCCACCGCCGCCACCAGCGCACCGGTGTCCAGGTGGTCGCCGTCCGCCCGCTTGAAGTAGCGGCCGCGCTGCAGCGCCACCAGCTCGGCCCCGCCACGCACCGCGCGGAACGCCTCGTCCAGTGCCCGGTAGTCCAGGACGTCACGGCAGTCGCCGATCAGTGCGTGGGTGTACGGCGGTTCGGCCACGAGGTTCGGCAGCTCCCCGAGCAGCGCGCGGGAGACGAGCGGGTACACCCGGGTGCCGGGCGCGGCGAGGAGCTGCTGCGCCGCGACGACCGGGGTGAACAGCTCCTCCCGGCGGACCGGCAGTCCGTAGTCCACGAGCTCGTCATGGATCCGGGCTGCGGGCTTGGAGTCGGTGTTGGTCAGGAACCGGAGCGCCAGCCCCGACTCCCGCAGCGCCTGGACGGCCGCGGCCGCGCCCTCGACGGCCTTGCCCTGTGCGTAGAGCGTGCCCTCCAGGTCGAGCAGGACGGCACGGATCGCTGCCTCCGGCATCAGACCACCGGCCTGGCCAGCTCGGGGCGGGCGGCGACGGCGTCCTTGAGGAAGGTGCGCTTGGAGTAGAAGCCCCGCTCGCTGTTCAGCCCGCGCTCCCGCAGGAAGGACTCCAGCCAGGTGGCGATCTCCGCCATCTCCTTCGAGACGTCCGCCTCGTCGGGCTCCACCGCGGTGCGGCTGCGCAGGTACTCCAGCTCACACTGGTTGAGGGTGACGTCCCGGGCGTCGACCAGGCTGCAGTGGTCGAAGAAGATCCCGTACACGTGCCCGGTGCGCGCGGACTCGAAGTTGATGTCGTAGCGCACCCTGCGGAAGGACGGCAGCCGGACGGCCTCGACCTTGAGCTCCTCCGTGACGTACCGCTCGAAGCCGCCGTCGTCGGCCAGCGAGAGACCGTAGGTGTGGGTCTCCCGCCGCTCGAAGGCGTCCTCCGCGTACCACTTCCGCTTGAGCAGGTGCTTGCCGTCGGTCGTGGGGATGAAGGAGGCGTAGCCGCGCTCGTCCTCGGTGGGGCCGGTCACCTCGAAGAGGTGGTTGAGGTAGTCCCAGGCCTGGTACTCGTCCCGGTACTCCATCAGGTAGCCAGGCAGCGCGCCACCCTTGACGTCGCGGTACAGCTCCAGGGTGAGCGTCCAGGCGTCCACCGGCGGCGTGAGCGTGTACTTGTACTCCAGCTCCTTGCCGGGGAAGCACTTGCGGTAGTAGCGCTGGTGGTTGTTGAGGAAGAGGAACTGCTCGGCGTGGCGGGCGAGCGCCTGCGGGAGCCAGCCCAGCTCCTCGATCCCGGCGGCCGGGACGGGCTCCTCGGTGATCCGGATGAAGCAGGCGTCCTCGGCCAGGAAGCGGATCTGGCTGTGGAGGTGGGCGGACGTCCCGTCACTGCTCACGTAGAAGAGCGGCACCAGCGGCCCGTTCGCCGCGTCGCTCACCGCGGCCACCGCCGCGCGGAGTTCCGCGCCGGGGAGCATGTCGGGGAACAGGCCGGCGCCCTGCGCGACGGCGCCGTGCGTCCGGGTGCCCGCCACGTCGCGGGCCTCCAGCCGGACGGTGCCCAGCGCGGCCCAGTCGACGACCACGGTGTTGCCGGGGAAGGTCTGCTCGAAGGGCCGGTCGAGCGGCACCAGGACGACGGGGTCGGCGTCGGCGAGCGGGGCGGTCCCGTTCAGCAGGTGCAGTCCGCCGAGGACGAGCCAGGCGGCCTGCGGGCGGCCCGCCGCGTCGGCGGTGCCGGGGGTCGTGCTGCTCACGTCATTCTCCCTTGTGACCGGTGGTCGCGACGGTTCCATTGCTGATCACTGCTTCGGTGCCGGTGACACCCGCCGCCGCCACCGCCGGAACTCCCGCCTCGCGCAGGAGGATCGCCAGGTGGCCGAGGGCCGAGCCCTGGTCGAAGACGAAGCCGGACACGTGCTCGATCAGCACCGAGAGCACCGCGTACGGGCGCGAGGCGACGACGATCGGCTTCTGGTCGAAGGCCTTGACGGCGTCCAGGATGCGGGCGAGGCCGTCGTGCTCGCTCACGTCCTGCGACTTGTTGATGCTCACCGCGGGCCCGATGGACAGGCGGCGCAGCAGCTCGTCGTCGTCCAGGCGCAGCAGCGGACCCTGCGCGGTGCCGGGCGAGATGGACACCTCGCCGTGGGCCACCACGACCGTGTCGTCACCGTCGAGCACGGAGTAGTCGACGAAGAACAGGCCCGGCCCGTCCAGGACCCACTCGATGGTCACCGGACCGTACTTGTCGTGCATCGCGGTGGTGAACCGGGCGATCTCGTCGAGGTGCTCCAGCAGCGCCTCGCCGCTGGGCGCGGCCGACACGTTCTCGGGCGCGTCGAAGCCGAGGGAGATGTCGCCGACCACGATCGTCTCGCCGCCGGCGGTCCCCCGGTTGAGCGCCATCAGGCCCTCGTCGGTGTACTCGACCACGAGGCCGTCGCCGGCCCGGCGGGAGATCACGCCGAGGCTGCCGCGGATGAAGTCCCGGACCACGACGGCGTGCAGGAGGGTGCCGTCGGCCGTGGCACCGGTGGTCAGCGCGAGCTGGTCGAGCACCTCCTCCTTGGGCACGACGATCTGACGCAGGGTGTCACCGAAGTCCAGGACGCACTCGTTCGAGCCGCCCGACAGCTCCTCCCGGAGCCGGCCGGCGGTGGCCTCGTCGTGCAGGCCCCGGCCGTTGAACTGGAGCACCCAGCCGGCGCCCACGGACACCCCGACGGAGTGCGCCATCCGGTGGGCCGGTCCGCGCTTGGCCGTGTAACCGCCGTAGACGGCCGCGACCTCGGCCAGGTGGAACGAGGCGGGCAGCTCGTCGAAGTACAGCCGGTAGGACTCGGCCACCGGCTCCGACGAGACGCGCGACTGCTCGCGGACGGCCGTCAGCGGGCGGACCTGGATGAGGTGCAGGCCCTCGTCGTCCACCGCCCACTCGACGTCGACGTCCCCTCCCTGCTGCTCCCGCAGCGCCCGCGCCAGCTCGACCACCTGGGCCAGGGCCTCCTGGTCACCGGCCGGGTGGGAGGCGTCGGCGTCCGCGAGCTCGGCCGAGTCGGTGCGCTGCGGCACGGCGACACCGGCCACCAGCTCGTCGGCGAGCCCCTCGACGTACTCGATGCTCACCCGCTGGTCCTCGGCGCCGTCCAGCCCGGTGAACGCCACGCCGGCGAGGCGCGGACGCACCAGGCGCTGGACGATGACGGCCAGCCGCGGCGCCGGGTCGAAGTCGCCGGCCCGGATGCGGGCGGCGACGGCGGGGGCCTCGTAGTAGGAGCGCCAGCACTGCTCGACGGCCGCGATCGCCTCGTCCGCGCCGCGCACACCCAGGATCGACTGGTGCACGCCGGCCTGGCTGGAGCCCTCGGTGTCCTCGTCGAGTCCGGAGGAGCGGACCGCGAGCTCCACGTCGGCGTCCTTGAACACCTCGTTGAGGCGGGCCCGGAGCAGCTTGCGGGCGTCGTCGCCGAGCCGGATCTGCGCGCCGGTCTTCTGGATCCGCTCGACGGTGTCGGTGAAGAACGCGCCCACCGTCGCCTTGAGGTCGCTGAACGCCTCGGCGAGGTCGGCCCGGTGCTCGTCGGTGAGCGAGTCCACGAACTCCCCGGCCGGCACCACGAAGGCGGTCGGCACCCGGAAGGCGTGGCTGGAACGGGCGAGCTGCGCGAACTTGGGGCCCACCTCGGCGACTTCGACGCTGGCGCCGAGTCCGGGGAAGCGCTGACGGGCGAACTGCTTGTCGAAGTCGACGTGGATGTCGCTCGACCGCGGGCCTACGGAGCCCTGGTACTTGCCGTCGTAGAGGACGATGTCACCCTGGGGGCGCCACCACATCATCTGACCGATGTTGATGCCGCTGTACACCCGGACCCGGTTCATCGAGTAGAGCTGCAGGGTCCACTGCCCCGTGTAGCCGATGTCGCCCAGGCTCGCGGAGAGGTTGATGAACAGGCCCAGTCGGGCCACCGAGGAGCGCGCCGCGAAGGTGGGCGCGTAGTGCTCGCTGCCGAGCACCTCGATGGTGTGGGCCAGGTAGAGTCTCCCCGGTTCGAGTACGTATCCCTCCTCCGGGATCTCGATCTCCTCGAACTCATTGGTCTGCCGGGCGTCCAGCGGCATAGTCTGGTAGACCCGCAGGGTCTTTCCGAGCCGGAAGTTGTAGCTGTTCGGGTTGACCTGCTCAGGTGTGAACGGCTCGATGGTGATGCGGCCGTTCGCTCGCTCGCGCGCTATCTCGTTACCCGTGAGAATCATCGTTATCCATCCAGTCGCTCCCGATGTGGGGGGCACTACGTGTGCGGGGAGGTCCTTCGGCCGTACGGCTCGCCCGGCGCGGTGGTCCGCCTGGGCGGCTGCCTAGGATCGGTCGTCCGCCGTGACCTGCGCAGTTGTCACCGACGAGGCCACCGGCAGGCCGCCCCAGCCGGTATCGCCGGGAAGGGCGACCATGATCGCGCCCGCGATGAGTGCGAGGCCCGAGAATCCGAGGGCGATTCGTCCGACGAAGCGCCGGGCGAGCTCGCCCGCACTGAGGTTTCGCATGCTGTTCGTCATCCAGTCATGAGGAACCCCTTGCGTCACAAGGGGTGGGGTGTTGATCACCTTGCCACGAGCCCGCATTAAGATACGGCGCGCTGACCGTGCACCTTGCTGCATGGCAACAAGTTCCGCGGCGTGCAGACCGGTTCGAAACGGGGTAATTCCGGCATATGGATAGACGTGCGGTCGACTCGCAGCTCCTCCATCAGCTGTATGGATATGTGCTCTCACGCAAGGATCCCGTTGCCCGGGTTGCCGACTTCGCCACCGTCTACGGGGGTTCGGCCGAGGAGGCCGAGGAACTCGCGGAACAACTGCTCGCCATGGGCCTGCTCGCCCACGACCCGCGCGGAGGCCTGGTCGCGATCTCCCCGGACGAGGCCGTCGCCCGGCGCGTCAGCCCCCTCGAGCGCGAGATGCGCGCGCGACGCTCCCTGATCGAGCGCAGGCGCGGCCAGCTGATGTCCTTCCTGCCCGTCTTCGAGGCGAGCCTGAGCAATCACCAGTCACCCGGACCGTTCGAGGTGATCGAGAGCCTCCCCGCGGCCCTGACCGCGATCGAGGAACTCGCGGCCGGCTGCGAGGACGAGGTGTTCACGGCGCAGCCGGGCGGCGCCCGTGCGGCCGACATCCTCGAGGAGGCCGCGCCCCGCGACGAGGCGATCCTGCGCCGGGGCATCCGGATGCGCGTGCTGTACCAGCACACCGCACGGTTCAGCCCGGGCACCAATGTCTACGTCGAGAGGATCAGTCGGCTCGGCGGCCAGGTACGCACGCTGGACGACCGTTTCACCAGGATGCTGGTCTTCGACCGGAAGACCGCCGTCATCGCGGTGCCCGGCAACCCGAACGCCGCCGCCATCGTGCGGGAACCGAGCATGGTCGCGTTCATCGTGGACACCTGCCAGCGCCTGTGGCTGATCGCCCAGCCCTTCACGGCGGAGTCGAGCTCGCACGCCGAGATCGAGAGCAACCTGCGCGAGGCGATCGTCCGGATGCTCACCGAGGGCATGACGGACTCGTCCATCGCGCTGCGCCTGGGCATGTCCGTACGGACCTGCCGCCGCCACATCGCCGACCTGATGACGGACCTGAAGGCACAGAGCCGCTTCCAGGCGGGCTACGCGCTCGCCATGTCACAGCTGCTCAACACCGACGCGCGGGCCGACACCGGCGAGAGGTGACGTGCCGGTCCCTCCGCGCGGACGTCCGTTCGTCTCCTGGTCCCGCGACGACGACCGGTGATCCGGCCCCCGGCTCCGCCACGCCCTCAGACGCCGAGGCCGACGTCGGCGAAGGGCGGGGCACTCAGGCCGAGCGCGCCGCCCGGCGAGCAGGACGAACCACATCACGCACCCCGGCGTCGGACGCCCGCACCCACGGCTCCAGGGAGTTCCTCCAACTCGCTTGGCGACAAGGTACGTTGAGGCATGACGCAGACAACCCTTCCACCGACGCCGGGGACCGCCGTACTACCCCCGGCGCTGCGCGGGTGGCTCGGACCGGTTGCGGGGTCCGCCGCGTCGGTGGTCGCCCTGCTCGGGGTCCGGTACGCCGGTGAGGGCGGGCCGGGGAGGGCGGACGCGCGGGTCGGGGCCGCGGTGGAGGGGGTGCGGCCGCCGTGGCGGTCCGTCGCACTGCTCCTGGACTCCCTGGGGGAACCGGTGGGGGCCACGGCGCTGGCCATGGCCGTCGTGACGGGCTGTCTGCTGCTCCGGCGCCCTCGCGCGGCGGTGTTCACGGTTGCCGCGGTCGGCGCGACGGTGGGGGCGGCGACGCTGCTCAAGCACCTGGTGGGGCGCACGATCCACGGCGAGAACCTGTCGTACCCGAGCGGGCACACCGCCTTCGCCACCTCGCTCGCCCTCACGGTGGCACTGCTCGCGACCGGCCGCCCCGGCCAGGACGGCCACCCCAGCCGGTACGGGTTCGGGCTGGCCGCGGCGCTGGTGGCCGGTGCCGCCATGGGCTGGGCGCAGGTCGCCCTCGGCGCCCACTACCCCACCGACGCCCTCGCCGGCTGGTGCACCGCCCTGGCGCTGGTACCGGTGACCGCCTGGCTGGTGGACCGGACGGCCGACCGGCGGGCCCGTCGAAGGGCCGACGCCGGTCGACAGCCGGGTCGCTGACACGCCGCTCCCCGAGGCCGCGTCACGCCAGGCGGCGGAACACCGGTTTCACCGGCCGCCCGCCCAGCCAGGGGGTGGGGTCACCGGCGTCCAGGGCCTTCCGGTACACGGCGCACGCCCCCGCCACCACGTCGACGGTGTGGTCGATGTCGGCCTCGTCGAGTGCGCTGCTCACCACGAACGACGGGGCCAGCACCCCGCCCGCCAGGAGCTGTCGCAGGAACAGGGTGCGGTACGGCTGCGACGGCTGTCGCCGCTCGTCGAGGGTGGCGTACACCAGGTTGCTGGCCCTGCCCCGGACCACGACGTGGTCGCCGACGCCCGTGGCGGCGGCGGCCTCGCGGACACCGGCCGCCAGCCGCTCCCCGAGGGCGTGCAGTCGCGCGGTGACGCCCTCCTCGACGTAGGTGGTCTGGACAGCCATCGCGGCGGCCAGCGAGTGGGTCTCCGCGCCGTGTGTGGTGGACAGCAGGAACACCCGGTCGCCGACCCCGCGAAGCCCGCCCCGCTCCATCAGGTCGCGGCGCCCGGCCAGCGCGGAGACGGCGAAGCCGTTGCCCAGCGCCTTGCCGAAGGTGGAGAGGTCGGGGGCGACTCCGTACAGGCCCTGGGCGCCGGCCTCGGACCAGCGGAAGCCGGTGATCATCTCGTCGAAGACCAGGACGCAGCCGTGCCGGTCGGCCAGTTCGCGCAGGCCGGCGAGGTATCCGGGCGGCGGCTCGGTGTGGCCGGCGGGTTCGAGGACCAGGCAGGCGACCTCGCCCCGGTACCGGGTGAGCAGTTCCTCGGTGGCGGCCAGGTCCCCGTAGGGGAAGGCCACGGTGAGTTCGGTGGTCGCGGCCGGGATCCCGGCGGACATCGGCGTGGTGCCGATGAACCAGTCGTCGACGGAGAAGAACGGCTGGTCCCCGCAGACGGCCACCAGCCGGCGGCCGGTGACGGCGCGCGCGAGCCGCACGGCGGCGGTGGTGACGTCGGAGCCGTTCTTCGCGAACTTCACCATCTCGGCGGTCGGCACCGTGGCCAGGAAGTGTTCCGCGGCCTCGACCTCCACGACGGACGGCCGGACGAAGTTGCTGCCGCGGTCGAGTTCCCGCCGCACCGCCTCCAGGACGCGAGGGTGGGCGTGGCCGAGGCTGACCGAGCGCAGGCCGGAGCCGTACTCGACGTAGCGGTTGCCGTCGACGTCCCAGACGTGGGCGCCGCGGCCGTGGCTGATGACCGGGGCCAGGCCGTCGGGGTACTGGTCGTCGCCCTTGGCGTAGGTGTGGGCGCCGCCGGGGACGAGGGCGTGCAGCCTCTCGTTCGCGGACCGCGACCGGGGCAGGGAGAACTCTTCGGCGTCCACGCCGGACCTCACCTCTCCTCTTGGCTCAGGGCTTCGGCGAGGCTCGGTGCCTTCCGGTCCCGCTCGGACATCGATGTGGCCGGCAGCGGCCAGGGGATGGCGAGTTCGGGGTCGTCGAAGGCGATCGTCACGTCCTCGGCCGGGTCGTGCGGGCGGTCGATCCGGTAGGAGACGTCGGCCGTCCCGGTCAGCGCCTGGAAGCCGTGGGCGCAACCCGCCGGGACGTACACGCTCGCCTGGGTGTCGCCGGACAGTTCGAAGAAGGCCCGGCCGCGGTAGGTCGGCGAGTCCGGCCGCAGGTCCACCACGACGTCGAAGACCCGCCCGTACGAGCAGCGCACCAGCTTGGCCTCGCCGGCGCCGGAGCGCAGGTGCAGGCCGCGCAGCACGCCCCGGACCGAGCGGGACAGGCTGTGCTGGACGAAGGCGTTCGGGTCGAGGCCCACCGAGCGGAGCACGTCGGCGTCGAAGGTGCGGCAGAAGAAGCCGCGCTCGTCGGCGTACGGCGTCGGTTCGAACAGGTACGCGCCGGCGATCGCCGGAACTCCGGTCACCTTCACGGCGTCTCCCTCGGAGTGTCGGCCCTCGAGGTGTCGGTCCTCGGGAAGAGGGCGGTGGTCAGGGCGGTGAACTGCTGCTCGAGCTGCCGACTTGCCGTCCGGTTCCGCTCCTCGAGGGTCTGCCGCAGCTCCGCGGACCGTTTCTCCAGCTCCCGGAACTGCTCGAGCAGCCGGTCGGGGTCGACCTCGCGCGCGGGGTGGCAGTACGCGCCCAGCCCCATCCGCTCCATGAGGGCGTCGCTCTTCGCCGCGTAGCTCAGGGCGAGGGTCGGTGTGCCGGCCTTCAGGGCGCAGACCAGATTGTGGTAGCGGGTGGCCACCACGGTGTCGGCGGCGGCCGTCTCCGCCGTCAGGTCGGCCAGTGAGGTCGCCTCGACGGCGGAGGCCAGCGGCGAGTCCACCGCGTCGAGGATCGCGGCGACCACGCGCGCGTCGACCCCGTCGCCGGTGAGCAGCCGGACCGGCCGCCCGTCCTCGACCAGCGCACGCACGAAGCGGGTCGTGCCGTCGAGGTAGCGCCGGTGGATCCGCTCGGCCCGCGCGCGGTCGTCGTTGCCGCCGTGGAAGTCCATGACGCCGACGCAGACCGGGCCCGGGGAACCCGGCGGGCCCGGGGAGGCGGTGCCCGGCGGCGTCGGCAGGGCGAAGGCGAGGTCCGGGTGGACCGCGTCCCGTGCGGTGTCCACGCCCATCGCCCGCACGGCGTCGCGGGACAGCGCGTCCCGGTAGGACCGGTAGGCGGCCAACCGCGCCGACCAGCGCACCAGGGCCCGGGTCGGCCGGTCGGCGATCGCGGCGGCGCCGACACCGACCAGCGCCACCCGGGTGCCGAACAGCCGGCCGGAGGCGCAGAGCAGGAACAGCGCGTACGGGAAGCCCCAGGGCCGCAGCGGCAGCGTGGCCTCCAGGACGCCCATGCCCGGCACGATCACCACGTCGTGCCGGCGCACCCAGGCGGCGGTGCGGACGGGGTCGACGAGTTTGCCCAGGCCCTTCGCCGCGATCGCGCCCGCCCGCGAGGCGGTCCGGTACTCGCCGCGGTACCAGTTCAGCCGGGTGGCGGGGATCCGGTACCGGGCCGCGACGACCTCGGGTCCGCCGCACAGCGCGTCCACGGCCGCCTCGGGGTGCTCGGCGCGCAGGTAGCCGAGCACGGCCTCCAGCGACCCGTCGTTGCCGAGGTTGCCGGAGCCGAGCAGGCCGAACAGCCCGACCCGCACGGGGGTTTGCCTCGTTCGCGCCGGTTGCCTCGTTCGCCTCATGTCCGCCGCCCCTCGCGTCCGGCCACCAGGGCGTCGACGGAGACCGTGAGCCGGGCCGGATCGGCCGGGGCGCGGTCCTCGACCCGCTCGCCCGCGCCCGGCCGCAGCCGGCTGGTCATCCAGGTGGCCAGGTGGCGGCGGCAGGCGCGCCGGTCGTCCGGGGAGAGCGGCGCCCGCCGGATCGCCGAGGCGAAGCCCCAGACGTACTCGGCGAGCAGGCGGGGCGTCGGGTGCAGCGGACCGGCCCGGCGCGGGTCCAGGTTGACGCACCGGGAGCGCTTGGAGGGGTTCGCCCGCTCGGCGCGGGTGGGGTGGTCGCGGCGGAAGTACAGCAGCTCCGGCACCTGGTGGAAGGGCCCGTGCAGGGTGATCTCTGCGACGAAGGTGCGGTCCGCGTGGTGGTAGCTGTCGTGCGGCTTCACCCGGCGCAGCACGTCGGCCCGCATCACGCCGTAGAAGTCGTCTCCCCCGGGCTCGAACAGCAGGCTGCGGAAGCGCTCCGGCGCGTACGGCGAGTCGGTGGCGAGCCCGTACTCGTAGGGGACCTTGACCCGGCCGTTCTCGTCGATGACGGCCTGGCCGGAGTGGGCGAGGATGATCTCCGGGCGCTCGTCCAGCGCCTCCACGCAGCGCAGCAGCAGGTCGCGGGCGTAGAGGTCGTCGTGCGAGGCCCACTTGAACAGCTCGCCGCGGCACTGGGTGAAGACGTGGTTGTGGTTGGGCGCGGCGCCGATGTTCCGGGGCAGTCGGAGGTAGCGGATGCGCGAGTCCCGGGCGGCGTAGCGGCGGCAGATGTCCCGGGTCGAGTCGGTCGAGGCGTTGTCGGAGACGACCAGCTCGAAGTCCTCGTAGGTCTGGCCGAGCAGGGCCTCCAGCGACTCGGCGAGGTACTCCTCTCCGTTGTACACGGGCAGGCCGATGCTCAGCCGGGGAACGGCGGTCACGGTGTCCTCACTTCGGGGATGGGTTCGTGGTGGCGTTCGCGCAGGGCGGTCCGCAGTTGCAGCCACCACAGGGCCGAGCCGCAGGCGGTCGCGGCGGCGACGCCCCAGGCGGAGCCGACGGTGCCGGCCGCGGCCGCCCCGCCGAGCCCGCCGCCGAGGTAGCAGGCGGAGGCGAACAGTTGGCAGCGCAGGCTGCGCCGGGCCGCGGCGAGGGCGCGCAGCCCGGCCGCCGCGCCGCTGCCGAGGCCGGCGCCGGCCACGCCGAGGGTGGCCGGGACGATGAGCTGGGAGGCGGAGTGCCAGACGTCGCCGAGGACGAGTTCGCCCGCCCGGTCCGGCATCAGCAGCAGCGCCGCGCCCCACAGCAGCGCGGCGGCGGCCTGTCCGCCGCCGAGCAGGAGGCAGAACCGGCCGAGCCGGTTCGGTGACCGCCGCAGTACCCGGGCCGCCTCGGCGACGGTGACCAGCGACAGTCCCATCAGCAGGGCGAGGAACGGGCCGAGCAGGAGCTCGGCGCCCCGGACCGCGCCCACCGCGCCGACCCCGGCGATCGCGCCGAGCCCGTACGCCCGCAGCTGGCCCGCGCCGCTGAGGCTGACGTTCTCGACCAGGTACCGGCTGCCGAGGTCGCGCTGCTCGCGCAGCCAGCCGCGGGCCCGGGCCACCCGGGGCCGCAGACCGGACTGGAGGCAGCCGTACCCGGCGGCGACCGCGGCGGAGGCGCCCCAGGCGAGCAGGAAGGCGGCCACGGTGCCCACCCGGGCCGCCAGCACCATGGCGGGGACGAGAACGACGCCCTGCACCAGGTCGTTGCTGAAGGCCTTCTTCCCGCTTCCGGCGGCGAAGAACGCGAACCGCCAGGCGTCCTGGAGCAGCAGCGCGGGCAGCGCGACGCCCAGGCAGGCGAAAGCGGGCCCGACCCGGCCGCCGAGGCCGAGCCCGACCAGCAGGCACACCCCGCCCAGGGTGGCCCCGACGGCGAGCGCGGCCCCGGTCGCCCGGGCCGCGGCCGCCCGCCAGGGCGCGTCCGGCACGCCGCTGAAGCGCACCACGAGCGGGTCGGTGGCCAGCCCTCGGGCGACGTTGAGCACCACGCCGTAGGTCAGCCAGGCCAGGCTGAACACGCCGAAGGCGCTCACTCCCAGCTCGCGGGCCACGTAGATGCCCACCGCGAAGTTGGTCATGCTGGAGGCCGCCTGGTCGGCCAGCCCCCAGGACAGCCGGCCGACGACGGCCCGCGCGGCGCTGCGCCGGGCCGGCGCCGGCGCGGGCCCGGCGGCCGGCGCCGGTGCCGGTGCCTCCACGCCCTCGGTGGTCATCGGCGTCAGGCCTTGATCAGCCCGGCGCCCCGGAGGGCGTCGGCCGCGACGGCGACGGTGTCGAAGGGCAGCCCGGAGCGCTCGGCGACGTCCAGCAGGCTGTGCCGGCCGTCGGAGAGGCTGAGCACCCACAGCATGGCCATCTGCGCCTCCTTGGCGTCGCTGCGCCCGCCGAGCGAGTCGTACAGCCCGCGCCGGCCCAACTGCGGTTCGCCGTACGGGCTGAGGTTGAGGTAGCTGCGGTTGCGGTCGAGCAGGGAGAAGGCCTCGCGGCAGACGGCGAGGGTGTCCGCCATCGCCTCCGGCCGCACGAAGTCCGGGTTGTCCGCCGAGGTGTGGTACTCGGGGTACCCGGCGTACGGGGTGCGGCTGAGCGAGCCGACGCCGAGGTCGAAGCCGGGCGAGCAGAACTGCCGCTCGTCGTAGCCGTACGGGGTGAACTCGGTGATGCGGTGGGGGCGTCCCGAGGCGGCCAGGACGTGCCGCAGCACCCGGTCGATCTCCGCGTCGCCGCGCCGGCTCTGCTTGTACGTCAGCTGCCCCCGGTCCCCGGCGCAGGCCAGCACCAGGCCGTGCTTGACCCGTTCCACCCGCTCGGCGTTGCGGGCCAGCCAGGTGATCGCCCCGATGGTGCCGGGGGCGAACAGGAAGCGGTAGGTGTGGTACGGCGTGCGCTGCGCCAACTCCCTTGCCAGGAAGGTCGCCACGGCGATGCCCGCCAGGTTGTCGTTGGCCAGCGACGGGTGGCAGACGTGGCAGGAGACGATCACCTCGTCGGCGACCTGCCCGGGGACGACGTGCTCGGCGTAGGTGAGGTGGCCGTCCGCGAGCGTGGAGTCGATGCGCACCTCGTAGTCGCCGTCCGGCAGCGCGTCCAGGGTGTCCTGGGCCAGGCAGAACCCCCAGTCGGCCGTGTAGTAGCTGGTCCGGTACGGCACCCAGCTCGGGTGGTCCGGCAGGGTGTGGAGGTGCCGGCGCAGTTCGGCCAGCGGCACGGTGGCCGCCACCGGCACGCTGTAGCCGACCACGTGCAGGCTGGACGCGGCGAAGTCGACGACCCGGCGGCCGGTGGCGTCGGCGATGTACGCATCCCGGATGTTCCACTCCTGCGGCACCGTCCAGTCGAGCACCTGCGTCCCGGTCGGCACCTCGTGCACCCGCAACGGAAGGTACTCGCCGACGATCTCCAGGGTGGCGCGCACGCCGTCGCCGGTGATGCTCCGGCAGAGCGGGTAGAGCCGCTCCACCAGCGCGTGCATCTCCTCGCCGACGGTGGTCACCGGCGCCACCGCAGGGTGCCGTCGACGGTGCCTGCCTCGGCGGCCCGGCGCAGCACGGCCAGCCGGGTGTAGCGGCCTTCGAAGTCCTCCTTGGTCAGGGCGAACTTCCGGTAGGCGTCGGCGAGTTCGAGGGCTCCCCGCTTGACCGTCCACTCGCAGTCGAAGCCGGGGACGGCGGCCCGGAAGCGGGAGAAGTCCACCCGGTACGAGCGGGGGTCGGCGCCGGACTCCCCGGTGATCCGCACCTTCGAGCCCTCCACCGCCTCGGCGACCTGCTCGGCGATCTCGGCCACCGTGACGTTGTTCGTCTCGCTGCCGATGTTGAACGCCCGGTCGTGCACCGCCTCGCGGGGCGCGACCAGCGCCGCCGCGAAGGCCCGGGCGATGTCGGCGGCGTGCACCAGCGGTCGCCAGGGGGTGCCGTCGGAGAGCACCAGCACCTCGCCGGAGAGCAGGGCGTGGCCCACCAGGTTGTTCAGCACGATGTCGGCGCGCAACCGGGGCGAGTAGCCGAAGGCGGTGGCGTTGCGCATGTACACGGGGGTGAAGTCGCCGTCGGCCAGGTCGTGCAGGTCGTCCTCGACGCGCACCTTGGACTCCGCGTACGGCGTCACCGGGCGCAACGGCGCGTCCTCGCCGACCAGTTCGTCGCCGCCGGCGGCGCCGTACACCGAGCAGGTGGAGGCGTACAGGAAGCGCTTCACCCCGGCCTCGCGGGCCAGTTCGGCGAGCTTCACCGAGGCGTGGTGGTTGATGTCGTAGGTGAGGTCCGGGGCCAGCGAGCCCAGCGGGTCGTTGGAGAGCGCGGCCAGGTGGATCACGGCGTCGACCCCGGCCACGTCCTCGGCGGTGACGTCGCGCAGGTCCACCCGGCGCCCGGGCGGGTCGGCGGGGGTGGGGCCGAGGACGCAGTCCGCGAACAGGCCGGAGTCCAGTCCGACGACCTCGTGCCCGGCCCCGGCGAGGACGGGGGCCATCACGGTGCCCAGGTAGCCCTGGTGTCCGGTCAGCAGTACGCGCAAGGGTCAGCCCTCCAGGTCGAGTGTCAGTTTGGTGGCGGCGAACGCCTCGGCGTAGCGCGCGTGGCATTCGATGCCGCGGATCCGCGCCAGTCCGAGGAAGGCCTCCCGGTCGTACCAGGGGCGGTGGCGCTGCGAGGCGTAGTGCTCCTGCAGCAGCCGCGCCTTCAGTTCGGCGGTCTCGGTGGACAGCGGCTGGTAGGCCGTGGGACGGCCGAGGTCGGCGTCCCACTTGACGATCTCGTAGCCGAGCACCAGGTGGTCGCGGAAGGCGGTGGGCATCAGCTCGGCCAGTCCGCAGTGGTCCTGGTGCGCGTCGTCGGTGCGCGGGGCGAGCACTACGTCCGGCTCGCACCGCGCCCGCAGCTCCTCCACCGCGGCCTTGGCCTCGTCCCAGTGGGCGGGCAGCCGGCCGTCGGGCAGCTTGAGCACGGTCAGGCGCAGGTCGGCGCCCGGGCAGAAGGCGGCGAGCGCGGCCCGCTCCTCCTGCTCCCGCTCGCTGCCGCCGCCGGAGAGCACCAGGGCGTCGACCCGCAGGCCCGGGTTCGCGTGACACACCGTCAGCAGGGTGCCGCCGGCGCCGATGGCGATGTCGTCGCAGTGCGCCCCGACCGCGGCGATGCCGTTCAGGGGCCCGGCCCCGAGGCGGATCACGCCGCGCCCTCCCGCTCCCAGACCGCCCACGGGCGGTCGCCGTGCGCGTAGGCGGCGTCCAGGGCGGCCCGCTCCTTCACGGTGTCGGTCGGCTTCCAGAAGCCGCGGTGCCGGTGCGCCACCAGCCTTCCGCGTTTGGCGAGTTGGGTGCAGCCGTCGGCGACCAGGTCGCCGTTCTCCGGAATGTGGTCGAAGACCTCCTGGCGGAGCACGAAGTACCCGCCGTTCTCCCACAGCGGCATGTCGCTGACCGCGGTGATGCCCCCGACCAGGCCGTCCTCGCCGAGGTCCACGCAGTGGAAGGAGGACTGCGGCGGCACCACCATCATCGAGGCGCCGGCGTCCCGCTCGGCGAAGCGGTCGATCATCTCCGGCAGCGGGGCGTCGGTGAGCACGTCGGCGTAGTTGGCGAGGAACATCTCGTCGCCGTCCAGGTGGTGGCGCACCCGGCGCAGCCGCTCGCCGATCGGCGACTCGATGCCGGTCTGGGCGAAGGTGATGGTCCAGGAGGCGATGTCGGTGGACAGCAGCTCGGTCCTGCCGCCCCGCAGCACGAAGTCGTTGGAGGTCGTCTCCTCGTAGTTGAGGAAGAAGTCCTTGATGTGGTGGGCCCCGTAGCCGAGGCAGAGGATGAACTCGGTGTGACCGTAGTACGCGTAGTAGCGCATCACGTGCCAGATCAGCGGCCGCGGGCCGACCATCGCCATCGGCTTGGGCACGTCGTCGGAGGTTCCGCTGCGCATGCGCAGCCCGTAACCGCCGCAGAACAGGACGACCTTCACCGCTTGGCCTCCACGATGCTCAGTTCCGGGACGGGGAAGACCAGTCGGCCGCCCCACTCGTGGACGAAGGACAACTGCTCGACCAGCTCGGCCCGCAGGTTCCAGGGGAGGACCAGGACGTAGTCCGGCCGGTCGACGGCGATCTGCTCGGGTGCCAGGACCGGGATGCGGGTGCCGGGGGTGAACCGGCCGTGCTTGTAGGGGTTGCGGTCGACGGTGTACGGGAGCAGGTCGGGCCGGATGCCGCAGTGGTTGAGCAGGGTGTTGCCCTTGCCCGGGGCGCCGTAGCCGACGACCGTCTCGCCGCGCTCGGCCGCGTCGATGAGGAACCGCAGGAGGTCCCGGCGCACCTTGGCCACCCGGGCGGAGAACTCGGTGTACCCGGACAGCTCCTGGAGTCCGGCGGCCTTCTCCCGGTCCAGCACCTCGGCCACCCGCCGGCCCGGCTCGCCGGCCGCCTCGGCCGGGCGGGCCCACAGCCGGACGGAGCCGCCGTGGGTGGGCAGCAACTCGACGTCCACCAGGGTGAGTCCGCCGCTCGCCAGCGCCCGGGCCGCGGAGGCGACCGTGTAGTACTGGAAGTGCTCGTGGTAGATGGTGTCGTACTGGTTCTCCTCGATCAGGGTCAGCAGGTGCTGCACCTCGATCGAGACCCAGCCGTCGTCGGCCACCAGGGCGCGCAGCCCGCGGGTGAACCCGACCACGTCGGGGATGTGGGCGTACACGTTGTTGGCCACGACCAGGTCCGCCGGGCCGTGCTCGGCGCGGACGGCCGCGCCGGTGTCCGGGGAGAGGAACTCGGTGAGCGTGGGCACGCCCGCCTCCCGCGCCGCGGCGCCGACGTTCACCGACGGCTCGATGCCCAGGCAGCGGATGCCCCGGTCCACCACGTGCCGGAGCAGGTAGCCGTCGTTGCTGGCGACCTCGACCACGAAGGCGTCGGGGCCCAGGCCGAGGCGCCGGACGGCGCCGTCGACGAAGCTGCGGGCGTGCTCCACCCAGGAGGTCGAGTAGGAGGAGAAGTACGCGTACTGGGTGAAGGTCTCCTCCGGCGTGATCAGCGGGGGGAGCTGCGCGAGCCAGCAGTCGGTGCAGACCCGCAGGTGCAGCGGGTACGCCGGTTCCGGCCGGTCGAGTTCGTCGGCGGCGAGGAAGCTCTCGCACGGCGGGGTCGCCCCCAGGTCGACGACGCTGGCCAGCGCCGCCGAACCGCAGAGTCGGCATCGTGTCATGTAGTGCCCCCATTCCCGCCCGCGCGGGTTCCCCGCGGCGGGCCAGCGTTCGTGTTCCCTACCGGCGGCGCGCCGTCCGCGCCGCCGGACCGACCCGCGATCGCGGTGCGGTACCCCTCCAGCAGGCGCTCCAGCCCGACGGCCGGACCAAACCCCTGCTCGTAACGGCGCCGGGCGGCCCGGCCCATCTCCCGGTTGCGGTCCGGCTCGGCCGCGATCCGGCGGATGCCGGAGGCCAGCGAGGCCGCCTCGCCCGGCCGGTGCAGCAGCCCGGTCACCCCGTCCTCGACCAGTTCGACGAAGGCGCCGTGACCGGCGGCGACGACCGGCACCCCGGCCGCCATCGCCTCCACGACCACCAGGCCGAACGCCTCCAGCCAGGTCGAGGGCGCCAGTACGGCGACCGACCGCGCGACGGCCTCCCGGCACCGGGCCTGGTCGTACAGCCCCGCGTACCGGACGTCGTCCCGGCCCGCCGCCCAGGCGGCCACCTCCCGCTCCAGCGGCCCCGCGCCGGCGACCACCAGCGGCACGCCCACCCCGCCGTCCGCGGCGAGCCGGTCCCAGGCGGCCATCAGCAGCCGCACGCCCTTGGCCTCCGCGAGCCGGCCGAGGTAGAGCAGGTGCTCTCCGGCACCGGTGCGGCCGACGCCCGGCTCCGGCACGAAGTTGTGCTTGACCGCCAGCCGTTCGGGCGGCAGGCCGGCCCGCACGAGGACGTCGCGCTGCGCCGCGGAGATGCAGAAGAACCGCTCCACCCCGGACCACCAGCGCCGCCGGTTGACCGCGAGGCTGACCGCGAGCGGCACCGTCGCCAGCCGGGAGCCGCGGTAGCAGCCGTGCCGGACGGCGGGCAGCGGCGAGCCCCCGACGCATTCGGTGCACGGCCGGCCGTCCCGCTGGAGCGTGCCCGGCGGGCAGATCTGGGTGTAGTTGTGCAGGGTGGCGACGGCGGGCACCCCGGCGTCGGCGCAGGCGGCCAGCACCGCGGGCGACAGCAGCGGGAAGACGTTGTGGACGTGCACCACGTCCGGCCGCCCGGCCCGCAGCCGGCCGGCGAGTTCGGCGCGCACCGCCGGGTTCCACGGCACCAGCAGCGGCACCGCGGCCCTGCCCGGCAGGGAGCGGGCGGCGATGTCGTCGCTGCGCCGCTCGAACACCTCGACCCGGTGGCCGGCCCCGCGCAGCAGCGCCACCTCCTGGTCGACGACCTTGTTCTCCCCGCTCGGCTGCGCCGAGCCGTAGCGGTTGTGCACCACGAGGACGTGCATGGTCAGGTCACCTCTTCGGGCGTCGGGAGGGGAGCGGCGGGGGCCGCCAGCAGCGAGGCGGCCACGGTCAGGTGCAGCAGGTACGGCGAGGCGTCGCCGAGCCCGGCCTCGGTGTACGAGGCGATGGCGCAGTAGCTGATCAGGAAGACCGCGCAGGCCCTGGACAGCGACGGCGGCCGCAGCAGTGCGACGCCGCCCAGTGCGAGGAAGACCGCCGCCACGATGGCCGTGCCGGTCAGGCCCTGTTCGTTGTAGACGGCCAGCCAGCTGTTGTCGATCGGCAGCCCGCCGAAGGACTTGTCGCCCAGGCCGGTGCCGAACAGCTGCTCCAGGGTGGTGCGGGGCGCCGCCAGCAGGGCGTCCCAGACCTTGGCCCGGCCGGTGAGGTTGGAGAAGTTCTCCTGGCTCTGGCCGCGCAGGAACCACGCCTCCAGCAGGGAGCTCAACCCGACGGCG
Organism: Streptomyces viridifaciens; assembly: GCF_001888885.2. NCBI lineage: Bacteria > Bacillati > Actinomycetota > Actinomycetes > Kitasatosporales > Streptomycetaceae > Streptomyces > Streptomyces viridifaciens. The sequence goes on from NZ_CP090841.1 coordinate 615,090, forward strand.
GCCGCGGTGGCGCACAGCACCGCCCAGCCGAAGAACCTGCGGGCGGCGGCGCTGGTCAGGACGAGCGAGCCGATCGCCAGCGCCAGTCCGAGGATCAGGCCGAGGGTGGCCGTCCGGGTGTGGGTCAGTGCGAGCAGGACGAGTGAGGGCACGATGATCGCCGCCGCGCTGGACCCGGTGGTCCGGCGGCCCAGCAGGAGCAGCACGGTCAGCCCGACGATCACCGCGGCGTACTGGCCGATCTGCGGCGGGGTGAGCGGCCACAGCGCACCGACCAGCCGTCCGCCGTAGAGCTCGGGCATCGCCGCGCCCGGGGAGACGACCAGGCCGGCGGCCACCGAGACCAGCACCGCGAAGTACATCCGGACGTGGTACCGGACGAACGCCGGTCCGCCGTCCCACCAGCGGCTGAGCAGCCACAGCGTGCCGACGAAGAGCGCCAGCCGGAAGCAGCGGAACAGCGCGCCGAACCCGGACTCCAGGTGGGCGCTGGAGACCACGCTCAGCACCAGCAGCAGGGTCAGCAGGCACAGGTAGGCGCTGGCCCGGATGCGCAGCCGCAGGTTGAGGACGAGCGCCAGCGTGAACGCGGAGACCAGCGCGCCCATGGTGGCCATCTGGATGAGGGAGCGGGGCAGCGGGATGACGGTCACCGCCCCGGCGGAGCCCAGGGTGTTGAGGATGAGCAGCCCCCAGATCACCTCGACGGTCCTGGGCGGGGCGGCCGGGTGCGGCGCGGGGCCGGGGCGCACCCGGCCGGTGTCCTCGGCGGCCGGCCCTCGGCGGGTCGGTTCCCGGCCCATCTCAACCACCCGCCCGTGGCCGGAGGGTGCTGCCCGCGTCCTGCTGGTACGGCCGGCCCTGCCACTGCCCGAAGTCGAGCGTGCGGCTGGGGTCGTGGGCGACGAAGCTCCACGGCCCGAGGTAGGTGTTGTCGTGCCAGCGGTTCTGCTGCCCGCCGGTGATCGCCTCGGCCACCGGTTCGCCCTTGTACGGCGACCAGTCCGGGTAGGTGCCGTAGTTGGCCAGCACGGCCATCCGGCCGCACTTGACCGTGCAGCCGACCACGGAGGGGTCCAGTTCGAAGCGGTTGTCGTGGATGTCCACCCGCTGGGTCTTCCACCGGCAGTCGCCGTAGAGCGGCGGGGTGGCGATCGTCGGCTGGGAGCAGCTGTCGGTCCTCTTCACCAGCAGGGTGCAGTCGCCGGAGGAGGTGTTGGCCGGACTGTTGCAGAACCGGTCGGCGTTCTCCCACAGGGTGATCCCGGACCAGTTGTCCTCCAGCACGTTCCGGGAGACCTCGATCCGGTCCGTGCGGGCCGGGATCCGCGGTTCGCCGCCGGACTCGGACAGGTAGACGGTCGCGTACGGGAAGTTGTCGCCGCGGTCGGCGGCGTTGCGGCCCTCGACCCAGTCGTTGCGCCGGATCGTGTTGCCGCGGACGACCGCGTTGTAGCTGGTCTCGTAGATCAGCGCGGCACCGTCGTTGGCCTCCAGCACGTTGTCCTCGATGCGGAAGTCGTTGTTGTTGGTGTCCGCCCACAGCCCCGGGCCGCGGTTGTCGTGCACCCAGTTGCCGCGCACGTCGGCGCCGTTGACGGCCCAGAACTTGACGCCGCCGGTGCAGCCGCAGCCCGGCTGCCGCCGCTCCCACTGGTCGGTGTCGTTGCCGGTGATCTCGTTGCCCTCGACCAGCAGGTCGCTGACGGGGGCACCGGACTTGTACGCGTTGATGCCGTACTGGCCGTTGCCGCGCAGGCAGTTGGCCCGGACCCGCTGGTGGGCCCCGGCCATCAGCCCGGCTCCGGAGTTGCCCTGGATCGTGGTGTGCTCGATCACCCATCCGTCGGCCGAGTCGTGGTTGACCACGCCCTCGTTCTGCGGCGCGACGAAGCCCTGCACGGTGAGGTACCGGACGCTGACGTCGGTGGCGGCGCCGCTGAACGCGTACTCGTTGGTCCTCCGGCCGTCGAGCACCGCGCCCGGCGCGCCGAGGTAGCTGTCCCCCTCCTTGGGGACGACCTGGGCGTACCGGTCCGCATCGAGCGTGTGGGTCCCCGGCCGGAGCCAGAAGGTGGTGTGCGGGGGGCTGTTCCTGGTCTTCGCCGCGAGGTCGCCGACCACGGCGGGGTCGACCGTGACCGCGCCGGCCGGCGGGTCCGCCGGACCGGCCCCGGGGCCGGCGCACACCCGGGCGACGGCCGCCGACCCGGTCGGCGCGGCGGTCGGCTCCGGCGGGGCGTCCGAGCCGCTCGTGCAGCCCGTGGCCGTCAGCAGGGCGAGCGTCAGCGGCGCCGCCGCCCACGCCCCACCGTGCCGCCTCGTGATCCCCACGCTCGCCGCCCCCTAGCCCCGGAACCCGAGGACGGTGGTGAACCCCTGCGTGCCGTCGGCGAAGCCGGTGCCGACCAGCGTGGTGGCGGGTTCCCTGCGTCCGAAGCCGGCGGAGTACCAGCCCAGTGGCGGGTCCGTCTCGCCGCGGTGCGCCTGCCAGGAGAGCTGCCCGGGCAGGTCGAGCACGGCGGAGCGGTCCTCGCCGTCCCGGGTCCAGGTCAGTACGGCCCGGTGGCCCGTCAGGTCCGCGGTGACCTCCGGGCCCAGGTGGAACGCCAGGCGCACGGCCCGGCGCGGGCCGCGCAGTTCGTCGACCACCCGCAGCTCCCGGCTCGCGGCGGTCAGTTTCACCCGGCGGCGGTGCACCGAGGGCCGGTAGCCGTCGTGTTCGGCGCACCAGCGGGCCACCCCCGGGTCGGAGGTGTCCGCGACCAGGACGCGGGTGCGGGCGTGCCGGGTCCACAGGAACGGCCCGCCGGAGAGGGACTGGTCCTCGCCGTCCACCTCCAGGGTGTTGTGGCCCCGGGTCGAGCGGAAGTAGCGCCGCCATTCGGGCTGCCCGTGGTAGCAGTACGTCCCCGGGTCCGCGAGCACGTCGACGCCGTCGTGCCGGACCTCCAGGGACAGCGCGTCGGCGTGGGCGTGCGCGGCGATGGACAGGTAGCCGTGCGGACCGCCGTCGCAGCGGCACCAGATCTCCCCCGGCCCGCGCAGGATCGTCATCCCCGCGTCGGGGAAGTGGACCGGGCGGCCCGCCGGGCGGGACACGGCCGTGTCCCGCCCGTACGGGCGGATCAGCGCGGCCAGCAGCGGGGTGCGCGCATCGGCGCCCGCCGTCTCCGGCCACCAGGCGAGTCGGCCGAACACGGCGTCCCCGGTGGCCAGCAGCGAGGCCCAGCGGTCGGTGCCCGCGCCGTCCAGGACCAGTCCGTGCCCGTCGTCGGCGTCCCCCTGGCGCGGCGGCCGCAGCCGGTCGTCCACGACGGCCGCGAGGGCGTCGGTCATCCGCAGCAGCACCACCCGGACGGTCGCGGGGACGGGCACGGCGGCGGCGTCCGCCTCGGCCAGCGCGGCCAGGCCGAGTTCCAGGACGAGTCCGTGGTACTCGGTGGCCAGCTCGCGGTTGAGGCCGGACAGGAAGGTGTTGGCGCGCAGGTGCCGCTCCAGGGAGCGCAGCGCGCCGGAGCGCCAGCGCGCCGAGGAGGGGAACCACCCGAAGGCGCAGGCCGCGGCGAACTGCCCGGCGGCCTCGGCGATGACGTGGTTGTTCGCCGAGGACCCCCGGCTGGGGAAGGCGGCCAGCCAGCGCTGGTGGTGCCAGATCTGGTCCAGCGCCACCGGGTTGCGCTCGAACAGGGCGGCGGCGCCCGGCCAGCCGTCGAGCAGCCGGCGGATCCACACCCAGGACAGCAGCCGGATGCCCAGCTCGATGCCGCTGATCCAGTGCACGCCGCGCAGCGGCGGGTTGGCCGCCCACCAGGACCGCAGGTGCTCGGCCACCCGCTCGGCGTAGCGATCGTCGCCGGTGAGCGCGTGGGCGGCGGCGAGCACGGTCAGGTACTGGTGCCGGGAGGGCTCCCAGATCTGCTTGACGTCCCCGACCGCGTCCTCGTCGCGGTACGGCACGTCGAAGGCGTAGCCGGCCGGGGCGCGGCGCCCGGTCCTCGGGTCGCGCCACCAGTCCGGGGCGACCAGGTCGTCGCGCTCCACCCCGAAGAACTCGGCGTGCCCGTCCATCAGCCGGTCCGCCTCGGCGAGCAGGCGCTTGGCGGCCTCCGGCGGCACTGCGGCGAGCGCCCCGGCGGGCAGCACGGCGGTGAACCGGGCACCGGGCGCGCCCGGGCCGTGCGGCGGCACCGAGGACCGCCACCGCCGCCGGCGCACCGCGTCGCCGACCCGGCCGCCGACCTCCTGCGGCCCCATCCGCGACAGCCGCCGCAGGTACCAGCCCGCGCTCATGGTCACAGCGACCTCGCCAGGGTCACCGGCGCGCCGCCGACCAGGGCGGCCTGGACGGCGAGGGTGGCCGCGGTGGTGGCGACCAGCGACTCCAGCGGCACCGGCATCGGCCCACCGGTCCGCACGGCCCTGACGAAGGAGGCCAGTTCGGCGGACTGTCCCTTGTCCCTGGCCTTGGGCAGCCGCGAGCTGACCCACCGCTTGCTCCCGTAGACGGACGCGCGGACGAAGTCGTCGAGCTTCAGCACCTTGCCGTCCGCGACCAGGTCCAGCGTCTCCTTGGGGAAGCCGGGCGCGCCGGCCGTGACGTAGCTGAGGGTGGCGGTGGAGCCGTCCGGGTAGCGCAGCACGATCTGGAGGTCCTCGTTGCCGGACGGGGCGACCGCGTACACCGAGACCGGGTCGGCCCCCAGCAGCCAGCTCGCGGTGTCGACGAAGTGCCCGCCCTCACCGGCGAACCGCGAACCCTCGGTGCCCTGTTGGAGGTACCAGCTGCCGGGCTGCAGCCGGCCCGCGTTGACCAGGTAGCGCAGGCTCGCCGGGCCGGTGCGGGCGCCGAAGCGGGCCTTGGCCTCCCGCAGCAGCGGCGCGAACCGGCGGTTGAAGCCGACCTGCAACCGGTCGTTGCCGGACTCCTCCACCGCCGCCAGCACACCGGCCAGTTCGTCCTCGGTGAGGGCCAGCGGCTTCTCCACGAACACCGTCTTGCCGGCCAGCAGCGCCCTGCGGGTCAGTTCGGCGTGCGAGCTGTGCCGGGTGACCACGAACACCGCGTCGACGGACGCGTCCCCGAGCACGGCGTCGAGGTCGGTGGTCGCCCGGGCGAAGCCGAACTTCCGCTGGGCGTTGGCGGCGGACAGCGCCGTCGTGGTGACGACGGCGGACAGTTCGACGCCCTCGCGCCGGGCCAGGTGCGGCAGCAGCATCGAGGTCGCGTAGTTCCCCGCGCCGACGAAGGCCAGCCGCACGGGCGACCTGGAGGGCCGGGCCGGGGCGGCCGCCGTGCCGCGGCGCACCGCCGGCACCGCAACCGCCGGAGCCTGTGCCTCCCCCGCCCCCGCCTCCCCGGGGTAACGGAACAGCACGGCGACGGCCTTCAACTCGCCGTCCTTCAGCTGCCGGTAGGTCTCGACGGCGTCCTCGAAGTCGGCGATGCGGGAGATCAGCGGTTCCACGTCGACCCGGCCGCGGGCGGCGAGGTCGAGGAAGCAGGCCAGGTTGCGGCGCTCGGTCCAGCGCACGTAGCCGATCGGGTAGTCCCGCCCGTCGAGCTCGTACTCCGGGTCGTAGCGCCCGGGGCCGTAGGAGCGGGAGAAGCGGACGTCGAGCTCCTTCTCGTAGTACGCGTTCCACGGCAGGTCCAGTCGGCACTTGCCGATGTCGACGACCCGGCCGCGGTCCCGGGCGAGCCGGGCGGCCAGCTCGACGGGCTGGTTGCTGCCGCCGCCGGCCGCCAGGTACACCTGGTCCACGCCGTGGCCGCCGGTCAGCTCGGCGACGGCGTTCTCCACGGCCGCGGAGCCCGGGTCGCCGCAGGCCACGGCGCCCAGCCGCTCGGCGAGTTCGCAGCGCACCGGGTCGGGGTCGGCCCCGACGACCCGCACCCCCGCGGCGGCGAGGAGCTGCACCACCAGCTGCCCGATCAGGCCGAGGCCGATGACCAGCGCCACCTCGCCCAGCTGCGGCTCGCCCTGGCGCACGCCCTGCAGCGCGATCGACCCGACGGTGCCGAAGGCCGCGTGCCGCGGCGCGAGGCCGTCCGGCACCGGGACGTAGAGGTTCCTCGGCACCCAGTTCACCTCGGCGTGCAGCGCGTGCTCGTTGCCCGCGCAGGCCACCAGGTCGCCGACCTTCACGTCGTCGATCCCGGCGCCGACCTGTTCGACCACCCCGCACAGCGAGTAGCCCAGCGGCGTGTAGGAGTCCAGCTTGCCCATCACCTTGCGGTACGTGGCGGGCAGCCCGTTGACGGCCACGCTCTGCACGACCTTGGCCACCTGGTCCGGCCGGGAGCGGGCCTTGCCCAGCATCGACATGCCGGCCTCGGACACCTTCATCAGCTCGGTCCCGGTGGAGATCAGCGAGAAGGCGCTGCGCACCAGCACCCCGCCCGGCTTGCACCCCGGCACCGGCACGTCGAGCACCGACAGTTCGCCGCTCTTGTAGTTCTGCACAACCTGTTTCACCGGAAGTCCCCTTGTTCCTAAGCCGTCGGCCCGGCGCCCCGGCCGGAGCCGGAGGTCGCGCCGCGGTACCAGTACTCGAGCGTCAGCACGTGCCACAGGTGCTTGGAGAAGTCCCGCTGCCCGGCGGCGTCCTCGGCGGCCAGCCGCGCCAGCGCGTCGCGGCGCAGCAACCCGGACCGCACCAGCTCGCCGTCGTGGATCACCTCGCGCACCAGCGGTGCCAGGTCCCGGCTCATCCAGGCCCGCAGCGGGGCGCTGAACAGGCCCTTGGGCCGGTACACGATCTCCCGGGGCAGGACCGAGCTGGCCGCCTCCTTGAGCACGGCCTTGCCCTGCCGTCCGACGATCTTGCGGTCGCCGGGGACGGTGAACGCCGCCCTGACCACCTCGACGTCCACGTACGGCACCCGCACCTCGGTGGAGGCGGCCATGCTGGAGCGGTCCGTGTAGGCGAGGTTCAGGCCCGGCAGGAACATCCGGGCGTCGCCCAGGCACATGCGGTTGACGAAGTCGTCGAGCTCGTTGTCCCGGTAGACGTCCGCGTGCTCGGTCAGCACGTCCTCGACCGCCCCGGCCAGGTCCGGATTCACCAGGGCGAGCAGTTCCTCCCGGTCGTACATGGTGTAGCTGCGCCGGAACGCGGTCTCCTCCGGCAGGTCGGCGAAGGAGAGGAAGCGCTTGGCGAACCGCACCGAGCGGAACCCCCGGTTGGCGGTGGCGACCGGCAGCCGGTCCACGGCGGCGGCCAGGCCGCGCCGCAGCGGGCGCGGGATGCGCTGGTAGCGCAGCGCGAGCCGGTTGGCCAGGTGCTTGCGGTAGCCGGCGAACAGCTCGTCGGCCCCCATGCCGGAGAGCAGCACCTTGACCCCGGCCTCCCGGGCGGCCGAGCAGATCAGGAAGGTGTTGATCGCGGCCGGGTCGCCGATCGGCTCGTCCAGGTGGTACGTCATCCGCGGCAGCAGGTCGAGCACGTCCGGGGCGATCTCGATCTCGTGCAGGTCGACGCCGAACCGCTCGGCCACCCGCCGGGCGTAGCGCAGGTCGTCCGGCATCGCCTCGAACCTGGCGTCCTCGGCGCGGAAGCCGATGGTGTAGGCGGAGATCCCGGGGTGGTCGCGGGCGGCCAGCGCGGTCAGGTAGCTGGAGTCCAGCCCGCCGGAGAGGAAGGTCGCCACCGGGACGTCGGCGAGCAGGTGACGCCTCGTCGACTCCTCGACGACGGCGGCGAGGTCCGGCAGCTCGCCGGCCCTGGCCCGTTCCCGGCCCTCCGCGGCGACTTCCCGCAGGTGCCAGTACCGGCCGCGTTCCACCCGGCCGTCTGGCCGGCAGCGCAGCCAGCTGCCCGGCGGCAGCTTCTCCGCCTCGCGGAACGCGCAGCGCGAGTCCGGCACCCAGTAGTACAGCAGGGAGGCCACCAGCGCCGCCGGGTCCACCTCCAGGGATCCGCCGGTGGCGGCGGCCAGCGCCTTGAGCTCCGAGGCGAACACCAGGCCCCCGCCGCGCCGGACCAGGAAGAGCGGCTTGATGCCCAGCTGGTCGCGGGCGAGGACCAGCTCGCCGGTGCGCTCGTCGAAGATCCCGAACGCGAACATGCCGCGCAGTCGGGGCAGGCAGTCCGTGCCCCAGCGCCGCCAGGCCTCCAGCAGCACCTCGGTGTCGGAGGTGCCGCGGAAGCGCACCCCGGCGGCCGCCAGTTCGGCGCGCAGCTCGGGAGCGTTGTACAGCTCGCCGTTGTACGTCAGGACCAGGCCGTCCGAGACCATCGGCTGGGCGCCGGTCCCGGACAGGTCGATGACGGCCAGTCGGCGGTGCCCGAGGTGCACCTCGCCGTCACCGAGGGGGTGGCTGTACCGGCCCGACCCGTCCGGGCCCCGGTGGGCGAGGGTGTCGGTGAGCAGGTCGGTCACGGCCTTCCCGTCCGGCCATCGGTACGTGCCCGCGATGCCGCACATGTCCTACCTCGCCTCCTGGTCGTTGTCGGGGACCCGTGCGGTCCACATCGGTAGTCGTTCCGTCCGCCGCCGGCCCGTCCGGTTCTGCCGGGCCTGCGGTCCGTTCCGGCCGCGCGGCGCGGTGTGCGGGCCGTCCCACAGGGTGCCGTCGGTCCGGTCCCGCGGATCGGGGTCGATCAGCACCACTCCGAGCACCGGGATGCGCTGGTCCGCGAGCTGACGCGCCACGGTGTGCAGCCAGGCAGCGCTGCCGTGCCCGGCGCGCACCACGAGGACGGTCCGGGTGCCGAGGTGGCCCAGGTCGGTCCAGGCCGTGCCGGGCGCCACGGAGCCGACGCCGAGCCGGCGTTGACCGGGCGGCAGGGCCCCGGCCCGTTCGCCGTCGACCACCACGGTCGGGCCATCCGGTCCGGGGCGGCGCCGGGAGAGCCGGGAGCCGGGCAGGCCGTCGACGACGACCACCGGCCCCTCCTCGGCCAGCGCCCCGGCGAGGTCCAGGGCGATCGCGCCGGTGCTGTGCGCGCAGCCCAGTTCCAGCAGCGACACCGCCTCGGCGCAGCCGCGCACGGTGCGGGCCAGGGTGGTGGTGAGCCTGGCCCGGGCCGCCCTGGTCCGCCGGAGCCGCCAACGGCCGGCCGGGTGGCGGGGCACCCGGCGCAGCTCGGCGATGACGGAGGCGCCGAGGTTCGCCGCGATCTCCCGGCGCAGTACGGGGCGGTCCGCCACCACCGCGCCGACGGCGGCCACCGCGATTCCGAGGACGAGCCCGAGGACGAGCCCGATCGCGGCGTCGGTCGCGGCGGTGGTGGGCAGGGACTGCCGCACCGCGCGCGGGGCGTCCACGATCCGGGTGCCGGCGACCAGCCGGGGCGTGCCGACCTGCGCCTCCGCCGCGCGCTGGCCGAAGTCGGTGATGCGGGAGGTGAGTTCGGCCCGGTTGGCGTAGAGCGACTCCAGGTTCGCGGACGCGTTCGGCCCGGTCTGCTTCGCGGCGTCGCCGATCGACTGGTTGACCTGGGCGAGCTGGTCCCGCAGCCGGTCGCGCTGGTCGAGCAGGGCCTTGGCCTCGGCGTCCGCGGCATCCTTGATCCGCTTCACGTGGTCGGCGACGAAGGCGTCGGCCAGCGCCTCGGCCCGGGCCACCGCTTCCGCTTCGCTGCGGCCGGTCACGGTGATCTGCAGCAGGTTGTTGGTCAGGCCGGTCCCCCCGTAGGTCCGCATGAAGTCCTCCGTTCTGTCCGGGGAGCCGAGGGACTTGAGGGCCTGGTCGGCGATCTCCGTGGTCTGGAGCAGGGCGACGTCGGTGCGGATCAGCGTTCCGGGGTCGTTCGGCTGGTCCGCCTGGTGGGCGACCAGCACCTTGGTCGCCGCGGTCGGCGGCGGCGGCCGCAGGAAGGCCACGGCCGCGCCGAGCAGCAGCCCGAGCAGCGCCAGGGAGCACCAGAGGCGGCGGCGCCTGCGCACGGCGACCACCAGCGCCTGGAGGTCCAGCAGCGGTGCGGGCGACGACTCGGCGGTCGTACTCGTCGTCACCCCGAACCTCTCCCCGGGTCGTCGCCGAGCGCGAGCACGGGCTCGGCGACCGTGGGCGCCGGCTCGTCGCCGTCCGGGCGCCGGCCCCGGGACCGCGCCGGACGCTCCCGGACCGGGCCGGCGACGACGACTCCGGCGAGTTCCTGCCCGGCGTCCTCACACGCCCCGGCGATTCCGGCGAGCTCCTCCGCCGTCCAGTTGCCCGCGCTGAGCACGACCAGCGCACCGGACTCGTCCTCGCGCTCCGGCAGCAGCGGCCGGGCGACCGGGACCCCGACCACCCGCAGCAGCGGATCGCTCCCCGCCTCGTCGGCGAGCTGCCCGGCGGCCCGGCGGGCCGTCTCGTCGCCGTCCGGGACGAGCACCAGCAGTCGCCCGGCGTCCGGGAGCTGCTCCCGGAGGCGGGCGCACACCCGCCGGCGGCGGAGCTGCCGGCTCGCCTCGCCGCCGGAGGTCTGCGGGGCCGGCAGGTCCCACCGGACGTCGAGGCCCAGCAACCGGCCGGTCAGGGCCCGCGGGCCACGCCCCCGCGGCCGGTGGGCGCCGCGTTCCGCGGGGACGTCGACGGTGCCGAGCAGCACCGAGCCCAGCGCCGCGGCGATCTCCGGCCCGGTGCGCAGCCGCCGGCTCGTCCGGGCCGCGGTGAGATGGCCGACGACGGCGAGCAGGAAGAACAACAGCGCGCCCGCGGCGACGAGTTGGGTCCTCGTCGGCGGTGCCTCGCCGGACGGCCGGGGCGCCGAGCCCATGACGACCATGTTGGCCTTGTTGGCGGCCGGGTCGGCCTGGTCCAGCTTCTTGATGGCGTCCTGGAGCGTGGTGCGCAGCTTCTCCAGTTCGGTGCGGGTCTGCACGCTCTCCACGGTCTGCCCCGGGTCGGCGGCGGCGGCCAGGTCGGTGATGCGGCGGCTGGCCTGCACCACCAGCTGCCGCAGCGCCTCGGGCTGGGCCGCCTCGGGGTCGGCGCTGTCGCCCGCGATGCGCCCGGCGAAGGTGACGAACTGCTGGGCCACCTGGTCGGAGAGCTGCTGGGCGCGCTCGGGAGTCTCGGCGGTGCCCGAGATCCTGATGATGTTCCCGTCCGCGGCCGTGGCGCTCACCTTGTCCCGCAGTGAGCTGCCACTGACCCCTGCCCAGCCGAGCGTGGCGGCGGCCCGGTCGACCACCACCGAACTGGTCGCGATCTCCGCCTGGGTCAGCAGCTCCCGGTCCTGCCACACCCCGGGCAGCAGGACCGAGGCCGACGCCGTGTAGCTCGGCGGGAACAGCAGCGAGCTGCCGTAGCCGACGAGCGCGCCCAGGACGGCGAGGACGGCGAGCAGCCGCCGGCGCCGGCGCAGGATCCGGCCGATCGTGACCAGGCGGATCGTGTCGTCGCTCAACGGCGCGCCCTGGGACGGCAGGCGGCGGCGTAGGCGGCGAGCAGCGAGCGCTGCGAGTTGCGCCAGGCGAGCGGCCCGTTGATCCGCTCCTGGCCCAGCTTGCCCATCCACGCCCGCCGTTCCGGATCGTCCATCAGCTCCGCGATCAGCCGGGCGAACTCGCCCTCGTCGTTCGCGGGGGCGTAGACGGCGGCGTCCCCGGCGGAGACCCGCGCCTCCCTGAGGTCGAAGGAGACGATGGGCCGGCCCATCACCATGTACTCCAGGACCTTGTTCATGGTCGACACGTCGTTGAGCGGGTTGCGCGGGTCCGGGGACAGGCACACGTCCGCGGTGGACAGGTAGCGCACCAGGTCGGCGTCCGGGACGCGGCCGGTGAACTGCACCAGCTCGGAGAGCCCCAGCCGCCGGGACAGCTCCACCATCGCGTCGAAGGTGTCGCCGCCGCCGACGAACACCGCGTGCCAGTCGCTGCGCCCGTACTCGTCGCGCAGCTTCGCCAGGGACCGCAGGGCGTAGTCGACGCCGTCCTGCGGGCCCATGACGCCGAGGTAGCACAGCAGGTGCGGCTTGCCGCGCTTCAGCTCCGGCTCCGGCGGCACCGGCCTGAACCGCTCGGTGTCGGGCGCGCTGCGCACCACGAAGACGTCCCCGGGCCGCCGGCCGCCGCGGCTGAGGGCGACGTCCCGGTAGCTCTCGTTGGTGGCCAGCACCACGTCCGCGGCCCGGTAGGTCCACCGTTCCAGCGCGCGCACGGCGCGGAAGAGCAGGTCCTCGCCGCGGTCGAAGCGGGAGAGGTACAGCTCGGGCACCAGGTCGTGCTGGTCGAACACGAACCGCGCACCGCGCCGCTTCAGCCACAGGGCGGGCAGGAACAGCAGGTCGGGCGGGTTGCAGGCGTGGACCACGTCGACCGACCCGACCCTGCGGGCCAGCCGGGCGGTGTGCCACAGCGCCGATCCGTACTCCTGGAGGTAGCCGGCCGGGCCGCCGGTGGCCGCGCGCAGCGGGTAGCGGTGGATCCGTACCCCGTCGACCACCGCCTCCGGCTCGGTGTCCCGCTTGCTCCCGCGCGGGCAGATGACGTCGACCGTCCAGCCGGCGTCGCGCAGCGTCGTGCACTCCTGCCACACCCGGCGGTCGAACGGCACGGACAGGTTCTCCACCAGGACCAGCGCGCGACGGGTCCGCCTGCCGCCGCCGACCGCGTCACCGAACGATGCGTCACCGAACGATGTGTCACTGAACTCTTCGTCACCAAGCAAGGCCCGCGTACCCCGGTTCGGCCCGGCGCGCGTCGGCGTCGGGGAGGTGGACGAGATCGACGATCACCGGGTCGTCGCCGTGCGGCAGCGCCGACAGCACGGCCGGGTCCCTGGTCCCGACCACGCACACCTCGGCGTGGTCGAGCACCTCGCCGACGGACTGCGCGAGCAGCTGCGCGAGGTGCGGCAGCCGGGTCTCGATGTACTCGCGGTTGGCGCCGAGCAGCCGGGAGAGGTTGACGTTGGGGTCGTAGATCCGCAGCTCGTAGCCCTTGCCGAAGAGCCGCTCGGCCAGTTCGACGAGCGGGCTCTCCCGGAGGTCGTCGGTGCCGGGCTTGAAGGACAGGCCGAACAGGCCCACCCGGCGTTTGCCGGTGCGCTCGACCAGCTCCACCGCGCGCTGCAGATGGTCGGAGTTGGAGGGCAGCACGTGGGACAGGATCGGCACCGAGACGTCGGCCCGCTGCGCCGCGTGGACCAGGCTGCGCAGGTCCTTGGGCAGGCAGGAGCCGCCGAAGGCGAAGCCGGGCCGCAGGTAGGCGGGGCTGATGTTCAGCTTGCGGTCGGCCAGGAAGACGTCCATCACCTGGTGCGAGTCGACCCCGAGCGCCTGGCAGACCGCGCCCAGCTCGTTCGCGAAGCCGATCTTGAGGCCGTGGAACGCGTTGTCCGCGTACTTGATCGCCTCGGCCGTCGGCACCGGCACCCGGAACACCTCGCCGGGCAGTCCCTCGTACAGTGCCGCGACCACGTCGCCGCTGGCCGGATCGAGTTCGCCGATGACGGTCTTGGGCGGGTCGAAGAAGTCCCGCACGCTGGTGCCCTCGCGCAGGAACTCCGGGTTGACCGCGACCCCGAAGTCCGTCCCGGCGGTGCCGCCGGCGTGCTTCTCCAGGATCGGCACCAGCAGGTTCAGGCAGGTGCCGGGGAGCATGGTGCTGCGGAACACGACGGTGTGCCGCCCGCCCCGCCCGGCCACCGCGGCGCCGATCTGCTCGGCGACCCGTTCCAGGTAGGTGGTGCACAGGCTGCCGTTGGGCTCCGACGGCGTGCCCACGCAGACCAGCGACACCTCGCTGCCCATCACCGCCTCGCGGACGTCGCCGGTGGCGCGCAGCGCTCCGGTCCGCACGACCTCGGCGATCAGTTCGCCGATCCGCTCCTCGACCACCGGGGCCCTGCCGTCGTTGACCAGGTCGACCTTCACCTGGTTGACGTCCACCCCGATGACCTCGTGGCCCAGGCCGGCCAGGCACGCGGCCGACACGCAGCCCACGTAGCCGAGCCCCAGGACACTGATCCTCATGAGCCGTTCCTCCCCTCGGGCAGGCCCTGCGGGCCGGCCATCCGCGCGCCGACCGGACGACGACGCCCCCCGGCCATCAGTAGGCCCCCTGGCCCTGGAGCACCGCACGCAGCGTCTTCCACAAGATCACCGCGTCCAGTGCGAGCGACCAGTCCTCCACGTACCGCAGGTCCAGCCGGACCGCCTCCTCCCAGGGCAGGTCACTGCGTCCGCTGATCTGCCACAGGCCGGTGAGCCCGGGTTTGACGAGCAGCCGGCGCCGGATGTCCGGGCCGTACGCGGCGGACTCCTCCGGCAGCGGGGGCCGCGGCCCGACGAGCGACATCGAGCCGGTGAGCACGTTGAGCAGCTGCGGCAGCTCGTCGAGCGAGTACCGTCGCAGCACTCCGCCGACCCGGGTCACCCGCGGGTCCCGGCGGAGCTTGAACAGCAGGCCGGCGCCCTCGTTGCGGTCGGCCAGCCCGGCCCGGGCCCGGTCCGCCCCGGCCACCATGGTGCGGAACTTGACCAGGGTGAACTGGCGGCCGTCCTTGCCGACCCGGTGCTGCCGGTAGAACACCCCGCCCGGGCTGTCCACCAGCACGAGCAGCCCGACGGCCACCATCAGCGGCGCGAACAGCACCAGCAGCAGCGCGGCGCCGAGCCGGTCGACGACCGCCTTGACCGCCCGCGGGCCCCCGGTGAAGGCGGGCATGCTGACCCGCAGCATCGGGATGCCGAGCACCGCGTCGACGTGCAGCCGAGGGCCGGCCACCTCCATCAGCACGGGCGCCACCACCATCTCGGCGTCGCCGCCCTCCAGGTTCCAGGCCAGCCGCTGCAGCCGGTCCGGCGACCAGTACGGGTCCGGGGTGATCGCGACGACCCGGTAGCCGTCGCGGCGGACGTGGTCGGCGACGTCCGTCAGCCGGCCGACGACCGGCACCCCGTCCAGCCGGTCACCGCCCGGGCCGAGCGCGTACGGCGTGCACACCGCCTCCACCCGCCAGCCGAGGTGCGGGAACTTGCGGGTCCGGGTGATCAGGTCGCGCACGGTGGCCGGGCTCCCGGCGGCGAGCACCGGGCGCAGGCACCGTCCCCGGTTGCGCTGCTTGTGCAGCCCCAGCCGCAGCACGTACCGCTCGGTCATGGTGACGAGCGTGATCGCCGGGATCGCGACGAAGATCCAGAGCTTGATGTTGTGCGAGGTGAGGGCGATCCCGCCGAGCGCCAGCACGACTGCCGCCGTGAACAGCGAGCGCCCGAGCCGGCGGAACTCCTCGGCGCCCTGGCCGAGTACGGCCGGGGCCCACCCGCGGGTCGTCGCCAGCGCGCCCAGCACCAGCAGTTCGGTGCCGAAGGCGAGGATTCCCCACTTCTCGTGCCAGTTGGCCGCGTCCCGGACCCCGAAGAAACCGCCGATCGCCGCCACCACGAAGGCGGTGGCCACGGTGTCGCTGATGATCACGGTACGGCGGTACTGCTGCTCCCAGTCGAGCTCGGGCTTGCTGAATCTCCCGTTCCTCGGGCGCCCGGGCGCCGGTGGAAACGGGCCGGCTAACTCCCCCTCCTCCTGCTCAACAGTCCCGTCCAGGTCGCCAGTGGGTTCGACGTGCTCGCTCCACACGATTCCTCCCCCCGGGAGGCCCGCGCCTCCCGCACCTGTGCGTTCCTCCCCCCGGAAGGCTGCTCCGCCTCCCGTGCCGCGCTGTTCCTGGTTCAGGGAGGCCCCGCCTCCCGCGCATGCCAAAACCGGCCGCTGCCGCGCTACTTGAACATCCGGACAGGCCCAGGGCCCGTTCCGGGCACCGAGCACCGCTCATCGAACACAAGCCGCCGGGGACGCGACCACGGACCGTCCGCAGCACCGGACCCGTAGTTCATGACTCGTCGCGCCTCGCGTCCTACCGTGCGAAGTGAAAATCAATCTAGAGCATCGGGGGGCACCGACGAGGGGGATATGTGAAACACGTGCACGATATTTGAAGCAGGCCGCACCAAATGATCACCACGGGGCCGTCCGGGAGCCGCGGACATACGGTGCGACCTGTGCAGACGCCCGGGCCGGGCCCGCGGACACCAGGTGAACGGGGGAAGTCCCGTGATCGGGCCGGGAGTTGGCGGTGGCGCCGCCCTCCACCGGCGCCACCGGCCCGTCACTCCCCCACGGCGTCGAGCAGGGCGCGCCGCCGGGGGCCGCGCTCTCCCGTCAAGCTCTTCGGGCAGCGCCGGCGGCGGGTCCTCAGTCGCTCCGCTCGCGGTGCCGCCACCGGACCGGGTCGACGGGCATCGCGCCGGGTCGGCCGGCACCCGGGGCGGTGCGCGCCGGAGGGCGGTAGCCGGTGCAGCCGAGCACCAGCATCTCGTCGGCCCCCGGCTGGAACTCGTACCGCACCCGCTCCAGCCTGCTGTCGATCCCGGCGCCCGCCAGCTCCTCGCGCAGCCGTTCCAGGCCGGGGTGGCGCTCGCCGGTGTCGTACACCGTCACCGGGAAGAGCCGGACCTCCCGGCGGGCCACCCGGGCGAGTTCCAGCAGGGCGGCCCGCTGGAACTCCTCGCCCAGCCGGTTGCCGTAGGAGAAGACCAGGTGCGAGCTGAGCACCAGGTCGAAGGAGCGGTCGGAGAAGGGGAGTTCGGGCAGCGCCCCGGCCACGTAGCGCTCCGGGCGGGCGGCGATGTCTGCCCGGAACAGCCGGGAGTTGGCGGTCCACTGCCGGATCTGGTCGTCCGCGTCGCTGTACCAGGACCGGTTGAAGCCCGCCGTCTGCTCCGCCAGCAGCTCGCGCTTGAAGGTGCTCTCCCGCTCGACCAGCAGGCCCAACTCCTCGCGGTGCACCGCGTACTCGCGGTCGACGGCGACCGCGTCGACGCCCCGCTGCCCGGCTTCGGCGACGAAGCTCGCCGCGCCGCCCGGGCAGTCCAGGATGCGCCGGCCGAGGTCGCGGTCCGTGAGCGCGAACATCGCGCGGTACTCGGCGAAGGAGCGGGCGCTGACCAGCACGGTTCATCCCCGCCCGACGAACGGCATGGTGGTCGGCAGCACCACCAGCGACTGGATGCTGGTGTCCGGCGGCTGCGAGGCCATCAGCAGCAGGGCCTCGGTGAAGCGGTCCACCGGGATGGTCGCCTCCACCGCCATCGTCCCGTCGGCCTGCATCGCGGCGGGCTGCGGACTGCCGTCCGGCGGGGCGATGTTGCCGACGTCGATCTGCCCGCAGGAGATGCCGTACGGGCGGCCGTCCAGCGCGAGCACCTTGGTGAGGCCGAGGACGGCGTGCTTGGCGGCGGTGTACGCCGGGGAGTTGGGGCGCGGCACGTGCGCCGAGGGCGCGCCGTTGTTGATGATCCGGCCACCTTGCGGGGTCTGGGTGCTCATCAGCCGGAAGGCCTCCCGGGCGCACAGGAAGCTGCCGGTGGCGATGGTGTCCAGGACGCGGTTCCAGTCGCCGAACGGCGTCTCGGTGATCGGCCGGCGCGGGGCGGCGGCGCCCGCGTTGTTGAACAGCAGGTCGAGTCGGCCGTACCGGTCGCGGACGGCGTCGAAGAGCCGGGCGACCTCCTCGGGGCTGCGGATGTCGGTCGGGACGGTCAGCACCCGCGCCGGGTCGACGTCCGCGAGCGCTGCGGTCTCCTCCAGGGCGTCCTTGCGCCGCCCGGCGAGCACCACCGTCCAGCCCGCCTCCAGCAGGGCCAGCGAGGAGGCCCGGCCGAGCCCGCTGCCGCCACCGGTGACCAGGGCGATCCTCCCGTTCAGGGCGTCCATGTCTCCCCCTCGTTCAGCCAGATCCGCAGCATCCGCCGGGCGTGCCGGCCGGGTTCGTCCACGTAGGCCGAACGCCCGTGCAGCACCCGGCTGTTGCGGATGATCAGCAGGTCCCCGGCGGCCATCGGCAGGCCGAAGGCGATCTCCGGCCGGTACAGCACCTCGTCCAGCACGCCCAGCGCCTCCCACTGGCGGTCCGTCAGTTCCGGCCCGCCCCGGTCCGGCGATGAGCGGACGGTCCGGGTCTGGTAGTAGCAGCCGATCGTCCCGTCCTTCCTCGGGTACAGGATCGGGGTGACGACCAGCTGCGGGCCCGCCCGGCCGGTCCGGTCGAAGGTCCAGTCCTGACAGAGGGTGGCCAGCGCGTCCGGGCGCTCCCGCCCGATCAGGTCGTGGACGTGCCGGGCGCTCGCCAGCTTGGTCAGCCCGCCGCCGTGGAAGGCGGGTTGGAGGCAGAGCAGGACGAGCAGGTCGCACGTGTCGCAGTGGAAGCCGAGTTCGGTGTTGCCGTCGCCGTCCTGGTCGCGCAGCACCGAGGTGAGGTCGCCGCGCCCGTTCTGCGGCACGATCCGGCCGTAGTCCCGCAGCAGGAAGGCCAGCGCCTCGGTGATCTCCTGCTCCGGCTGGGCCGGGTCGACCAGGTTGGCGACGTGGGCGAGCCCGACCGCGTCGATGCTCTCCCGCGTGAAGGACCGCAGCCGTTCGCGCACCGGCTCGCCCGCGCCCCAGCGTCCGGCCCGGGCGTCGGCCCAGAGCAGTCGCCGCTCCTCGTCGCCCAGCGGCAGCGACCACAGCTGCCGCCTGGCCTCCAACTCGAGGCTGCTCCATCCGATTTCGGCCACCGCGCGCTCGTTCACGCCGCCTCCTCCGGCCGGGCCCCGGCCGCGACGGCCTTGGACCAGAGCGCCAGCGCCTCGTCGATCTGCGCGGCCGTGACGACCAGCGCGGGGATCATCCGGACCACGTTGAGGTGGATCCCGCAGGTCAGCAGCAGCAACCCGAGGTCGGCCGCCGCCTGCTGGACCCGCCGGGCGGTGTCCTGGTCCGGCGAGCCGTCCGGGCGGCAGAACTCGCTGGCCGCCATCAGCCCGAGGCCCCGGACGTCGCCGATGCCCGGCGCCCCGGCGGCGACCGCCCGCAGGCCGTCCAGCAGCCGGGCGCCCTGCTCGGCCGCGTTCTCGACCAGCCGCTCCTCGCGCAGCACGTCCAGGGTGGCCAGGGCGGCGGCGCAGGCCACCGGGTTCCCGCCGTAGGTGCCGCCCTGCGAGCCGGGCCAGGCGCGCTTCATCAGCTCGGTCGGCGCGGCGATGGCGGACAGCGGGAAGCCGCTGGCCAGGCCCTTCGCGGTGATCAGCACGTCGGGCACCACCTCGGGTTCGTGCTGGTGGGCCCAGAACCGGCCGGTGCGGCCGAAGCCGGTCTGCACCTCGTCCAGCACCAGCAGGATGCCGTGCCGGTCGGCGCGCTCGCGCAGCCCGGCGAGGAAACCGGCCGGGGCGGGGACGTACCCGCCCTCGCCGAGCACCGGTTCGACGAACACGGCGGCCGTCTCGGCGGGCGCGGAGACGGTGGCCAGCGCCTCGTCCAGCCCGTGCAGGGCGTGCGCGACCGCCTCCTCCTGCGACAGTCCGAGGCGGAAGGCGGCCGGGAACGGCGCCACCGCGACCCCGGGCACCAGCGGGCCGATGCCCGCGCGGAAGCGGGTCCCGGCGGTGGTGAGCGAGGCCGCGCCCATGGTGCGGCCGTGGAAGGAACCCTCGAAGACGATCACGTTCTGCCGCCCGGTGGCGTGCCGGGCCAGTCGCAGGGCCGCCTCCACCGCCTCCGTTCCGGCGGTGGCGTAGAACAGCGAGTCCAGGCCGGGCGGCAGGACGTCGCCCAACCGCTCGGTGAGGGTGAGGAGTTGGTCGTGCAGGACGGTGGTGTACTGGCCGTGGAGCAGCCGGCCGGCCTGTTCGCGGACGGCCTCGACCACCTTGGGGTGGCAGTGGCCGGTGCTGGTCACCCCCACGCCGGAGGTGAAGTCGAGGTAGCGGCGGCCGTCGGCGTCGTAGAGGTGGAGGCCTTCGCCGCGCACGGCGACGACGGGGGTGGCCTGTTTCAGCACTGGGGAGAGCTGGGACAACGGAGTCTGCCTTCTCTCAGGAGCCGGTCGGATCGGGGCTGTCGGGGTGAGGGCTGCCGGGGTCAGGGCCGGCAGGTGGTGCGGTCTGCGGGCGGCAGGTAGCCGGTCCGGGCGGCCCGGTCGAGCGCGGCCGCCCACCACTGCGGGGTCGGCGCGCCGAAGCGCACGCCCAGCCGGTCCAGGACGCCGGTGGTGTAGCCGCTGTCCACCAGGACGTTGCGCTCCTCCTGCTGGGCCCAGGCGGCGGCCAGCCGGGCGGCGGTCGGGTGCCGCCGCTCGGCGCGGGCGATGGCGGCGGCGAAGGCCGCGTCGTCGACGAGCCGGACGGGGTGGCCCGACTCCGCCGTCCAGCGGATGAGTTCGTCGTGCGGCGTGGCGTACGGGGTCTCCACGTGGTAGGCGCCGGGTGCGGCGTACGGGTCGAGGGCGATCGCGGCGATCCCGGCGGCCACCGTGTCCACGTGCGAGAAGGCGAAGGCGGTGTCCGGCCGGCTGGGGGCGGCGCCGGCCAGCAGGTAGCCGCGGACGAGCTGGTAGATCCGGTTGTCGCCGATGTTGGCCTGGAAGGCGCCGGTGCGGCTGTGCGCGGCGATGTGGCCACTGCGGTACAGGTACACGGCGTGCCCGGTGGCCGCCCAGGCCCGGACGGCCTGCTCGGCCCGGTACTTGGTGCGCTCGTACGGGGTGCGGAAGTGCTGGCCGATCCACAGGTCGGCCTCGCTGAAGCGGCGCGGCGGCCCGTCCACGCCGCCGGACACGGCCAGCGTGGAGACGTGGTGCAGCCGGGCGTGCGGGGTGTGCTCGTCGACCCAGTCGAGCAGTCGGCGCACCGCGGTGTGGTTGGCGCTTTCCAGCTCGTCCGGTGAGGCGACCAGTCGGACGTCCGCCGCCGCGTGCACCACGATCCGGGCCTCGCGGGCCCGTGCCAGCCCGGCCGGCGAGAGGCCCAGGCCGCCCCGCTCGAGGTCCCCGGCGACGACCTGGGCCCGCCGGTCGGCCAGGCGCCGTACGGCTCCGGCGTCGTCGGCGGCCCGTACCAGGCAGGTGACCACGGCGCCGCGCTGCCGGAAGGCTTCCAGCAGGTGCCGTCCCAGGTAGCCGGTGGCGCCGGTGAGCAGCACCCGGGCCGGCTCGCGGACGCTCGCCCGGGCGGTGGGCGCGACCCGGGCGTGCAGCAGTTGCCCGGAGGTGGACAGCGGCGAGCGCTGCGGCCGGGCGGCCGCCGGTCCGGCGAGCGCCGCGGCGAACCGGCGGAGGATCCGCTCGGCGGCGTGGTGCGCCACCCCGGGCCACCCGTACACCAGGTCGGCGACCAGCCGCTGTTCCACCACCCTCGCGGTGAGCCGCAGTTGGTACAGCGGGTCGCCCCCGGCGCAGCGGGCCGCCCCGGCCTGCTCGTCGGCGACGGTCCAGTCGAGCGCGGGCTCCTCGGGCAGCCGGAAGGTCCCGAGGAAGTTGAACCCGACCACGGGTCTCCCGCCGGCCCCGTCGGCCCCCTCCGACGCGTCCATCGGCCGGACGGGGGCCTCGCGCAGTTGCCGCGCCGTCTCCTCCGGGCCCGCGGACGGGTCCAGCTCGATGTGCTTGACGGCGGTGAACCAGCCGACGGTGTCCAGGAATTCGCCCGGGTCGCCGGCCGTGTCCCGGCCGTGGGTCTCGACCTCCACCGCGAGCCGGGGCACGCCGTGCCACCGGGCGACGGCTCCGGCGAAGGCGTCCAGCAGAGCGGCCTCCAGTCCGGCCCCGCCACCGTGCCGGCCGACCAGCCGGGCGGTGGCGGCTGCGTCCAGCGCCCAGCTGAGCGCGCCGGGTTGGACGGGCGCGGCGGGCGCGGTGGCGTGGGCCTCCGGCGGGGCCGGTGGAGCGGCGGCCGCCCAGCGGTAGAAGTCGGCCGTCGGCGGCAGGTCGGGCCGCTTGCGGTCCAGCGCCGCGCGGTACGCGTGGGCGAGGTCGTCCAGCAGGATCCGCCAGGACAGCCCGTCGACCACCAGGTGGTGGGCGATCAGCGCGATCCGGTCGTCGGTGCCGGGCGGGCCGGTGAACAGGTGGGCGCGCAGCAGCCGCCCGGCCAGCGGGTCGAGGCTGCGGTGGAGTTCGGTGCAGACTCCGGCGACGGTGTCGGCGATCGCTCCGGCCGCGCGCGGGATGCGGGAATGGGAGAGCGGGTCGAGGTCCGCGACCGCCCGGGGTTCGCCGCAGCCGTCCGGACGGAGGGGCCGGCGCAGCGCCGGATGGCGCTCCAGGACGGCGGCGACCGCTGCCGAGAAGCGCGGCCGGGGCGACGGCGGCGCGGCAGCGCAGCAGCACCGACTGGTTCCAGTGCCGCACGTCCTGGAGGGACTTCTGCCGGTAGAGCCAGCGTTGCGCCGGGGCGAGTTGGCGACCTTCCAAAGTGCCGCCGGCCCGGGGGTCCGGGACGGCCGGGGCCACCGGTACCGCCACCCCGGCCAGCGCGGCCGCCGTGGGGTACCGGTAGAAGTCCTCATAGGCGACCCGCAGTCCGGAGCGCCGCAGGAGGGCGATGGTGCGCATGGCGAGGATGGAGTCCCCGCCGAGGTCGATGACGTCCGCCCGCGTCCCGATGGCGGGCAGTCCGAGCGCCCCGGCCCAGAACCGGGCGATCTCCCCGGCCAGGCCGTCCCCGGCCGACCCCGCCCCGGCCGGCCCCTCCCCGGCCGCGCCGGGCGGGCCGTCCGACTCCGCGCGGGATTCCACCAGCCGGGTCACCAGCTCGCCCAGCCGGGCCCGGTCCAGCTTGCCGTTCGGTCCGACCGGCAGCTCCGGCAGCACCAGGATCGGCTGCGGCACCGAGTAACCGGGCAGCCGGTCACGCAGGTACTCCCCGAGTCCGCCCACCTCGGCGGTCGGATCCAACAGCCGTACGACGCCCAGCAGTTGTTGGCCACCGGGCGCCTCCCGCAGCAGGGCCGCGGAGCCGGCCACGCCCGGGTACCCGTCCATGGCCCGTTCGACCTCGGCGAGGTCGACCCGGTACCCGCGGACCTTCACCTGGCGGTCCACCCGGCCGAGGAAGACCAGGTTCCCGTCCGTCCGCCGGCGGCACAGATCACCCGTCCGGTAGGTCCGTCGGCCGTCGTGCCGGACGAACCCCCTGGCGGTCTCCTCGGGCCGCCCGAAGTACCCGGCGCTGACCCCTCGCCCGCCGATCAGCAGTTCCCCCGCCGCGCCCTCGGCCACCGGCCGCCCAACGCCGTCCACCAGGCTGAGCAGCACCTCGCCGATCCCGCTGCCGATCGGCACGGTCGGTTCCCCGGTCGGCAGTTGACGGGCCGAGGTGGCCAGGAAGCAGGTCGCGCCGACGGTGGTCTCGGTCGGTCCGTAGTGGTTGACCAGCCGTTCGGTGACGCCGTCGTCGAGCAGGGCGGCGGCGAGCGGGCGCGGCAGGGCCTCGCCGCCGAGCAGCAGGGTGCGCAGCGGCGGGGCGCCGGCCGGGCGGCCCTCCAGCAGGGCGGTCAGGTGCGAGGGGGTGGTCTTCAGGGTGTCGACGCCGGCGCGGCGCAGCGCGGCCCAGAAGGCCGCGGGGTCGCGCACCTCGTGGTCGGGCACGAGGTGCACCGAGCCGCCGGTGGCCAGGGCGAGCAGCCAGGCGGTGTGCCCGAGGTCGGCGGCGAGGGTGGTGACGTGCGCGGTCCTGGGGGCGTCGGCCTCGGTGAGTCCGAGCCGGGCGGCCAGCGAGCGCGCGTAGTGCACGGCGTTGGCGTGGGTGACGGCCACCGCCTTGGGCTCGCCGCTGGAACCGGAGGTGAAGGAGAGGTACGCCGGGTCCTCACCGGCGGGCTCGCCGCCCTTCCAGTCGGGGCCGGCCGCCAGGACGTCCACCACCTCCACACCGGGCCCACCGGGCCCACCAGAGCCGCCGGACGCGCCGGGTCCGCCCTCGGTGGCCAGCACCCGCCCGACCCGGACGGCCGCCAGCCGCCGGGCCAGATCCGCCGCGGACCAGTCGGGATCGGTCAGCACGGCGGCCGCGCCGGAGCGCAGCACCCCGTGCAGCAGCACCAGCATCCGGGCGTCCCGGGGCCCGAGCAGGGCGACCCGGTCGCCCCGTCCGATGCCGCCGGCGGCCAGCCGGGCGGCGATCCGCCCGGCGGCGGCGTCCAGGGTGCGGTGGTCGAGGCTGCGGACGCCGTCGGTGACGGCGGGTCGGTCGGGGTGGGCGCGGGCAAGGTGCGACAGCAGGGCGGTGAGCGAGTCGGTGGTGGGGGTGGACCGGACGTACCGCGTCGCGGAGGTCACGCCGACTCGTCCCCCGTCCGTACCGCCGCGCCCGGTTGGGCGAGCACCCGGGGGTCGCCCGCCAGGTACCCGTCCAGCCCGGCGCCTTCGGGTAGTCGTCCGGCCAGCTCCCAGGCCAGCATGCGGTGCAGGCCGTCGATGTGGATCAGCCCGGCGCGCACCGCCAGGCTCGCGTAGTCGGGATGGTCGACGGGCGCGGTGCAGAGGTAGAGCGGCGTGAACGGCGCCCGGCGCAGCAGGTGGAGCTTGGCCGCGCAGACCGGGTTGGCCGCCGTCCAGGCGGCACCGCCTGCGCGGACCCGTTCGGCCGCGCGGGCGACGGTCAGCCCGCCCCGCGGGACGAGTTCGTGCTCGCCGCCCTCGCTGAGGTGCCAGGGCAGCACGACGCCGAGGACGTCGGCCCGGGTGAGCCGGACCCGCCACCAGCCGTCGGCGATCCGGTCGGCGCGTTCCAGGTTCTCCTCGCCGTACACGTTGGTGTTCGCCTCATGGCCCCGTTCCACCGGGTGGTCCCGCAGGTAGGCGTCGTGGACCTCGGAGTAGGCGACGGCGGTGACGATCTCCACGGCAGTGCTCCTCAGGCGGTTCAAACGGTTCCGGTGTACTCGGTGAAGTGGTGTTCCGCGAACAGCTCGGGCCACTGCCCGTCGGCCAGGTCCAGTTCGCGGGCCCGGGCGAGCATCAGCCGCCAGTGCGGCTTCACCGGGCGCCAGCGCGCTCCCACCTGGCAGTAGGAGGCGTCGATGAAGTAGCGGGGGTGCCCCGGCCCTTCGGGTGCCGGTCTGCGGGTGTGGAACAGCGCCGAGTTGAGCAGCACGGTGGTCCCGGGCGGCAGCCGGTCGAGGACCACCTCGCCGGGCAGCTCCGCGGTGCCGTGGTGGGCGTAGGCGTCCTTGCCGGCGGCGTGGCGGTGCGAGCCGGGCAGGACGGCCAGGCTGCCGACCTTCGCGTCCAGGCCACCGAGGTAGTGCAGGGCGTGGACCATCAGCAGCGACGGGTCGGAGCCGTCGTGGGGCTCGCAGTCGTGGTGCCACGGCTTTCCGGGGATGCCCGGGGACTGGCGGTCGCTGTGCAGGTGGTGGAAGACGAAGGACGGGCCGATCAGCCCGGTCAGCGCCAGCAGCAGCGGCGGGTGGGCGAGCAGCTCGCCGTGGGCGGGGAGCTCCAGTTCCAGCAGCGGGGGCGGCCCGTGCCGGTCGGGGTCGGTGCAGGCGGCGATCGAGCGGGCCCGCAGACCCTCGTCCACCCAGCGGTCCACCTCGGGGACGAGGCGTTCGCGCAGCGCCTCGGGCAGCAGTCCGGGCAGGACCAGGTACCCGGATTCCAGGAACTGACGGCGGTGCTCGGTGTCGAGGGCCTCACGCCCGACGGAGTGCACGGTCACCGAAGAGACCCCCTCCTTCCGGTCGACGGGGCGCACAAAGGGACGCGGTACGGGAAAGGGGGCACACGGGTCCGTCCAGACTTCGGGTGGCGGCGGTGGAGCCCGTCGTCGCCACGGACAGCTGAGTTCGGGTTCGCGTTTCGGGTCCGCGATCGGCAACGATCGCCACGAAGAGGCACGCGTCAACCACGCAAGGTGATCCGCCTCAGGAGTATGAACCGGCCATCGCGTCCACGACAAGAGCAAAGCCAACCCGTGGACACCTTCCCGCCACCGTGCCGTTCAGCTCCGGCCATCACTCGATTCCCGGCCCACCGGAAACTCCGGCGCTCCCCCGCCCCGGTGATTCGCCGTCGGAACAGCCGATGCGGCAGAGTTGCGACATGAGCGTCGATGCCCGGAGTCACCAGCACAGCCCCGGACCGGCCCGGCGGCGGCCGGTCCAACAGCGCAGCCAGGAGCGGTACGGCCGCATCCTGGACGCCTGCGCCGGGCTCCTGGACGAGGTCGGGGCGACCGCGCTCACCACCAAGGAGGTCGCCCAGCGCGCCCAGGTACCGATCGGCACCCTGTACCAGTTCTTCGCCGGCAAGGAGGACCTGCTGGCCGCGCTCGCCACCCGCAACCTCGACCACTACCTCCAGCGCCTGGACGCCCGGCTCGCCGGGTCCGCCCCGCTCGGCCCGGCCGGCTTCACGGACCTCGCGGTGGAGGAGTTCGTCGCGATGAAGCGCGCGGTGCCCGGCTTCGGGCAGGTGGACTTCGGCCTCGCCGGTACGGCCGTGCCCGCCGGGGTGCGGGACGAGACGCACCTGCTCGACGCGGGCGTGGACAACAACACCGCCGTCGCCCTGCGGCTGCAGGCGCTCGGCGGCGAGCTGTTCGAGACGGGCGACCCGGCGGCCACCACCCTCGCCCTGCGGGTCGCCCTGGAGGCGGCCGACGCGGTGCTCAAGCTGGCCTTCCGGGGGGACCCGCAGGGCGATCCGGCGCTGATCACCGAATGCAAACGGCTGGTGCGCGGTTACCTCGCGCAACAGCTGCCCACCGGCTGAGCCACCGCCCCGGGTGCCCGGCGCGTCCCGCCCGCCCGAGCCGTTGCGTGCCCGGCGCCCCGGCAGCAGAGTGGATAGCGGAACGGCCGTAGAGGCGGCCGCCGCGATCCGAGGAGCACGATCATGCACGCAGCGGTAGGTGACCAGCTCCACATCCACAGCAGGGCAGTGGGCATGGTGGACCAGAAGGGCGAGATCGTCGAGGTGCGCGGCACCGACGGCCAGCCGCCGTACGTCGTCCGCTTCGAGGACGGCCACGAGGGCCTGATCTACCCCGGCCCCGACTGCAACATCGAACCCCGCCAGGCGGGACTCTGACCGACCCCTCCGTCACTCCGCGCCCGCCGATCACTGCTAGGTGATAAGGCGCGGTGACCGCACCCCCGCCCCCGCTGCCCGGGGCGCTCGCCGGGCTCGCGCCACTGCTGGACCACTACGGGTACCTCGCGGTGGCGCTGCTCGTGCTGCTGGACAACTGCGGCGTCCCGGTGCCCGGGCAGACCATCCTGGTGCTCGCCTCCGTGTACGCCGGCACCGGACACCTCGACTTCATCGCCGTGCTGCTGATCGCGGCCGCGGCCGCCACCCTCGGCAACAGCATCGGCTACCTGATCGGCCGCACCGGCGGGCGCGCCTTCGTCCACCGCTGGGGCCGCTACGTGCTGCTCACCCCGGCCCGGATGGACCGCGCGGACGGCTTCTTCGCCCGGCACGGCGGCAAGGTGGTCCTCGTCGCCCGCTTCGTGGACGGGCTGCGGCAGTACAACGGCATCATCGCCGGGACCACCGGGATGCCCTGGCGCCGCTTCGCGCCCTTCAACCTGCTCGGCGCCGTGCTGTGGACGGCCGTCTGGGGCACCTTCGGGTACGTCGCCGGCGCCAACATCGGGACGGTGTACCGGACGGCGATCCGCTACCAGCTGTGGTTCGCGGTCGGGCTCGGGCTGCTGGTCGCCGCGTTGCTGCTGCGGCAGGTGCTGCGCTACCGGCGGAGGCGCCGGCGCCACGAGGGCACTGACGCCTCCGACGCCTCAGCCGGGTCCGACGGGTCCGACGGGTCCGACGGGTCCGACGGGTCCGAGGACGGTCCCTAACGCAGCGGGAACACTTCGAAGGGCACCGCGAAGCGCGTCCCCAGCCGGGTGCCCGCGCCCCGGCCGAAGCCCTCCAGGAACTCCCGGGCGTCCGCCATCGCGCCGCCCAGCCCGGCCAGGTAGGCCTTGTGCTCCTCCAGCGAGGCGACGCCCAGGTCGAAGGTCCCGGTGGTGTCCACCGCGTGCCGGGCCTCCGGCGAGGACGCCGCCCAGATCTGCCGGACACCGTTCCAGGGCTCGTGACCCTCGTCCAGCAGCTCGCGGAACACCCAGCGGTTCCCCGCGTCGCGCACGCCGTCCAGGGTGGCCCGGCCGACGGCGATGTGGTCGGCCTGGTTGAGGAAGACCCCGCCGTAGGTCTCCCGGAAGTTGCTGGTGATCACGATGTCCGGGCGGTGCCGGCGCACCACCCGGGCGATGTCGCGGCGCAGCGGCAGCCCGTACTCGACCACGCCGTCCGGGTAGCCGAGGAACTCGACGGTCTCCACTCCGACGACGCGGGCCGAGGCGATCTGCTCGGCCTCGCGCAGCGGTCGGCACTCCTCCGGGTCCATCGAGTCGATACCGGCCTCGCCGCTGGTGACCATCACGTAGACCACCGTCTTGCCCTGGCCGGTCCAGCGGGCGACGGCCGCCGCGCCGCCGTACTCCATGTCGTCGGGGTGGGCGACGATCGCCACCGCGGTCTGCCAGTCCTCGACGACGGGCTCGAAGGGCTCGGGGGCCTGCTCGGTCATGCTGCTCTCTTCCCTCTCACACGCGGTCGCGCTGGTCGTGCCGCAGGCGACTCTAGGAGATCGCCAACTCCCACGCACCGTCAGACACCGTCGGAGGCAGCAGCGCTTGCCCCTGACGCACGCGTCAGGGGTTACCGTCCGGGCGTCCCGCGGCGGCCCGACCGCCGCGCCCCCTCCCCTCCGCGAGGAGCACCGCCATGTCCCTGCCCACCACTGCCCGCGTCGTCCGGCTGGCCGCCCAACCGGACGGCTTGCCCACTCCCGAGGACTTCACCGTCGCCGAGGAACCGCTGCCCGCGCCCGGACCGGGCCAAGTGCTGGTCCGCAACCGGGCCTTCCTGGCCTTCCCCGGCCTGCGCACCCTGATCGGCGGCGGTGGCGTCGGCCTGCCCGTTCCCCACATCACCCCCGGAGACGCACTGTTCGGACCCGCCCTCGGCGAGGTGTTGGCCGCCCCGGACGGAGGGCCGCTGCGGGCCGGGGACCTGGTCACCCACCTGTCCGGCTGGCGGGACCAACTGGTCGCCGACGCAGGCCGGTTCACGCCCGTCCCGGCGGACTTCCCTGATCCGGTGGCGCTGCTGTCGATCGCCTCGGCCGGGTACGGCGGACTGACCCGCACCGCCGGGCTGCGGCCCGGGGACGTGGTGCTGGTGACCGGCGCGGCGGGCGCGGTCGGCAGCATGACCGGGCGGATCGCCCGGCTGCTCGGCGCCGCCCGGGTGATCGGCACCACCCGCTCGCCCGCCAAGGCCGAGCGGCTCACCGCCGAACTCGGCTACGACGCCGTTCTGGTACCCGGCGGCCGCCCGTTCGCCGAGCAGCTGGCCGAAGCCGCACCGGAGGGCGTCGACGTGGTGCTGGACCTGGTCGGCGGCGAACAGCTGACCGCCGCCGTGGACGCGGCCCGGCGCGGTGCCCGGATCGCCGTGGTCGGCGCCCTCGCCGGCCAGCTGGACCCGGCGACTCCGGGCGGCCACGCGCCCGCCGTCATCGACAGCTTCCGGGTCTGCACGCTGGGCCTGAGCCTGCGCGGCTTCACCGGCACCGACCACCCCGACCTGGAGGCCGAATGGCGCGAGCGCCTCGGCGGCTGGCTGCGCGCCGGGGAGCTCACCTTCCCCTGGACCTCGGTCGCGGGCATCGATCGGGCGCCCCACGCGTTGGCCATGCTGTTCACCGGAGACACCTTCGGAGCGACCGTCGTGGAGCTCTGAGCACCGAGGAGGCGGGATGCGGATCGGCGACGCGGCGGCCGCGGCGGGCACCACCCCCAGGGCCCTGCGCTTCTACGAACAGCGCGGCCTGCTGCCCCCGCCGACCCGCACCCCCTCCGGCCAGCGCGAGTACGGCCCCGGCGAGGTCGCCAGGGTCCGGGCCATCCGCCAACTGCTGGCCGCGGGGCTGACGGTGGACGACCTGGTCAGCCGGGCGCACCGGTTCGACCTGCTGGACGAGGACCCGCCACGTCGCTGCTGCGCCGCGGACTCCGGGCCCGAGACCTTCGCCCCCGTGGTGTCCGCCCGCCTCGCCGCCCTCGACGCCGAGATCACCCGGCTGACCTCCCTGCGCAACAAGCTCGCCCGGCTCGCCGCGACGGGGGACACGGACGAACCGGACGAGGACTGAGGAGTGGTCAGCCGACCCGAGGGCCGCCTTCGAACCCGCTCCCTGCGGCGCGCCACCGCAGCGGCGGTGGTCAGCCCGTCTCGGGGGTGAGCTGGGCAGCCGGGGCGGCCTGGGGGCGGGGCCAGCTGATGCGGGTGGCGCACAGGGAGACGACGGCGGCGGAGGCGGCGACGGCGGCCATGCCCCAGACCAGGCTGGTGCCGCCGGCGATGAAGCCGATCAGGGCGGGGCCGGCCAGCAGGCCGGTGGTCCCCATGGCGGCGACCAGGGAGAGCGCGTCGGAGCCCTGGCGGGCGGCGGCGACGTAGACGCACGGGGTGACGGCGGCGACGCCGAGTCCGACGCAGGCGAAGCCGAGCAGCGTGGGCACCACGCCGCCCGCCAGCAGGGCCAGGGCGAGGCCGAGACCGGCCAGCAGGCTGCCGGTGCGGACGATCCGGCCGTCGCCGAAGCGGGTGCGCCAGCCGTCGGCGAAGATCCGGGCGCAGACCATCATCACCGAGACCACGGCGATGCCCATCGGGGCGAGTCCGGCGCCGGCGTGCACCACGTCCTTGAGGTAGAGCGCCGACCAGTCGTTCATCGCGCCCTCGGTGACGGTGCCGAAGACCATCGCCAGGCCCATCCAGAGGGTGGCCGCGGCGGGCAGCGCGAAGCCGCGGCGTTCCTTCTTCCGCTCCTCCCGAGAGGCGGCTTCCGGCGGCGCGTCGGCCAGCAGGCCGGGCCGGGCGGCCGCCACCAGCACGGCCAGCAGCAGTGCGGCCAGCCCGAAGTGGACGGCGAGGGTGCCGGTGAAGGCGTTGACGCCGGAGGCCAGCAGGGCGGCCAGCAGCGATCCGGCGCTGAAGGTGGCGTGCAGCCTGGACATGGTGGTGCGCCCGTGGCGGGCCTCCAGCGCGGCGCCCTGGGCGTTCATCGCGACGTTCAGGCAGCCCACCGCGACGCCGTCGCAGAACAGCACCAGCAGGGTGACGGGGTAGTCGGGCACCACCGACAGTGCCATCAGGATCACGCCCAGGGCGAGCGCGGACAGCACCGAGAGCAGGCGGGAGCCGAGCCGCCGCATCAGCACCGCGACCAGCGGGAAGGACACGGCCGCGCCGATCCCGCAGGTCATCAGCAGCAGACCGATCTGGGCCTCGCCCAGGTCGAGCCGGGCCTTGAGCGCGGGCACCCGGGACACCCAGGTCGCGTACTGGAACCCGAGGACGAAGAACAGTGCGCCGATGGCCAGTTGGGAGCGGCGGAACTCGTCGCGTGCGCGGGACATGTGCATCAGCCCACTTCGGCTCTGGAGGGGGAGGGGACGGTGTCGGCCGAGGGGCCTGCCAGGGACTTGGCCATGTAGACCGCCTCGGTGCCGTAGCTGGCGGGCAGCCCGATCTCGGGCCGGGCGCGGTAGCCCAGCCGGGACCACAGCACCTGCGAGCCGCGGACGGCGACCAGCGAGAGGGTTCGGTATCCGGCCTGCCGACCGGTCTCCTCCAGGTGGAGCAGCAGCAGGTCGGCGAGGCCGCGGCCGCGGGCCCGCTCGGCGATCACCAGGTCGTGGGCGTGCAGGTTGCTCCCGCTACTCCCGCCGATCCCGCTACTCCCCCGTCCGGCGCCGTCGGCCTCGGCCCGGCTGAGGTCCGGGCAGCGGAACAGCGGGTACGGCAGGGCGAGCAGGTAGCCGCAGAAGCCGTCCGCGTCCTCCAGCACGAAGCAGGTCGACGGCGAGGCGCGGTGCCGGGAGCGCAGTGCCGCGCCGCCCTCGGAGAGGCCGCTGGGGGCGTAGGCGCGTTCCTCGGCCGCGATGACGTCCGGCCAGTCGTCCTCGTGGAGCAGCCGGATCCGGGTGTCGCTCATGCGCCGGCTCCTCGGTCGCCGGAGCCGCCGATGCAGGTGTACGGCAGCGGCGGGAAGCCGTTGAACCCCCGGGTGGCGTAGGCGGTGGCGTACGCGCCGCAGGAGTGGATCCACACCGGGTCGCCGGAGGCGATCGCGTGCGGGACGCGCACCGGGCCGTCCTCCTGGGCATAGGCGTCGTCGCTGTCGCAGGTCGGGCCGGCCACCACGGCGTTGACGAACTGGCCGCCGGGGTGGGTGGGGAACTCCAGCCGGTACTGCAGCTGGTCCATCTCGTACAGGCCGTTGAACTTGCCGCAGCTCAGGTAGAGCCAGTCCGCGCGGGTGCCGTCGAGCTGGTGGCGGGAGGTGAGCCGGGCGACGTGGGCGCGGATCGCGCCGTGGTCGGCGACCAGGTGGCGGCCGGGTTCGAGCAGGAACTCCAGCGGGGCGGCGTTGACGGCGCGCAGCCGTTCCATGCCTTCGCGGATCACCGTGAACATCTTGTCCAGCGGCGGTTCGAGGGGGCGTCCGCCCCGGTCGAGCACGCCCAGGGCGGGCAGTCCGCCGCCGAGGTTGACCCGGGTCGGGGTGATGCCGCGCCAGTTGAGCGTTTCCAGGACGGCGGCCAGCGAGTCGATCGCCGCGGTCCAGGCCTCGGCGGTCATCTGCTGGGAGCCGACGTGGACGGACAGACCGGAGGGCACCAGCCCGGCGGTGCGGGCCGCGCCGAGCACCCGCAGCGCGTCCTCGGGCGAGCAGCCGAACTTGTGGCTCAGGCCCCACAGGGCGCCCTCGCCGGTGGTCGCGACGCGGCAGAACACCCGGGAGCCGGGGGCG
This sequence comes from Streptomyces viridifaciens, assembly GCF_001888885.2. Classification (NCBI taxonomy): domain Bacteria; kingdom Bacillati; phylum Actinomycetota; class Actinomycetes; order Kitasatosporales; family Streptomycetaceae; genus Streptomyces; species Streptomyces viridifaciens. Next base: position 647,697 of record NZ_CP090841.1, read on the forward strand.
TGTTCGGTGATCGCGGCGACGTCCTCCAGGCTGTCGGTGGCGAAGTCGCGCACGCCCATCCGGTAGGCCTCGGCGATGTTGCGGTCGGACTTGACGGTGTTGCCGTAGTGGATCAGTTCGGGGGCCACCCCGGTGCGCAGCGCCTGGGCGATCTCCTGGGGGCTGGCCGCGTCGAAGCCGGAGCCGAGCCCGGCCAGGTGGTCGAGCACCTCGTCGACCGGGCAGGCCTTCATCGCGAACCGGACGGCCACGTCGGGCAGTTCGGCGCGCAGCGCGGCGTACTGGCGGCCGATGCCGTCCAGGTCGTAGATGACGGTGTCCTCGGTGGCGGCGGCGAGCGCGGCGCGCAGGGCGGTGCGGTCGTGCGGATCGGGGCGGGGCGCGGCGTCCGCGTGCCCGGCGACCTGGGCGGTCGGGGCGCGGTGGCCCGCCCTCCCGTGGTCGGCCCGCCGGCGCTCCTCGGCGGGGTGGCGCGGTTCGGTGGAACGGCGCGGTTCGGTGGTCTGGGGTATCACGTGTGAACTCCCGGTGCGGCAGGGCGTGTCTTGTGGATCTTGTCGGATCAGGCCGCGGCGTTGGGGTGCGTGCATCGCAAGGCGGAGGTGGGGGTACCTCCCGGCCGGAGGCTGGGGGCGGAGCCACTGCGGTGGGGGTACCCCCCGGCCGAAGGCTGGGGGGAGCGTCGCGGCCCCGGCAAGGATCCGCAAGACACGCCCTACCGCGGCAGCCGGTCGGCGGGGGTGGCCCTGCTCGCCCGCACCAGCGGACCCCACGCGTCGATCAGCAGGGCGAAGTCCTCGATGTCCGCCTGCGCCTCGTCGAGCAGACGCGCCCTCGCGGGCGCCAGGTGGTCGGCGAACTCGGCGTACTTCCCGCCCAGTCGCCGGTAACAGCGGTCGAGTTCGGCGAGCCGCCGGTGGTTCTCGGCGCGGTCCGTCGCGGCGCTGCGGCGGGCGGAGTCGGCGATCGCCTCGGGGCGGACGTGGTGGTGCTCGTCGAGCAGGGCGTCGCCGGCCCGCTCCATGTCGGCGTAGACCGGGTGGAGGTAGAGCATCGAGAGCAGGAACTTGGCGTAGCGCTCCTGGTAGGCGGTGAAGCCGGAGCCGGTGCGCCGTTCCGGCGTGTAGTAGTTGACGATGTGCCGGTTGTGGGTGACGCCGGGCAGGGTGGCGTCGTGCACCAGGTGGTGCAGGAAGTAGTCGCTGCCGATGGTGTCGGTGGCGGGCGGCAGCGGGACGCGCTCGTACACCTCGTGGTCGAGGGCGATGTTGCACATGTCGATCCGCCAGATGTCGGGGCGGTCGAGCACGGCGCGGTCGGCGGTGAAGGGCTTGGTGCCGGCGCCGGTGAAGGACTCGGCGACGAGTTCCCGGCGTTCCTCCTCGGTGGCCCCGGTGGGCGCCCAGAGCGCCACCACGTCGTGGTAGGTCTCCGGGTCGAGTTCGCGGATCTCGCCGAGGTCGACGGAGAGTTCGCCGATGAAGGAGGCCCCGACCAGGGCGACCGGCTTGTCGGCGTGCGCCGGGTCGAGGGTGTGCTCGGTGACGGCGGCGGCCGCGTCGGCGGCCTTGAGCCCGATGGTGGCGAGTTCGTGCTCGATCGGGAACACCGGCGCGCCGTCGTGCCACTGGTAGCGGCTGTCGGAGTCGCGGCGGTGCACCGAGGTGCAGCCGAGCGCGGCGGCCAGCAGGAAGGCCCGGTTGGTGCAGGCGCCGTAGGAGACGGCGTCGGGCAGCATCAGGTCGAGCAGCCTGTCCGGTCCGGGGAGGCCGGAGCGCTCGATCGCCCCGCGCAGGAAGGCGCGTTGGGCGTCCTCGTCCAGGTGGTGGACGACCACGCCCTCGACGGGCGGCAGCGCGGCGGCAGCGGCGGCGTGCCGGGCGCGCGCCGCCGGGTCGGCGGAGTCGAGCACCAGCAGGTGCACCCGGACGCCGAACCGCCGGGCGGCGTGGGCGGCTTCGGCGCCGACCGCGGTGACGGTGTCCGCGCACTCGCGGTTGGTGGGCAGGGCCAGGCAGACGGCGCGCACTACCGCTCCCCCGCAGGCTGCTCGAAGCCCTGCCCGGTCCAGGACCGCAGGCCGAGCAGCTTCTCGCCGAGTTCGGTCAGTTCGGCCCGTCCGTAGCGCAGCGCCTCGGGCCGGTCGGCGTCCCCGACCAGGGTGCGGTTCCAGTCCGGGGTGGCGAGGGTGCGCCAGGACTCGACCCGGGAGCGGCGCAGCGGCTCGGCCTCCTCCAGGGCGGGCATCATGGACAGGTACTGCACCGAACGCACGCCGTCCTCCGAGGTGTTGGGGGCGACGCCGTGGGCGAGCAGCCCGTTCCAGATCAGCAGGTCACCGGCCTTCAACTCGGGTCGGACCACCGGGAACTCGGCGCGGTCGACGGCCGGGCGGATCGGGTCGCGGTCGGCGGGCTGGGCGGCCTGCCACTCGTTGAAGCGGCGGAACAGCTCCGGGTTGCACTGGAAGCCGCCGTGGTCGGGGGCGGTGTCGTTGAGCGCGATGATGCCCTGGACGCGCTGCGGCAGCATGCCCCGGGTGGTGTCGACGTCCCAGTGCAGTTCGATGTCGAAGCCCTTGTCGGTGGGTTCGATGAGGGCGCGGTCGCGGTTGCGCACGTTCGGCGGGTTGAGGTTGAGCCGGTCGAGGGTAACCCACAGCTCCTCGCAGTCCCACACGTCGACGAAGGCGTCGTAGACGCGCTGCGCCTGGCGGCTGTCCCAGATGAGCTGGTGGTGGTAGGCCTCGACGAAGCCGTAGATGTGCAGGTGTCGGTCGAGTTCGTCGCGGTACTCGCGCGCGCGGTACCAGTCCTGCGGGCGGTCGGGCGACAGGCCCTGGAACTCCCAGGTGAAGTCGAGCAGTCGCCGCGCGGCGTCGGCCGGGATCGCCTGCTCCACCACGACGTAGCCGTAGGTCTGCCAGTACGCGAAGTCCTCCTCGGAGAGCACCCGCAGCGGGAGCTTCTTGCGCAGTTCGCGCAGGGCGGTCCGGGCGAGGTAGCTCTCCGTGTCGGCGCTGAAGTAGGGGCGCTCGGAGGCGGCCCGGTACAGATATTCCTCTGGGTGTTCGTCAGGGCTCGGCATGGGCGGTCACTCCGTGGTTCGTGGTCGATGCAGCGCGTCCTCGGACGCCCGTCGCGGGCACGGCGAGCCGACGGCCTGGCAGCGGCCGGAAGGGGAATCCGGGGCGCGGACGGGACGACCGTCCGCATGCGCTCCTTGTCGCCTCGGCCCCCGAGCAGCGCACAGCGCCACGTCAGGGGGCCAACTCGCCCGTCCGGCAGGGGCACTCACCCCGCATCAGTCTTCGCCGGACCGCGCTCTCCATACGTTGGACTAGACCAACTAATGGTGTCAACCCTTTCCCGCGGGTTGCCGATTGGGAAATCCGCGCAGTTCACAGCGCCTCCGGAGCCTCGCTTTATGTTTCGGAGACTGACATAAGGCCGGGTACGTTTCGGTAATTGACACAAATGCGAAGAGGATGAACCCCCGGCGGCTCCCCGTCCGTTACACCCGGCCACGACCACACCCGGGGCCGCAGCGGGCCGCGCCCGCACCGGGCCACCGCCGCCCGCCCGCCGTACGTTGGGACTGTGGCACGCACCCGACTGGCCCCGCCCGGCTGGCTGACCGAGAGCCTGCGGCCCCGGGACGCGCCGATCCCCTGGGCCGCGGCGGCCCGCGCCTCGGTGGCGCTCGCCGCCCCGCTCGCCGTCGGCACCGCCACCGGCCGGACCGGCTACGGCGCGCTGGTGTCGATGGGCGCGCTGTCCGGGGTGATCGGGGACTCCGCCGACGCCTACCGGATGCGGGTGTTCAACATCGCCGTGCCGCAGCTGCTCGGCGCCCTCGGGGTGCTGGTCGGCACCCAGGTGTACGGCTCCGGCTGGACGGCGGTCCTCGCGCTGACGGCGGTCGCGCTGGTCTCCGGGATGATCTCCTCGATCGGCGCGGTCTCCTCCGTCTCGGGTCTGCTCCTGCTGCTCAACGCCGTGGTCGGGGCCGGCCTGCCGCTGCCCTCCCCCTGGTGGCTGCCACCCGCCCTGCTGCTGCTCGGCGGCCTGCTCGTCCTCGCCCTCACCCTGCTCGCCTGGCCGCTGCGCGGCGCCACCCCCGAGCGCGCCGTGGTCGCCGACACCTACCGGGCGGTCGCCGGGCTGCTGGAGGCCACCGGATCACCGGGCTACGAGGACCGGCGCCGCGCGCTCACCCAGTCGCTCAACCACTCCTACGACCTGCTGCTCGCCCGCCGCGCCCGCCGGCACGGCCGCTCCGCCACCCTGGTGCGCCTGCTCGCCCAGCTCAACGCGTTGATCCCGGTGGTCGAGGGGGCGGCCGCGGCCCACCTGCGCCCGCCCGGGTACGGTCCGCTGTCGCCCGCCTACCCGGCCGCCGTGCGCGAGCTGGCCGAGGCCGTCGAGCGGGGCCGCACCGGCCCGGCCCCGCCGCCCGGGCTGCCCGAGCCGCGCGGCCCCTCCACCCGCGCGCTGGCCGAGGCGATCGGGCACGCCGCCGACGTCGTGAACGAGGCCTCGCCCGACCCGTACACCGCCGACGACCGGCTCGGCCGACCCGCCGGCCTGGAGGTCCGGACCCGCCGGGCGGCCCGCGCGCTGCTGCTGTCCGGCGCCTCCTGGCGGTACGGGCTGCGGCTGGCGCTGTGCATCGGGCTGGCCCAGGTGCTGGTCTCGGCGATCGCCGTCCCGCGCTCCTACTGGGTGACGCTGACCGTCACCTTCGTGCTGAAACCGGACTTCGGCTCGGTGTTCTCCCGGGCGGTGCTGCGCGCGCTGGGCACCGCCGCCGGGCTGCTGATCGCCATGCCGGTGCTGGCCGAGGTGCCGCACGGCTGGTGGGACGTGCCCGTGATGGCGGTGCTCGCCACGCTCATCCCGGTGCTCTCCGCCAAGGGGTACGCCTTCCAGACCGCGGCCATCACCCCGGTCATCCTGATGCTCTCCGACCTGCTCAACCACCAGGGCTTCCACCTGGTGCTGCCCCGGCTCTACGACTCGCTGATCGGCTGCGGCATCGCCCTGCTGGCCGGCTACCTGCTGTGGCCGGAGTCCTGGCACACCCGGATCGGCGACCGGCTGGCCGACGCCGTCCAGGACACCGCCTCCTACGTGTCACTGGCCTTCACCACCGGGCCGGGGCGGGACGAGCCGGCCCGCGCCCGCTACCGGCGGCGGCTCTACCGCGACCTCTCGGCGGTGCGAAGCGAGTTCCAGCGGGCGCTCACCGAGCCGCCGCCGGTCGGCGCCCGGGCCGAGGCCTGGTGGCCGCTGGTGATCGCGGTGGAGCGGATCGTGGACACCACCACCGCGACCCGGGTGCGGATCGAGCACGGCGCGCCGGCGCCGACCGAGGCCGCGGTCCGCGCCGTCACCCGGGAGCTGACCGACCTGGCCGAGGCGCTGCGGACCGGTGCCCCGCCGCCCGGGGCCGACCCGGACGCGCCGGCGCCCGACTGCGCGCTGGCCCGGCTGCGTCACGAGGTGCACGCGGCCCGGTCGGTGGCCTACCCGTGACGGCGGTGCCCGGGGGTCAGTCCTGGATCCGCCGCCAGGGCCGGTCCGCCTCCAGCGCGTAGGCCAGCTCCAGCAGCACCCGCTCCTGCCCGTGCGCGGCCGACAGGTGCACCCCGATCGGCAGCCCGCTCGGCGCCGCGCCGGCGGGCAGGGAGATGCCCGGGCCGCCGGTCACGTTGTTGACCGGGGTGAAGGCGACGTAGCGCAGCAGCCGATCGACCAGCTCGTCGAAGGCGACGTTCGGGCTGAGGTGCCCGATCGGCGGGGCGGTGTGGGCGAGCACCGGGGAGAGGATCGCGTCGTGCTCGCGGAAGATCCCCGCGTACACCGCCTCGGTCCGGCGCAGCCGCCGCAGCACGCCCGGGGTGCGCCGGAACTCGGCCTGGAAGCTGCGGCGCAGCCCGGTGGTCAGCCCGTCCAGCTTGCCGGCCCGGAAGCCGGGGTCGAGCACCAGCCGGCCGGTGAGCGCGATCACCCAGGCGATGTAGCCCCAGTACGCGAGGAAGTCCCGGGAGAACTCCTCGCCGAACGGCAGGGTGGTGGGCACGACCCGGTGGCCCATCGCCTCGAGCCGGGCGGCGGTCTCCTCGACGGCCCGGCGGGTCGCCTCGTCGGTCTTGGCGGTCGGCGAGTCGACGACCAGTCCGATCCGCAGCCGGCGTTCCCCGGGGCCCTCGACCAGGCCGAGCGGGGGCAGCTTCGGGTTTCGGTGGTGGCGTTCGGCGGCGGCGAAGAAGGCGGCGGTGTCGCGCACCGAGCGGGTCACCACCCCGTCGGTGACCAGGTCGATCGGCAGCTTGCCGCCCTGGGCGTTGGTCACCAGCCGGCCGCGGGTGGGCTTGAGGCCGACCAGGCCGCAGCAGGCCGCCGGGATGCGGATCGACCCGCCGCCGTCGTTGGCGTGGGCGATCGGCACCACGCCGGCCGCCACCAGGGCGGCCGCGCCGCCCGAGGAGGCGCCGGGCGAGTGCGAGGTCTTCCAGGGGTTGCGCACCGGCTGGGCGGTGGCGAACTCGGTGGAGGCGTTCAGTCCGAACTCGGGCAGCCGGGTCTTGCCGAGCACCGCCAGGCCGGTGGACAGCAGTTGGTCGGTGAAGCGGGCGTTGCGGCGGGCCGGGCGGGCGCGGAAGGCCTCGCTGCCCATGCCGGTGGGCAGGCCGCGCAGGTCGACGTTGTCCTTGAGGTAGGTCGGCACGCCCCAGAGCGGTCCGCCGATGCCCTCGCGGCTGATCCGGGGCCGGTCGTAGGAGGCGTGGGCGACGGGCAGCAGCGCTCCGTCGATCCGCCCGGCGCGGGCGACGGCGGCCGCGACCAGCTCCCGGGGGCTGACCTCGCCGGAGCGGACCAGGGCGGCCAGCGCCACCGCGTCGTGCGCGCCGAGGGCGTCGTCGGTGAACGCGTGGACCCGCTCGTCGGCCATCCCAACTCCCAACCGGTAGCACCAAGTAGCCGTACCGGCAGGTATACCGGCCGGTAATCGCACGGAGCTTCGCAGTGTAGGCGCGCGGCACCGCCCCCGGAAACCCCTGCGCCGGGCGGCCCCGGGCGAGCCGTCAGACCGAGGACGGCGCACGGGCGTTCGGCACGCGCCCCCGCGTTCACCCCACCCGCCGGGCACGGACCGTTTCGCCGCCGGGCGCCGGGAAAGATCACGATCGCCCGATGAACCGGCCCTCCCAGAGGTGACGCCCGTGACCACCCAGTACCACCCGACCGCCCAGTACACCTCGGTCACCGCGCCCGGCGCGCTCCCCCTCCTCGGTCACGCCCCCGCCTTCATCCGCAGCCCGCTGGACTTCGTGGCCGGCCTCGCCGCCCACGGCGACCTGGTCCGGCTGCGGCTCGGCCCGCTCGACGCCTACGTCGCCTGCCACCCCGACCTGGTGCGCCGGCTGCTCACCGAGGACCGCACCTACGACAAGGGCGGCATCATCATCGAGAAGGCCCGCGAGGCCTTCGGCAACGGCCTCGCCACCTGCCCCGCACGTGCCCACCGGCGCCAGCGCCGGATGCTCCAGCCCGCGTTCCACCGCGACCGGCTGCCCGGCTACGCCGCCATGATGGCCGAGGAGATCGCCGGCGCCACCGCCCGCTGGCGCGACGGCGACGTGGTCGACGTGCCCGCCGCGATGTACCGCCTCAGCACCGCCGTCACCGCCCGCTGCCTGTTCGCCGCGCACGAGCGGGCCGGCACCCTGCCCGTCCACGACTCCATGGACGTGGTCACCCGCGGCGTCGCCCGCCGGATGATGCTGCCGCTGCCCGGCGCCGACCGGATCCCCACCCCCGGCAACCGCCGCTTCGAACGCGCCCGGCAGAACCTGCGGGAGATCACCCGGCTCCTGATCGCCGACTACCGCGCGGCCGGCACCGACCACCAGGACCTGCTCTCCGTACTGCTCAGCGCCCGCGACGAGCACGGGCGGGGCCTGTCCGACGGCGAGATCCACGACCAGGTGGTCACCTTCCTGCTGGCCGGCATGGAGACCAGCGCCGCCACCCTCTCCTGGGCCTGGACCCTGCTCGCCGCCAACCCCGCCGTCCGCGAGCGCCTGCACACCGAACTCGACACCGTCCTCGACGGCCGCCCCGCCCGCCACGAGGACCTGCCCGCCCTGCCACTCACCGCCAGGATCGTCAACGAGACCCTCCGGCTCTACCCGCCCGCCTGGATCCTCAGCCGCACCGTCACCGCCGACACCGAACTCGGCGGCCACCGCCTCCCGGCCGGCGCCACCGTCCTCTACAGCCCCTACCTGCTGCACCGCCGCGCCGACCTCTTCCCCTGCCCCGACCGCTTCGACCCCGACCGCTGGCTCACCACCGCCCGCCCCGCCCCCGGCACCTACACCCCCTTCGGCCTCGGCGCCCGCCGCTGTATCGGTGAGGCCTTCGGCACCACCGAGGCCGCCCTCGCCCTCGCCACCATCGCGGCCCGCTGGACCGTCACCCCCACCCGCGGCCGCCCCATCCGCCCGCACCGCAGCTCCTCGCTGTCCCCCCGCTCCTTCACGGCGACGCTCAACCGCCGCATCCGCTGACGGACGCACCGCTCCGGTGTCCGCCGGGGTTCGGTACTGTCCCGGGACGGGCGGTCGCATCCGGGCCGACCCGACCCTCCGCTCGACCGGGACACCATCAGCACATGAACGTTCGACGCCCGTCGGGGCTCCTCACCGGGCTGCCGCGCGCCCTCCGCACGTACCCGCGGCGCTCACCGCTGACGCTCGTCTACGTCGTCCTGCTGCTGCTCGGACACGCCTGGGTCGAGTACGGACTCTCCGGTCAGCAGGCCGACGACCTGCGCGGCTACATCAGCACCAACCTGGACAACCTGCACGACCACCCGGTCCGCGCCCTGATCGGCAGCGCCCTGCTGTACGACGGCACCCTCACCGACATCGCCTCCACCGGCTTCGGCGGCACCCTGATCACCCTCGGCCTCGGCATCGTCGTCGGCCTCGCCTGGGCGGAGCGCCGCTACGGCACACCGCGCGCCGCCGCGGTGTTCCTCGCCGGGCACGTCGGCGCCACCCTGATCACCGCCCTGGTGATCCTCCTCGCCCTGCACCAGGGCTGGTACCCGGCCGACGTGCGGGAGGCCTCCGACTACGGCATCAGCTACGGCGCCCAGGCCTCCCTCGCCTTCGCGGTCCTCGCCCTCCCCCGCTGGGTCCGCCTGCCCTGGGCCGCCTTCGTCCTCGCCTGGCCACTCGCCGGCGACCACGAATGGCCCGGCCCCATCCCCGAGTTCACCACCGTCGGCCACCTCCTCGCCGCCGCCCTCGGCTTCACCCTCGCCGCCACCACCGCCGCCCACCACCGCCGCACCACCGCCCTTGCCACCGCGAGCAGCGGCGGGTGAGAGCCGCCGGGGCCGCCCGTCAGTGCGGCGGGCGGCGGTCGGCGGCGAGGGTGGTCAGCAGGTGCTCGATCGCCGCCAGACGCTCCCGCAGCTCGTCGACGTCGCCCTTGGTGGCGCTCTGCCCGGCCGCCTTGAGGGTGACCAGGAGCTGGCCGTCCGGCTCCAGCCGGGCCCGGGCGACGTCGCTCAGGTTGTCGCCGTTCTGCAGCCGGACGGCGTGCTCCAGCTCGGACGGGCGCAGCGCCAGCTCGCGCAGCGCGCCGGGCACCAGCTTGCCGTCGCGGACGACCGTGGTGGGTTCGCCCTCCAGGACGCGGGCGGCGCGCGGGTCGCGGGCCAGCCAGCGGGTCACGAGGGAGTTCACCACCACCAGGGTGACCGCGCCGATCGCGCCTCCGACCAGGCTGTTGTCGTTGCCGATGATCGCGTTCTGCACCACGTTGGAGAGCAGGAACACGACCACCATGTCGAAGGTGTTCAGCCCCGCCAGCCCCCGCTTCCCGGCGAGCCGGAACAGCACCAGGATCAGTGCGTAGACGGCAACCGTCCGGAGGATCTTCTCCACGATCGGAATCTGGACGACCAGCAGGTCATGCCACACGGCCCCGCTCCTCCCACCACGACTTCCGGAACGGGGCCGACGCTACTCTCCGGTGCCGCTACGAGCGCCGCTTCGGCTTGCCCCGCCGGGCCGCCGCGGCCGGGCCGCCACCTCGGCCCTTCTGCGGACCGGGCTTCTGGCCACCCGCCTTCTGCCCGCCGGTCCTCTGCCCGGCCGCCTTCTGCCCGCCGGCCTTCTGCTGCTGGGGCTTGCGCGGCGCCGCCGCCTTCCCGGGCTGCTCCTTCGACGGAGCCTCGGCCGCCTGCCCGGCCCCGCGGCCGCGCGAGCTGTTCACCGTGCGCCCCCGGACGATCCCGATGAACTCCTCCACCAGGTCCGTGGTCCGCTCCTGCGGCCAGGACAGCGCCACCTGCGACTGCGGCCCCTCCGCGACCGGCCGGTAGGTGAGGTCCCGCCGATGGTGCAGCCGGGCCAGCGACTGCGGGACCAGCAGCACGCCGACGTTGGCCGCCACCAGCTCGACCGCGTCCGCCGTGGTGTCCGGGCGGGCGATCGCCGGGCGCCCGGGGAGGGTCTCCGCGGTGAAGCCGAGGGTGTCGTCCAGCGGGTGGAAGACCACCTCCTCGGCGAGGTCGCCGAGGGCGACCTCCTCGGCGGCGGCGAGCCAGTGGTCCTTGGGGAAGACCACCACGGTGGTCTCGGTGTACAGCGGGATCGCGCTGAGCACGTCCTTGTCGACCGGCAGCCTGACCAGTCCGGCGTCCACCTCGCCCTCGCGAACCGTCCGCTCGCCCTCGGTGGAGGGCACCGCGACCAGGTCGAGCGGGACGTCCGGGAGCCGCTCGATCCAGACCCGGGCCCATTTGCCGGGGGTCACGCCCGGGACGTACGCGAGCCGGAAGGACGGGTTCACCTGCATGTCTGTCACAGGGCAAGGCTACCGACCGTGACGGGAAGCGCTCGCGCACTCCCTTACCCTTGTCACCATGACATCGCTCAAGCAGAAGACCAGCCAGACCATGAAGCCGGCCACGGCGGCCAAGAAGCTGGGGATCTACCTCGCCGCTGCGCCGACCGACTTCCAGGAGGGCGTGGTCTCCCGCGAGGAGCTCAACGCGCTGCAGGCCGAGCCGCCGCAGTGGCTCCAGGAGCTGCGCAAGAACGGCCCGCACCCGCGCCCGGTGGTCGCCGCCAAGCTCGGCATCTCCATCTCGGGCCTGGCCCGCGGCGGCGTGACCGAGGCGCTCACCACCGCCGAGATCGACGCGATCAAGGCCGAGAACCCGCTGTGGCTCCAGCACGAGCGCGCCAACCAGGTCGACGTCCGCAAGGAGGAGGCCCGGATCAAGGCGAAGCACGAGAAGGAGGCCGCCGAGAAGGCCGCCAAGGAGTCCCGGGGCCACTGAGCCTCCCACGGCGTTCGGAGGAAGGGGCGGGCCTTTTTCGAGCCTGTACGGCGCCTGTTCCGAGCCGGTTCGGCGCCCGGGATCCCGAATTCCGGTTCGGCGGCGGTGCGTTCACATCGGGCGGAGGGAACTTCCCTCCCCCGTAGCGTATTGACCGCACCGCCGCCGACTCCGAATAATCGCCCAATGACCGACCAGCCGGGCGACAGCCCGACCGCGCCCACCGCTCAGGACGAACTCGCCGCCCTCGCCGAGGAGTTCTTCGCGGCCGAGAACGCCCACGACCCCTTCGGGGCGACCCTCGGCGGCATCGAGGGCTACGCCCACGAGGTACCCGACCCGTCCCGCGCGGCCGCGCTGCGCCACCGCGAGGTGCTCCGGGCCTTCCGTGCGCGCCTGGCGGCGATCCCACTGGACGGACTGGCCGGCGAGGACCGCCTCACCCACCGGGTGCTCGCCCGGCTGATCGAGAACAACAGCGGCTGGATCACCCACGGACTGGATGACTTCAGCGTCTCCGCGTCCATCGTCGCCCCGCACAACACGGTCTTCGCCACCTTCGCCATGACCGCCGTCGACCAGGAGGGCGCCGGCGCGTACCTGGAGCGGCTGGCCGGCCTGCCCGGCTACTTCGACGCCGTCCTGCAGCGCAGCCTGGACGCCGCCGCCGAGGGCCGGCTGCCGCTGCGCAGCGGAGTGGACGCCGCCGTCACCCAGCTGGACGGCTACCTGGCCGCCGACCCGACCGCCGACCAGCTGCTGCGCCCGCTCCGGGGCCGCCCGGAGTACGAGCGGGCCCGGGCGATCGTGCGCGAGGGCGTCCGGCCGGCGGTGGCCCGCTACCGCGCCGGGCTGGCCCAGCGGCTGGCGCCGACCGCCCGGCCGGACGCCGAGGCCGGGGTCTGCCACGTGCCGGGCGGCGCCGAGGGCTACGCGGACGCCGTCGGCCGCTTCACCCGGCCCGGGCTCGCCCCGGAGGAGGTGCACCGGATCGGCCTGGAGACGGTGGCGGCGCTGCGCGAGGACTTCGCCGAGCTGGGCGCCAAGGTGCTCGGCATCAGCGGCACCGACGCCGTACTGACCGCGCTGCGCGAGGACCGGTCGCTGCGCTTCGGCAGCGCGGCCGAGATCGTCGCGCTGGTGGACGGCGCCCTGGACCGCGCGCGGAGCGCCTCGGCCGACTGGTTCCGCCCGTACCCGATCGCCGACTGCGTGACCAGGGAGATCGATCCGCTGGAGGCGGAGACCGCGCCGCTGGCCTACTACCAGCCTCCGGGCCCGGGCGGACTGCCCGGCACCCACTGGATCAACACGCTGAACCCGGAGAGCCGGTTCACCTACGAGTACGAGGCGATCGCCTTCCACGAGAGCGTGCCGGGTCACCACTTCCAGCTCGCGGTCGCCCAGACCCTGCACCACCTGCCGCGGTTCCGGCAGCGGGCGACCGCCGCACTGACCGCGCACGTCGAGGGCTGGGGCCTGTACACCGAGCGGCTGGCGGACGAGATGGGCCTGTACGGCTCGGAGCTGTCCCGCTTCGGCATGCTCTCGATGGACGCGCTGCGGGCGGTACGCCTGGTGGTGGACACCGGGATGCACCACTACGGATGGTCCCGGGAGCGGGCGATGGCCTACATGCGGGAGAACACCGCGACCCAGGAGTCCAACGTCCGCAACGAGATCGACCGCTACATCGCCTGGCCGGGCCAGGCCACCGCCTACCTGATCGGCCGTCGGGAGATCGTCCGGCACCGCGAGCGGGCGCAGGCCGCGCTCGGCGGGCGCTTCGACGTCCGGGAGTTCCACCACGAGGTGATCGGGCACGGCAGCCTGCCGCTGGACGTGCTGGACGACCTGATCACGGACTGGATCGCGGCGCGGTAGACCCGGCGGCGGGCGGCGGTGCCGGTGGGGCCGGGCCCCACCGGCACCGGCGGGCTCAGAACCGGACGGTCTTCAGCACCGAGTCGACGCCCATGCCCGAGGTCAGGTACAGGGTGTGCCCGTCCTGGCCGAGGAAGGCGTCGGTGACGGACGGCAGACCGAAGTCGGTGACGGTCTCCCCGGGTTCGTACCGCGACTTCGCCGCGACGAGGTCACGCTACGGCACGGTCGCGAGCGCCGGGGGCGAATTGTTCGAACCCTGTCCGAACACGACCCCTTCACGGTTCGGGCAGATCGGGAACCGGCCGTCGAACGCCGCCGGGCGGGGCGGTGGCAGACCTGCCGGGGCGTCAACCTGAGCGTCAGCCGGGGTGTCAACAGTGCGGAAACGATTCCGCGCGCCCGCGACAGACCTCCCGCGCCGGACGTCGCGTCACCCGTTCGGCCCTGTCGACACGGTAGTGTCCGCTGACGCGGCCTCCGGCACCCTCGCCGGCGGCCCGCCCGTACCACCGCAACGACCTGGAGGAACTCCGTGCCGGCTCCCGCCCGAGGCGCCATCGCCATAGCCGCGGCCGTCCTGCTCGCCGCAGCCGCAGGCTGCTCGTCCGGCGGCGGCCACACCGCCAAGGACGGCTCGCACTCCAAGGACGGCGCCCACGGCTCCGCTCCGGCGGCCGCCGGCGACGCCGCCCAGCCCGCACCGGCCAAGATCGTGACCGGGCCCGGCCCGAAGAGCTCCTACGACGCCCAGCCGCAGCCCGCGGCGGGCAGCTGCCACTACCACTACACGGCGGACAAGCAGCCGCTGCCCGACCCCAACTGCACCCCGGGCGCGATCAGCCCGGCCGTCAACCAGGGCAACATCAACGACACCATCTGCAAGCCGGGCGGCTACACCTCGACCATCCGCCCGCCGGCGAACATCACCGGCAAGGAGAAGGCCGAGAACGCCAAGTCCTACGGCTACACGGGTCCGATGGGCGACGCCGAGTACGACCACCTGATCAGTCTGCAGCTCGGCGGCGACCCCAACGACCCGCGCAACCTGTGGATCCAGCCGCCCTCCCCCGGCCACGTGCCGGGCAAGGGGCCGAACAACCCCAAGGACTCGGTGGAGACCCACCTGCACACCGCGATCTGCAAGGGGCAGGTCACCCTGACCGCCGTCCAGCAGGCGATCGCCACCGACTGGACGACGGCCGAGGTGAAGCTCGGCATCAGCAAGGGCGCCACCGCCGCGCCCACCGCGGAGGCGGACGCCGACGGGGACTGACACTCCCCGCCGGCCTCCGGCGAATCGTTTCAGCTCGTGCCGCTCCCGGTCAGGCCCCGCTGCGCGCGGTCAGCCGTGGCCGCGTCCGGTCAGCCGTCGCTGCGCCCCAGCGTTTCGACCAGCTCGGCGATGGTGTCGAACGGCCGGTACTCCGCGAACTCCGCGCCCAGCGCGCGGGCCCGCTCGCGGAACCGGCCCTCGGCCAGCACCTGCTCGACCGCCCGGCCGACCGCCTCCGGCGCCGGGCGGCCGGTGCGCAGGTCCAGCCCCACGCCGGCCCACTGCACCCGGGCCGCCACCTCCGGCTTGTCCTCGCTCGCCCCGGCCACCACCAGCGGCACCCCGTACCGCAGCGCGGTCTGCACCCCGCCGTAACCGCCGTTGCTCACCAGCACGTCGGCGTACGGCAGCAGCCGGTCGAACGGCACGTACCCGGCGGCGCGGACGTTGCCCGGCAGGCTGCCGCCGAGCAACTCGGCCAGCGCCCGCGGCCCGTCCGGACGGGCGGTGGTGGCCACCACCAGCACGTCCCGGTCGGCCAGGGCGCTGACCGTCGGCGCCACCAGCTCGCCGAGGTCGTCATTGGCCAGCGTCCCCTGGGTCACCACCACGACCGGCCGTCCGCCGTCCGTGACCTCGTCCCACCAGTCGGGCAGCGGCCGGTCCTCGCCGACGTTCCCCGGCAGCGCGCCGATCAGCCGGTACGAGGCGGGCGCGTCGCTGCGCGGGTACTCGAAGCCCGGCACGGTCAGCTGCAGGAACACGTCCGGCACCGCCACCTGGACCCGCCCGCGCGGCCCCTCCGGCAGCCGGACACCCAGCTCCGCGAACACCTTCTCCGCGTACCGCTGCAACGGCTCGCCGCGCCGGTCCGCCTCCTCGCGCAGCTCCCGCATCCGGGCCCGGCCCTCCTCGCCGGGCAGTGGCGGCACGCCCGGCCCGAACGGCGCGGTGTCCACGCTCGGCAGCATCGACGGGCTGATCCCGACCCCGATCAGTGCCGGGCGCTCCGCCCGCGGCCGGCTCAGGGCCAGCGGCAGCGCGCCCTGGACGAAGGCGTCGGCGATCACCACGTCGGCCCCGAACTCCTCCAACAGCCCGAGCAGGGCCCGGTGCTGGTACGGGATCGGGTCGAGGAAGACGTGCTGCACGTCGAAGGCGATCCGCGACGGACCGGGCGGCAGGTCCGCCCGACCCGGGAAGGACGCGTCGAGGTCGCGGTCGTCCCAGTCCGCCTCGGCGGGCAGTGCGGCGAAGCGCACCCCCGCCCGCTCGGCGGCGACCGCGAAGCGCGAACCGCCGAGGAAGACCACCTCGTGGCCGCGCGCGGCGAGGTCGGCGGAGATCGCCAGCAGCGGGCTGGCGTGGCCGTGCGCGGGCAGGGCGGTGGTGATGATCCTGGACAGCGGAACCTCCTGTGTTCGGGCCCGGTGCGTTCTGCTCGTTGCTGGAACTCACCGTAGGCAGAAGCGGTGGACGACCGATGAACAGCTCATCTGCCCAGTACCGCACCGCCGTTCAGACCGATCACCTGCCCGGTGAGGTAGCCGGCCGCCGGGGAGGCGACGTAGGCCACCGCCTCGGCCACGTCAGCGGGGGTGCCGGCCCGGCCGACCAGGGTGTCGGCGACCTTCCGGGCATGGAACTCCTCGTTCCAGTCGGCCCCGAAGATCTCGGTGTCCACCACGTAGCCGGGCGCCAGCACGTTCACCGTGATCCCGTCCGGCCCCAACTGCCGCGCCAGGCCGAACGCCCAGCCGTGCAGGGCCGCCTTCGCGGCCGCGTACGAACCCGCCGAGTGCGGCCCGGCACCACCGCGCTGGGCGGCCGCCGAGCTGATCACCACCAGCCGGCCGCCGGGGCGGCGCAGCGCGCCCTGGAGCGCGGTGGTCAGCAGCACGGCGGTGAGCAGGTTGGTGTCCAGGTCCCGCCGCCAGGAGGCGGCCAGCGCGGCCAGGCCGGCGTCCTCGGGCGGGGTGATGATGGCACCCGCATTGTTCACCAGCACGTCCACCGGCCCGAGTTCACCGACCCGGGCGGCCACCTGCTCGACCACCGCCGGATCGGTCAGGTCCCCGGCCACCGGCACGACCGCGCCCGGTCCGGCATCCCGCTCGATCCGTGCCCGGGCCTCCTCCAACACCGCCGCCCGACGCCCGAGGACCGCCACCCGGTACCCGTCCCCGGCCAGCCGCGCGGCGATCGCCCGCCCGATCCCGGTACCCCCGCCGGACACCACCGCGAGCCGCTCCCTCGTCACCGCTCGGCCCCGCCCTCGTAGTAGGTGCGCATCAGCTCGGTCGACCACGCGGGCTGGCGGACCTCACCGCGCGGCCCGAACTCGGCCAGGTACGGCTTGATGTCGAGCACCGGCGTGCCCGCCACCGCGTCCAGCCCGGTGACGTGCAGGTCCAGCCCGTCCACCCGCACCAGCGCGCAGCGCGAGACGCCGATCCGGTTGGGGCGGTTCTTGCCGCGCTGGGCGAAGATGCCCACCAGCGGCCAGTCGGTGTTGCCGCGCGGATGCCGGGCGCCGCTCTCGACCTTCCCCTCCGGGACGCGGTCGAAGTGGTACACCACCTCCAGGTGCGAGAACTCCGCCAGCCCGTACAGCGCCTCCTCGGTGAACCGGGTGCCGTCCACCCGGATGACCGCCGCGACGCTCCCCCAGCCGTCGTCGCGCACCTCCTCGCGCCCCCCGACCACCCGGGCCACCGGACGCACCGTCACTTCGCCCATGCCGTTTCCCCCTTCGACGTCGAACCGTTCACTCGGTACGGTAGCGATCCGAACGCGCGGACGATCAAGGGGGGCGGCGAGGCGGTGACGGACAGGGAGATCCAGGGCCTGGGCACGGAGCACGGCGACACGGTCGGCGCCGCGGTGTTCGGTGTCCTGACGGTCGCGCTAGACGTCCTCCTGTTGACCCGGATCTGGCGCTGGGCGGGCGAGCAGACCGCCTCCGAGCACCGGGCGGCGGCGAAGCAGACCGGCATCCTGATCGGAGCCGGCCTCTTCGCCGCCCTGCTCGGCGTCGCGATCGCCGGCCAGTGGTCCACGCCGCACCGGCGCCGGCGCTGCGCGATGCTCAGCGCGCTGGGCTCACACCTGCTGCTGCCGCTGGGACTGCTCCTCGTGCTTGCGAGCCGCTGAGGCTGCCCGCGGTGGCGCCGCTCAGGCCGCCAACTGCTCAGCGATCCACCCCAGTTCGGCCGCCCGCAGGACCCGGCCGCCGAACCCCGGCAGGGGCACGTGCAGCGGCTCCGTCCAGCGCCGCGGGACGGCCGCCAGTCCGTACCGGGCGCCGGCCAGGCCGCCGGTGACGGCGGCGACGGTGTCGGTGTCTCCGCCGAGATCGACGGCGGCGCACAGGGCCTGCTCGAAGCCGTCGGTGGTGCGCAGGGCCCAGACGGCCGAGCCGAGGCAGGGCCAGACGGCACCGTTGGCCTCGGTGGCACGGCCGGGGTGCCAGTCGGGGGCGAGGACGACGGCGTAGCGCTCGCGGTGGTCGGGGTGTACGGCGGCCAGGACAGCAGGGAGTTCGGCGAGCGGGTCGGCGCCGTCGAGCGCGAGGCGGACGAGTTCGTGGAAGATCGCCGTGCCCTCCCAGGCGGCCCGGTCGCCGTGGGTGAGCGCGGCGATCCGGCGGGCGGCGTCCATGGTCGCCCGCCGTCCAGCGTGGGCGAAGGCGACGGCGGAGGTCGCGGCGCGCATCAGCGAGCCGTTTCCGGCGGCGTGCAGGGTGCCGTTGAAGTGGATGGCCGCGGCGAGATCCCAGGGGTGGCCGCTGGTGAGGACGGACTCGGTCTGGATCCCGATGTCCTTGGGGTCGGCGGCGGCCCAGCGGCGGAACCGGCCGAAGATGTCCGGGAGGTCCAGCTCCCCCCGCTCGATGAGGGATTCGGCGACCAGGACGGCCATCTGGGTGTCGTCGGTGGCCTCACCGATCTCCCAGCCGCCACCGGCGACCAACTCGACGTTCCCCGCGGGGAAGCGGGCCGAGAGGCCGCCGGCCGGGCCGAACTCGTAGGGGGCACCGAGGGCGTCGCCCACGGCGGCCCCGAGCACGGCACCGGCCGCGCGGCCGGCCCGGCCGGTCTGGGCGGCCGGGTCCGTCACGCCTGGCCCGGGGTGATGGGCAGGCCGCGCTTGTGCTCGGTGCGGCGGTAGTGACCGACGACGGTGTCGAAGACCTGCTCGCCGACCTCGCGGCCCTCCAGGAAGTCGTCGAGGGCGTCGTACTCGACGCCGAGCGCGTCCTCGTCCGGCTTGCCGGGGGCGAGGTTCTCCAGGTCCGCGGTGGGGACCTTGCCGACCAGCTCCTCGGGAGCCCCCAGGTGCGCGGCCACCGCACGGACCTGACGCTTCGTCAGACCGGAGAGCGGCATCACGTCGGCCGCGCCGTCGCCGAACTTGGTGAAGAAGCCGACGGCCGCCTCGGCGGCGTGGTCGGTGCCGACGACCAGGCCCCCGGCGGCGCCCGCCGCCGCGTACTGGACGACCATCCGCTGGCGGGCCTTGACGTTGCCGCGCACGAAGTCCTCGTGGGCGTGGTCGCGGAAGGTGACGCCGGCCGTCAGCAGGGCGTCGAAGGCGGCGTCGGTGGCGGGCTTGATGTCGACGGTGAGCACCTCGTCGGCGCGGATGAAGTCGAGCGCGCGCTGGGCGTCCGCCTCGTCCGCCTGGACGCCGTACGGCAGCCGCATCGCCGTGAAGGCCGCCCCGTATCCCTCGGCGCGCAGCCGCTCGACGGCGAGCTGGCAGAGCCGCCCGGTGGTGGTGGAGTCCACCCCGCCGCTGATGCCCAGCACCAGGGTGCGCACGCCGGAGGCCCGCAGCTGGTCGGCGAGGAAGGCCACCCGGCGCTCGGCCTCCTTCGCGGGGTCGGTGACGGGCACCACCCCGAGGGCCAGTGCGATCTCGCGCTGGACGTCCGCGGGCAGGGTCTCGGTCATGGTCGGCTCCTTCAAGTCGGTACCACGACATCATCCACCCGGGCCGCGGCCGGGCCGTCGGCGGGCCCGGCCCCGGGGCCGGGCCCGCAGGCCTCAGGCCGCCGTGCCCGGGTCCGGCTCCGCCTCCGCCTCCGGGGCGGCGTGCGGCTCCACGTCCGGAGCGGCGCCCGGCTCCGCCTCCGGGGCGGCGCCCGGCTCCGCCTCCGGGGCGGCGCCCGGACCCCCGCCCGGACCCCCGCCCGGACCGACGTGCGGCTCCGCGCCCAGGGTCCGGCCCGCCTCCGGTGCCGGGTGCCCGAGGATGTCGAGCACGACGCGCCCGTCCACGGTCTCCTGGGCGACCAGCAGCGCCGCCAACTCGTCCAGGTGGTGCCGGTGTTCGTGCAGCAGTCCGACGGACCGGCGCTCGGCGCCGCGCAGCAGGGCGGCCACCGCCTCGTCCACCGCGCGCTGGGTCTGCTCGGAGTAGGGGCGGCGCAGCAGGTCGTCGGGGTGGTCGCCGAGGTACTGCGGGGAGCCGCTGGAGTAGCCGACCGGTCCGAGGTCCGGGGAGAGCCCGAACTCGCGGACCATCCGGGTGGCGACCGAGGTGGCGTTGGCGAGGTCGTTGGCGGCGCCGGTCGAGCCCTCGCCGAAGACGACCAGTTCGGCAGCCCGTCCGCCGAGCTGGACGGTGAGCAGGTCGGTCAGGTAGCTCTCGCTGTAAAGGTGCCGTTCGGCCTCGGGGAGTTGCTCGGTGGCGCCGAGGGCGACCCCGGCCGGGAGGATGGTCACCTTGGCGACCGGGTCGGCGTGCTCGCACAGCGCGGCCATCAGGGCGTGCCCGGACTCGTGCACGGCGACGGCGTGCCGCTCCTCGGGCAGCAGCGCGTTGGAGGACTCCCGGCGCCCGAGCAGCACCCGGTCGCGAGCCTCGTCGAGGTCGGCGGCGGTGATGGTGGCGCGTTCGGCGCGCACGGCGTTGATGGCGGCCTCGTTGACCAGGTTGGCGAGGTCGGCGCCGGAGAAGCCGGGGGTGCCGCGGGCGATCCGGTCCAGGTCGGCGTCGGGGGCGATGGTCTTGCCGCGGGTGTGGACGGCGAGGATGGCCGCCCGTTCGGCCTGGTTGGGCAGCGGCACGGTGACCTGCCGGTCGAAGCGCCCGGGGCGCAGCAGCGCCGGGTCGAGGGCGTCCGGCCGGTTGGTGGCGGCGATGACGACGATGCCGGTGCTCTGGTCGAAGCCGTCCATCTCGGAGAGCAGCTGGTTGAGGGTTTGCTCGCGCTCGTCGTTGCCGCCGATGCGGGTCCCGCCCGCGCGGCGGCCGCCGACGGCGTCGATCTCGTCGATGAAGATGATCGACGGGGCTCGTTTGCGGGCCTCCTCGAAGAGGTCGCGGACCCGGGAGGCGCCGACGCCGACGAACATCTCGACGAAGCCGGAGCCGGTCACGGAGAGGAACGGCACCGAGGCCTCGCCGGCGACGGCCCGGGCGAGCAGCGTCTTGCCGGTGCCCGGCGGCCCGACCATGATCACCCCGCGCGGCCCCTTCGCCCCGGCGGCGGCGTAGCGCTCGGGGCTGCGCAGGAAGTCGACCACCTCGCTGACCTCCTGCTTCACCCCCTCGTACCCGGCCACGTCGGCGAACCCGGTGGCGGGCCGCTCGGCTTCGATGATCTTCGCCCGGGAGCGGCCGATCGCGCTCAGCCCGCCGCCGAGCGAGCGGGCGGCCATCCTTCCGGACCAGAGGAACAGTCCGCCGAAGATCAGTAGCGGCAGGAACAGCAGCAGGGTGGACCAGATCGAGCTGCCGCCGCCGCTCCGGGTGCCGGTGACGTTCACGTGCTGGTCGGAGAGCGCACGGCTGAGCTGGGAGGTGTCCAGGGCGGTCGGGATCTGGCTGGTGAAGTGGGTGCCGTCCTTGAGCGTGCCGGTGACGCCGCCGGTGTCGGTGACGTCCACGGTCTGCACCTGGCCGGTGTCGACCCGGTTCAGGAAGTCGGTGTAGCCGTAGCGGGGGCCGGTCGGGGGGGACTTGGAGAACAGGACCAGGAGGAGCAGGGTCACCAGCACCGCGACGGGCAGCAGCCAGCGGCGCAGCGGGGACGGAGACGGGGGCGGCTTGGGCGGGGTGCCGCCGGGGCCGGGGCCTCCGCCGGGGCCGGGGGGCGGCCAGCCTCCGGGGGCGCGGCCGGGACCGGAGCCGGGCGGGGTCGCGGGGTGGCGGAGGGCACGCAGACGCGTTCGTACGATCATCCACGATCACCGCCTCTCGCTTGCACTGCCCGGGGCCTGCTCCGGGCCTTCCTCTCCATGGTCGACCCCTCCGGTCCCGGACGGGAGTCGAGCAGGTCCCGGCTGGACGCGAACGGCCCCGGGACCCGAGCCTCACCGTGCCTCCCGCCGCATCCTGTGGCTACCCGAGAGCGGGGAACCACCCCCCGCGCGGGGTGCCCGCCGACGGGCGCCGCACGGTTCGGCGGGGCCACTCCGGCGCCCGCGTCGCCGCGCCCGCGAGCAGCACGCGCACCGCCGTCACCGCCGTCAGTATGACCGCGCCGGCGCGGTCCCGCCGCTCCGCGCGTCCCACCCGGCTCGGACTGGTCCCCCTACTCCCTCACCGCGACCGGCATCCTCATCGGTGCCGCCCTTCTGGTGCTGCTCGCGAGCGCTCGCCGCGACCCTCATCGACCCGCGCCGGAACGGGAACTGAGCCCCCGTCGACCGGCGTGAGCCCGGGCCCGACCGGGGACTACAGTCCTCCTATGAGCGATGCTGACCAGCTGCCGATTCCGGCGTCCCCCGAGCCACGGGTGGAACCCCGCGCCGGGGACGCCGACCGCGAGGCAGTGGCGGACCGACTGCGGAGCGCGGCGGGCGAAGGCCGGATCGACCTCGGGGAACTGGAGGAACGACTCGACCGCGCCTACGCGGCCAAAACCTACGGCGAACTCGACACCCTGGTGGCGGACCTGGGCGGCCGACCGGCCGACGGGGCGGACTCCGCCGACGACGTCCTCGTTCTCAAGCCCAAGCTGGCAAACATCCGGCAGAGCGGGCGGTGGACGGTACCGTCCCGGATCGTCGCCGAGTGCCGGATGATGCACATCGAGATCGACTTCACCGAAGCCGTCTGCCCGCACCGCGAGGTCACCGTCGAGGCGACGTGCGGTGCGGGTCACATCCGGCTGGTCGTCCCGGCCGGGTGGGGCGTACGGGTGGACGGGTCGAGCACCAACACCGGCCACATCGTCAACAAGGCGACCGAGGCCCCCGAGCCCGGGGCCCCGACCGTGACCGTCGTCGGCCATCCCCGGTCGGGGCTGATCAAGATCAAGCAGCGCCGCCACTGATCGCACGGGCCCCGACGCGGTGCGCGAGCCCCCACGCGGCAGCCGGGGCCCCGCGCACCGAACGGGCGTCGGCGCGCCCGGTGGGCGTCACGAGAAGTCGAGCGACCCCGTCCGGGTCCGCTTGAGCTCGAAGAACTTCGGGTAACCGGCCAGCAGCCGGACTCCCTCGAAGACCCGCAGCGCGTCCTCGCCGCGCGGGATCGCGCTCAGCACCGGGCCGAAGAAGGCGACGCCGTCCACGTGGATGGTCGGGGTGCCGACCTCCTCGCCGACCGGGTCCATGCCCTCGTGGTGGCTCTTGCGCAGCGCGATGTCGTACGCCGTGCTACCGGCCGCCTCGGCCAGCTCCTCGGGCAGTCCGGCCGCCACCAGTGCCTCGCGGATGACGGTGTCGTCGGCCTCCCGGTCCTGGTCGTGCAGGCGGGTGCCGAGCTCGGTGTACAGGTCGCGCAGCACGTGCTCGCCGTGCTGCTCGGCGGCGGCGATGCAGACCCGGACGGGGCCCCAGCCGGTGGTCATCAGTCGCTGGTACCGCTCCGGCAGGTCGGTGCGGCCCTCGTTGAGGACGGACAGGCTCATCACCCGGAAGTTGAGGTCCAGCTCGCGCTGCTTCTCGACCTCCAGGATCCACCGGGAGGTGATCCAGGCGAAGGGGCAGACGGGGTCGAAGTAGAAGTCGACCTTGGTGGCGTTCTCGTTCGCGTGCGTGTTCACGTCGATGATCATAGGTTGCGATTGGACCAGTCCCCAGGGCCAATCGCAGACCCTTGCCCTGGGCCACTTCTCAGCTGCAGGTGGTCCCGTCGGCCGGTACCGTACCGTCCAGCAGGTAGGCGTCCACGGTCTTCTTCAGGCACGGGTTGCCGGTGTTGTAGCCGCCGTGGCCCTCGCCGTTCAGGGTGACGGTGACGCCGACCCCCGCGCCCAGCTGCTGCGCCATCGCGCGGGCGCCCTCGAGCGGGGTGGCCGGGTCCCCCGTGGTACCGACCACCAGGATCGGGGCGGCGCCCGCGGCGGAGACGTCCGGGTGGTCGGACTTGCCGGGGACGGGCCAGCCGGTGCAGGCGGTCAGGCCCCAGGCGGTGAAGGTGCCGAACACCGGGGAGGCGTTGCGGAACTGCGGCAGCTGCTGTTCGACGTCCTGGTCGGAGTAGCGCTGCCGGGAGTCCACGCAGCTGATCGCCCGGTTGGCCGCGTTCAGGTTGTTGTAGTGCCCCTGCGGGTCGCGGCCGAGCAGCGAGTCGGCCAGCTGGAGCAGGGTGTCCCCGGTGCCCTGCTGCATGGCCTCGGTGAGCCCGGAGGCCAGGGCGGCCCAGGTCTGCTGGCTGTACAGGCCGGCCGCGATGCCGGTGATGGCCAGGCCCTCGGTGAGCTTGCGGCCGCTGCTGGTGGGCAGCGGCGACTGCGACAGCTTCTGCAACAGGCCGGTGATCTTCGCCGTGCCCTCGGCTCCGCCGGGGCCGGTGGGGCAGCTGGGGTCCTGGGTGGCGCAGGCCTTCATGAAGTCGTTGAGGGCGAGCTGGAAGCCCTGGGCCTGACCGAGCGCGCTCTGCTGCGGGTCCTTGGTCGGGTCGACCACCGAGTCCAGGACCAGCCGGCCGACCTCCTGGGGGAACAGGTGCGCGTAGACCCCGCCGAGTTCGGTGCCGTAGCTGATGCCGAAGTAGAAGAGCTTCCGGTCGCCGACCACCTGACGCATCAGGTCGAGGTCCCGGGCGGCGCTCTCGGTGTCCACGTACGGCAGCACCGGGCCGGAGTTGTGTTCGCAGGCGGTGGTGAACTGCGCGTTGCTGGCGTCCAGGGCCATGACCTCGCCCGGGCTGTCCGGGGTGCTGTCGACGGCCGCGTTGGCGTCCATCGCCGGGTCGTCCAGGCACTTCACCCCGGCGCTGTTGCCGACCCCGCGCGGGTCGAAACTCACCAGGTCGTAGCGGGTGTTGAGGGAGGCGTACGCCGGGGCCAGGGCGGGCAGGGTGGCCACGCCGGAGGCGCCGGGGCCGCCGAAGTTGAAGAACAGCGAGCCGATCCGGTGCTGCTCGTCCTTGGCCCTGCTGCGGATCAGGGCGAGGTCGATGGTCCTGCCGCCCGGCTTGGCGTAGTCCAGCGGGGCCTTGAGGGTGGCGCACTGCCAGTCGCTCGCGGGCGCGGTACCGCCGCCCTGCGCGGTACTCGGGGCCGGGCACGGGCGCCAGTCCAGCCGCTGGGTGGCCAGGCCGGAGAGGCTCGGGCCGGTGGCCGGGGAGGTCGGCGCCGGGTCGGCGACGGAGCGGTCGGCGCCCTGGCATCCGGAGACGGGGGCGAGCAGCAGCGCGGTCAGGCCGAGCGCGCCGGCGCCGCGGACGACGGTGTGCATGGGGCAGGTCCACCTCTCGGGTTGGCCGGGCGGGGTCGGTCCGCCGCTCCGGCCCGGCGGGTCGGTCTCCCCGGTCCGGCGGGTCGGGGCTGCTGGACGGGTGTCCCGGACGGGGTTTCGGGACGGGGTCTCCGGACGGGGCTTCCGGACGGGGGTTCTGGACGCACCGGCGCGCGGTGAGACGGCGTGCGCCCCGGCGCTCGGCACCGTCGGCGCACCACAGACCCTAGGGGCCACGGGGCGGCGACGCCCGTCGGAATCCCCGGACGGGCGGATCGCGCCGAACCGACTGTCACCGGCCGACCGGGTGAGGGTTCAACCGGCCCACCGGGTGGCAGCCTTACCGCCGGCCGACGGCCGCGGGCGCCCGCCCAGCGCGGACCGGTCGCGTCGCGTCGTGTCGCGTCGCGTCGTGTCGTGTCGCGTCGCGTCGCGTCGCGTCGCGTCGTTTCGCGGAACGGACCTGGAGTCGAGCGGACCCGGAGTGGATGTGAACCCGCAGGACACCTTGAGCACCGACGATCCCGGCGTCGTCAGCGTGGACGTCTTCATCACCACCAGCCGGCAGGAGGTGCTGCTGCAACTGCGCGACGATCAGCCGGACATCCGGTGGCCCGCCCACTGGGTCGTCCCCGGCGGGCACCGCGAGCCCGGCGAGACCCCCCACCAGGCCGCCGTACGCGAACTGCTCGAGGAGACCGGGCTGCACGTGCCCGGCCTGCGCCCCTTCCACCCGGTGCCGGCCGAGACCGGCCTCCGCGGTCCCCGGCGGCGCGCCTTCCACGCCCGGGTCGACGTCGACCCGGCCGAGCTGGTCCTCGGC
Organism: Streptomyces viridifaciens; assembly: GCF_001888885.2. NCBI lineage: Bacteria > Bacillati > Actinomycetota > Actinomycetes > Kitasatosporales > Streptomycetaceae > Streptomyces > Streptomyces viridifaciens. Next base: position 673,690 of record NZ_CP090841.1, read on the forward strand.
GAGGGCCAGGAGCTGCGGCTCGTCCCGTTCGCCGAGGCGCAGCGGATGAAACCGCCACCCGCGCTCAAGGGCTACCTGCGCCAGCTGGAAGCCCGGCTGACCGCCGGGCGGACCCCGGAGTGGGCCGTGGCCGACGACATCCACCGCCATATCTCGGCCCATCGGGCCGGGCTCGGCCTGTCGCTGCTGCACCTCCAGGTGGTGAAGATCCAGGAGGAGGCGGGGGAGGTCGCCGAGGCCCTGCTCGGCGTGCTCGGCGCCAATCCGCGCAAGGGCGTCAGCCCCACCGTGGCGGACCTGCAGGGCGAGCTGTGCGACGTGATCACCGCCGCGATGGTCGCGCTGCGCGCCACCACCGCCGACCCGGGCACCGTCCTCGCCGAACACCTGGCGCGCTGGCAACCGTCGCGGCTCGATCCGGAGGGGTAGCCGCCGGTTCAAGGCTCTTCCGTCGCGCTGGACCCACCGCGGTTGCCCTGGCCGATCGGCACCCCTGGTGGGGGAAATCCGGAGGTCGGAACCTCCCGATCGGCACATGTGCGGGGAATGCGCGGCGGGCGAGGATGACGGTCATCGGGGCCCCGCCGGTGGGGCCCGGGAAGGAGCCCTGCCATGACCGCCCTCCTCGTCTCTCCCCTCGTCTCTCCCGTCCTCTCGCCCCGGCTCACCTCAGGGCAGTTCCAGCCCCGGGCGGCCGCGCACAACGTACGCCGGCAACCGCAGCTCGCCCAGCACCGCCCGGGGCAGCCTCAGCCCGAACCGCCGCCCGACCACACCGAGGGTCCGCTGCCACGCGCTCGGGTACGGCACGGCCCCGGGGGCGCAGCGGGTGACGCCGTCGGCCTCCAGGACGTTCGCAGCGACCAGTTCCGGGACGAGCAGGTCGGGCTCCTGCCCCCAGCGCCAGCGCTCCTCTCCCAGGCCGAACCCGCACAGCACGGCGCCGTCCCGGGCGTAGTCGAGCAGGGCCGGCGGCTGGTCCGGCATCGGCCGGAAGTGGACGACCTCGACGCCGCCGCGCGCTATCTCGGTGAGCAGTTCGCCGCCGGTCGAGTCCCCGTACTCGATAGCGAAGGACCACCCGTCCGTCTCACCGACCCGGATCACGCCGTCGCCGTCGTCACCGGGGCGGTAGACCTCGATGTCCAGGCCCCAGATCTCGGTCCCGCTGATCGGCCCGGTGGCGGCAGCCGGATCGGCGCCCATGCGGCGGGCGAGTTCCTCGGGCGGGATTCCACGCGCAAAGATCACGCCGTCCACTTCCCCGCCCGCGTCGGCCAGCCACTGGATGCCCTCACCGTCCTGATCCTCGGCCTCGCGCGAACCGTCACCGATGACGCCGATCATGACGCCCCTCCCCTCGCGCCGGCCCTGCGGTGGCCAGACGCAGCCGGTCCGCACCCTAACGGAGATCACCGACACCCCTCGCCGAACCCGGTCAGCCGCGCCCCGCCCACCAACGCCGTCGCAAAGTCTGAGAGTTGACTCTCACGTATTATGAGAGAACACTCTCATAATATGGAACACGGGAATCGCCTGGGCGACATCGAGATCACCGATCCGAAGGCCATGCGAGCGTTGGCGCATCCGGTGCGGCTGGCGATCCTCGAACGGCTGCAACGGCACGGGCCGGCGACGGCGACGCAGTTGTCACCGGACGTCGGAGCCACCCCGTCCGTGACCAGCTGGCACCTACGACACCTGGCGGGCTTCGGGCTGGTCCAGGACGCCGAGGCGGCGGCGGACCGGCGGGAGCGGCGATGGGAGGCCGTGGCGCGCGGCTTCCGCTTCGGGATGCCGGCGGACGAAGCGGGCCAGTCGGCCGCCCGGATGCTGTCCCGAGAGATGTTCGCCCGCTCCGCCGATCTGCCGCACCGGTGGGTGACCGAGACAGAGCCCGAACTCGATCCAATGTGGCGCAAGCCCGCAGGGCTGGCAAACACCCGCGTGGTGGTGTCCCCCGACGAACTCGCCGCCATCGAGGACGCGATCCAAGGCGTCCTCGCGCCCTATGTGACGCGCGACCCGGCGCAGCGGCCGAGCGGAAGCCGTGGTGTCCGGCTGCTCCGCTACGTCCTGCCGGAGGCCGACGAGGAGCGGGCGGGTGAGTCGGCGTGAACTCCTTGGCGGACACTGCCGCTCCGGTGTCCCTGTGGCAGGACGGACGCTTCGTCCGCTTCTGGGCCGGGCAATCGGTCTCCCAGTTCGGTGACCGGATCTCGGAGCTGGCGTTACCCCTGATCGCCGTGGTGTCGCTGGATGCCTCGGCTGGGCAGGTCGCGTGGCTGACGGCGCTCGCTTGGGCTCCGAATCTCCTCGCCATCGTGCTCGGAGCCTGGGTGGACCACCGGCCCCACAAGCGCCGCCTGATGGTCGCGGCTGATCTGGTCCGCGCGTGCGTGCTACTCACCCTGCCCGCGGCCTGCCTGTGGGGCACGGTGACGCTTCCCCACCTGTACGCGGTGGCACTGCTGACCGGCGCGGCAGCGGTGCTCTTCAACTGAAGTTCCACCCTGGGGCTGGACACCTGGAGACTGGGACATGTGAGCCCAGAGGAAGCAGTTTCAGGTGGGAAGCAACGGCAACATGAGTAAGCGGTACACGGCGGAGTTCAAGAGGGACGCGGTCGCGCTCGTCCGGTCTTCTCCGCACCGGAACGTCACCGAGATCGCCCGGGAGCTGGGGGTCAGCCCGGAGGGGCTGCGGGGCTGGGTCAAGCAGGACCGCACCGACCGGGGCGAGGGCCGGCCTGGTGACCTGACCAGCCCCGAGCGCGAGGAGCTCGCCCGACTTCGTCGGCAGAACCTCGAGCAGCAGAAGACGATCGAGATCCTGCGCAAGGCGGCCGCCTATTTCGCGGCCGAGACGAATCGGTGATCCGCTTCCGTTTCGTTGAAGACCACCACGGCGCCTTCGGCGTCAAGCGGATCTGCCGGGCGCTGGGGATCGCCCGTTCCTCCTTCTACGCCTGGCGGGCCGGCGAGAAGGACCGTCGCGCCCGCGAACGGGCCGAAGACCTCCTCGCCGCGGAGATCGCGGTGATCCACCTCGCCTCCCGGGGCGCCTACGGCGTCCCGCGCGTCCACGCGGAACTTCGCCGCCAGGGCCGGGCGGTGAACCGGAAGAAGGTGGAACGGATCATGCGCGAGCGCGGGATCACGGGCGTCACCCGCCGCCGGCGCCGCGGTCTGACCCGCCAGGCCCGCAAGCCGGTGTTCGCCCCGGACCTTGTCGGGCGCGACTTCACCGCGCCCCGCCCGGGGATGCGGCTCGTCGGCGACATGACCTTCCTGCCGACCGAGGAGGGCTGGCTCTACCTGGCCACCTGCATCGACCTGGCCACCCGCGAGGTGGTCGGCTACGCGATGGCCGACCACCACCGCGCCGAACTGCCGGTGGCCGCGCTGCGGATGGCCGCCGGCCGAGGCGGTCTGGAGCGCGGCTGCGTCTTCCACACGGACCGCGGCAGCGAATATACGTCGAGTGAATTCCGCACCGAGATAAGCAAGTTAAACATGAGGCAGTCGATGGGAAGGGTCGGCTCCTGTTACGATAACGCCGCTGCCGAGAGCTTCTTCGCCGTACTGAAGGCGGAGATCGGCACCCGGGTCTGGCCCGACCGCGCCACCGCCCGGGCGGAGGTCTTCTCTTTCATCGAGACCTTCTACAACCGCAGGCGCCTACGCAAACACCCCGAGTGGGGCTACCTCACGCCACTCGAGACCCGCCAGCGGCACCGGCAAGGTCACACCCTCGCAGCGTAGACGGAGAGTGTCCAACCACAGGGTGGAACTTCAAACACCGCCTACCCGCCCTTCTTCGCCCACCTCGTACCGCGCTCCTCCTACGTCGACGCCAACAGCAAACTCAGCGCCAGCCGGTCCGCCTCCTTCGTCGCGGGCCCTGCCGTGGGCGGTGCCCTCGTCCAGGCCCTGACCGCACCGGTCGCCGTGGTCGCCGACGCACTGTCCTTCCTGGCCTCGGCCGCCCTGCTCGGGCCGGTCCGGGGCGACGAACCAACCGTCCCCGCCGCAGGAGCGGCAGAGCCCTCACTGCTGCGGCGGGCCAGGGAGGGGCTGGTCTTCGTCCTCCACCACCCGGTGCTGCGGGCGAGCCTCGGCTGCGCGACGACCGTCAACTTCTTCACCTTCATGGCGGGTTCCGGCCTGACCGTCCTGTTCGCCGAACGGGAACTCGGTCTCTCTGCGGGGACCATCGGGCTGGCCTTCGGTATCGGATCCACCGGAGCCCTCGCGGGCGCGATGATCGCCCCGAGGATCTCGCAACGCATCGGCGTGGGACGCAGCATCGCGGCGGGCGCCGTACTGTTCCCGGCCCCCATCGCCATCGCCGCCAGTGCGAGCGGTCCTACCTGGTCCCGCGTGGGGGCCCTGGGGCTTGCCGAGTTCCTCTCCGGAATCGGCGTGATGCTGTTCGACATCAACCTCAACTCCCTGCAAGCCGCCGTCATACCGGACGGCATGCGCAGCCGGGTGGCCGGCGCCTACAGCACGGTCAACTACGGCACTCGCCCCATCGGCGCCCTCGCCGGAGGCCTGCTCGCCACTCTCCTGGGACTCACGCCCACCCTGATCACAGCCGCCCTCGGAGGAACCCTGTCCCTCCTCTGGCTACTCCCCTCCCCGATCCCCCGCATCCACTCCCTCACCCTCACCCCAACCCCCAACACCCCCGAGCCAGCCACCCGCCCCACACCCCAATAGCCCCGGCCGCCTCAGCCGACCCGCGCCCGATCACACCCACGCCATCGCCGTCCGGCGCGTCAGCAGGAGGTGCAGCACACCAGCCACCACAATCCCGCCAGCTCCACACCCGCCAGACCAGCCACCACGAATCCGCGCCACGGCCCCAACCGACCAACGCCCCGACAACGCCCACCGCCGCAACCAGCGACACCCCACCCATGACCCAACCCGCCCCACACGTCACGCGCTTTCGCACATCACCACGAATCCGCGCCTCGGCCCCCGCCACCCGGCACCCCGACCACACCCGGTACGGGGCACACCCGCGCACGGGAAGTCGGCCGGTCGAACCTGCAGGCGAAGTCGGTTGGGGTGGTTGTGGGACAGTAAGCGTCCGCCGATTTGGGTGAACAACGCACCCAGCGCGTCCTCTCCATACCGCCGAAGAAGAACGGCCTGCTCCGCGTCGCCTTCCCCCGCGCAAACCGCTGCCCCTGCCCGATCCGCGCCCAGTGCACCACCGGTGTCTCCCTCTCGGCCGGGTCCTGGAGATCCATCCCGAACCGATCCATATCGCCCGGACACGGGTGCAGGCCGAACAGGATACCCCCGAGTGGCGCGAGGCCTACCAGGCCCGTGCCGGCATCGAGGGCACCGTCTCCCAAGCGGTCCGAGGCCCCGGCCTGCGACGATCCCGCTACCAGGGCCTCGCCACAACCCACCTCCAGAACGTCCTCATCGGCTGGCCATCAACCACCGCCCAGACAGATCGCCGTCCCACCCGCATCCACGCACTCTGCACCCAACACGACATCGCAACGGCAGCCTGAGCCTGACCTGGAGCAACTACTTCGCCAGCAGAGTCGCCGGATCCGACTTCCCGCGCACGGCCCAACCCCCCGGCCGGTCAAGCGCCTTCGCGCGCCACCGCCACCCGCCGCATCAGCAGGACACACACCCACAACAGCCACCCCCGACGCCCGACACATCCGACGACACCCGCCGTAATACACGCCAACGCGGGAAGTCGGACCCGCCGACTTCCCGCGCACAGCCCAACCACCCCCGCACATCAGGCCCTTTGCGCGCCACCACGAAGGCGCCCGCCCCCGACGGCCCCCAGTTGGCCAGCACTGCCATCACCCCCGGCCTTACGACACACCAACGCGTGAACTCGAGCCCACCGACCTCCCGTCCAGCCCACCCCCAGGGCCAGGCCATTTCGCCCGCCTCACCACGAGGACAAACGGCGCAACAGCCACCACGATCACCACCGCCGGTTCCACACCCGCCGAACCAGCCACCACACATCCGCAGTACAGCCCGCCGCGTACACGCCAGCGCAGGAAGTCGGGCTGGCCGACTTCCTGCGCACAGCCCCCGTCGGTCATGGCGCGTTCGCGCGCCGCTGCCGTCCGCCGCATCAGCAGGGCGTACACCGCTGCCGCCACCACGATCCCCGGGCGTGTAAGCGATCTCGTGTAAGTGCCTCGTAGTTATCGGATGCTGAGCCGGTCCTCGAAGAAGAGCGAGAACTGGTTCAGCGCCTCCTTCCAGTGTGCGGCGACGTGGTTGATGTCGCGGGCCCTGGGACTGATCTGCTCCCGGACGGCGAGGTAGAGCACCTTCAACGCGGCCTGTTCCGAGGGGAAATGACCCCGGTTGCGAGTGGCCTTCCGCAGTCGGGAGTTCATCGACTCGACCATGTTCGTGGAGTACACGACCTTCCTTATCGCGGCTGGGAACGCGAGGTAGGGCGTGAACTCGCCCCAGGCCGCCCTCCAGGTGCGGACCACGGCCGGATAGCGTTCGCCCAGCTCAGAAGCGGCCAGCTCGTCCAGGGCCCGCTCGGCCGCCTGCTCGGTCGGTGCGCCGTAGATCGCCCGCAGCGCCGGCACCAGGGCGCAGTGGTCCCTGCCCGAGGACAGCCGCAGCGAGGCGCGAATCAGGTGGATCACACAGGTCTGCACCGTCGCCCGCGGCCAGGTGGCCGTCACCGCGTCCGGTAGCCCCTTCAGGCCGTCGCAGCAGACGATGCACACGTCCTCGACACCTCGGTTGCGCAGTTCGGTCAGCACCGTCATCCAGGCGGTGGCGCCCTCGCCCTCGGCGCCGATCCACAGGCCCAGGACGTCCTTGCGGCCGTCCATGTCCACCCCGACCGCCACGTAGACGGGCTTCGAACTCACCGATCCGGAGCGGATTTTCACCCACAGGGCGTCGATGTAGATGATCGGCCAAACAGCGTCCAGCGGCCGGTTCTGCCAGGCGGCCAGCTCGTCCGTCACGGCATCGGTGACTTTGCTGATCAGGTCGGCGCTGACGTCGACACCGTAGATCCGGGCGAGGTGGGAGCGGATGTCGCGCACCGACATCCCGCGCGCGTACAGCGACAGGATCCGCTCGTTGAAGCCGGCCAGACGCCGCGCGTTCTTCGGGATCAGCCGGGGCTCGAACTCGCCGTTGCGATCTCTGGGCACCGCGACCGTCACCGCCCCGACATCGGTCAGCACGGTCTTCGGCGACGTCCCGTTGCGGCTGTTGCCCCAGCCACGGCCAGCCGGATCATGCTTCTCGTAGCCCAGGTGCTCGGTCATCTCCGCGTCCAGGGCCCGCTCCAGCACCGCCCGGGTGACCTGGGTCAGCAGCCCGCCCTCGCCCAGCAGGGCCGCACCCGAGGCGTCGGCACGGTCCATCAACCGCTCGACGACCTCGTCCACCAACCGCTCATCGACCGGCTCGACGACCGGCCCTTCCTTCTCGCCCATGTCCTGTCCGTTCCGGCCGGCCCGAGCCCTCAGCCGGGCCCAGACCAGCCTCCCAGATCACGGACTTGCACGAACTTTCTCACGCACCCGTCCGCCGCATCAGCAGGGCGTACACCGCTGCCGCCACCACGATCCCCACCGGTAGGGCCAGGTCCACGCCGGTCAGGGCGGCTACCGGGCCGGTGTAGAGGGTGTCGACGCAGAGGGCGGAGGTGACTACGCCTGCGGCCAGGGCGAGGGCGCCGGCCGGGTTGATGCCAGAGCGGTACCAGAAAGGGCTGCTGCCCGGGGTTTCGTCGGTGAGGGCCCGGCCGTCGTAGTGGTTGCGGCGGAGCAGGATGTCGGTGGCGTAGATGGCGGTGCTGGGGCCGAGGAGGACGACGGTCAGCTGGAGCACGTTGCTGACGGTGTCGAGGAAGTTGGAGACCAGCAGGGCGTAGAGGGTCAGCGCGACGGCGACCGTGCCGTCCACGAGGACGCTGAGCGTGCGGCGGATGCGGATGCCGACGGCCTGCAGGGCGAGGCCCGCGCTGTAGGCGGTGAGGGCGTTGACGGCGATGGTTCCGATGACCAGGGAGAGCAGGAACACCGGGTTGAACCAGCCGGGCAGGATCTTCTGGAGCGCGGCCTGCGGGTCGGCCATGTCGACGGCGCTGGCCCCGAGCACGCCGAGGCCACCGACCACGACGCTGGGCAGGAACCCGCCGAGGGCGGTCCATCCGAGGACGGCGCGCGGGGAGGTGGTGGCCGGCAGGTAGCGGGAGAAGTCGGCGCTGGTGGTGTACGAGAGCGGACCGGAGGCGATCAGAGTGATGCCCGCCAGGACGGCTGCCCACAGCCCGCCGCCGGTGAGCGGCTCGGGCTGGCTCCAGCCGAAGTCGGCGTGCCGCAGGATCGCGTACCCGACGACGGCGAAGGCGGCGGCGAGGGCCAGGGTGATCGGGAGGTAGAGCCGCACGATCATGGCGTGTCCGTAGACGCTGATGGTGAGGGTGACCACCACGATCGCGATGACGATCACGATCTTGATCGGGGTGTTCGGCGTGATCCCGACCTGCTCGGCGAGGGAGAACGCCGCCACGGCCGCCGCCGCGAGGTTCAGCGCGAAGTAGCAGACGGAGATCATCCACCCGGTGACGGCGTTGTTCACCCGGTTGCCCCGGACGCCGTACATGGCGCGGGTGATCACCTCGCTGGGCGCCCCGGCGGCCGGGCCGGATACGGCGAGCAGCCCGGTGCTCAGCCAGAACAGGTTGCCGGCCACGACCACCGCGAAGGCCTGCCAGAGGCTGAGCCCGGTCAGGACGAGGGCGCCGCCGACGACGAGGTTCAGGTAGTTGACGTTGGCCGCTGCCCAGACCGAGAAGAGTTCGCGGGCGCGGCCTCGCCGTTCGCCCTCCGGGATGTGGTCGATGCCGTGGACCTCGACCCGGCCGCTCCGATCCTGCTCCGACGGGGAAACCGAGGACGGCGAGGACGGCGAGGACGGCGAGGACGGCGAGGACGGCGAGAACGGCGGGGCCTGCTGGGCCTGCTGGGCCGGTGGTCCGGCGGGGGAGTCGGACTGGGGATGGTCCGGGAGTGTGGACGCCATTGGGGGCCCTCCGTGGGGGTGTCGTGCCCACCTGCTTGCTTATTGGTCGCACACTCAATAGCATCCGGCACATGACGTCAAGCGTTCAGCGCAAACGGATCCGGAAGTCCCCCGACGACCGCCGGGCGGAGATCGTCGAGGCCGCCGCCACCGTCGCACTCACCGAGGGCCTGGAGTGCATCACGCTGCGCCGGATCGCCGAGCAGCTGGACGTCAGACCCGGCCTGATCAGCCACTACTTCCCGGCCGTGGAGGACCTGGTCGCCGAGGCCTTCGGCAGCGCCGCCACCGCCGAACTGGAGACGCTGCTGCCCGCCGACCCGCCGGACGGGTCCCCGCTGAACCACCTCGCCCGGTTCTTCGCCCGCACCACCGGCCCGGCCTACGACGACATGAGCCGGCTCTGGCTCAACGCCCGCCACCTCAGCCGCTACCGCCCGGTCCTGCGCGAGCGGGTCCTCGGCCAGGAGTCGCTGTGGCGGGGCCGCCTCACCGCCGTCGTGCAGGCGGGCGTCGACCAGGGCCAGTTCCGCACCGAGGACGCGCAGCTGGCGGCCGTCCTGATCCTGGTCGTGATCGACGGCCTCGCCTCCCACGCCAACACCGGTCTGGGCAACCACCCGCCGTCCGTCACCCGGCTGGCCGCCGCCACCGCCGAACGCGAACTCGGCCTGCCGGACGGCGCCCTCGCCCCAACCTCCTGACCCGCTCCCAGCCCCACCTCCCCAGCCCCCACCTCCCGGCCCCCACCTCCCCCGCACCACCGCTGGAGCCGAAGTGCGCACCTCCCTCGTCCTCCTCTCCGCCCGCCTGCTCGACCCCGCGTCCGGCGGCTTCCTCCCCCAGACGGCACTCGCCGTGGTGGACGGCCGGATCGCCGCCCTCGGCGACGACCGAGCGATCCGCGAACTCGCCGGCGCCGCAACGACGGTGATCGACCTCAAGGGCGCCGTGGTCACCCCGGGCCTGGTCGACGGTCATCTGCACCCGGTCACCGGCGCCGAGCTCACCCATGGTCTGGACCTCTCCGGATGCACCGACCTGCCGTCCGTCCGCGACGCCCTCGCCGCAGAGGTCGGCACCCTCGCCCGGGGCGCCTGGCTGCACGCCTGGGGCCTGGACCCGAACGTCTTCGGCGACCGCCCGGTCGAGGCCGCCGCCCTCTCCCCCGTGCTGGACGGCGTCCCGGCGCTGCTCCAGCTCTTCGACGCCCACTCCATGCTCGCCAGCCCGCGCGCCCTGGAACTGGCCGGCGTCGACGGCCCACGCGCCTTCGCCCAGGCCGCCGAGGTGGTCTGCGACGCCGACGGCCGCCCGACCGGCCTGCTGCTGGAGGACGCGGCCTGCGAGCTGGTGGAACGCGCCGCCCCGCAGCCCACCCGCGCCGAGCGCCGCGAGCGCCTGGCCGCCGCCCTGCGCGCGATGGCCGCGAGCGGCCTCACCGGCGGCCACGCGATGGACGCGGGCGGCGACAGCCTCGACGTCTACACCGAGCTCGACCGGGCCGGCGAACTGCCGCTGCGGCTGCGGGTCGCCCCCTGGTGCCAGCCCGGCGCGGACCGGGACGGGCTGCGCGAACTGGTCGAACTGCAGGGCCGAGGCGGCGAGTTGTGGCGGGTGGACGGTGTCAAGCTGTTCATGGACGGCACGATCGACAACGGCACCGCCTGGCTGGAGCGGCCGGACTGCCACGGCGAGTCCACCCACGCCTTCTGGCCCGACCCGGCGCACTACACCCAGGTGATCGAGGAGCTGCACCGGGCCGGGGTGCCGACCGCCACCCACGCGATCGGCGACGCGGCCGTCCGCCACGCCCTGGACGCCATCGCCAAGGCGACCGCGAACGGGGCCGCCAACGAGACGAACAGCACGCCAAGCCCCGTCCGCCACCGGATCGAGCACATCGAGACCGTCCCGGACGACGTGGTGCGCCGCTTCGCCGGGCTGGGCGTGATCGCCTCCATGCAGCCGACCCACTGCTGCGACTTCACCCGCGCCGACCACACCGACAACTGGTCCCGCCGCCTGGGCGAGGAGCGCGCCGACCGCGCCTGGCGCTGCCGTGACCTGTGGGACGCGGGTGCCACCGTCGTCCTCGGTTCCGACTGGCCGATCGCCCCCTACCCCCCGCTGGGCGTCATGGCGGGTGCCCGCCACCGCCGCCCCACCCGCGACCTCTCCCAGCCCCCGCACAACCCCGGCCAGGCGCTCACCGCCCTGGAGGCGCTGCGCGCGATGACCGTCAACGCGGCCTTCGCGGCGGGCGAGGAGCAGCTGGCGGGCCGGATCGCCGTCGGTCACCACGCCGACCTCACCGTCCTCGCGGCCGACCCGCTCTCCACTCCCGCCACCGAACTCGCCGAGGTCCCGGTCCTGCTCACCGTCCTGGACGGCCGCCCCACCCACCGCGCCGACCGGCTCTCCTGACGCGGAACACCGGGAACACCGGGAACACCGGGAACACCGGGAACACCGGCCCCCGGAGCACCCGGACAACGCGCGGCCCGGTACCAGCATTTCGCCCAACCGTCCAGGTGGCCCCAGGGGAACCGCCCCGGTGCCCCCAGGGGCCCGGGGCGAGTGGGGAAGCCCCCCGGGAAACCGGGCGGCCCGCCCCAGCGCGCGCCACCCCCTCCTCGGCAGAGGATTCTCTCACCGGCCCACTCAGCCGGACGAGTTGAACCGACGAGCCGAGGAGTACCCGTCATGGCCGTGACCCGGAAGCCCACCCACCGGCGGACCCTGCTGGTCGCCACCGCCGGCAGCGCCGTCGCCGCGACCGCCGCCCTGCTCACCCCGGCCACCACGGCGGCGGCCGCCGGCGCCACACCGGGCCGGCAGGTCGCACCGGGCCCGCAGACCGTACCCGGCCCCCGGACGGTCCCACCGACCGTCACGGTGACCGAGGAACTGGACCGGATCGCCCACTCCCTGCGGTCCACCGAGCCCGACGCCCCGGCCGGCGGCCTGCGGGCGCTGGGCGCGATGATCGGCGACGCCCGGGTGGTCGGACTCGGCGAGGCCACCCACGGGTCGCACGAGTTCTTCACCATGAAGCAGCGGGTGTTCCGTTACCTGGTCGAGGAGAAGGGTTTCACCACCTTCGCCCTGGAGGCCAGTTGGTCGGCCGGCCTGCTGATCGACGCGTACGTCCAGGGCGAGGCCGAGGGCGACGGCGACGCCCGTCGGCTGGTCCGCCGCACCCTGGCCGGATCGCCCTGGCAGCGGCGGGAGTTCGCCGATCTCATCGAGTGGATGCGCGCCTACAACCGGAGCCACCCGCAGCGCCCGGTCCATTTCGTGGGCACCGACCTCGGCTTCCCCGGGATCGGCGAGCAGCCCTTCGCCGAGGTCACCGCCTACGTGCGGAAGGCCGCGCCCGCCTCGCTGTCGAGCGTCGAGCAGCTGTACGCCGGCCTGCGGCCGTTCGACGACGCCATCGGCTACCTGACCCGGGTCCCGCTGCCCCAGCGGCAGCGCAACGCGGACCTCGCACAGCAGGCGCTGGACCTGGTCACCGCCGCCGGGAAGGACGGCGACGCGCAGTACGAGTGGGCCGTCCAGCACGCCCGGAACATCGCCCGGACCTTCGCCTTCTCCACCATGCGGGCCGACGACGCCCCCTCCGTCACCGCCGCGCAGCTGCTCCGCGACCGGGCGATGGCCGACAACACCCTGTGGTGGCAGCGCCGCCTCGGCGGCAAGGTCCTGCTCTCCGCGCACAACGGCCACATCGGCTACCGGTCGAGCGCCCCGGCGCTGTACCCCACCACCCAGGGTTCCCACCTGCGCGACGCGCTCGGCGACGGCTACGTCTCCATCGGCTTCACCTTCGGCGGCGGCTCCTTCCTCACCGGGACCGACCCGTTCGCCGGCAACTGGCAGAGCACCACGGTGCCCCCGGCCACCCTCGGCATGAACGAGTACCTCCTGGACCGGGTCCGCCCCCGCGACTACTACCTCGACCTGCGCCAGGCTCCGCCCGCCGCCCGCACCTGGCTGGACACTGCCCACCCGACCTACGACGCCGGGACCACCTTCAGTCGCGACCCGCTGCCCACCCTCGCCCTGGGCGCCGGCTACGACGTGCTCATCCACCTCCACCGGGTCCGGGCAGCCGAGAAGCTCTGACGAGTGCCGCTCCCGCCACCCGCCACCCGCCACCCGCCACCCGCCACCCGCCAGAGCTACGCCCTGCGCGGCTTCGGCTTCACTGTTGCACGGACCCCTGACGTCTCACCGCCGCGATCAACGACCGGGCCAGGGAACGTCGGTCGCCACCGCGGCGGAGTAGTCGACCCCCGGCACGGAGAACCCGTACAGCCGCCGCACCTCCGCACGGAACCAGTCGAGGTCGGCGAGACCGGCGACGGTCCCGGTCGTGGCGGCCTCCCAGCGCTCGGCGACGGCCGCCTGGACGTCATCGGCGAGTTCCCAGCCGTCCAGCCGGATCCGACTCTCCTCGTCCGGGACGAGCGGGGCAGGCCGGTGAGCTGGTCCCACAGGGAGGCGAACTGACGCACCGGTGGGACCATGTCCTCGCCCAGGACGCCGCGCAGCAGCCCGGTGTACAGCGCGATCCCGGGGACGGCGGTGGAGGACTGGGTGACGGCCGCGCCGTTGACGGAGGTCACGGCCCGCCCGCCCACCGTCCTGCCCAGCCGCTCGTTCAGCGTTCGGGCGGTGGCCTCCAGGTGGAGCTTGGCCGCACCGATGGTGCCCTGCCGGTAGATCGCCGCGGTCAGCGGCGAACCGATGTACGACAGCGCGGCGGTGGCGAAGCCCTCGCCGAGCAGTCCCCGTCCGGCCAGGTGGTCGATCCAGCGCTCCCAGTCCGCACCGCCCATCACGGCCACGGTCTGCTCGACGTCGTCGCCCTCCGCCGGCCCGGTCTCCACCTCCCGCACCTCGGGAACGCCCTGTTCGTCGAAGACCAGCGTCCTGGTGCGGTTCGCCCGGCCGATCGGCTTGAGGACGGAGGCGTACGTGGTGCCGGTGTCCGGATCGGTGCGCCGGGGCGCGGCCACCGAGTGGATCAGGTAGTCCAGCCGGCCGCCGAACCGCTGCTCGATGAGTTCGGCGACCTGGTCCTTCATCAGGTCGGAGAACGCGTCACCGTTGAGGAAGACCAGGTCACGACCGGCGGCACGGGCGAGGTCCGCGGTGGCCGCGGTGCGGTACCAGCCGGCCGTCGCGGTGCGCCGCCCGGAAGGGGCCTTCTCGTAGGAGACCGCTATGCCGCGGATTCCGGCCCGCTTGAGCCCGGCCACGGTGGCCGCCAGCCCGTACCCGGCCGAGGAGCCGATGATCAGGGCCACCGGCCCCTCCCCCTCCGGGAGTTCGGCGGCGCCGGGGCACGCCTGCCACATGTCCGCCACCAGCCGCGCGCAGCCAGCCGGGTGGGAGTCGAGGAAGAGGAAGCCCCGGTGACGGGAGGTGAGAACGCGCTCGCTCACGATGGCAGTCCTTGGATCTGGAACTGGATCTGGGTCCGGGCCGAAGTCGCGGCCGACGCACGGGCCGCGCCACTCTGGAAGTCTGTGCCAGGACGGCCGCGGCCCGTGGCCCCCGCAAGGGACAACGATCAAGAGCCGATCTTGGCGCGTTCCACCACTTCCACCGCGACGGGCAGGCGGCTACGTCCGGCGGCGGACGCAGACCGGCGGCGGACACACGCCCAGCCCGACCGGCGGCGGGCGCGCACTCAGCCCGACCGTCGGCTCCGGTGGCCGACCGTGACGTGCCCGGTCAGCCGCTCCCAGTTGCCGGACCCGACGGCCGTCTTCCCCGCCTCCGTGAAGGGCGCGTTCTCCAGGAACAACCGGGCGACGCCGCCGCTGGTGTCCAGGCACGGGAAGTCGCCGTGCCGGCTCTACGCCCTGATGTACGGCGAGCCCCACCGCTGCACCGACTCGGCCGCCTTCCACGCGGGCATGCGGGACGGCGGCGGTGACGGCCGCGGTGACGGCGACCGGGCTGCCGGCCGCGCCGACCCTGGTACGGCCGGTCGGCGCAGCGCTCGCCCGCGTGCCGCGGTGCGGCCGGACGGCGCACCTATCGTGGGCTGGTGACCGATCATCGGACTACTCAGCCCGCCCTCGCCCGAACGGGCTACCTCCTCGCCGCCTTCACCTTCGCCGTCTGCATGGCCGGCACCACCCTGCCCACCCCGCTGTACGGGCTGTACCGGGAGCGGATCGGCTTCTCCGAGCTGACGGTGACGGTCGTGTTCGCCGTCTACGCCTTCGCCGTCATCGGCGTCCTGCTGCTGGTCGGGAACATCTCCGACGCGGTCGGACGCCGTCCCGTCCTGCTCGGCGGGCTGGTCTGCGCGGCCTGCAGCGCCGTGGTCTTCCTGGCTGCGGACAGCGTGCCGCTGCTCTGCCTCGGCCGGCTGCTGTCCGGCCTGTCGGCGGGCCTGTTCACCGGCACCGCGACCGCGTACGTCCTGGAGCTCGCCCCACGGGACAAGCGCGGGCGCGCCAGCTTCGCCGCGACCGCCGCCAACATGGGCGGCCTCGGTTGCGGACCGCTGCTGTCCGGCCTGCTCTCCCAGTACGCGCCATATCCCCTGCTGCTGCCGTTCGCGGCCCATCTGGTGCTGCTCGCCGTGTCGTTCGGGCTGCTCCTACTGCTGCCGGAGACGGTCGCCGAGGCCCGTCCGCTGCGCACCGCCCGCCCCGACCGGCCCGAACTGCCGCCGGAGGTGCGCCAGGTGTTCCTGCCGGCCGGGATCGCCGCCTTCGCCGGGTTCTCCCTGCTGGGCCTGTTCACCTCGGTCAGCCCGGCCTTCCTCGCCGAGGGCCTGGACGTCCACAACCGCGCGGTCGTCGGCCTCGTCGTGTTCACGACCTTCTTCGCCTCCACCATCGGCCAGCTGCTCGTCCCCCGGCTGGGCAGCGCCCGGGCGATCCCGCTGGGCTGCCTGGTGCTGATCGCCGGACTGGCGCTGCTGGCGGGCTCGCTCGCCTGGGCCGTTCTGGCGCTCCTGGTGCTCGCCGCGCTGGTGGGCGGTGCCGGTCAGGGCATGGGGCTGCGCGGCGCGGTGGGCGAGGTCGCCGACGCGAGCCCGGCGGAGCATCGCGGCGGCGTCCTCTCGGCGCTGTTCGTGGTCGCCTACTTCGGCATCTCGATCCCCGTCATCGGCGTCGGTCTGCTCACCGGCCCGCTCGGCCTGGCCCACGCCGGCCTGGTCTTCGCCGCTTGCATGGCCCTGCTCGCCGCCGCCTCCGGCGCCTACCTGCTGCGCCGGACGAGCACCGAGTCCTGAACCCCGCGGCGGACGCGGCCTCGTCCCCCCTATGCGGCCGACGCCCGCGCGGCACCCCCGGCCCGGATCCGCTGACGCAGAAACAGGGCGGCCCGGTCCAGTGCCTCGTCCGCCTCGTCGAGGACGCCGGCGAAGGCCTGGAACACGTGCGGCACATCGGCGGTGACGTCCAGGATGACGTCCACGCCCGCGGCCCTCGCCCGCGCGGCCAGGCGGGTGGAGTCGTCCAGCAGCATCTCGTTGGCACCGACCTGGATCAGCATCGGGGGGAAGCCGGTGAGGTCGGCGTGGACGGCCGGGCTGAGCAGCGGCTGGCGCGGGTCGGCTCCGGCGAGGTACATGGCCCCGGTGTGTTCGAGGGCCGCGCGGGTGAAGATCGGGTCGACGCCCTCCTTGGTCCTCATGCTCTCGCCGGTCCTGGTCGCGTCGAGCCCCGGGGAGAAGGCCAGGACGGCGGCGGGCATCGGAAGGCCCGCGTCCCGGGCGGCGAGGCAGAGGGTGACGGCCAGGCCGCCGCCTGCCGAGTCCCCCGCGAGGACGACGGCGGAGGGGTCCTCACCGCTGTCGAGCAGGTCACGGTAGGCGCTCAGGCTGTCCTCGATCGCGGCCGGGAAGGGGTGCTCGGGGGCCAGCCGGTAGTCCACCGAGTAGGCGCCGAGGCCGGTCCTGGCCACCAGGTTGCCGGTCAGCGAGAGGGCGGTCCAGGGTGAGCCGAAGACCCAGCCGCCACCGTGGAAGTAGAGGATCGTCCCGGCACCCGAGCCGCTCTCGACGCCTTCGGCGGGTCCGGACTTCGGCTCGACGCGCAGGGCGGGCCGGCCGCCGAGGGTCGTGGAGGCGGTCCGGATACGACCGTGGGGCACGATCATCCCGGCCATCAGCTCCCGGAATCCGGCCCGGATCTCCTCGACCGTCCTGGGTCCGTCCGGTTCCGGCCTGCGTAGCATTCCGTCGATCCGGATGCGCTGCTCCCTGCTCATAGGCACACTCCTGCCACAAGTAGCTTCCCGTACACTATATGCCATGGAAGATACATTGGACGGGGGCCGTCCCGCAGCCGGGCCCACCGGCCTGTTCAGCGAGCTGTTCGCCGACCTGGTCAGGTGCGAGACCCGGCTGTACAACGCCCTCAACGACCGCCTCCGCGAACGGCACGGGATCGTCACCTCGCAGTACGAGTTCCTCGACTACCTGCGCCGCCACCCCGGGTGCCGGGTCGCGGACATCGCCGCCGAGTTCGCCATCGGCGTCGGGGCGACCAGCAAGGGCATCGACCGCCTGGAGAAGCAGGGGTGGGCCGCCCGCCGGCCGAACCCCGCGGACCGCCGGTCCTCGCTGCTGGCCCTGACCACCGCCGGGACCCGGCTCGTCGAGGAGGCGCAGCGGACCTTCACCGACACCCTGGCCGAACTCCTCACGGGCACCCTCGACGCCGCCTCGCTCTCGGCGGCCGCCCGGACCTTCGCGACCCTGCGCGCAGCCCTCGAACGCGACCGGATCGGCACACCCACCGGCTGAGCCGCACCCCGCCCGGACTCGATGGCCGAGCTTGACCTCAAGTGGACTTCAACTTCTAGGGTCGGTGGCACCGAAGTGATCGACGGGGAGGGGCGGGTCGGCCGTGGAGTACTCGCACAGTGATGACGAACTGGTCAAGCAGCCGATCGGCTACTGGAGTTGGGCCGCCTACAAGGCCGTCGTCAGCCGCACCCGGGGCGCGCTGGCCGAGCTCGGCACCACCCAGCCGCAGTGGTGGGTACTCGCCCAGCTCGCCCGGGCCGAGGCGCCGAGGACCCGCGACGACGTCTGCGCCGTGCTGCGCGACTACCTCGACACCGGGCAGGACACCGTGGAGACCGAGATCGACGCGACCGTCGAGCGCGGCTGGGTCACCGAGTCCGCCGGCGGCCGGCTCCAACTGACCGCCGGGGGCCGGACGTTCTTCGACAAGGTGGCCGCCGTCCAGGGCGAGCTGTGGGCCGAACGCCACGCGGGCATCTCGGACGAGGAGTACCTGACCACGCTGAAGGTCCTGCAGCGGTTCGTCCACAACACCGGAGGCACGGCCTGGCACCACTGACCGCCGGTCCGGCCGCCGCCCCGCCCGCACTGCCGGGCAGCCCCCAGGCCGACGGCGCCCTTACGGCCACCCCGGCACCGGCCGTACGACCGACCGGCGCGCCCTTACGACCACCGCCCGCCGGCCCGTACCGACCGGCGCCCTTACGACCAGCCCGGCACCGGCGGCAGCGGCCAGCCCGGCAGCAACGGCAGCGGCCCGTCCGCGCGCAGGCCCGCCACCGGGCCGCGCCCGGCGAACCAGGCGAGCAGCTCGTGCCCGGGACCGCTCACCACCGGTCCCGACCCGCCGACCGCCCAGCCCTGGCCGAGGTCCTCCGCCTCGACCCGGGCCACCGGCACCCCGCGCGCCGCCAGCGCCGCGGCCGTCTCCGCGAGGGCCGTCCGCACGAAGCCGTCCGGCCAACCGGCCGAGTCGCGACCGGTTTTCAGGTCGACGTGGTGCACCTCCAGCTCCCGCCAGGCCCGCCACAGCAGGTACCAGGCCGGGTGCCGCCAGCCCGCCAGCGCCGGGACCAGCACCGTCCTGCGCTCGACGGGCAGCTCCGCCGCGTCCCGCAGCAGCCCGTCCAGGCTCCCCCGCAGGTCCGCGGCCAGCGCGGCGGCGCTCCGCCCCGCGCCCTCGCCCAACTGCCGCTCCAGCTCGGCCGCGTCGGCCCGCGGCCCCGGTGCGGTGCCGGTACGGGCCAGGGCGAGCATCCACCGGTACGCGTCGGTGCTGCGGGCGAGATGGGTCAGCACATGGCCCCGGCTCCAGCCGGGGAGCCGGGACGGCTCGCGGGCCTGCCGGTCGATCAGCGAGTCCGCATCCGCCCCGAGGCGCGCCGCCGACGCCCGAACCTCCCGGAACAGCTCGTCGAACTCCACCGGACGATCAACCCCCGGACTCGGCGAGCGACTTGATGCCCTCCAGGGTCGCCGCCATTCCGGTCCGCAGCTCCCCCAGCCGAAAGGCGACGATCTTCTCCTCGGCCTCCGGCCGGGACTCGATCGCCAGTACCACACCGCTGCGACCCGGTCCGATGACCGCCGAGTGGCGTACGCGGGTGCCGCCTCCCTCGGGGACCAGGTCGAAGCGCCACCGCGCCAGCGCGCCGGCCACCTCCGAAACCGGGTCGCCGAACCGGCCGTCGGCGTCCATGACGGCCCAGGCGAAGA
This sequence comes from Streptomyces viridifaciens, assembly GCF_001888885.2. Classification (NCBI taxonomy): domain Bacteria; kingdom Bacillati; phylum Actinomycetota; class Actinomycetes; order Kitasatosporales; family Streptomycetaceae; genus Streptomyces; species Streptomyces viridifaciens. The sequence goes on from NZ_CP090841.1 coordinate 693,265, forward strand.
CGCGGTGCTCGGCCAGTTCCACCACCTCGGAGACCGTCCGCCAGTCGCGCATGCTCGGCCGGCTGTTGTGCCCCTCGAACCGCGCGCCGACGGCGGGGCCGGCCGCGCCGTCCAGCCAGGCGACCCGCTGGAGTTCCGGACTGAGCCGGGCGGGCAGCTCGATGTCGGTCACCAGCGCCCAGACCCGCTCCACCGGCGCCTGGACGAACACCTCGCACTGCGCGCCCGGACCATCGGCGTACCGCATACCGCTCCCCCTCCACTGCCTGACGTACTCGCCCTCACGGGTCGACACCCGCCGTACCCCCGCCTGAGCGTCCGGAACGCGCGAAGGCAGCGGGCGGGTTGCCGCCCTTCTCTCGGGCCCTGCCACCGATGATCGATCCTGGCGAAGTTCCAAGTCAATCCACTGATTTCCTGGGAAACCCCCAAGCTCGGCCTTGGGTCTTTCCCCCCGACCGCGGGCCCGGGCCCGGCGGTACCCTGGGCGCTCGTGACCCTTGACGACCTCCGCGTCTTCGCCGCCGTCTGCCGGGCCGGCTCGCTCAGCGCCGTCGCCCGCGAACTGGCCTGCAGCCAGTCCGCCGTCAGCCAGCACGTGAAACGGCTGGAACGCGAGCTGGGGCTCGCCCTGATCGAGCGCCATCCGCGCGGCGTGGTGCCCACCAACGCCGGACGCCATCTGCAGACCGCCGTGGCCAACGGCCTGGGCGGCATCGACCACGCCCTGCGGACCATCGCCGAACTCGCCCGGGGCGAGGGCGGGTCGGTGCGGATCACCACCGGCGCCACCAGCATCCGGCATTTCATGTCCGCGGCCGTGGTGGACTTCCGCGAGCGCTACCCGCAGGTCAACCTGGAGTTCCAGACCGGTGTCTCCAGCCGCAACTGCCTGGAGGCGCTCACCGCCGGCCAGGTCGACCTGGCCTGGATCACCCTCGGCACCCCGGTCCGCGGCATCGAACAGCGGCCGGTCGCCGACCTGCCCTGGGTCCTCGCCGTGGCGGCCGGCGACCCGCTCGCCGCCCGGGCCCGCATCGAACCCGCCGACCTGCAGGACGCCCGGCTCATCGGGCTGCCGCAGAACTCGGTATCCCGATCCCAACTCGACGACTGGCTGGGCAAGTCGGGCATCCGGCCGGTCTTCGACACCAGCGTCACGGACTGGGACACCGCGATCCTGCTCGCCGAACTCGGCCTCGGCCACGCCGTCGTACCCGCACTCCCCGAGTGGCAGGGCCCCGGGCATCCCCGCCTGCGGCTGGTCCCGCTGCCCGACCTGCCCGGCCTCACCGTCGGCTGGGCCGCCCGGGAATGGGAGACCCTCGGCCCGCTCGCCCGCGCCTTCGCGGACACCGTCGCCACCCACTGCGCGACGCCGCTCCCCGTCGGCCCCGCGCCCGCCGCCACCTCCTGACCGGGGTCACCCCGCCCAACGCCGGCGGGTCCCTGCCGCGAAGTCCGCCGACGGGACGACCAGCAGGCCCGGCACCCGCCCGCCTCGGAGCCGCCAGGACGGTTGCCGTGCGAGCGGGCAGCGCGTTCGCCCGTACCCGCGCCGGGTCCCCGGTCAGTTCGTGTGGAAGGAGTGGCTGCGCCCGATCCCGGTGAAGCCCCGGCGCGCGTACCACTCGCGCGGCCAGCCGTCCGCGTCCGCGAGGAGGAAGAGCTGCGGGATCCCGGCAGCTGCCGCCAGCGCCAGGCCGCTGCCGAGCAGGGTGTCTCCGTGGCCCGCGCGGCGGTGCGGAGCGGCGGTGACCAGGTCCTCCACCTGGGCCAGCCCGGCAGCCGGTTCGAGGTAGAGATCGACCCAGGCCGCGACCCCGCCGTCCGCCGACCGGGCGGCCAGGAAGTGTACCTGCTCGGCGCCTCGGAGCCGGGTCGGCCGGCGATCGGTGAGCTGCCGGATCAGCTCCTCGCCCTCGTACCACTCCGACTGCTGCCGCAGCACGGCCTCCCGCAGATCGGCGAACTCCGTGGGCAGAGCGGCCGGTTCGGGCAACTCACAGCCCGCCGTGTCCCGGACCATGACCACAGCGGTGCCCCGCTCGTACCCGGCCTCCGCCAGCACCGGCGTGACCCGCTCCCCCCACTCCTCGTCCAGCACGGTGATCGCGTACTGCCTGCGCTGCCCGAGCCAGCGGGCCGCCAGACCGGGCAGCGCCGCCGGATCGGTGCCCGGCCCGGTGACGATCAGCTGGTTGTGCTCATGGGAGAGGACGTAGTCCGCATTCCGGACCGCGAAGACCCCGGGGTACTCGGGCAGTTCGACGATCTCTCCCGCGTCGCGGCGGGCGAAGGAGGCACGGAAGGCGCTCACGCGCTCAAGCAGGTCGGGCATCCTGCCATGGTCGCCCGACCTCCCCCTCCCGCCAAGCGAATTTCAGGCGGAGACCAACGGACCCGGGCGGCCCCGGGGCACGGGCGGTGGGACCGCGAGACCCTCGTCGATCGGCAGGTTGATCACCCGGGCGACGGCCCGCACGTTCTCCGGCCCCTTCCGCATCGACCGCGCCCGGTACGGCGACACCCACAGGCCCCCGATGCCATGACCACCACCAACGACGAACCGGCCCCGCGACGGCGCCGCGCGGAAAGTCGGCCGGGCCGACTTCCTACTCCGCCGGCCGCTCGACCGCGCGGGCGAAGCGGGTTGACCAGTCGGCGATGAGGGTGCGGAGTTCGGGTGGGTGGATGATCTGGAAGTCGGCGGCCAGGGAGCCGAGGGCCATGGCGGGCCAGTCCAGGGAGTCGGCGGTCATTCGGAGGCGGCAGCGGGTGGCGTCGACCTCCTCGACCTCGCCCCAGCGGCCGACGTGGGCGCGGACGTGGTCGGCCGGGGCTTCGACCAGGGCCTCGACGCGGTTCGACCGGGGCGTGGCGTTGAGGCCCGCGCGGACGTACTCGGCGGCGTCGGCGGCCGGGAGGGTGCGCGGGGCGAAGCGGGCGCCGGTTCCCTCGGCGGCGGTGAGGCGGTCGAGGCGGAAGGTGCGCCAGTCGCCGCGGTCGAGGTCGTACGCGACCAGGTACCAGCGCCGACCGAGGCAGACCAGCCGGTGCGGTTCGACGTGCCGGTCGCTGCGGTTCGCCGTGGCGGCGGTGTACGAGAAGCGGAGCCGTTCGCTGTCGCGGCAGGCGAGGGCGACGGCCGTGAGGGCGTCGGCGTCGACGCCGGAGCCGGCGGAGGCGCCCCAGTCGACGGGGACGGTGACCGCGCGCAGCGCCTCGACCCGGCGGCGCAGCCGGGCGGGCATCACCTGCACGACCTTCGCCAGTACCCGTACCGAGGCCTCGGCGACGCCCTCGACCGGGCTTTCGGCGGCCGCCTGGAGCCCCACCGCGAGGGCGACCGCCTCCTCGTCGTCGATGACCAGCGGCGGCAGTGCGGCCCCCGCCGCCAGCTGGTAGCCGCCGTCGACCCCGCGCTGGGCCTCGACGGGGTAGCCGAGTTCGCGCAGCCGGTCGACGTCGCGACGCAGGGTCCGGACGGAGACGCCGAGCCGGTCGGCGAGTTCCTCGCCGGGCCAGTAGCGGTGGGTCTGGAGCAGGGAGAGCAGTCGCAGCGTTCGGGTGCTGGTGTTCGCCATGTCCCGATTCTGTCCTGAATTCAGGACAGGAAGTGGCCGCAATGGTCCGTAACGTTGTTCTTGTCCGAGGGAGCAGGAACCGAACGGAAGGCCAGAGCCATGACCACCACCCCCGCAACCCCCACCACCCCCGCCGCCACCCCTGTCACCGGCGAGCGGGCCGACCTCCTGGTGGCGCTGGAGAAGCAGCGGCACTTCCTTCGTTTCACCACCCGCGACCTCACCGACGAGCAGGCGGGCCTGCGGACCACCGCGAGCGAGCTGTGTCTGGGCGGCCTGGTCAAGCACGTGAGCTCGGTCGAGCGGTTGTGGGCGGACTTCATCGTGGAGGGCGCGTCCGCGATGCCCGACTTCTCCGCCATGACGGAGGTTGACTTCGCCCGCCGGGCCGACGAGTTCCGGATGCTGCCCGGCGAGACGCTGGCCGGTGTCCTCGCCGAGTACGCCGAGGTCGCCCGCCGCACCGACGAGCTGGTGGCCACGCTGCCCGACCTGAACGCGACCCAGGCGCTGCCGAAGGCCCCCTGGTTCGAGGCGGACGCCGAGTGGTCGGCCCGCCGGGTGCTGCTGCACATCGTCGCCGAGACGGCCCAGCACGCGGGCCACGCCGACATCATCCGCGAGGCCCTGGACGGCGCGAAGAGCATGGGCTGAGCCGAGCGGGGGCTGCCTGCCGCGCCCGGCCGGGCAGCCCCCACCACGATCCGGGTTCAGGCCTCGCCGACGAGGGTGAACCCGGCCCCGTCCACCGCGCTGCGCACCGCCGCCGTCTCCAGCGGCCCGGCGGAGGCGACAGTGACCCGGCCGCTCGGCGCATCCGCGACGACGTCGATGACGCCGGGGATGGCGGCCAGCCCGGCGCTGACGGTGCGCTCGCAGTGGCCGCAGCTCATGCCGTCGACGGCGAGGACGGTGGTGATGGACATGGCGGTGCCTCCAATGGCGTGTCAGGGATGATCGGCCTGTCAGGGACGATCGGCCCGTCAGGAACGATCGGCCCGTCAGGGATGATCGGCAGGGCCCGGACGACCGGCGCGCCGGGGTGGTCTGCGGGCCGACCTGCACCACCACAGCGGAATCCGGCCGCCGCGCCCAGGGACACGCCGCCGGAAGGGCACCATCGAGTGGTTCCGGGAACCAGCCGGGCCGCGCGCCCGACGGAGGCCGTCGGGGGCTGCCGAACCGGGGCAGGGCCGGTCCGAGGTGCACGGGGTTGTCCGCCCGCACTCGCCACCGCACCAGCCACCGCACTCACCCCGCCTGAACCGCCCCCGCCCACCTGCCCGTTCCTCCTGACGAACCCTTTCGCCCCATCGCAGGAGCTGTTCTCCCACCATGAAGCGTTGGAAGCCCTGGCACGGCGCCCTCGCCCTGGCGCTGGTCGCGACGGTGACCGCCGGACTGCTCTGGTGGCAGCCCTGGCACGACGAACCCGCGCCGCTGGCCTTCACCACCGCGCCCGGCGGTTCCGCCCGCTTCGGCACCGGGGAGCACCTCTACCGCTACAAGGTGCGGGTGGAGGACGGCATCCGGGAGAGCCCCGAGCAGTTCGCCGCCGAGGTGGACGCGATCCTCGGCGACACCCGGCGCGGCTGGGCGGCGGGGAACACCGCGTCCTTCCAGCGGATGCCCGCCGACCCGGTGGACTTCACGGTCTACCTGGCGACCCCCTCGTCCACCGACCGGATCTGCGGCCAGTACGGGCTGGACACCGGTGGCTGGGTCAACTGCGGCGTCCAGCACCAGGTGGTGATCAACCTCGAGCGGTGGACGGAGCTGTCCGAGTTCTACCAGGGCAGGCCCGAGCTGTACCACGCGCTCGCGGTCAACCACGAGGTCGGCCACATCCTCGGCAACGGCCACGTCGACTGCCCGGGCCCGGGCGCGCCGGCGCCGGTGATGATGCAGCAGATCAAAGGCCTGCACGGCTGCGTTCCCAACGGCTGGCCCTACTCGGACGCCGGCACCCTGCTCACCGGCCCGCCCGTCCAGGCACCGAGCAACGCACCGTAGGCCGGGCCGGTGCGGGCGCCCGGGCGGGAGCACTTCTCCGGAGCACGGATAATCACTGGTCGGACCGGGTGTCGCCGAACGACGGCCCCCGTCCCGATCGTGTCCGTACCCGTCCGTCCGCGCGTGGAGTGAAGAACCTTGAACGAGGTGGAGAACCTGGACTACCCGGTCCTGCTGGAGGCCGCCGAGGCTGCCGCCCGGGCGACCACGGGCCGGGGCCACGTCGCCGACTACATCCCGGCCCTCGCCGAAGCCGACCCGGAGGCCTTCGGCATGGCCGTGGCCACCGTCGACGGCGAGCTGTACGGCGTCGGGGACTGGGAGCAGCCGTTCTCCGTCCAGAGCGTCTCCAAGCTCTTCTCGCTCGCCCTCGCCCTGGCCTACAGCAGCGACGGCGGCGAGGAGCTCTGGCGGGGCGTGGGCCGCGAGCCCTCCGGCAACCCCTTCAACTCGCTGGTGCAGTTGGAGACCGAGCACGGCATCCCCCGCAACCCCTTCATCAACGCGGGCGCCCTGGTGGTCACCGACCGCCTCCAGTCGCTGACCGGCGACGCCTCCGGCGCGGTACGGGAGTTCCTGCGCCGCGAGTCCGGCAACCCGCTGCTGGACACCGACCCGGTGGTCGCCGCCTCCGAGGCGGCACACGGCCACCGCAACGCCGCGCTGGCCCACTTCATCGCCAGCCACGGCAACCTGCAGAACCCGGTCGAGACCGTGCTGGAGCACTACTACGCCCACTGCGCCATCGCCACCAGCTGCCGCGACCTCGTGCTGGCCGGTGCCTTCCTCGCCCGCTACGGCGTGCGGACCGACGGCACCCGCCTGATGACCCGCAGCGAGGCCAAGCGGATCAACGCCGTCCTGCTCACCTGCGGCACCTACGACGCCGCCGGCGAGTTCGCCTTCCGGGTCGGCCTGCCCGGCAAGAGCGGCGTCGGCGGCGGCGTCCTGGCCATACTCCCCGGCCGCGCCGCAATCTGCGCCTGGGGCCCCCGCCTCGACCAGGCCGGCAACTCCGTCGCCGCCGTGACCGCCCTGGACACCCTCACCACCCTCTCGGGCTGCTCGGTCTTCTGACAGCCGGAAGGCCCGGTCGAGAACGTCGCGACCGGGCCGAAACGGCCTTGCAAAGAAACGGACTTACTCCACCGTCACGCTCTTCGCCAGGTTCCGCGGCTTGTCCACGTCCCGGCCGAGGGCGACCGCGGCGTGGTAGGCGAGCAGCTGGAGCGGGATGTTGAGGAGCAGCGGGTCGAGTTCGGGCTCGCTCTTGGGCACCAGGATGCAGTCGTCGACGAGCTTGTCCTCCGGACGCCGGTGGGCGACGGCGATGACGCGGCCGGAGCGGGCCTTGATCTCGCCGAGGGTGGTGAGGTTCTTGTCGAGCAGCTCGTCGTCCGGGACCAGGGCCACGGTAGGCAGTTCGGGGCTGATCAGGGCCAGCGGGCCGTGCTTGAGCTCGCTCGCCGGGTAGGCCTCGGCGTGGACGTAGGAGATCTCCTTGAGCTTCTGCGCGCCCTCCCGGGCCACCGGGTAGCCGCGGACCCGGCCGATGAACATCATGCCGGTGGAGTCGGCGTACTCGGCGGCCAGCTTCGCGATCGCCTCGCTCTGGTCGAGCACCTCGCGGATCTGGTCGGGCAGCGCCTGGAGGGCGGCGACGATCCGGCGGCCGTCGGCGGGCGAGAGGTCGTGGATGCGGCCGAAGTGCAGGGCGAGCAGGGCGAAGGCGACCACGGTGGAGGTGAACGCCTTGGTGGAGGCGACGGAGACCTCGGGCCCGGCGTGCAGGTAGATACCGCCGTCGCACTCCCGGGCGATCGCGCTGCCCACGGTGTTGACGACGCCGAGCACCCGGCCGCCCTTGCGCTTGATCTCCTGGACGGCGGCGAGCGTGTCGTAGGTCTCGCCGGACTGGCTGACCGCGACGTACAGGGTGTCGGCCTCGATCACCGGGTTGCGGTAGCGGAACTCCGAGGCGGGCTCGCTGTGCGCGGGGATCCGGGCCAGCTCCTCGATCAGCTGGGCGCCCATCTCGCCCGCGTAGTAGGCGGATCCGCAGCCGAGGATCTTCACCCGGCGGATCTCGCGCAGTTCCCGGGCGTCCAGGTTGAGGCCGCCGAGGTGGGCGGTGCTGAAGCGCTCGTCGAGCCGGCCGCTGAGGGTGCGCTCGACCGAGCCGGGCTGCTCGTGGATCTCCTTGAGCAGGTAGTGCTCGTAGCCGCCGGTGTCGAAGGAGTCGATCTCCCAGTCGACGGTGGACGGCTGGCGGTGGGTGGTGCGGGCGTCGGCGGTGAAGGTGCGGAAGCCGTCGGCCCGGACGGTGGCGAGCTCGCCGTCCTCCAGGTGCACGACCTGGCGGGTGTAGCGGACCAGCGCGGAGACGTCGGAGGCGGCGAACATCTCCTTCTCGCCGATGCCGAGGACGATCGGGCTGCCGTTGCGGGCGACCACGATCCGGTCCGGCTGCTCGGAGTCCAGCACTGCGATGCCGTAGGTGCCGACGACCCGGCCGAGTGCGGCGCGCACCGCGTCCTCCAGCTCGACGCCCTCGGCGGCGTGGGCGGCGATCAGGTGGGAGAGCACCTCGGTGTCGGTCTCGGAGCGGAACACGGCGCCGTCGGCGGTCAGCTTGACGCGCAGCTCGTCGGCGTTCTCGATGATGCCGTTGTGGACGACGGCGATCCGCTCGGCGTTGTCCAGGTGCGGGTGGGCGTTGGCGTCGCTGGGGACGCCGTGGGTGGCCCAGCGGGTGTGGCCGATGCCGGTGCCGCCCTTGAAGCGGGCCGGTACGGCGGCGGCGAGGTCGGCGACCCGGCCCTTGACCTTGCGGAGCTTCAGCCCGCCGGTGCGCCCGGCGACGGCGACGCCGGCCGAGTCGTAGCCGCGGTACTCCAGCCGGGCCAGCCCCTCCAGCAGGAAGGGGGTCGCGTCCTTGGGGCCGATGTAGGCCACGATTCCGCACATACGTGGACTCCTCCAGAGATAGGGGATGGACCGGGCTCAGCCGCGACCGGGCCGGCTGCCGGGCCCGGCTGTCGCGCTCAGCCCTCACTGCACTCAGCCGAAACCGGGCTCAGCCGTACACGATCCGGCGCAGCTGGCGGGCCGAGAGTTCCGGCGCCGCGACGCGGCGGGCGGGCAGTTCCTCGGCGAGCCGGGCGAAGATCCGTTCGTTGGTGAGGCCTCGTGCCTGCAGCTCGCCGTGGCGGCGACGGACGTACTCCTCGGTGGTCTCGGAGAAGTACGCCAGCACCTCCGCCACGACCCTCGCCGCCTCCCGGGGCCCGAGCGGGCTGGTCCGGGCGAGGTGGGCGAGGAGGTCTTCGTGAGGGTGGGGTGAGCTCGGCACGAGTGAAGACTCTAGGCCGCGTCACTCCTCGAAGCCAAAGATCCTGCCCGGAATCGGGCAGACTTCGCGACTTTCGGTCCAGGTAACCCCTCGGACCCCCTCCTGCCACCTTCCCGGCGGTCTCTTGATGCCGCGCCGACTCCGCCCTTAGCGTGATCTCCGGCACACCGCCGAAGACCGGAGGGCTTGCTGATGTGCGGGATCACCGGATGGATCGCCTACGACCGCGACCTGACCGCCGAACGGAACGTCCTCGACGCCATGACGGCCACCCAGGTCTGCCGCGGCCCCGACGCCGGCGGCGTCCACCTGGAGCCGCACGCCGCGCTCGGCCACCGCCGCCTCGCGGTGATCGACATCGAGGGCGGCGTCCAGCCGATGACCGTCGACCACGACGGCCGCCCGCTGGCCGTGCTCAGCTACAGCGGCGAGGTGTACAACCACCGCGAGCTGCGTGCGGAACTGGAGGCGGCCGGGCACCGGTTCCGCACCCGCAGCGACACCGAGGTCGTGCTGCGCGCCTACCTGGAGTGGGGCGAGCGCCTGGCCGAACGGCTGAACGGCATGTTCGCCCTCGCGGTCTGGGACTCCCGGCGCGAGGAGCTGCTGCTGGTCCGCGACCGGATGGGCGTCAAGCCGCTCTACTACCACCCCACCCCCGACGGCGTGGTGTTCGGCTCAGAGATGAAGGCGGTCCTGGCCCACCCCTGGGTCCGCGCCGTGGTCGACCTGGACGGGCTGCGCGAGCTGCTCGCCCACACCCGCACCCCCGGCCTCACCCCGTACCGGGACGTCCTGGAGGTCCGGCCCGGGCACGTGGTGCGGGTGCGCCGCGGCGGCGTCTCGGTGCGCCGCTACTGGGCCCTGGAGGCGCGTGAGCACGCCGACAGCCTGGAGGCGACGATCGCCACCGTCCGGGCGCTGCTGGACGACATCGTCCACCGCCAGCTGGAGTCGGACGTGCCGCTCTGCTCGCTGCTCTCCGGCGGCCTGGACTCCAGCGCCGTCACCGCCCTCGCCGCCAGGACGCTGGCCGCCGCCGGCGCCGGCCCGGTGCGCTCCTTCGCGGTGGACTTCGCGGGGCGACCGCAGGACTTCCACGCCGACCCGGTCCGGCAGTCCCAGGACGGCCCGTTCGCCCGGCTGCTCGCCGACCACGTCGGCGCCGACCACAGCGTGATCGAGCTGGACGCCGCCGAGCTCGCCGACCCGGCCCTGCGCTCCGCGGCCGTGCGCGCCCGCGACCTGCCGAACGGCGTCGGCGACATGGACGTCTCGCTGCTGCTGCTCTTCCGGGACGTGCGCCGCCACTCCACCGTCGCGCTGTCCGGCGAGTCCGCGGACGAACTCTTCGGCGGCTACCGCTGGTTCCACGACCCGGAGGCCGTGGCCACCGACGACTTCCCGTGGGCCGCCAGCGTCGCCGCCATCGCCGGCACCGGCTCCGCCCCGCGCGAGCGGCTGCTCGACGCCGACCTGCTCCGCAAGCTCGACCTGGAGGGCTACCGCCGGGCCCGCTACCGCGAGGCGCTCGCCGAGGTCCCGCACCTGGACGGCGCCGACCCGCTCGAGCGGCGGATGCGCGAGATCTCGTACCTCAACCTGACCCGCTTCGTCTGCATCCTGCTCGACCGCAAGGACCGGATGAGCATGGCCAACGGCCTGGAGGTGCGGGTGCCGTTCTGCGACCACCGGCTGGTCCAGTACGTCTTCAACACGCCGTGGGCGATGAAATCCTTCGACGGCCGGGAGAAGAGCCTGCTGCGCGCCGCCGTCCGGGACGTGCTGCCGGCCGAGGTCGCCGACCGGGCGAAGAGCCCGTACCCGGTGTCGATGGACCCGCGCTACCCGGCGCAACTGCGCACCGAGCTCGCCCGGCTGGCCGCCGGGCGGAAGTCCCCGGCCCTCGACCTGCTCGACCGGCGGCGCCTCGCCGACGCGCTCGCCCCCGACACCGACCCCCAGTCCGTGCGACTGGCCGTCGACCTCGCGCTGGACCTCGACGCCTGGCTGACGGAGTACCCGGTGACCCTGGAGCTCTGACGCCCCGCCCGGACGGTGCGGCGGCCCCCTCGGGCGGGCCGCTGAGCCGTTCGGGTGAGCGGGCGGCACCGTGGCTCCCGGCGGGCGGTTGGTCACCCGTACCGCCGCTGACGCATGATCACCCGGAACGGTCCCTGCGCGTCGGGCTGCACGAGCGATGCGGTAGCGTCGCCGACACCTCCCGAATGGCGGGCGAAAACGCGGACTCCCGCCCCCGTGCCGTCAGGATGGGAGCGAACCGTTCACCTCGATCCGCCGGGGGATCCCGTCATGCAGCCGCGATTCTTCGCGATTCTCACCGCCCTGCTCCTGGGCGTCCTGGGCCTGGGCTCGGTGGCCGTGACCGACTGGTCGCCCGCGGCGGCCACGTCCCCGGCCGCCACGACCGCGCCGGGAGGCGGTGCGGGCGCCCGGCCGGCCGCGGTCGGCGGGGCGAGCGCCACCCCGACCGGCGACCCGGCGGTGTGGACCCGCTCGACGCTGCGCAACAAGATGATGGCCGAGATGGACGCCACCGACCCGGGCGTCGCCCTCGCCGACCTCGACAAGATCACCAAGGAGAAGCCGTACACCGTGCGCTTCTGCCACCCGATCGCGCACGAGCTCGGCCACGCGGCGGTCAAGCGCTACCACGAGGACTTCCAGAAGGTCATCTCCTTCCCGCACGAGACCTGCGCGGCCGGCTACCTGCACGGCGCGGTCGAGGAGATGCTCAACGCCTCCACCCAGCCGGAGGTGGACCTGCTCAAGCTGTGCGCCCCCCAGAACACCGGCCCCTGCATCCACGGCGTCGGCCACGGCACGATGTTCGTCGCCAAGCAGGACGTCGCCAAGGCCCGCGACCTGTGCAACAAGTTCACCTCCGACCAGAACCGGATCCGCTGCTCCGAGGGCCTGTTCATGCAGCTCTTCGGTCCGGACGAGGAGGACGAGCAGGCCAAGGCCAACCTGCCCGCCGACAAGCTCGCCCAGGACCCGCTGTACCCGTGCAAGGACCAGCCGTCGCTGTTCCAGTCGGCCTGCTTCTTCTACGCCCCGACCTTCTATCTGTCCTCGCACGACTACCCGAACCACCCCGAGGTCTACGCCGAGGCACTCAAGTGGTGCCTCAACGGCAAGGCCAGCGGCGGAGCCGCGGACTGCAGCCGCGGCGTCGGCTCCCGGACCATGAAGTACAACCTGGACCGCGAGGACTGGGCCGCCCAGCAGTGCGCCACCGCCGCCGACGGCTGGCAGCGCAAGGCCTGCGCGGAGGGGCTGGTCAGCTACTACACGGTCAACTACACCGACGGCGGCGCGGCCGGGCGGCTCTGCGCGAAGATCACCAACAAGGAGATGCAGGGCTACTGCCGTTCGGCGGGCGGACTGTCCCGCTCCCTGGACTGACCGCCGGACTGACCGCCGGACCGGTCGAGGGACCGGTCAGCGAACCGGTCGTCCCCGTCCCACCTGCTGGGCCCGCGCCGCACGGCGCGGGCCCGTTTGCGTAGGATCACCCGACCATCGCCTGATCAGGGTGCGCCGAGGACGCCGCGCCTGGCCCGGTCCCACCACGGCCTCCCTGGAGCACGCCATGACCACCGAGGACTTCCGCAGCGCCGCCCGCGCCACCGCCGACCTGGTCTCCGACTACCTCGCCGAACTGCCCGCGCGCCCGGTCTGGCAGCCGATGGGCGACACCGCCCGGAAGACCCTGCTCGACGCCCCGCTGCCCGCCGAGGGCCGCCCGCTCGGGGAACTGCTGGCCGCCATCGAGCGGGACGTCCTCCCGCACCCCATGGGCAACGGCAGCCCCCGCTTCTTCGGCTGGGTCAACTCCGCCCCCGCCCCCGCCGGGGTGCTCGCCACCCTCGCCGCCGCCGCGATGAACCCCAGCTCGGCCGGTGGCGACCACGCCGACATCCACCTCGAACGCGCCGTCGTCCGCTGGATAGCCGAACTGGTCGACTTCCCGCATCCGCCCGGCGGCGGGCTGCTCACCTCCGGCGCCTCGATGGCGACCATCGTGTGCCTCGCCGCCGCCCGCAACCGCGCCGCCCGCCGGGCCGGGCACGACGTCCGCGAGGAGGGCCTGGCCGGGCTGCCGCCGCTGATCGGCTACGTCACCGGCGAGACCCACTCCTGCGTGCGCAAGGCCGCCGAGCTCCTCGGCCTCGGCAGCAGGCACCTGCGCACCGTCGCCACCGGGCCGGACGGGCGCTTCGACCCCGTCGAGCTCGGGGCGGCCGTCGAGCGCGACCGCGCGGCCGGGCTGCTGCCCTTCCTGGTGGTCGCCTCGGCCGGCACCGTCGGCACCGGCGCGGTGGACGAGTTCGGCCCGATCGCCGACCTCTGCGAGGAGCAGGGCCTGTGGCTGCACGTGGACGGCGCGTACGGCGCCTTCGGCCGCCTCGACCCCGCGATCGCCCACCGCTACGCCGGCCTGGAGCGCGCCGACTCGCTCGCCCTCGACCCGCACAAGTGGCTCGGCGTCCCGGTCGACTGCGGCTGCGCCCTGGTGCGCGACACCGACGAACTGCGCGCCACCTTCAGCCTCGTCCCGTCCTACCTGCGCGACGAGGCGGCCGGGGCGCTCGGCTGGTTCTCCGAGTACGGCACCGAGCAGACCCGCCCGTTCCGCGCCCTCAAGGTCTGGGCCACCATCGCCCACCGCGGCCGCACCGGCCTCGCCCGGGACATCGCCCACTGCACCGCCCTCGCCCGTCGGCTCGGTGAACTGGTCGAGGCGGACGACGAGTTGGAGCTGCTGGCCGAGGTGCAGACCTCCATCGTCGCGTTCCGCCACCGGACCACCGGACTGGACGGGACGGAGCTGAACGCCCTCAACCGCGACCTGCCGGTCGCCGTCCAGCGGCGCGGCCGGGTCTTCGTCACCGGCGCCCGGTTCGGCGGGCAGGAGATGCTCCGCGCCTGCCTGCTGAACGCCGCGACCACCGAGGAGGACCTCCACCTCCTGCTCGCCGAGGTGAAGGCCGCCGCCCGGACGCTGCTGCCGTAACACACCGTCGCAGACCTTTACCACCAGGTCACGGCCGCTTCGCGATCAGGAAACACCGGTCGGGCACGGTGGAGGCCATGGAGCACTCGAAGACTTCCCTGCACCGCGCCCGCCGCTGGCGCCGCGACACCGTCGAGCTCGCCGCCGCCTTCCTCTCCGTCACCGCGGCCGACCTGATCGCGAAGGTCGTCCTCCACGGTTCCGACGGCCCGATCGTCCTCGCCACCTCCGCCCTCGCACTGCTCACCGCGGCCCTGCTGCACGCCTGGTGGTCCCCGCACGCCCCTCCCCCGACCGTCCTGTGGCGGGTGCGCACCACCGCGCTGGCGCACACCCACACCACGCTCGCCGACCACCAGATCACGCTGCTCTCGCTCCACCCCCACCCCACCACCGACGAACTCTTCCTCCGCACCCCGCACACCCTCACCCCCGCCGCCCTGAGCACCCTCCTCACCACGAGCGGCCACACCCTCCAGGACACCCCGACCCGGATCGCCTGACCGGAACGGGCCTCAGACCTCGACCTCGACGGCCGTGCGGATCTCCAGTGCGCGCTTGGCCAGGTCGTCCGGGCGGGTCTCGCCGGTCCCGTCGATGACGGCGCCGACGGTCGTGCCGTCCGCCCAGATGCAGATGGTCCGGGAGGTGGCGGAATCGCCCAGGACGGCGCAGTCGAGCGCGCCGCCGAGCGGGCCGGCCGGGTGGTCCTGGCGCTCCCGGATGGGCTCGTTGTCGGGCCAGCGGGAGACGTCGGAGCCCCAGCCCGCGCCGAACTGCCGGTCCAGTTCCCCGCGGGCGTCCGGGAAGCTCCCCGTCATCCCGGCCACCAGCAGGCTCCTCCGGCCCGAGCCGGCGGGGCCGTAGCCCGCCACGGACACGTCCCGGTAGGGCCTCAACGCGGTCAGGGCCCGGTGGAGGCGGGCGCGTTCGGTCGTGACCACCTCGTCGTCCGGCGTCCGCTCCTGGTCGCCGATCCGGTCCGCCAGGACGATCCGGTGCGAAGGTGGGGCCCCGGCACCGGTCACCGCGGCCACGGTCAGGGCCGCGAACAGGGCGACGACCACCCCGCCCGCGATCCAGGCCTTGCGGGGAACCGTGCGGTACCGGGGCAGCGGGGCCACCGGTTCCAGGGTGTTGGCCCAGATCGCCTGCAGGCCGGTGGGTCTCTCGGACGGCTGCTCGTTCTCCACGCCCGGCATGTCATCCCATTCGTGCAAACAAGCGTTCAACAGATCGCCGGATGACACGTCAGCACGCGAATGGTCCGCGCCGGTATTCAAAGCCGACGGACCGACGGCGGGCGCCCCAGCACCCGCCGCCGGTCCGGTCGGTTTTCCGCTCAACCCTTGGTCGCCGGCTGCACCGTGCACAGCGTGTTGCCCAGCATGGCGCCGAAGCCGCCGAGCAGCGAGTTGACCACGCTCCGGCAGGCGGCCGCCTCCTGCGGGGTCTTGGGGCCGTTGTTGCCGGTGTTGCTGGTGCTGTTGATGCTGGTGTTGGCGGCGGCCGACTGGGCGAGGGCGAGCGGCGCGGCCAATAGCAGGGCGCAACAGGCCGCGGCGAGGGCGGAGTTCTTCACGGGCATCGGGGAGCCCCTTCGGATCGGGATGGGTTCGGTGGGGAAGCCGAGCCATCCCTATCCGAAGGGGCTCCCCGCGGTCACGGATCCTGGGCCATCCGTGAGTGTGTCCGGTCAAAAGTCGTCAATGCCCCGTCAGGTCGCCATCCGCGCCACCGCCCGTACGGCGGCGGCGCGGCCCAGCACCCCGTGCGGCTTCAGCACCCCGTAGTGGTCCCCGGCCAGGCGGCCGGTGCTGCCGAAGGTGTGGAGGACGTGGGCCGTCGAGGCCTCCCCGAAGGTGACGATCGCGGTGCCGGACGGGCCGGCGCGGCCGGCGGGTCGCGCAGGTGCCGGGCACGCCACCACCGTCGGCCGCCCGTTGTCCCGGCCGCATGAGGCACCGGTCCGGACCCGTGCCCGCGGGCGTCCCGGTGGGACACCCGCGCACCTGCGGGCATTCGTGCGTTCACGATCACGTAACCGGACGGAAGCGAGCCGTCGGTAGCGTCGGCCCCATGACGGCATCCCGCACTCGCCTCGAACGGCTCTGGCACCGGCCCTTCCACAGGTCGAAGCACAGGTGCGCGGTCCCCGGCGCCCAGGACACCCGGCTGCCCGGGCTCGCCGCCTCCCCGGCCCGGCCGACCCGTCCGCACCCGGTGCCGGCCGCCCGGGCCGGGGAGGCGGTGTCCCGGCTGTCCCTGCCGGACGGGACCGGGCTGGTGCTGCGCCCCGCCGGACCGGCCGACAAGGCGGCGGCCCTGGCGATGCACGGCCGCTGCTCCCCCGCCGCGCTGCGGCTGCGCTACCACGGGCCGGTCCGGGACGCCGCCCGCTACCTGGACCACCTGCTGGACCCGCGGCACGGCCGCAGCCTGGTCGCGGCCGCCCCGGACGGGCGGATCCTCGCACTCGGGCACCTGATGTGGGACGACGAGGAGGCGGAGCTGGCCGTGCTGGTCGAGGACGCCTGGCAGCGGCGCGGGCTGGGCCTGGCCCTGCTGCGGCGGCTGACCGCGGCCGCCAGGACGGCCGGGATCGGCACGGTGTACGCGGTGACCCAGGCCGCCAACACCGGGCTGATCGCCGCGATGCGCCGGCTGGCGGCGCCGCTGGACTTCCGCGCCGAGGACGGCACCCTGGTGATCACCGCCACCCTGGCCGCCGGAGCCGCTGCCGCCCCGGCGCCCGCACCCGCGCCGGGGCGCTGACCATTTTCTTCACCACATCCTCACCGGATGCCCGGGGAACCCGGGACCGGCGGCGGAGCGTCCCCGGGGAAACGAAGGTCCCTCCGTACACCGCCCTCCTTGACGGGCCGTCAGCGGCCCCCGGGGCCGCGTCGCAGCAGGCGGCGCGGGGTCCGGTTCGTCCGGTCGGGCGACGGAGTCGGTAGGCTGACCCCGTCCCCGCCGCCCGACGGCCCGTTATCCGGCCACCGGGCGGTGCCGCAGCAAGGAGGAACCACTGAGCATGGCAGGCACCGAATCGGAGCCCACAGGCGCACGCGACGCCTCGCTGCCGGCCCGCGCCAAGATCGCGGTCACGGCCGGCAAGGTCGCCGCCGCCGTGTCCCGTAAGGCCGGTCGCGGAAGCGGCTCGGTGATCGGCGGCAAGGTCGCCCTCAGGCTCGACCCCGATCTGCTCGCCACCCTCGCCGACCACCTCGACGTCGTCCTGGTCAGCGCCACCAACGGCAAGACCACCACCACCCGCCTGATCGCCGAGGCGCTGCGCGCCGCCGGCCCGGTGGTCTCCAACGCCCTGGGCGCCAACATGCCGGCCGGCATCACCTCCGCGCTGGCCGGTGGCACGGACGCCCGCTTCGGCGTGATCGAGGTCGACGAGAAGTACCTGGCGACGGTCGCGCGCGACACCCACCCCAAGGCGATCGCCCTGCTCAACCTCTCCCGCGACCAGCTCGACCGCGCCGCCGAGACCCGCATGATGGCGGAGAAGTGGCGCGAGGGCCTGCAGGACACCGAGGCCGTGGTCATCGCCAACGCCGACGACCCGCTGGTGACCTGGGCCGCCTCCTCCTGCAAGAAGGTCGTCTGGGTGGCCGCCGGACAGGCCTGGAAGGAGGACGCCTGGTCCTGCCCCGCCTGCGGCGGTGTGATGCAGCGCCCGGGCGACGACTGGTTCTGCCAGGAGTGCGGCTTCCGGCGCCCCAACCCGCACTGGGCGCTCCAGGGCACCCACGTGATCGACCCGCAGCGCGGCGCCTGGCCGATCCAGCTGCAGCTGCCCGGCCGGGCCAACCTGGCCAACGCCACCAGCTCGGCCGCCGTCGCCGCCGTGTTCGGCGTCTCCCCACAGGTCGCGCTGGAGCGGATGCGCTCGGTGAGCGCGGTGGCCGGCCGCTACGACGTGGTCCAGTACCAGGGCCGGGACATCCGACTGCTGCTCGCGAAGAACCCGGCCGGCTGGCTGGAGACCTTCTCGCTGATCGACGGCCCGCCGGCGCCGGTCCTGCTCTCGGTCAACGCCCTCGACGCCGACGGCACCGACACCTCCTGGCTGTGGGACGTCGACTACGAGCGCCTCGCCGGGCACCCGATCTTCGTGATGGGCCAGCGCAAGCTGGACCTGGCCGTCCGCCTGGAGGTCGCCGGGCTGCAGTTCCACGTGGTGGACACCCTGGAACAGGCCGTCCGGATGGCCCCGCCCGGCCGGATCGAGGCGATCGCCAACTACACCGCCTTCCAGCAGCTGCGGAAGGTCGTGGCCGGCTGATGCCGCGCCCGCACACCAGTCTTTTCGTGACGGAAGGCCTTCGAGGATGAGTGAGAGCAGCCTGCGCGTGGTCTGGGTCTACCCGGACCTGCTCAGCACCTACGGCGACCGGGGCAACGCCCTGGTCGTGGAGCGCCGGGCCCGCCAGCGCCACCTCAACGTGACCCGGATCGACGTCCGGTCCGACCAGGCGATCCCCACCAGCGGGGACATCTACCTGATCGGCGGCGGCGAGGACCGCCCGCAGCGGCTGGCCGCCGAGCGGCTGCGCGCCGACAGCGGCCTGGTGCGCGCCGCCGAGAACGGCGCGATCATCTTCGGCGTCTGCGCCGGTTTCCAGATCATGGGCCACGAGTTCGTCAACGACCTCGGCGAGCGCGAGCAGGGCCTGGGCCTGCTGGACGTCTGGACCACCCGCGGCGAGGGCGCCCGCTGCGTCGGCGACGTGCTGGCCGACATCGACCCGCGACTCGGCCTGCCGCAGCTGACGGGCTTCGAGAACCACCAGGGCGTCACCCACCTCGGCCAGGGCGTCCAGCCGTTCGCGACCGTCACCGTCGGCCGGGGCAACGGCACCGGCGACGGCACCGAGGGCGCCTGGCGGGACACCGTCTTCGGCACCTACATGCACGGCCCGGTGCTGGCCCGCAACCCCGCCGTCGCCGACATGCTGATCCGGCTGGCGCTGGACGTCAACGCCCTGCCGCCGGCCGACACCACCTGGTACGACGCACTGCGCGCCGAGCGCATCGCCGCCACGACGCGCCCCGCGTAGTACCGGGCAGTAGTACTCAGTAGTACCCAACGACGCACCCCACGTCGTACGTCCGGACGCCCGCCCGGGTGCCCGCGATGCGGTCACCCGGCCCGCGGGCGGCCCCGGACGTACGACAATGGGGCTGCCGGCTGCACACCCTCCTCGGCAGCAGGCTGCAATTCCGCGCGGGGGCGCCGACGGCGCCGCTCCCGCGTCGGCTCCTGCCCGGCCGGACCAGGGGCCGTATGCTCGACTTCACGGCCGTTCCCGGACCTCCTGTCCGGACCGGCCGGTCCTTCACCCCGCGGCCACCTCCCCGCCATCCCGGTGCGGGAGCGCCTCGTCACGGTGTCGGCTCGTCGTCCCAGCCTGTAGTCCGGCCGTTCCTCGGTTCTGCTCGGGAGTTGCAAAGCTAATGCGTATCGGAGTGCTGACCAGCGGCGGTGACTGCCCCGGCCTGAACGCGGTGATCCGTTCCGTGGTGCACCGTGGGGTGGTCGACCACGGCGACGAGATCATCGGGTTCGAGGACGGTTGGCGCGGTTTCCTGGAAGGGCACCACCGCCCCCTGACCCTGGACTCGGTGAGCGGCATCCTCGCCCAGGGCGGCACCATCCTCGGTTCCTCCCGGGTGCAGCCGAGCCACCTGCGGGACGGCGTCGAGCGGGCCAGGCAGTACTGCTCGGACCTCGGCCTGGACGCGGTGATCCCGATCGGCGGCGAGGGCACCCTGAAGGCCGCCAAGCTGATGAGCGACGCGGGCCTGCCGATCGTCGGCGTGCCGAAGACCATCGACAACGACATCGCCGCCACCGACGTGACCTTCGGCTTCGACACCGCCGTGTCCGTCGCCACCGAGGCCCTGGACCGGCTGAAGACCACCGCCGAGTCCCACCAGCGGGTGATGGTCGTCGAGGTCATGGGCCGGCACACCGGCTGGATCGCGCTGAACGCGGGCATGGCGGCCGGTGCCCACGCCATCGTCGTCCCGGAGCGCCCGTTCCACATCGAGAAGCTCACCGCCGTCGTCCGCGAGCGCTTCGACCGGCAGAAGAAGTTCGCCATCGTGGTCTGCGCCGAGGGTGCCAAGCCCGAGCCCGGCACCATGCACTGGGAGGAGGGCACCAAGGACATCTACGGCCACGAGCGCTTCACCGGCATCGCCACCCAGCTCTCCCGCGAGCTCGAGCACCGCCTCGGCAAGGAGGCCCGCCCGGTCATCCTCGGCCACACCCAGCGCGGCGGCACCCCGACCGCCTACGACCGGGTGCTCGCCACCCGCTTCGGCTGGCACGCCGTCGAGGCCGTCCACAAGGGCGCCTTCGGGCACATCACCGCGCTGCAGGGCACCAAGATCAACCTGGTGCCGCTGGCCGAGGCGGTCGCCGAGCTGAAGACCGTCCCGCAGGAGCGCTACCAGGAGGCCGAGACGGTCCTCTGACCGCCTCCACACCCGTGCGGGAGCCCCCGGTCGCCCGGCCGGGGGCTCCGGCACACCCGGCGGGCGGTGCCCCGCACCCGCCGGTTAGCGTGGGCCGGGGCGCGTCCGCCCCGCCCCGGGAGCCCACCCACCGGAGGGACGACGGCCCGTGGAGACCCTGGCCTACGGAGTGCAGGCCGACGAACGGCCACTGCTGGAACGGGCCTTCGCGGGCCGGCACGGGCTGCGCTGCCTGGACGTCACCCGCACCGCCGTCGGCCAGATCATCGACGCCACCGCCCGCAACATCGACGACTTCGCCGCCGGCCGGCGCAGCGAGAACACCCTGGGGCCGAAGGACTGAGCGGACCCGGTACCCGGGCTGCGTATATCGGCTGTAGATCAGTGCCTGTGAAGGTCTTCCTGTCGGACCCGACGGACCCAGGAGGACGACCCTCACCATGGACTCCCAGCTGCTCCCGCTCGCCCCGGACCCCCGTGAGGACCTGCCGCACGGCCTCGGCGAGCGCGAACTCCGCCAGTACGCACCGGAGATCGCGCTCGTGCGCCACGCACTGGACTCCCCCGAGCACCGCTTCCAGCGCTACCGCGACACCCGGGTGCGGCTGCTCGCCGACGAACCGCTGCGAGCGGAAGTGCTGCGGGCACTGCTGCGGACGGGCTGCCGGGACATCGAGGTGGTCGCCGAGCCGGCCCGGTTCGGCGAGTTGAGCCGGGCCGCGGAGCAGGAGCGCCGGGACCCGGACCAGTGGGTGCACCTGACGGACGGGGCCGACGCTCCGGACGTCCCGGGAGTGCCGCGCACCGGGGCCGTGCTGGAGGTCCGCACGGTGCGCGGGAACTTCGAGACCGCGCGCCGCGCCCTGATCGCGACCGCGCAGCACTGCGCCGCCGCCGGCCTGACGCCCGCCCAGCTGCTGGTGGGCGACGACGAGGTCTGGTTCGGCCCCACCGCGGCACGGGCCGCCGCCGCCGGCTGGCTCCGGCTGCTGCCGCCCAGCGGCGGGACCCGGCAGACGCCGCTGGACGGCGCCGTCCCCGGCCTGCTCGCCCACCGGCTGGTCCTCAGCCTGTTCCTCGCCCTGACCGGCCTGGACGAGCTGCCGCCCGCGCCCGGGTCCCCCGCCGACCCCGTACTGACCCGTACCGACCTGCGCACCCTCGCCGGATCCCGCCACCCGGCCCTGCCCCACCCGGCGGCCGCCACCGCCGGACTCCGTGCCGCGGGCACGGAGCAGCCGACGCCCCCGACGCCCTCCGACGAATCCGGCGCGGAGCTCCTCGCCCGCACGGCACGCGTCGTGGACGCCCGGACCGGCCTGCTCGGCGCGGTCGACGAGGCCGACTTCAGCCAGTCCCCGCTCCGGGTCTGCCGCGCCGTCCCGCACGGCTACCGGGGCGGACCGCTGGACGCCCCGGCCATCGGCTCGGGCCTGGAACGGGAAGAGGCCCGGCTCGCGGCCGTACTGGCCGGCCTGGCGGCCTACGCGGCGGACGCCGCCGCCTGCCGGACGGCCGACGAGGGCCTGGCCGCCGTCGAGGGCGTGGACCTGGCCGACGGACGGCCCGTCCTGATCCCGGCGTCCGCGGCGTTCCCGGAGCGCGCCCCCGGGACGCGGCTGCGCGGCGCGGCCGGCGGCCGGTCCCCCGAGGAAGCGCACTGGCACGGCCTCGCCGACCAGGTCGAGGCGCTGCTCGCCCTGCCCGCCCACCCGGCCGGGCGGATCACCGCGCTGGACCCGGCGGACTTCACCGCCGACCCCCGCACCGCGCAGCTGCTGCGGCTGCTCGAAGCGGACGGCGAGCCCGCGCTGTACGACCTCACGACGGTGACCGGCGTGCCGGCCTGCGCCACCCGGCTCGGACCCGCCGGGCAGGACCCCCGCGCCGAGACCGTCGCCGCCGCCGGACGCGACCTGGCCGAGGCGGTCGCCCGCGCGGCCGAACGCGCGGTGCTGGCCCGGCAGTGCAGGACGGAGGGCCGGCCCGCGTACCGGCCCGAGACGGTTCCGGGGATCACCGCGCTCGCGCCCGTGGCCGCCGCCGCGCAGCGGTCGGACGCTCCGGGCACCGACCTGGCCGCCCTGGCCGCCGCCCTGCGGGCCACCACCGGCCTGCGGGCCGTCGCCGTCCCGCTGGACCGCGATCCGCTGGCGACCGCGGTCCTGCCCGGCCTCACCCGGGTGGTGCTGCTCCCTGACTGACCTCGGGAGACCCGCACGGCGGACGGGCTGACCGGCCTGGGCGCTCTGCACGTCGGCCCCCAGGCCCGGACCGGTGCCCGGCTTCCGGTGCGGCGGTGAACGCCGGAACCGAAGGCGTTGATCTTTCGTCAATCGGTGACTGAGAAGCTCAGCGAGTCGCACACACCGTGCGCCTCCCGACCGACCAGGAGCCTTCCGATGAACCTCGTTCCGTCCGCCGCCAAGCGCACCGCAGCCCTCCTGCTGGGCCTCGCCGCCGGTGCCGCCCTGCTCACCGCCACGACCGCTGCGGCCGCCCCCGCCCCGGCGACCACCCACCAGGCCGGCGGCCCGCACAC
Source organism: Streptomyces viridifaciens (assembly GCF_001888885.2). NCBI lineage: Bacteria > Bacillati > Actinomycetota > Actinomycetes > Kitasatosporales > Streptomycetaceae > Streptomyces > Streptomyces viridifaciens. The sequence continues at coordinate 716,298 of NZ_CP090841.1, forward strand.
CAAGCCGACCCCCGAGGAGTGGAACACCATCGCCTCCGTGGTGGTGCCGCCCCGCCAGCAGGCCTGATCCGGCCGGCCGCAGCGCGAGCGGCGGAGTGACCGGGAATCCCCCGGGCCTGCGCCGCCCGCCCTGACGGCGCCTCCGACGCTCAGTCCCCGGACCGCACCCGGTCACGGAACTCCCGCAGCTCCGCCGCCTCCGGCAGCCCCAGCGAGCTCAGCAGCTCGTACGCCCGGGCCGCGTGCTCCGCGGCCGCCGCCCGGTCGCCGAGCTCGGCCTCGGTCCGGGCCAGCACCTCCAGGGCGTACGCCCGGTCGCGTTCGCCGTCCCGCGCGGTCTCCAGGTGGGCCACCGCCGACCGGGCCTGAGCCAACGCCTCGTCCAGCCGCCCGACCGCACGCAGGGTGTCGGCGCGCCGGTAGCGGGTCATCGCCTCCTGGCGGGGCAGCCGGGCTGTCCGGCACAGTTCCAGGCACTCGCCGTAGGTGGCCAACGCCTCCTCGTGGCGGCCGAGTTCGTGCAGCGCCCGGCCGCGGATCCCGAGCGCGTGGGCTGCCCCGTGGCTGTCCGGGGCGTCCCGCAGGGCGCGCAGCTCCTCGTCGCAGATCGCCACCGCCTCCGCGGCGTCGCCGTTGCGCAGTCGGGCGAGGGCGGCGTTCAGGGCGGTGGCGAGCGCGCCGGAGCGGTGGCCGAGGTGCCGGGCCAGGACGAGGGCCTGGTCGAAGCTGCGCACCGCGTCGGCGTGTCGCTGCTGGAACAGCGCGATCACGCCCAGGTCGTTGCAGGTCTGGCGGAGGATCACGGTGTCGTCGGCACGCCGGCACGCCTCCGCGGCCCGGGTGGTGTGCTCGCGGGCCTCGTCGAGCCGGGTGGCCTGGAGGGCGACGTTGCCGCAGACGAAGCGGGCCCGGCCGGCCGCCCGGTCGTCGCCCGCCAGTTCCGCGGCCTCGGCCACCTCACGGGCGACCGAGGCGAGCCGGGCGGACGGGACGTCCCGTCCGAAGGCGCTGCACGCGACCAGCAGGTCCGCGGCGGCGCCCAGCAGGGCGGGATCGGCGGCGGACCGCAGCGCGACCCCGATGGTGTGGGCGATCCCGTCGAACTCCCGCACCAGCCAGGCCCTGGCCTCGGGCAGGTCGGCGAACCGTGAGGCGTGCTCGACGGCGAAGGTGGTGCCGGCGGGGTCCCCCGGCACCGCCCACTGGAAGGCCGCGACGGCACCGGACAGCAGGAAGCGGAGCAGCCGGGCGGCCACCGGCGGCCGCCCGCGGTCGACCAGCCGCTGCTCGGCGTAGTTGCGCAGCAGTTCGTGGTAGCGGTACCGGCCGGGCCGCGGCGACTCCAGCAGGGCCGCGTCCACCAGGGACTCCAGCACCTCCTCGGCGTCCTCCCGGCCCAGGCCGAGCGCGGCCGCCGCCGCGTCCAGCGCGATCGTGGGCCAGGTGAAGGGCGCGAGGGTGCGGAAGGCGTACGCCTGGACGCCGTTCAACTGCCGGTAGCCGTGCTCGAACACGGTGGTCACGGCCAGGCTGCCGGCCCGCAGCCGGTCGATCCGGTGGCGCTCGTCGGTGAGCGCGGCGACCAGCCGGGCCAGTGCCCAGCGCGGCCGGGCCGCCAGTCGGGCGGCGACGATCCGTACGGCCAGCGGCAGCCCGCCGCAGAGCTCGACCAGCTCCACGGCCGCGGCGGGCTCGTCGGCCACCCTGGCCCCGCCGACGACCTGCCGCAGCAGCTCGAGCGCCTCGTCGGCGGCGAAGACCTCGAGGTCGACGTGGGCGCGGGCGGAAAGTCCGGGCAGCCGGGTGCGGCCGGTGAGGATCACCCCGCAGTCGGCGGAGCCCGGCAGCAGCGGCCGCAGCTGCTCGTGGTCCCGGGCGTCGTCGAGCAGGAGCAGCACCCGGCGGCCGTCGAGCAGACTGCGCAGCAGCCGGGAGCGGTCCTCGACGGCGCGCGGCAGATCGGCGGCGGCGACGCCGAGTGCGCCGAGGAAACTGCCCAGGACGGCGCCGGCGTCGGCCGGTTCCCCGCTGCTGCCGCGCAGGTCGGCGTGGAGCTGGCCGTCGGGGTAGCGGTCCCGGATCCGGTGGGCGACCCGGACGGCCAGCGTGCTCTTGCCGATGCCGCCCATGCCGCTGATCGAGACCACCGCGAGGGCGGACCGGTCGGCCCCGGCCAGGGCCTCGGCCAGTTCCCGGACGGCCTCCGCGCGGCCGCTGAAGTCCGATATGTCCGGCGGCAGTTGGGCCGGCCGGACGCTGCCGTCCGACGCCGTGGACGAAGCGGCGGACAGGGCCGCGGAGGGGCCGGCGGCGACCGGGGCCAGCAGCGCCGGGTCACCCACGAGGATCCGGCCGTGCAGCTCGGACAGCTCCGGGCCGGGGGCCAGCCCCAGCTCCTCGTCCAGCGTCCGCCGTGCGCGGGCGAAGACGGCGAGCGCGTCGGCCTGTCGTCCGGCGGCGTACAGGGCCTGCATCAGGAAGCCGTAGGACCGCTCGCGCAGCGGGTGCTCCCGGACGAACGCGGTGAGGTCGGACACCAGCACGTGGTGCCGGCCGCGCGCGAGGTCGACGGCGAAACGCTGCTCCGCCAGCGTCACCCGCAGCTCGGCGAGGCGGGAGCGCTCGGTCTCGGCGAGCGGCCCGGGCACGCCGGCCAGCGGCTCGCCCTGCCAGAGTGACAGCGCGTCGGCGAGCAGCCCGGCGCACTCCTCCTGCCTCCCCTGCCGCCAGGCCCGGGCGGCGGCGGCACCCAGCCGTTCGGCCCGGTGGGCGTCCACGGACTCGGGCGGCACGGACAACCGGTAGCCGTCGCCGATCGAGGCGAGCAGCTGCACCGCGGGCTCGGTGCCCTCCGGGGCGGGCAGCCGCTGGCGGATCCGCCAGGCGTAGGTGCGCAGGATCGTCACGGCGGACGAGGGCGGCTCCTCGCCCCACAGCGCATCGATGAGTTCGCACAGCGTGACGGCGCGGCCGGCCCGCAGCAACAGCGCGGCCAGCATGGCCTGTTGCTGCGGCGGGCCGGGCGCAACGGCCCGCCCCTCGTTCTCGATGCCGAGCGGCCCGAGGAGGCTGAACCGCAACCGCTGCGCCCCGCACTCCTGCTGTACCACGTCCGCTCCCCTCCGGCCCCCCGGCAAAGTTCGTCCACCCTACACACAGCGGAGCGGTCTGCCAGGAGTGCCACGAGCTGGCCGGACCACGTCCGACCGGCGCGAACGCGGACCACCGGCGGTGTCGGCGGCCCTTCGGTCTGCTAGCGTCCGGACATGGTCAAGATCGTGCCGTTCACCGGCGGTGAGAAGGAAAGCCTGCACGCGGCGCTGGACCGGCACCGCGACGTGGTGCTGTGGAAGCTCCGGGGCCTGGACGACGAGCAGCTGCGCCGACCGATGACGCCCTCGGGGACGAACCTGCTGGGCCTGGTCAAGCACCTCGGCGGCGCCGAACTCGGCTGGTTCCGGGAGACCTTCGGCCTGGAGACCGGCCCGCTGCCGTTCGACGTCGACGCCGACGACAGCTCCGACATGCGGATCGAGCCGCACGAGTCGACCGCAGACGTGCTGGCCTTCTACGCCCGCGCCCGGGCGGCCGCCGACGAGGCGATCGGCCGGCTGGAGCTGGACTCCCTGGGCACCTCCTGGTCGGGCCGGACGGTCTCACTGCGCTGGGTGCTCATCCACATGACCACCGAGACCGCCCGGCACGCCGGGCACATGGACATCCTGCGCGAGCTCACCGACGGCGCGACCGGGGACCACGACCGCGGCTGAGCCGCCGACTCACTCCACCGGCGCGAGCTCGCCCGCCAGTTGGCGCAGCTCGTGCCCGAACTCGGGGTTGGCCAGCGCCGCGGCGAACTGGGCGCGCAGGTAGGCGGCCGGGTTGCCGGTGTCGTACCAGGTGCCGGCGATGACCTGCCCGTAGACGGCGCGGCGGGCCGCGTAGGCGTTGATGGCGTCGGTCAGGTAGACCTCGTCCTCCGGCTTCTCGAGCCAGCGGCGGGTGAGCTCGCGGAGTTCGTCGACGATGCCGGGGGTGATGACGTACCCGCCGATGGCGGCGTACCCGGACGGGGCGTCGGCCGGCTTGGGCTTCTCGACCAGGCCGGTGATCCGCAGAGAGCCGCCGCCGAGGTCCTCCTTCACCACCGGCACGCCGTAGCGGTAGGAGTCCTCGGGGGCCATCGGCATCAGCGCCAGCACCGGCGCGTTGGTCTGCTCGTACGCCCTGATCAGCTGCTGCGCGCGGGGCACCTCGGCGACGAAGACATCGTCCGGCCACAGCACCAGGCAGGGCTCGTCCCCGAAGTGCCGGGCGGCGTTGAGCACGGGGGTGCCGTTGCCGTACGGGCCGTGCTGGTAGAGGTAGCTGATGTGCCCCTTGCGGGACAGCTCCCCGACCTCCTCGACGGCGTCCGCGAACGCCGCCTTGCCGTCCCGGCGCAACTGGTCGACCAGCACCGGGTTGGGGCGGAAGTGCTCCTGGATCAGGCCCTTGTCGCCGTTGACGACGATGGTGATGTCCGTGATGCCGCTCTCGATCAGCTCGCGCACGGTGTGCTCGATCACCGGCTTGTCACCGACCGGCAGCATCTCCTTCGGGGTGGCCTTGGTCAGCGGCAGCAGGCGGGAGCCGAGTCCGGCGGCGGGGATGACGGCTCGGCGGATCGTCCTGGGGGCCATGTGATGTTCTCTCATGTCGACTGCAGTGCGTCGCAGTTGAGCGGCGCCAGGACCGACGCTACCAAGGATGACGGCGTGATCACCCGCCGCACGCGCGGGGCGGCGGCCCCGACCACCGCCCCCGCACCGGCCGTTCGCTCAGGCCGTGTAGCCGCCGTCCACCGCGAGGGCGGTACCGGTGACGTAGCGCCCGCCGGGGCCGGCCAGGAAGGCGACGGCAGCGGCGATGTCCTCGGCCTCGCCGAAGCGGTCCAGCGCGGTCAGCGAGCGCTGGAAGGCGGCGGAGTCACCGTCGGCCGGGTTCATGTCGGTGTCGATCGGGCCCGGGTCGACGACGGTGGCCGTGATCCCGCGCGGGCCGAGCTCCCGGGCCAGGCCCTTGGTCAGCCCGACGAGCGCGGTCTTGGCCGTCGCCTGGAGGACGAAGTTCGCGCCGGGGACCCGCCCGTTGAAGCAGGAGCCGATGCTGATGATCCGCCCGCCCTCGCCCATGTGCCGGGCGGCGGCCTGGGCGGCCAGGAACACCGAGCGGACGTCCACGGCGAGCACCCGGTCCAGTTCCTCGACCGACACCTCGTCGAGCGGGCCGTAGGTGAGGAAGCCCGCGTTGTTCACCAGGACGTCGATCCCGCCCAGTTGCCGGACCGTCTCCTCCACCGCACGCGTCGCGGCCTCCGGTTCGACCAGGTCGGCGCGGATCGCCACCGCCCGGCCGCCCGCCGCCTCGATCTCCTTGACGACCGTCCGGGCCTGTTCCTCGGCCCGGACGTAGGTGAGCGCCACCGCCGCCCCCTCGGCCGCCAGCCGCTTGGCCACCGCCGCGCCGATCCCCCGGCTGCCGCCGGTCACCAGGGCCGCCTTGCCGGTCAGCTCGTTGCTCATCGTTCTTCCCCCTTGAGTGGATGCTGCGTTCGTCGCGCCCCGAAGGTAGGGCCTGACACAGGTGTCAGGTTCAAGCCCGCTCGTACGCGGGCGCCTCCTCCTGCCCCTCCACCGTGTCCGCCGTCGTGTCCGCCATCGGCTCCTCCGTCGGCGCGGGGCCCTTCGCCGGGCGCATCACCAGGGTCAGCGCGGCCAGGGCGGCGAACAGCGCGGCCGCGATCAGCCCGTTGACGTGCAGTGCCGCCGTGAACGCCGAGCGCGCGCCGTGCAGCAGCTCGGCGCCCTGCCCGGCGGGCAGGTGCCGGGCCGCCTCGACCGCGGCCGCCAGCGAGTCGGAGCCGCCGCCGGTACGGCCGCGGTAGACCGCCGCCGCGACGGTACCGAGCAGGGCGAAGCCGAGCGAGCCACCGAAGTAGTTGCCGGTCTCCGACATCGAGGCCGCCGAGCCCGCCCGCTCCGGCGGCACCGAACCGAGGACCAGTCCGGTGCCCAGCGCGAACAGCGGCCCGGTGCCCAGCGCCAGCACCGCGATGCCGGTCATCACCAGCGGCAGCGAGCCCTCGTCCTGGCCCGCGGCGACCAGCAGCAGGGCACCCAGCGCGGACAGCGCCAGCCCGCCCGCGATCGCGGTGGCCCGCTCCACCCGGCCGGTCAGCCGCGGCGCGGCCATGGTGCCGACCGCCACCGCCAGGCCCATCGGGGCGAACAGGACGGCGGAGGCGAACGGCGAGTGGCCCAGCACGCTCTGCAGGTACTGGGTCACCAGCAGGCCGGTGCCCGCCATCGCGGCCCCGGCCAGCACCAGCGAGACCAGTACGGCCGTGAGCGGACGGCTGCGCAGCAGGCGCAGGTCCAACAGCGGCCGCTCCGAGCGCAGTTGCCGCCGAACGAAGACGTACCCGACGCCGGTGCCCGCCAGCAGGGCCGCCACCGGGACCAGCGGCGCGCCCCCGACCGGCAACTGCTTGATGCCGTACAGCACCAGTAGCACCGCCACCAGCGACAGCCCGACCCCGGCCGGGTCCAGCCGCCCGGCCGTCCCGCCGCGGAACTCCGGCAGCACGGCGGGCCCGGCCGCCAGCAGCAGCGCCATGGCCGGGACGGCGGCCAGGAACACCGACCCCCACCAGAAGTGCTGGAGCAGGAGCCCGGCCAGCACCGGCCCCAGCGCCCCGCCCGCGAACTGGCAGGTCGCCCAGACGGCGACGGCCCGGCCGCGCTCGCGCTCGTCCCGGAACATGTTGGTGATCAACGCGAGCGTGGACGGCGCCAGCGTCGCCCCGGCGACGCCCAGCAGGGCCCGCACGACGATCAGCATCAGCGGGTCGACCGCGAAGGCGGCGACCACCGACAGCACCCCGAAGGCCGCCGCGCCGCCGAGCAGGAGGCGCCGGCGGCCGATCCGGTCGCCCAGCGTGCCCATGGTGATGACCAGCCCGGCCACCATCAGCCCGTAGCCGTCGCTGATCCACAGCTGTTGGACGCCGGAGGCGCCCAGGTCGGCGCTCAGCCTCGGGAGGGCGAGCAGCAGCGCCGTCATGTCCATCGCGACCAGCAGGGTCGGCAGCATCAGCAGGGCCAGTCCCAGCCGTGCCCGGTTCACTCTCATCCCGGCGACTCCTCCGCCTCGGAAACGTTCCGCCGGGCGGTCGGAGCGGCCGCCGGATTCTTGACACCGGGTCCTCGGCGGCGGTGAACGGTGCGACGGGAGGGAAGTCGTGGGAGATTTCTCCGGCGGGGATGTCAAGACGTCGGCGCCGGCTCCGACCGTACGGTCGAGGGGCCCGACCGGGGCCCGACCACGGACGAGGAGTACGCCATGAAGTTCCTGATCAGCCTGCACATCAACCCCGCCGTGCTGGACGCGCTGACCGACGACGAGAAGGCGGCGATCGGCGCCGGGCACGGCAAGTTCATCGAGGCGCTGAAGTCCTCCGGCGAACTGATCGTCACCCAGGCGCTGGTCGACCCGTCCCAGGCCGCCGTCGTCACGGTGCGCGACGGCCAGCCGGCGGTCACCGACGGCCCCTTCCTGGAGGCCAAGGAGTTCCTGGGCGGCTTCTACCTGGTCGACTGCGAGGACAAGGAGCGGGCGATCGAGCTCGCCGCGCAGATCCCGGACGCCGCGATCGAGGGGCTGGGCGTCGAGGTGCGCCAGGTGATGTTCTCCGACGGACACTTGGAGGCATGACAGCACCGGACTTCGAGGACCTGCTGCGCGACCTCACGCCGCAGGTCCTCGGCACCTTGGTACGACGGCACGGCCGCTTCGAGGGCTGCGAGGACGCCGTGCAGGAGGCCGTCCTGGCCGCGAGCGTGCAGTGGCCCGAGGAAGGCGTGCCGGACAACCCGCGCGGCTGGCTGGTCACGGTCGCCGCCCGGCGGCTGGTCGACCAGATCCGCAGGGACCACGCCCGCCGCGAGCGCGAGACCGCGACCACGGCCGCCGAGGTGGTGCCCGAGGAGGTGCCGGACACCGACGACACCCTGCTGCTGCTCTTCCTCTGCTGCCATCCGTCGCTCACCGCCGCCTCCCAGACCGCGCTCACCCTGCGCGCGGTCGGCGGGCTGACCACGGCCGAGATCGCCCGGGCCTTCCTGGTGCCGGAGGCCACCATGGCGGCCCGGATCAGCCGGGCCAAACAGCGGATCCGGGCGGCCGGCAGCTCCTTCGCCCTGCCCGAGGGCGCCGAGCGGGAGGAGCGGCTGCGGGTCGTCCTGCACGTGCTCTACCTGATCTTCAACGAGGGCTACACCGCCTCCTCGGGCAGCGAACTGCACCGCGCCGATCTCGCCCAGGAGGCGATCCGGCTGGCCCGGATGGTGCACGCCCAGCTGCCCGAGGACGGCGAGGTGACCGGTCTGCTCTCCCTGATGCTGCTCACCCACGCCCGCCGGGCGGCCCGGACGACGGCAGCGGGCGACCTGGTGCCACTGGCCGAACAGGACCGCAGCACCTGGGAGCGCGACCTGCTCGACGAGGGCACCGCGCTGGCCAAGGCCGCCCTGGCCGGCCCCGAGCTGGGCCCGTACCAGCTCCAGGCCGCCATCGCCGCCACCCACGCCGACGCCGCCACCGCCGAGGAGACCGACTGGGCGCAGGTGCACGCCCTCTACCTGATCCTGGAACGGATCGCCCCCAACCCGATGGTCACCCTCAACCGGGCCGTCGCCCTCGCCGAGCGGGACGGCCCGAAGGCCGGGCTCGCCCTGCTCGCCACCCTGGACGGGGACCAGCGGATGGCCGGCCACCACCGGCTGCTCTCCGTCCGGGCGCACCTGCTGGAACGGTCCGGCGACCGGGCGGGCGCGTACGACCACTACCGCCGTGCGGCGAAGGCCACGGCGAGCCTGGCGGAACAGCGGTTCCTGGAGGCGCGGGCCCGACGACTGCGGGCGCAGTAACCACGGCCGCAGTAACTACGCGCACAGTAACGACAGCTGCAGTAACTACAGGCGTAGTAACGACAGGTGTCGTCACTACAGACGTAGTCGAACCCTCCGCTCATCCCAGTCCGAGGGCCGCCCGGTACCAGGGCGCCGCCCCCGCCAGACGGGCCAGCGGCCCCGGGCCGGGCGGGCAGGCGGCCAGCCGCCAGACGTCGTCGCTGCGGTACCAGTGGTCCCGGGCGATCATCGCCAACTGACGCTCGGAGACCGTCCCCGGCCTCGCCGCGAGCAGTCGGCGGCACTCCTCCCAGGACAGCGCCGGGCCGTCCAGGGCGGGCAGCAGGCCGAGCCCGGCCAGCGCGTCGAGCAGGTCACCGCTGCGGACCGGCTCCGGGTGGGCCGCGTGGTGGACGCCCGCCACCGGCGCCGGCGCGTCCAGGGCGAGCGCGGTGATCAGCCGGGCCAGGTCCGTGCGGTCCACCAGGGAGATCCGTACGTCGCCGCCCGCCCAGCGGCCCGGCACCCGCCGCGCCAGCTCGGCCAGGCCGGGCACCACCCAGCGGTCGCCCGTCCCGGTGACCAGCGCGGGCCGCAGCACCACGGCACCCGCCGCCAGGGCGTGGCCCGCGCCGAGCAGCCGGGTGCGGCTGGCCTCGGACAGCGGCGCGGCGAGCACCTCGTCGACGCCGACGCCCGTGTGCGGGCCCTCGCCGTACACCGCCGTCGTCGACAGGTGGACGATCCGGTCGGCCCCGGCCCGGGCGGCCGCCGCCATCACCGCCGCCGTCCCCCGGTCGTTGACGGCCGCGCACTCCTCGGCGCCACCGCCGACCAGGGAGGCGAGGTGGAGCAGCGCTCCGGCGCCCGAGCAGAGCTCGGTCAGCGCCGACCGTGGCGCCGCACGCCGGGGAGCCGCTCGCACGGAGCCCGCACCGAGTCCGGACGGGGCCGGTACGGGGCCCGTACGGGAGGGGGCGGCGGTACGGCCGAGGTAAGGCCCACCTAGGCTGTATGCCAAGCAAAACGGGCGAACCGGACCCCCAGCGGGGACCACGAGGACGGAAAGCGGGACCCGCCGATGGGCGACGGAATGTCAGGAATGCACCACCACGGCGGGATGACCCGACTAGACCCGTTCAGCCTCTCCCACGCGTGGACCTGGTCCCCGGACTGGGTGTTCCTGCTCGGCGGCCTGGTCGCCCTGGCGCTGTACCTGGTCGGTGTGGTCCGGCTGTACCGGCGCGGCGACCGCTGGCCGGTCGGCCGGGTCGTCGGCTGGGTCGCGGGCGTCGCCAGCATGCTGCTGGTCACCTGCAGCGGCCTGAACGACTACGGCATGGTGCTGTTCAGCGCCCACATGATCCAGCACATGGTGCTGTCCATGCTGACGCCGATCCTGCTGCTGCTCGGCGCCCCGATCACGCTCGCGCTGCGGGCCCTGCGCCCGGCGGGCAAGGGGCGGCCGCGCGGGCCGCGCGAGCTGCTGGTGGCGCTGCTGCACAGCCGGTACGTCCGGGTGGTCTCGCACCCGGCGTTCACCATCCCGCTGTTCATCGCGAGCCTGTACGGGGTCTACTTCACCCCGGTGTTCGACGTCCTGATGCAGTACCGCCTCGGGCACATCTTCATGATGGTCCACTTCCTCATGACCGGTCTGGCCTTCTTCTGGCCGATCATGGGCGTGGACCCGGGCCCGCACCGCCCCGGGCACGTGATGCGGATCATCGAGCTGTTCATGGGGATGCCGTTCCACGCCTTCTTCGGCGTGGCGGTGATGATGGCCAGCCACCCGCTGGTCTCCACCTTCACCGTCCAGAGCGCACCGCCCGGGACGGACCTGCTGGAGGACCAGAAGCTGGCCGGCGGCATCACCTGGGCGTTCGGGGAGATCCCGACCGCGATCGTGCTGATCGCGCTGGTCTACCAGTGGATGGGCTCCGAGCGGCGGCAGGCCCGCCGCCGCGACCGCGCCGAGGAGCGCAGCGGCGACGCCGAGCTGGAGGCGTACAACGCCTACCTGGCCTCGCTTCACAAGGGCGGCGGACGACGCCCGGCGACCCCCGCCGCGCCCACCGCCCCGGCCGCCCCCGCGACCCCGGCGGCCGACGCCGGCTGAGCCCCGCGCCCGAAGCGCCCCGGAACATCCGCCCCCGGAACCCCGGCCCCCGCTGGAGCCCACGTCCTCCCCCCGAGGACGTGGGCTCCGTCATACCGCCCTCCCCCGCGTTCCGGAACGGTGTTCCCACCGGCCGCGTTCGACGGGTATGCCCGCCCTGTTCCCGCCCGCCGTCCTGCTCGGCGGGTACGTCCTGCTCTGGCTGCTCGGCTTCCTCGCCTGCGCGCTGCACCAGAGCCGCCGCCCGGTGGCCGTCGGCGCCGACTACCTGGTGGTCCTGGGCGCCGCGCTGGACGGCTGCGAGCCGGCGCCGATCCTGGCGGCCCGGCTGGACGCCGCGCTGGAGCACCTCGCCGCCGAGGAGGCCGCCGGGCACGCCGCGCTGCTGCTGGTGACCGGCGGCAAGGGCCCGCACGAGGAGTGCACCGAGGCCGGCGCGATGGCCCGCTACCTGATCGCCCGGGGCGTCCCGGCCGAGCGGATCCGGCGCGAGGAGCGGGCCGTGAACACCGCCGAGAACCTGCGCTTCAGCGCCGCCCTGATGGCCGCCGAGCGCCCCGGCTACCGCTGCACCGTCGTCACCAGCGGCTTCCACACCGTCCGCTCCGCCCTGGCCGCCCGCCGGGCCGGCGCCCCCGGCCGGGTGCTCGGCGCGGACGGGCCGCTCGCGCACGGCCCGTACCAGCTGCTGCGCGAGGCGGTCGGCACGGCCCTCGCGGTGCCGCGCGTCAACGGCGCCGCACTCCTGTTGCTGACCGGCACCGGGGTGGTGCTGGGACTGGCCTGAACGGGCCGCTGGATCATGGCGCCCGGTCCATCGGCATGAGGACGGAGACCGGGCGCACACGCGGGGAGGCCCCCGGGTCCGCCGCAGCGGACCCGGGGGCCTCCCGGTGCTTCAACCCGCCCGGTGTCAGGCCAGGTTGGCGATCGCCTCGTTGAAGGTCTTCGACGGGCGCATCACGGCCGCGGCCTTGGCCGGGTCCGGCTGGTAGTAGCCACCGAGGTCGACGGCCGAGCCCTGGACGGCGATCAGCTCGTCCACGATGGTCTTCTCCTGCTCGGTCAGCGCCTTGGCCAGGCCGTCGAAGGCCTGGGCCAGCTCGGCGTCGGCGGTCTGCTTGGCCAGCTCCTGGGCCCAGTACATGGCCAGGTAGAAGTGGCTGCCGCGGTTGTCGATGCCGCCGAGGCGACGGCTCGGCGACTTGTCCTCGTTGAGGAAGGTGCCGGTGGCGCGGTCCAGGGTGTCGGCCAGCACCTTGGCGCGGGCGTTGCCGGTGGTGGTGGCCAGGTGCTCGAAGCTGGCGGCCAGCGCGAAGAACTCGCCCAGGCTGTCCCAGCGCAGGTAGTTCTCCTTGACGAGCTGCTGGACGTGCTTCGGGGCGGAGCCACCGGCGCCGGTCTCGAACAGGCCGCCGCCGGCCATCAGCGGGACGACCGACAGCATCTTGGCGCTGGTGCCCAGCTCCAGGATCGGGAACAGGTCGGTCAGGTAGTCGCGCAGCACGTTACCGGTCACCGAGATGGTGTTCTCGCCGCGACGGATGCGCTCCAGCGAGAACTTGGTGGCCTCGACCGGGGACTTGATCTCGATCTGCAGGCCGGTCGTGTCGTGCTGCGGGAGGTAGGTCTTGACCTTCTCGATCAGCACGGCGTCGTGGGCGCGGTTCTCGTCCAGCCAGAACACCGCCGGGTCGCCGGTGGCGCGGGCGCGGGTGACGGCCAGCTTGACCCAGTCCTGGATCGGCAGGTCCTTGGTCTGGCAGGCGCGGAAGATGTCGCCCGGCTGAACGGCCTGCTCCAGCACCACGTTGCCCTCGGCGTCGACCAGGCGGACGGTGCCGGCCGCCTCGATCTCGAAGGTCTTGTCGTGGGAGCCGTACTCCTCGGCCTTCTGGGCCATCAGGCCGACGTTCGGGACCGAGCCGATGGTGGCCGGATCCAGGGCGCCGTTGGCGCGGCAGTCGTCGATGACGGCCTGGTACACGCCGGAGTAGCTGTGGTCCGGCAGGACGGCGAGGGTGTCGGCCTCCTGGCCGTCCGGGCCCCACATGTGGCCGGAGGTGCGGATCATGGCCGGCATCGAGGCGTCGACGATGACGTCGCTCGGCACGTGCAGGTTGGTGATGCCCTTGTCGGAGTCGACCATGGCCAGCGCCGGGCCCTCGGCCAGCTCGGCGTCGAAGGAAGCCTTGATCTCGGCGCCGTTCGGCAGCTTGTCGAGGCCGGCCAGGATGCCGCCGAGGCCGTTGTTCGGGTTCAGACCGGCGGCGGCCAGCGCCTCGCCGTACGCGGCGAAGGTCTTCGGGAAGAAGGCGCGGACGACGTGGCCGAAGATGATCGGGTCCGAGACCTTCATCATGGTGGCCTTGAGGTGCACCGAGAACAGCACGCCCTCGGCCTTGGCACGGGCGACCTGGGCGGCCAGGAACTCGTTCAGGGCGGCGGCGCGCATCACCGAGGCGTCGACGACCTCGCCGGCCAGCACCGGGACCTTCTCGCGCAGCACGGTGGCGGTGCCGTCCTCGCCGACCAGCTCGATGCGCAGGGCGCCGTCGGCGGCGATCACCGTGGACTTCTCGGTGCTCGCGAAGTCGTTCTCGCCCATGGTGGCGACGTTGGTCTTGGACTCGGCGGTCCAGGCACCCATGCGGTGCGGGTGGGTCTTGGCGTAGTTCTTGACCGACAGCGGGGCGCGGCGGTCCGAGTTGCCCTCGCGCAGGACCGGGTTGACGGCGCTGCCCTTGATCTTGTCGTAGCGGGCGCGGACGTCCTTGTCCTCGTCGGTCCGCGGGTCGTCCGGGTAGTCCGGCAGGGCGTAGCCCTGGCCCTGCAGCTCCGCGATGGCGGCCTTCAGCTGCGGCACGGAGGCCGAGATGTTCGGCAGCTTGATGATGTTGGCGCTCGGGGTCTTGGCGAGCTCACCCAGCTCGGCCAGGGCGTCACCGATCCGCTGGGCCTCGGTCAGACGCTCCGGGAAGCTGGCGATGATCCGCCCGGCCAGGGAGATGTCACGGGTCTCCACCCGCACACCCGCCGTCGAGGCGTACGCCTGGACCACCGGCAGGAACGAGTAGGTCGCCAGGGCCGGAGCCTCGTCGGTGTGCGTATAGATGATGGTCGAGTCAGTCATCGGTACTCCGCTTCACGTCTCCAACGTCTTGACGTCAAGATATCTCGTTCTGGGCCCCTCGCTCCACCTCCCCCCGCCCCGGAGCGTGCGCCGGCCGGATCCGGAGGCGCCGGGAGGGCCGACTCCACCGTGGTCCGCAACCGCCCCGGCGGCAAGCGGAGGGCTCCTGCACCGTCCCGATCAGGCGGCGGTCGGTCGGAGTTCCGGAACCCGTCGGGCAGTGTTCGGGCGGCCGCGAGACAGGCGTAGTCCAATCGAATGAGTCGGGTGTCAGGAGTGCGTCAATGCACCACCCCATTCGGTCAACGCCGCGTCAGGACCGGCGACGCGCGGCCCGACCCGACCTAGCGTCGGGACAGAGCAGCATCCGGCAGCCACCACCACCCCACCCGGGAGCATCCGCATGGCCCGCGTCGTCTGGCACGTTCCGGTCACCACCAACGCCACCGGAAGCACCACCGCCCTCCGCCTCTTCCGCACCCGCGACGGCCGCCGCTGCGCGGTGGGGTTCAGCAGCCCCGAGGCCCTCGCCGCGCTCCTCGGACCGGAGCAGGCCTACACCGAACTCGGCGAGCCCGCCCTGCGCACCCTCACCAGCCCGCTCGGCGTCGACACCCTCGTCCTCGACCCCCGCCTGGTCGCCCCGCCCGTCCCCACCCCCGCCGCGGCACCCGCCGCAGCGCCCGCCCCGACCTCGGCCACCCAGCTCCAGCACCGGTGACCGCCCCCCTCCACCTCGTCCCGGACGGCTTCACCCCCGCCCCGGGACGACCCGAGCAGGCCCGGGCCCTGCACGCCATCGCCCGGATCAGCCACGGACCCGTCCCGCTCGACTTCGACCGCCTCGCGGCGGAGTTCCCCGCCGTACAGAGCGGCCTCGCCCTCGCCGGCGAGGCCGACCTGGAACTCCGCCTCGCCTGCACCGGCCCGGAAGAACTACGGGCCGTCTCCGCCGCCCTGCACCGCGCGGGCGCCACCAAGATCCGCATCGACCTGGTCCTGCGCACCCTGACCCCCACCCCGGTCACCCTGCGACCAGTGCCCTGACCCCCGCCCGGCCCGGCGCCCCGGACGCGCCGGGCCGGGCGGCTCCCACCACACCCCGCTCATCCGGTCCGCGGCTCTCCATCGCCGGACGGCGAGTCCCGGCACCGCCACTGGCCGACTCTCGTTGCGCCTCACTCGAAACCGGGGCGCGGGTTCGGATTGACCGCCTGGCCGTCGATCTCCGCGCCCCAGGCGTCCTTCCCGCTCGCGTCCACGCAGTAGCCGCTGCCCTCTACGTGCCCGCCTGCGGCCCGACAGGTGTCGGCGGTGACATCGCGCCGGCCGCTCGCCGCCGCATGCGCGGCCGGCACCGCGGCGCCCACGGCGAGGAGGACGGCGGTCGCGGTCGTGACGGCCACCCGGGCCGCGCGTGAGGTCTTCATGCCGCCACGACAGCACGGTGGCTCGCATCCGGCGACCTCAGCTCGCCCGCCCGGGTGCTCGCCCCGGCACACCACGCCGGTCCGGCGACGGGAGACCGGGCCCGGTAAGCCGCGACGACGATTGCGGAGAGGTCGGGCCCGGAAGGTCGGAAGGGCCGGACCCCGGGGACCGCCGAGGCCAAGGCCGGAGCCTCGAAGGCCCGCAAGCCCGAGGCCCGGAAGCCGAACGCCCGGAGCCGGGGCACGCCCCTGCGGTGGCGTGCGCCCGGCTCCGGTCGCCGTTAGGCCCGGGTCAGTGCCGCGATCGCGGCGAGCAGCAGTGCGGAGCCCGCTGCCAGTCCCACGGTGAAGGGCTCGCCGAGGAAGAGCACGCCGATCACCGCCGCCGTGGCCGGTTCCAGCAGCACCAGCACGGAGGCGGTGGTGCCCGGTACGGCTGTCAGACCGCTGAAGTACCAGCGGTAGGCGAGCAGCGTCGGCACCGTCCCGAGGAAGAGCAGGGCTGCGCCGGTCAGCGCCGGCTGCCCCGCGGCCGGCAGTACGCCCTGGACCGCCGCGAAGGGGAGCAGGCAGAGCAGTCCGGTCGTGAAGGCGCCCGTACTCGCCCGGGCCGAGCCGCCGCCGCGGGCCCACAGGGTGAGTCCGCTCTGGCCTGCGCCGGCGAGCACCGCGAGGGCGACGCCCAGGGCCGGGCGCGGTCCGGCGGCGGGTGCCGCGACCAGCAGGGCGAGCCCGCCGAGGGCGAGCAGGACGGCGGCCGCCGACCGTCGGGTGAGGTGTTCGCCGAGCAGCAGGTGTGCGCCGAGACTGGTGAGCACCGGTCCGGCGCCGATGGTGATCAGGGTGCCCAGTCCGAGGCCCGCGTAGTGCACGGAGCCGAAGTAGGCGCACTGGCTGACGGCCAGCCCGAGGCCGGTCAGCCCGGTGGAGCCGGGCTTCCCGGAACGGGCCGCCGCCGGGGGCAGCAGCGCCAGGCAGAGCGCCGCGACGCCGAAGCGCCAGCAGGAGACGGCCACCGGGCCGAGTCCGCTGGTGCGCATCAGGAGTGCGGCGACGGCTCCGCCCACCCCCCAGGCGACGGCGGCGGCGGAAATGGACAACAGGCCGTGCCGGAACGGCACGGCGGTGTGCGAGGTCATGCGTCGTACTCCACGATGGTTCGCCGGTTCTGGTCCGCGGGGTACGCGGGCGGCAGACATCGCCCCGGGAACCGAGGGGCTCTCCCGCTCGGCCGGGCCAGGTGGGTACGCCGCCCGCTAGCGGACCGGCGGCGGGAGGATCACGAAACGCACGGGTCCAGGCTACGCCCGCCCGTCGGCGATCTTCTCGGGCCCGTCCCCGCGCACTACCGTCGGTCGGACCGGTCCGCATCACCGCACGAAGGAGCCGACGATGGAACAGCTGACGTACGACGAGGTGGAGGCCGCCGGGCAGCGGATCGCCGGGCGGGTGCGGCCGGTCGCGGTGGCACCGGGGGACGACGGCGGCAGGACGTGGCTGGCGCTGGAGTTCCTGCAGCACACCGGCAGTTTCAAGGCGCGCGGCGCGCAGAACTTCCTGCTCGCCCATGCCGAGGCGGGCACCCTGCCGTCGGCCGGGGTGACCATCGCCTCGGGCGGCAACGCCGGGCTGGCCTGTGCCTGGGCCGCGCGTGAACTGGGCGTCCGGGCCACGGTGTTCCTGCCGGAGACTGCTTCGCCGGTGAAGCTGGACCGGCTGCGTTCGTACGGGGCGCAGGTGCGGTTGGTGGGCCGGGAGTACGCGGAGGCGCTGGCGGCCTGTGAGGAATTCGCCTCGGGCAGTGGGGCGTTGGCCTCGCACGCGTATGACCACCCGTTGATCGCGGCCGGGGCGGGGACGGTCCTGGACGAGATCCGCGCCCGGGTCCCCGGCCTGGACACGGTGGTGGTGTCGGTGGGCGGCGGCGGGCTGTTCGCCGGGGTGGCGGTCGCGGCCCGCGAGCACGGGGTGCGGGTGGTCGCGGTGGAGCCGTCCGGGAGCCGGGCGCTGAACGCGGCGCTGGAGGCCGGCCGACCGGTGGACGTCCCGGTGGCCTCGGTGGCCCAGGACGCGCTGGGCGCCCGCCGGGCCACCGCGCTCGCCGTGCACGCGGCCGGGCACGAGGGGGTGCGCTCGGTCCTGGTGGAGGACGAGGTGATCGTGGCGGCCCGCCGTCGGCTCTGGGAGGAGCGCCGGATCGCCGTGGAGTACGCGGCGTCCACCGCGCTGGCCGCCCTGGACCGGGTGGAGGGTGAGCGCATCGCCGTTCTGCTCTGCGGCGCGAACACCGACCCCTCGGATCTGGCGAATTGACGCGATGTCAGCAGGGGGCCCCGAGCGCCGGCGGCACGACGACGGCATGACTATGCAATGGCCGTCATTCTCATGAATGCCCGGGGTGGTCAATACTGCATGATCGAATCGCGAAGCTCAATTCCCGCTCAAATGGTGAACCTACCAGCGGGTAACGTAACAGACAACTGAACAGAATGCCTCCTACCTGCGCGGATATCAGGCAAAGAAAGTAAACATTCAGTAATGAAATCTGTGCAGAGGTCTCTGAATAGCCCTACTGTGTGGCAACTCTCCGCGCTCCGACCCTTCCCCGGAGCCCCCACACACAGAGAGATCGCCCATGGCTTCCCTCAACCAGATCTCGCCGCCCGACCAGAACTCCGGCACTGCCGGGACCGCCCACCGGTCGCTCAAGCGTCACGTCGGACTCGTCGGCCTCATGTGGGCCTCGGTCGGCTCGATCATCGGCTCCGGCTGGCTCTTCGGCGCGAAGAGCGCCGTCACCGCTGCCGGACCGGCAGCCGTCATCTCCTGGGGCATCGGCGCCGTCGCGATCGTGCTGCTCGCACTCGTGCACGCCGAGCTCGGCGGACTCTTCCCGGTCTCGGGCGGTACGGCGCGCTACCCGCACTACGCCTTCGGCGGCCTGGCCGGCATGTCCTTCGGCTGGTTCTCCTGGCTCCAGGCCGCCACCGTGGCACCGATCGAGGTCGAGGCCATGATCGGCTACGCCAAGGACGCGCCCTGGGCCAGCGGACTGCAGAACGCCAACGGCACCCTCACCACCAGCGGATTCATCGTCGCGACCGCGCTGATGGCGGTATTCGTCGCGGTCAACTTCCTCGGTGTGAAGGCCCTCGCCCGGACCAACAGCGTCGCCACCTGGCTGAAGATCTTCGTTCCTCTGTTCACGATCTTCGTGCTGGCGATCACCAGCTTCCACGGATCCAACTTCACCTCGCACGGCTTCGCCCCGTTCGGCGCCAAGGGCGTGCTCACCGCGATCAGCACCAGCGGCATCATCTTCGCGCTGCTGGGCTTCGAGCAGGCCATCCAGATCGCCGGTGAGAGCCGCAACCCCAAGCGCGACATCCCGCGCGCGGTGCTCGGTTCGGTCGCCATCGGCACCCTGATCTACACCCTGCTGCAGGTCGTCTTCATCGGCGCGCTGCCGGTCACCGCCTTCGCCAACGGCTGGGCGAAGCTCGACTTCCCCGGCATCGACGGCCCCTTCGCCGGTCTGGCCACCCTGGTCGGCCTCGGCTGGCTGTCCTACGTGCTGAAGGCCGACGCGGTGATCTCCCCCGGCGGCACCGGCCTGATCTACACCACCTCCACCTCGCGCATCTCCTACGGCCTGAGCCGCAACGGCTACGCGCCGCAGAAGTTCGAGCAGCTGGACAAGAACGGCGTGCCGTGGTTCGGCCTGATCATCGCCTTCGTGACCGGTGTGATCTGCTTCCTGCCCTTCCCGAGCTGGCAGCAGCTGGTCAGCTTCATCACCTCCGCCAGCGTGCTGATGTACGCCGGCGCGCCGCTGGCCTTCGGCGCTCTGCGCCGCCGGCTGCCCGACCGCGAGCGCTCCTACCGGCTGCCGCTGGGCGGCGTGATCTCCCCGGCCGCCTTCGTGGTCTCCAGCCTGATCATCTACTGGGCCGGCTGGCAGACCCTGTCCCGCCTGGGCATCGCCATCGTGCTCGGCTACGCCCTGCTCGGCAGCTACGCGGTGTACGCGATCAAGAAGCGCCTGCCGAACGCGCCGCGGCTCAACTGGAAGTCCGCCCAGTGGCTGCCGGTCTACCTGGTGGGCCTCGGCCTGATCTCGTGGCAGGGCGGCTTCGGTGACGGCACCGGCCGGATCCCGATGTGGTACGACATGGCGCTCGTCGCGGTGTTCTCGCTGGTCATCTACTACTGGGCGATCCGGGTCGCCCTGCCGGCCGAGGAGATCGAGCGCGAGGTCGCCGACGTCGAGGTGGTCGACGCGGGCGGCCACTGATCACCGGGCCACACCCACACCTGGGCACCTGATCACCGACACCTGACGGGACGGGCCCGCCGGTCGCCGAGTCGACCGGCGGGCCCGTCCGTGTGTGTCCCTACAGATCCAGCACCGCCCGCAACGCCGCCTCCAGCTCGGCCTCCGGGTCGGCGACCGGTCCGGGCGAGCGCCAGGCGACGAAGCCGTCCGGGCGCACCAGCAGCGCGCCGCCCGGGCCGAGGCCGTGCAGCGCGGCGAAGTCCGTGCCGGGCTCCGGCGCCAGGTCGTCCTCGGCGCCGTCGCCGATCCGGTAGACGTCCAGCGGGACGGCCAGCCGGTCGGCCGCCCGCCGGGCGCCCTGCTGCCAGGCGGTGCCCCCGGGACCGGTGAGCAGCACCATCGCCTGCTCGTAGAGGTCCAGGGTGGACAGCCGTACGCCCGCGCGCAGCAGCCACTGGTGCGGGGCCCGGCTGCCCGGCTCGCCGTTGGACTCGAAGGTCTCCGGGACGACGGCGCCGGCCGGGTCGGTGCCGAGCACCGCGCCGCGCGGGTAGCGGTAGCCGAGCGCCACGGCCAGCACCCCGGCCTGGCGGCCGACGCCCGGGACCACCGCGTAGCCCGGGTGGCTGTGCTCTGCGGAGCGGGCCGAGGCGCGCTCGCTGGTGACCTCGGCGACCGGGCGACGCTCCTGCCCGTACGTCTCCAGCAGGCCGGGCCCGGCCCAGCCGCACAGCACGGCGGCCAGTTTCCAGGCGAGGTTGTGGGCGTCCTGGATGCCGGTGTTGGAGCCGAAGGCGCCGGTCGGGGACATCTCGTGGGCGGAGTCCCCGGCGAGGAAGACCCGGCCGACGCCGTACCGCTCGGCGACCCGTTCGGCCGCGTGCCAGGGCGCCCGTCCGGTGACCTCGACGTCCAGTTCGGGCAGGCCGACGGCGGTGCGGATGTGCCGCTCGCAGCGCTCGTCGGTGAAGGCCTCCAGCGGCTCGCCGTGCTCGGGGTGCCAGGGCGCGTGGAAGACCCACTCGGACTGGTTGTCCACCGGCAGCAGCGCGCCGTCCGCCTCCGGGTTGGTCAGGTAGCAGGCGATGAAGTGCCGGTCGCCGACCACCTCGGCCAGTCGCTTGGCACGGAAGGTGATGCTGACGTTGTGGAACAGCTCGCCCTTGCCGGTCTGGCCGATGCCGAGCCGCTCCCGGGCCGGGCTGCGCGGGCCGTCCGCGGCGATCAGGTACTCCGAGCGCACCACCCGCTCCTCGCCGGTCTCCCGGCTGCGCAGCAGGGAGGTGACGCCGTCGGCGTCCTGCTCGAAGGAGACCAGCTCGGTGCCGAACCGCACGTCGCCGCCGAGGTCGCGGGCCGCGCGCAGCAGTACCGGCTCCAGGTCGTTCTGGCTGCACAGGCACCAGCCGCTGGGGCTGAACCGGGCGAGCTTGCCGCCCGGGTCGATCTCCCGGAACAGCCACTCCTGCTCCTCGCCGGTCAGCGAGGGAGCCTGGAGGATGCCGTGGTTCGGGGCGAGCACGGAGGCCGCCTCGCGGATCGCCGGCTCGATCCCGGCCACCCGGTACAGCTCCATCGTGCGGACGTTGTTGCCTCGTCCGCGCGGGTGATGCGAGGTGTCGGCGTGCTTCTCGACCAGCAGGTGCCTGACACCCAGTCGGCCGAGGAACAGTGAGGCCGACAGCCCGACCAGGGAGCCGCCCACGATCAGGACCGGCACCCGGTCGTCAACCTTCGGATTCATCAATTGCTCCACCCTGTAAGGGGATTCCGCGGCCCGGCAGCTGGACTCGGCGCCGCGCTCGACGGGCCCGCTCAGCCGGGGGCCCCGCTCTTCCATCCCCAGCCGGAGGGGGACTGTGCCGCCCCTTCGCCCGGATGGCTCGCAAATCTCGCGCCGCGCCCGGTCGGCCGCTCACGATCGACCTCAGGCCCTGGGCCCCGGGCCCCGGGCCGACCGTCACCGCACCCCCTCCCCCCAGGCCGGGAGCACCCGCCGGACGCGGCCGGCAAGGGCCCGCCGCGAGCGGCCGAGAGCAGAAAGTGGATCATGACAACTCTGTCCGAACCGCAGCCGAAGCAGCACGAAGACTCCGACACCCGGCTGAGGGTGGTGCTGATGCTGGAGATCCAGGACGGCGCCCAGCAGCGTTTCCTCGACGTCTACGAGCAGCTGCGCCACCAGGTGGCCGCGGTGCCCGGCCACGTCAGCGACCAGCTGTGCCAGTCCATCAACGACCCCCGCCAGTGGCTCATCACCAGCGAGTGGGAGGACCAGGAGACCTTCCTGGAGTGGGTGGACAGCCCCGCCCACCGCGAGATGGTCAAGCCGATGCACGGGTGCGTCAGCGACAACTTCCGTTCGCTGCGCTACGCCGTCCTGCGCCAGACCTCGGCGGCCGGCTCCACCGGCAGCCGGGCCCCGATGGAGGTGCCGCCGGGCCTGCCGCGCAGCGAGCCCGCCGGACACGTCGGCCCGCCCAGGGCCGAGCCGGGCCCGGACGGCATCGTGCGCCACGCGCTGACCTTCACCGTCAAGCCCGGCAGCGAGGCCGAGGTCGCCCGCATCCTGTCCGCCTACGCCTCCCCCAAGGCCGAGGTCGACGAGCACACCCGGCTGCACCGCACCTCGCTGTTCATGCACGGCAACCGGGTGGTGCGGGCCGTCGAGGTGGTCGGCAACCTGGGCGACGCGCTGCGCCACGTCTCGATGCAGCCCGAGGTGCGGGCGGTCGAGGAGGAGCTCAACCCGTACCTGGAGGAGGCCCGGCAGTTCGGCGACCCGCAGTCCGCCCGCGCCTTCTTCGCCAAGGCGGCGCTGCCCGCCCGGCACCAGGCGATCGCCAGCTCCCCCACCTCGGGCCGGCTGCACCGGCACGCCGTGCTCTACCCGGTGCGCCCGGGCCGCGGGCAGGCCGTCGCCGAGCTGCTCTTCGACCACGACAACCTCGCCACCGCCGACCCGACCGGCCCGGTCGCGGCGGCCACCGTCTTCCAGCGCGACGACACCGTGGTGCGCCTGGTCGACCTGCGGGTGCCGGCCGAGGCCGACCCGGCCGCCGCGCTCGGCGTGGCGGGCGCACAGGAGGCGGCCGAACTGGCCCAGCTGCTGGACCTCGGCCCCGCCGGCGACCTGCGCACCGTCGCCGGCCTGAGCGCCTTCCTCGCCGCCCGCGCCATGAGCCCGGTCACCGACCGCAGCTCGCTGAGCGACTGACGCCCAGACGATCCACTGGAGGAACACCATCATGACCACGAAGTACCCGAGGATCATCAACGTCGACGAGGCCCCGGAGAACCGCCGCCACGGCGCCGAGCTGCGCACCATGCTCACCCCTCCCAGCTGCGGGGCGACCAGCGGCTTCATGGGCCTGGCCATCATCAAGCCCGGGGAGCGGATCAACGAGCACTACCACCCGTACTCCGAGGAGTTCGTGTTCGTCGTCTCCGGCGACCTGGAGGTCGACCTCGACGGGAAGGCGCACCCGCTCAAGCCGGACCAGGGCCTGATGATCCCGATCAACATGCGCCACCGCTTCCGCAACGTCGGCAAGACCGAGGCCCGGATGGTCTTCCACTGCGGCCCGCTCGCCCCCCGCCCCGACCTCGGCCACGTGAGCACCGAGGAGTCCGCCACCGCCGGCCCGCCGGAACACGCCAAGGTGGGCTCGTGACGCGGCGCGTCGCCGTCACGGGGATCGGTGTGGTCGCGCCCGGAGGGATCGGGATCCCGGCCTTCTGGGACCTCCTGACGGCCGGCCGCACCGCCACCCGGGGCATCACGCTCTTCGACCCGACCGGGTTCCGCTCCCGGATCGCGGCCGAGTGCGACTTCGACCCGCAGGCCCACGGGCTGAGCCCCGAGGACGTCCAACGGGCTGACCGCTACGTGCAGTTCGCGATGGTCGCGGCCGCCGAGGCGGTCGCCGACGCCGGGCTGGACCTGGCCACCGAGGACCCGTGGCGGATCGCCGTCTCGCTCGGCACCGCCGTCGGCGGCACCACCCGGCTGGAGCACGACTACGCCCTGGTCAGCGCCACCGGCGCACGCTGGGACGTGGACCACCGGCAGGCCGAGCCGCAGCTGCACCGGGCCTTCGCGCCCAGCACGCTGGCCTCCGCGGTGGCCGAGCGGGTCGGCGCGCAGGGCCCGGTGCAGACCGTCTCCACCGGCTGCACCTCCGGTCTGGACGCGATCGGCTACGGCTTCCAGGCGGTCGAGGAGGGGCGCGCCGACATCTGCGTCGCCGGCGCCTCCGACTCCCCGATCTCGCCGATCACCGTCGCCTGCTTCGACGCCATCAAGGCCACCAGCGAGCGCAACGACGACCCGGAGCACGCCTCCCGCCCCTTCGACGCCCACCGGGACGGCTTCGTCCTCGGCGAGGGCGGCGCCGTCCTGGTGCTGGAGGAGCTGGAGCACGCCCGCCGCCGCGGCGCCCGGATCTACGGCGAGATCGGCGGCTTCGCCACCTTCGGCAACGCCTACCACATGACCGGCCTCACCAAGGAGGGGCTGGAGATGTCCCGGGCGATCGACCATGCGCTCGACCACGCCCAGGTCAACCGCACCGACGTCGACTACGTCAACGCGCACGGCTCGGGCACCAAGCAGAACGACCGGCACGAGACCGCCGCGGTCAAGCGCTCGCTGGGCGACCACGCCTTCGACACGCCGATGAGCTCGATCAAGTCGATGGTCGGGCACTCGCTCGGCGCGATCGGCGCGATCGAGGTGGTCGCCTGCACCCTGGCGCTGGCCCACGGCGTGGTGCCGCCCACCGCCAACTACGAGACTCCGGACCCGGAGTGCGATCTCGACTACGTGCCGCGCACCGCGCGCGAGCTGCCGCTGCGCCACATCCTCTCGGTCGGCAGCGGATTCGGCGGATTCCAGTCCGCCGTCGTTCTCAACAGAACGGGGTGAATGTCATGACGTCACGTCAGCAGGGACGCCGGGCGGTGGTCACCGGCCTCGGCGTGGTGGCGCCGAACGGTGTCGGTGCCGACGCCTTCTGGAAGGCCACCAGGCAGGGCGTGAGCGTCCTCGACCGGATATCCCGCGAGGGCTGCACCGACATGCCGCTCAAGATCGCGGGCGAGGTGCGCGATTTCGATCCGCATTCGGTGATCGACAGCCGCTTCCTCGTACAGACCGACCGCTTCACCCACTACGCGATGGCGGCCGCCGACCTGGCGGTGGCGGACGCCGGGTTCCGGCCCGACCCGGAACAGCCCTACGCGGTCGGCGTGGTGACCGCGGCCGGCTCCGGCGGCGGCGAGTTCGGCCAGCGCGAGCTCCAGCAACTCTGGGGCCAGGGACCGCGGTTCGTCGGCCCGTACCAGTCCATCGCCTGGTTCTACGCGGCCAGCACCGGCCAGATCTCGATCCGCGGCGGCTACAAGGGCCCGTGCGGCGTGGTCGCCAGCGACGAGGCCGGCGGCCTGGACGCCCTCGCCCACGCCGCCCGGTCGGTCGAGCGCGGCACCGACGCCGTGGTGGTCGGCGCCGCCGAGGCTCCGCTGGCGCCGTACTCCATGGTCTGCCAGCTCGGCTACCCCGAGCTGAGCCTGTCCGACCGGCCGGAGACGGCCTACCTGCCGTTCACCGCGCAGGCCTGCGGCTTCGCCCCCGCCGAGGGCGGCGCGATGCTGCTGCTGGAGGACGAGCAGGCGGCCCGGCGGCGCGGCGCCGACGTCCGGGCGCACCTGGCCGGGCACGGCGCCACCTTCACCGGCGCCTCCCGCTGGAAGGAGTCCCGGGAGGGGCTGGCCGCCGCGATCCGGACGGCGCTGGACGAGGCCCGGATCGCGCCGGAGGAGATCGACGTGGTCTTCGCGGACGCCCTCGGCGTCCCCTCCGCCGACCGGGCCGAGGCCCTGGCGCTGGCCGACGCGCTCGGCCCGGTCGCCGAGCGCGTCCCGGTCACCGCACCCAAGTCCGGCACGGGCAGGGCCTACTGCGGCGCCCCGGTACTGGACGTGACGGCCGCCGTACTGGCCATGGAAGACGGCGTCCTGCCGCCCACCCCCAACGTCACCGAGGTCTGCCACGACCTCGCCCTGGTGACCGGCCGCGCCCGCCCGGCCGAGCTGCGCACCGCGCTGGTGCTCAGCCGCGGGCTGATGGGCTCCAACTCCGCGCTGGTGCTCCGGCGCGGGGAGCGGCCCTGAATCCCCCGAACCCCCGATCCGCTGTACCTCCGAAGGGAATCCCGTGAGCCACAACCTCAGTTATCCCGAGCTGGCCGCCCTGCTCCAGGCCCGGGCCGGCGTCACCGTCACCCCCGACGACCTCGAGAAGCCGGGCGCCCAGTTCGACGAGTTCGGCGTCGACTCGCTCGGGCTGCTCGGCGTCGTCGGCGAGTTGGAGAACCGCCACGGCCTCAAGGTCACCTCCGGCGCCGAGTCCGCCAAGACCCCGGCCGAGTTCCTGGAGCTGGTCAACGGCTCCCTTTCCGCGAAGGCAGGCGCCTGAGATGCCCGGACACACGGACAACGAGATCGTCATCAACGCTCCGCTCGACCTGGTCTGGGAGATGACCAACGACCTGGAGAACTGGCCCGAGCTGTTCAGCGAGTACGCCTCGGTCGAGGTGCTGGAGCGCGACGGCGACCGGGTGCGGTTCCGGCTCACCATGCACCCCGACGAGAACGGCAAGGTGTGGAGCTGGGTCTCCGAGCGCACCACCGACCGCTCCTCGCTCGCGGTCGAGGCCCGCCGGGTCGAGCCCGGCCCGTTCGAGTTCATGGAGATCCGCTGGGAGTACGCGGAGGTCCCGGCCGGCACCAGGATGCGCTGGATCCAGGACTTCGCGATGAAGCCGACCGCACCGGTGGACGACGACGGCATGGTCGAGCACATCAACAGGAACTCCCGGATCCAGATGCAGCTGATCCGCGAGAAGGTCGAGAAGCGGGCGGCCGAGCAGTGACCGGGACCCACCGCGCCCTGATCGTCGCCCGGATGAAGCCCGAGGCCGCCCCGGACATCGCCGAGGTGTTCGCCGACTCGGACCGGGGCGAACTGCCGCACCTGATCGGCGTCACCGGGCGCAGCCTCTTCCAGTTCGGCGACGTCTACCTGCACCTGATCGAGGCCGACCGCCCGCCGGGCCCGGCCGTCGCCAAGGTCCTCGGCCACCCGGAGTTCCGGACCGTCAGCGACCGCCTGACCGCCTTCGTCCAGGCCTACGACCCGGCCACCTGGAGGGAGCCGAAGGACGCGATGGCACGAGAGTTCTACCGCTGGGACCGCTGACCCCGGTCCCGTCTGGGCCCGCCCCCGGCCGTGCGCCGGGGGCGGGCCCATGTTCGCGCCCTGGTACCCGCACGCACCGCCTTGGCGCGCGGGCGCGTCACCCGTGCGCCAACACCTACCATCCGGTCGCCCTTGCGCCCGCACCTGTCGCCCGACACCAGCGCGTTTTCACCCGGATCGCCGAGGCACTCGGGTGAACACACGCAGGACTCCACCCGAAGGGGTCACTTTCCGTGCCAGTGCCGCCACTCTCAGGTGGCAGGCGGCCACGCCGTGGTTGACGGTGGATCAGACGCCACTTCCCGCGAGTCCCACGACCGGCATCCTGCCGGCGGTCGCGGTCAGCGCGTCGAAAGGATCGATCTCATGCGTTCTGCACGCACGCTAGTCGCCGGAGCGGCCGTCGCCGCCCTCCTCACCGTCGGCGCCCCCATGGCCTTCGCCGACGGCTCCTCCTCGGACCAGGCCAGGAACCTCAGCTGGCAGGAGAAGTCCGACAGGGGCGACGAGGGCCGCGGCAACGAAGGCCGCGGCGACGAGGGCCGCGGCCACGAAGGCCACGAGGGCCGGGGCAACGAGGGCCGGGGCAACGAAGGCCGCGGTGACGAGGGCCGCGGCCACGAAGGCCGCGGCAACGAAGGCCACGAGGGCCGGGGCAACGAGGGCCGCGGCAACGAGGGCCGGGGTGAGGGGCGCAGCCCGCACGGCGGCGTGCACACCGGCGGCGGCGGTACGGCGCTGTCCGGCGGTGGCCTCGCCTCCGGTGCCGTGCTGCTGATCGGCGGCCTCGGGGCCGGCGCGTACGCGCTGCGCCGCGGGCGTCGCGCGTCCGGCGCCGCTGCGGTCTGACGCCTACTACCGCCGCCTCTGGGCGCCTCCCCCGGCCGGGGCGGGGCGCACGGGGGCGGCGGGCCGTTGCGGAACAGGCACCTGACGAAGACGTCGAGCGGAGGACAGGAATGACTGGCGGTCCCGGCTCCGGAATGACCCGGCTGCTGCGCGGCGGGATGGCCACGGCGGCGGCCGGCCTGCTGCTGATCTACAACGCGGTGGACACCGGGCCGGGCCCCGGTTCGATCGCGGGGAAGGCCGCTCCCCCGACGGCCGTCGCACCCGCCGTGCCGGTCCCGTCGGCCACCGCCGCCAAGCCGGCGGCGCCCACCGCCAGGCCGGCGGCGCCCGCCGCGATCCCGGGCGCACCGGCACTCAAGCGCTCCAAACCGACCCGGCTGCGGATCCCGCAGATCGGCGTGGAGGCGCCCTTCACCGAGCTCACCCTCAACCCGGCCGGCCAGCTCAACCCCCCGCCGCCGGACAACAAGAACCTGGTCGGCTGGTACCGGGACGGCGTCACCCCCGGCGAGCGCGGCAGCGCGGTGGTCGCCGGGCACGTGGACACCACCAAGGGCCCGGCGGTGTTCCTGCTGCTGAGCCTGCTGGTTCCGGGCAACAAGGTCGAGGTGAGCCGCGAGGACGGCACCGTGGCGGTGTTCAACGTCGACTCGGTGCAGACCTTCGCCAAGGACGCCTTCCCCGACCAGAAGGTGTACGGCAAGACCCCTGACGCCCAGCTGCGGCTGATCACCTGCGGCGGCGCGTACGACAAGAAGCGGCGGGACTACCTGGACAACGTGGTGGTCTTCGCCCACCTGGAGTCCTCGCACAAGGCCTGACGCCGACGACGGACGACGGCCGCTGCTCCCCCGTGGTTCGGGGAGCAGCGGCCGTCGTGTGTTCTCGTAAGCCCCCGGTGGGCGCGGGCCGGGGTCAGCCCCGGACGGTGGCCTCGAAGGCGTGCAGGTAGGGGTTGACCGGGCGGACGGCGACGACGTCGAGGCCGGCCTCCTCCATCAGCTGGACCATGCTCTCCTCGGAGTGCTTGGCGCCGCCGACGTTGAGCATCAGCATCAGGTCCATGGCGGTGGTGAACCGCATCGACGGGCTGTTGTCGACCAGGTTCTCCACCACCACGACCCGGGCGCCGGGGCGGGCCACGGCGACCACGTTGGCGAGGGTGCGGCGGGTGCTGTCGTCGTCCCACTCCAGGATGTTCTTGATGATGTAGAGGTCGGCGCGGACCGGGATCTCGATGCGGCAGTCGCCCGGGACGAGGCGGGCGCGGGCGGAGAAGGCGCCGCCCTCCTGCAGCCGGGGGTCGGCGCCGGCGACGACCTTGGGGAGGTCGAGCAGGGTGCCGTGCAGGGCCGGGTGCTTCTCCAGCAGGCTGGCCAGCACGTGGCCCTGGCCGCCGCCGATGTCGGCCACCGAGTCGATGCCGGTGAGGTCCAGGTACTCGGCGAAGTCCTTGGCGGACTGGCGGCTGGAGGTGGTCATCGCCTTGTCGAAGACCTTCGCCGAGTCGCCGGCGTCGGTGTGCAGGTAGTCGAAGAACTCCTTGCCGAAGAGCTCGGGGAAGACGTTGCGCCCGGAGCGCACCGCCTCGTCCAGCTTCGGCCAGGCCTCCCAGGTCCACGGCTCGGTGCACCAGAGGGCGATGTGTCGCAGGGAGTTGGGGGCGTCCTCGCGCAGCAGGCGGGACATCTCGGTGTGCTCGAACTGGTCGTCGCCGGTCTCGGCGAAGAGCCCGTAGCAGGTGAGCGCGCGCAGCAGGCGGCGCAGCTGGCGGGGTTCGATGTCGAGCCTGGCGGCGAGGTCGGTGACGCTGACCGGGGTCTCGTCGAGGAGGTCGGCGACGCCGAGCCGGGCGGCCGCGCGGACGGCGGCGGCGCAGGCCGCGCCGAAGACGAGCTCGCGCAGCCGCATCGCGGCCTGGGCGGTGGGGTTGACGGGGGCGGTGGTCATGGGTGGTCCTTCCCGATCGGGGGCGTCAGCAACGGCCGGACGGCTCGGAGACCGCGCACGTGTTGCGGGTGAAGGTGTTGGCGGTGCCGGTGTCGCGGTCGGCGAGGTCGGCGGGGCTGTTGCCGCTCAGCTTGTTGTTCGTGACGGTCGCCCGGGTGTTGGGGATGCCGACGACGCTCTTGAACAGGACGATGCCGCCGGAGAAGTCCGTGCTGCCGACGTTGTCGTGGACCTCGTTCCCGGTGACCCGGGTGTCCTCGGTCCCGGTGAGCACGATGCCGGCGCCCTGGATGGCGCCGAGGCGGGGGTTGGCCGGGCAGAACTTGTTGTTGGCGACCACCCGGTTCTTCCGGACCTCGAGGTCCCCGGCGCGGGGCACTCCCTCGTCGCCGACCACGAAGACGCCAGCGCAGTTGCCGCTGATCTCGTTGCCCTGGACGGTCAGCGCGCGCAGCCGGCGCACGGTGACGCCGACCCGGTTCCCGCTGAGCTCGTTGCCCTCGACGACGGTGCCCCCGGTGTCGGGCGCGCCGCCCTCGCGGTAGGCGTAGTTGGCGAGGAAGACACCGGACTGGCCGTTGCCGGTGGCGCGGTTGCCGAGGATGGCGGCCTTGGTGGACATCTCCTGGCTGATGCCCTGCTGCCCGTTGTCGTGGACGTAGGTGGCGAGGACGGTCAGGCCGGTGGTGCCGCTGGCGTCGATGCCGTTCTTGGTGAAGCCGGTGACGGCGAGGGCCTCGACGGTGACGTCGGACAGCGGGGCCGCCTCGGTGCCGACCACGCAGACGCCGTGCCCGGCGGTGGCGCAGGCGTTCTCGGTGCCGGTCCCGGGGGTGATCACGCTGGCCGGTCCGGAGCCGCGCAGGGTGAGGCCGGGGGTGGTGATGCGGACGCTGCCGCGGTAGGTGCCCGGGAGCAGTTGGACGGTGTCGCCGGGCTTGGCGGCGTCGACGGCCTGCTGGACCGAATCTCCCGGCTGGACGAGGCGCAGGGTGCCGCCGGCGGCGTGGGCCGCGGGTGCGACGGCCAGGGTGGCGAGGGCGGTGGTCAGGGCGGTGGCGGCTGCGGTGGCCGCGGCGAGGTGATGGACCCGACACATGGACATGAGTGGTGACCTGTCTTTCGGCGCACGGTGGGGCTGGTGGGACTGGTGGGACGGTCGTCGAGTTGTTCGGGGAGCCCGTCCGACCCGCCGTGTGCGGGTGGTGACGGAAGGTGAGTACGGCCGAGTCGACGGTACGGGCGCCCCGGGGGGGCCGCCACCAGGGCTGGGCTACCGGACTGACGGGGCGTCGGCCGCCGGGAGGACGGACCGGCGTGGCGTGCCCGTCCGGCTGGACGACGGGCCCGCGCGCCGTCGCCGCCCCGGCCCGTGGCATCCTCGGGGGCATGAGCACCGCGCCCGTACCGCCCGCCACCGCCCGCCGCAACCCGATCGGGGCCCACGTCCCGGTGGCCGGCCGCGGCCTGGCCGGGACGGGCCTGGCGTACGCGGAGAAGGTCGGCGCCGAGACCGTACAGGTGTTCGTGGCCAATCCGCGCGGCTGGGCCACTCCGGCCGGCAGTCCGGCGCAGGACGAGGCGTTCCGCGCGGCCTGTGCCGAGCAGGGCATTCCGGCTTGGGTGCACGCGCCGTACCTGATCAACTTCGGCTCGGACAATCCGGCCACCCGGGAGCGCTCGGCCGACTCACTGCGGCACTCGCTGCACCGCGGCCACGCGATCGGCGCGCTCGGTGTCGTGCTGCACACCGGCTCGGCCGTCGGCACGGCCCCCGGCGGCGGCTCGCGCCGGGCCGAGGCGATGGCGCAGGTGCGCGCCGACGTCCGGCCGCTGCTGGACGAGCTGGACGCGCTCGGCGACGACGCGCCCTGGCTGCTGCTGGAACCGACCGCCGGCCAGGGCAGCTCACTCTGCTCGCGGCTGGAGCAGCTGGCCGAGTACCTGGAGGCGCTGGACGGGCACCCCAGGGTGGGCGTCTGCCTGGACACCTGCCACGCCTTCGCCGCCGGGCACGACCTGGCCGTGCCCGGCGGGGTGACGGCCGCGCTGGACGCCCTGGCCTCGGCGGCCGGCCCGGGCCGGCTGCGACTGATCCACGCGAACGACTCGGAGGACGTGGTCGGAGCCCGCAAGGATCGGCACGCCAACATCGGCGCCGGGATGATCGGCGCGGAGCCGTTCCGCGAGCTGTTCGAGCACCCCGAGACGGCCGGGGTGCCGCTGCTGGTGGAGACCCCGGACCGCAAGCACGGCGGGGACGGCACCGGGCACGCGATGGACATCGCGGTGCTGCGGGAGCTGCGCGAGCGGGCGGCCGTTCCGGCCTGAGACCGCTCCTGGCACCGCGGCGGCGGCCCCGGGGCGGGCGGGCAGCACCGAGCCCGGGGGCCGACGGGCGGCCTCCGGGCTCGGGGTGCGGGTGGGGATCAGCAGCCGCAGTCGCTCTCGCTGTCGCTGTGCTCGTGGAAGTTGAACCAGTTGGCGTGCGGGCCGAACAGGCCGACGCCCGCGGAGCCGGACTCCAGGCTCTGGCTGGACTCCTGCGACTGCATCGGCGTGTGGCCCCCCGCCATCGCCGAGGTCGGGACCGCCACGACGGCACCGGCCACGGCAACGATCACGGCGAGCTTGCGGATGTTCCCACGAAGCGACATCTGATGTCCTTTTGGTTCGTCTCTCTGGTCCTCAACCCGGGCCCCCGGACGGCCAGTTCGAGCCGAATCGACGGGCCGGGCGACGCCTCACCGGGAGGCGCCGCGCCAAGGCTGGCACACGAACGCGCAACCGCGGCGCGCGCCGCAACCGGGCTGGGGCATCCGGGTGACACATCTCCCCCGGCCGGAGGAACGCGCCGGACGAAAGCGGTCGTACGCCGTCGTTCCGGGTCGAACGGCCTCTCGGAGTGCGCCGGACGAGTGCCCGTCCGACCGGCGTGCGACCGCAAGTCTTGCGGTGATCCGCCGGGCTGGATGAACAAATCCCGCCGATTTGGCGCAAGGTACCGCCCGGTCCGAGCATGAACGGTCGCTCCACCGAGCACGAGCAGGACCACGAAAGGCGCACCACCCTCATGCAGACCAGCCCCGCCGCGACCCGGCAGGCGACCCGACCGAGCGGCCCGGCAGACCCGGACCCGGTCACCCCCGATCCCGGCCCGGCTCCCGGCCCCGCTCCCGCGAAGGGCCGCCGCTTCGGGCTGGCGACCGCCACCGCGCTGGTGATGGGCAACATCATCGGCGGCGGCATCTTCATGATCCCGGCCGCCGTGGCGCCGTTCGGGACGGTCAGCCTGCTCGCCTTCGTCGTCCTCACCGTGGGCGCGATCGCGCTGGCGCTGGTCTTCGGGCAGCTCGCCCGCCGCAACCCGCGCACCGGTGGGCCGTACGTCTACGCCCGCGAGGCCTTCGGGGACTTCGCCGGGTTCCTGTCGGCCTGGTCCTACTGGATCACCACCTGGGTCAGCAACGCCGCGCTCGCCGTGGCCGCCGTCGGCTACCTGGACGTGCTGGTGCCGATCGGCCACAACCGCGTGCTGGAGATCACCGCCGCGCTGGCTTTCCAGTGGCTGCCCGCGCTGGCCAACCTGGCCGGCACCCGGTTCGTCGGGGCGGTCCAACTCGTCTCCACCGTCCTGAAGTTCATCCCCCTGCTGCTGGTCTCGGTGGGCGGACTGTTCTTCTTCGACCCGAAGAACATCGGGCCCTTCGACGGCAACGGCCAGGGCTGGATGGGCGGCATGACGGCCGCCGCGGCGATCCTGCTGTTCAGCTACCTGGGCGTGGAGTCGGCCGCGATGAGCGCCGGGCAGGTCCGCGACCCCGAGCGCAACGTCGGCCGGGCCAGCGTGCTCGGCACCAGCGGCGCCGCGGTGGTCTACCTGCTGGGCACGCTCGCGGTGTTCGGAACCGTCGCGCACCAGCGGCTGGTCACCTCCAGCGCGCCGTTCTCGGACGCCATGAACGCCATGTTCGGCGGCACCTGGGGCGGCACGGTGATCGCCGTCGCCGCGCTGATCTCGATGACCGGCGCGCTCAACGGCTGGACCCTGCTGGCCGCCCAGGCGCCGTACGCGGCCGCCAGGGACGGGCTGTTCCCGGCCGCCTTCGGCAAGGAGAAGCGCGGCGTGCCGACCTTCGGCGTGGTCGTCAGCGTCGCCCTGGCCTCGGTGCTGACCGTCGCCAACTTCGCCAGCGGCGCCAAGGGTGCGTTCGACATGCTGGTGCTGGTCACCACCTTCACCGCCGTCGTTCCCTACCTGCTGTCCACCGCCGCCCAGTTGTACTGGCTGGTCCGCGGCGCCACCGACCGGGTCGACGGCGGCCACCTGGTGCGCGACGCCGTCCTCGGCCTCGGCGCCTTCGCCTTCTCCCTCTGGCTGCTCGCCGGCGCCGGGTACGCGGCCGTCTACCAGGGCGTGCTGTTCCTGTTCGCCGGGATCCTGGTGTACGTCTGGCAGGCCGGCCGCCGCCGGGCCCGGCCGGAGGGCGCCGCCCGCTGACGTCCTTGACGGAGGTGGCCCCGGTGCGCGGTGCACCGGGGCCACCTCCCTGGTGTCGGGGCTCGGTCGCCGCCAACGGCCGTTCGCGGAAGCGGTTGACGGCGGGCAGCCCGCGGCATCCGTGGCCCCTGGCCCCACCGTCCGATGCGCCCAACCAGCGAGCGGCGGACCTGGAGTCGACTCCCCCAGGCTCGACCGCGGACCGACACGCGGTGCCCGCGGAGGCCCGGAACGGTCGCTGCGGCACGATGACCGACCGCCGGATTGTCGCCACTGCGGCTCGGCCGACTCCTGCCACGCTCCCCATGACGCGCGACGACGATGACGACGTGCACCACGCCAACCTGCCGCCGGGAGTACGCCCCGACCGACGAGGACTTGGTCAGGTGCCACACCGAGCCGTACGACCGTGGCGGTTCGTGCCACCGGCAGGAGGGTTCGGCCGGGACGGCTGTCGAGGCACCGGGCGTCCGGGGCGTGCGTCCGCCGCCCGGTGCCTCGTGTGTCACCGTTCGGGGCGTCAGTCCGTCGCTGCGGCGCGGCGGCGACGGCGAAGGCCGAAGCCGGCGGCGCCGGCGGCCAGCACCGCGGCTCCGAGCGCCGGCAGCTGCCAGGACGGCGGGGGCGACTGCTCGGCCGAGGCGGAGTCCGACGAGGTCGTCGGTGTCTGCGTCCCGGCTCGCGCTTCGGGCTGGGCCTGGGGCGGCGTCCCGGCCGCGGATCCGGCCGTGGGCCCGGCCGCGGACCCCGTACCGTCGAACAGACCGAACCCTCCGGCGAGCCCGTTGCGGTCGTAGCCGGACCCGGGGAGCTTGTCCGCGTACCGGCCGGTCACCAGCTTCTGGTAGGCGGCCAGCGGGAGGCTCTGTTTGCCGCCGAGACCCGTGGTGGCCTCGGTGTTGAGCGGTTCGACGTCGGCGCTCGCGGTGAGGCGGTACCAGGCGTGGATCTGCGGCTCGGTGAAGGTGCGGGCACCGGCCGTGGCCCGTTCGGCGAGCGTGAGCTCGTTGTCGCCGTCCCGGATGCCGGCGAGCCGCCAGCCCCCGCCGTTGCCCGGCGGGGCGAGCAGGACGGCGGCCTGGTGGCCGTCGGCCGCGCTCACCCGCGAAGCGAGGTAGGACAGCCTGAGCGCGTTCTGCGGTGTCGGCTGGGCCTTGCCCGTCACGAAGTCCACCGACAGCTCGTACATCGGAACCGGGTCCTTGAGCTCGAACGACGGTGGCGCGGCCACCGCGTTCGGGGTGTTCGGCCGACCGCCCGCACTGCCGCCGTCGGCACCGGTCCCGGTGCCGGGACCGCCGCCGGGCGAGACCGCGGTCCTCGCGGCGCCGAGGAAGCGGGAGACGGTGTCGTGCGTCTGGCCGGAGCGCAGCACCTGCCGGGCGGCGCCGTAGTCGGGGACGTCGCTCCCGCTGTCGGCCCGGGCTGTCGTGGTGGCGGCGCCGACGCTCACGAGCGCGGCAGCGGTGAGGGCAACCGCCTTCAGTGTCCTCATGGTTGGTTGTCTCCTCACGCGTGGATGCCGACCCGCGAGTGGGTCCACTGGAACGAGCCGTTGCTGACGTAGGTGTTGAAGTTCCACCAGGTGTACGTCTGCGTGCTGGGCCACGGATCGCCCACGGCGATCATGTTGCTGGTGCTGTCGTAGCCGTAGATGACGTTCATGTGCCCGCCGCCCGAGGTCCAGCCGATGCGCACCGCGAACGGCCGCCCGTTGGCTATCTCGTTGGTGACCTCGCTGAACGAGGCGTTGCGGTTCAGGTCGTAGCCGCTGTTGCGGAAGCCCATGGCGGACAGGCCGTTGGCCATGTCGTCGAGCGTGGCGGGCCGGTCGTTGCAGTCCAGCCAACGGCCCTGCTGGGCGAGGCGGCAGAAGTCGTACTGGTTGTACTGGTTGTAACCCCAGTAGGTGGCGACCGTCAGGCCGGAGGCGTCCCAGCACCACTCGTCCTGGACCTGCTTCTGCATGGTGATGTCGAGCGCCGTCCAGCTGGTGGGCCGGGTGGAGCCGCAGAGCGGCAGGTTCCCGGTGTCCTCACTGATGAAGGCGTCGGCGATGTAGTAGCCGCCGGACCAGATCCAGCGGTTGTCGTTCTCGACGGTGTCCCCCGTCGTCCGGCAGATCATCGGGATGCGGTCGCCCGGCGCGGCCTGACCGGAGACCCTGGCCGAGAGCGAGGGAAGCACCCGCTCGTTGACGGTGCTGTAGTTCCCCTGCCCCCCGATGACGGTTCCCTTGACCAGGCCCGCCTGGGCCACGGCGCCGATACCCAGCGCGGCCGCACCGGCCAGCACGGCGGCGGTTGCCGCCATGGCCCATCGGCGTGATTTCCTGCGGTGTCTGCTCATGCGTCAGATCTCACTCCCCGTTAGGTGAAACCGAATGCGGGGGAGTCTGGCAGAGCCGCTTCAAAACCGGAACGGAGGAGTCCGGGACGCCTTGCGGCTACGCGCATAGAGGGCGAGGATTCATGAGCCAACAGGCGCCGCACGAGCGCGACTTGGTGAACATCGGGACAATTGGTCTAGTCCACCGTTATTCTATCGTTATCGATCTCGAGATGTCCTTCAGGCTGTGAAATTTCACAGCGTGAGTGCAATGTTACTCACGATGAGGGTTTCAGAAGCGGGGATTCGGAACTCCGAAGAAGCGCTTATGCGAAACGAGCGGCGGGGCGTACGGCGCCCGGCCGAGCCGCTACGGAAGGGGCCGCAGCGTCGACGGCGCCACGCACTCCATGGCCGTCCACCTGCGCAGCCAGGAGACGAGCCCACGCGACATCGCCGCCCGGCTCGTCATCACCACGGCAAGAAGAAATCCGATTCGCCCTGGATGACGAGCGCCGGGACCGGGACAGCGGCTCGGCCCGGTCCCGGTTGCCGTAGGCGCCCATGGCCGGCGACTGCACCAGGGGCCGCCGACCGCAGACAGCGTCGGGCCCGGCCGGAGCGGGGCCCGCCTTGCCAGGTGGCGGGGAAGGACGAGGGCGTCCGGGACCGGCCCCGCGGCATGAATGGTGGGGCCGGACCCGTGTTGTTCGGCCGACCGAGGACGGGGCGACCAGCCACCAGGCCGCCGCGTTACGCGTCAGGGGCGGAGGGGAGCCGCAGAAGGCCCCGCTGCGGCAGATGACACGACCCTGCGGCCACGAGGATCAGTACCAGTGGTGGTTCTGCCAGAAGACCCACGCCTGGTTCGGGCTGCCGTAGCGGCCGTTCATGTACTTCAGCGCCCAGCGCAGCTGGGTGCTGGGGTTGGTTCGCCAGTCGGATCCCGCCGACGCCATCTTGCTGGCGGGAAGGGCCTGCGGCAGACCGTAGGAGCCGGAGCTGGGGTTGGTGGCGTTGACCCTCCAGCCGCTCTCATGAGAGATGATCTGGTCGAACGAGGCCAGCTGGTTGGCCGGCACGATCTGCGCGGCCAGCTTCTGCAGGGCGGCGGGGCTGTTGGCGGTGGCGGCTTCCGCCGAGCCGGCGGAGACGACGGGGACGGCGATGGTGACGCCGGCCATGACGGCGGCGGCGACGGCGCCCTTGAACCGGCGGGCGATCGGGCTGGACAGGCCGAATCGGCTGTTCGCAGACATGCGGTGTTTCCTCTCCCACGCCTACGAGGTGAGCTGTCGGGTTCGGGCTGGAGTTGCCCGGCCGCGCCAAGCGCGACCTCACCCCTAGCGCTGCCCGGACCAGTCCGGGCAGCGCGACTTACCTGTGGTTCCCCCGCTCCTGCCGTGATGCTGGTGTTGCGCGTGCCCGCTCGGCCCGGCGACAGGATTCGGCGTTCCGGAGAGTGGGGTTCGTGTGGGGACGAACGAGAGGAAATGTAAACAAACCATCACACGTACGACAAGGAGATGTGACGCGTCTCACGCTCGGGTTGAACTCGGAGGCCGGCCCACCCGGCCGATGGCGGCGGCTCGCTGTTGGACCTGATGCTCCGCCACTTCGCCCGTCACCCCGGCTCGGTGGGCGTCCAACGGCGGCACGGTGCGCTGAGGCAGCCGTAGGACCGCTGCGCCGACGGCGGTGCCCGCGATGGCGGCCCGGGTCGCCGCCGGGCGGGCCCGTGCAACGGCCGACGCGAGCAGGCCGGCGCAGACCGGCGGTGGCTGGTCCGTTACCGCCAAGCATCTGTTGAAGTGGGCTTGATCTCCATACCATCTCGCCATGGAGCTCGAATTCCGGCACCTCCGGATCATCTGCAGCATCGCGGACTGCGGCAGTCTGACGCGGGCCGCCGCGTCGTTGCGGCTGACCCAGCCCGGCCTCAGTGCGCAGCTGGCGCGGATCGAGCGGGCGCTCGGAGGGGAGCTGTTCAGCCGCGCGCAGTCGGGCGTCATTCCGACCGCATTCGGGGAGGAGGTCCTCAGCCGGGCACGGGCGGTGCTGCCGACCGTCGACGAACTGCTGGAGGTCGCCACTCTCGCCCCGCAGGCGGGCTGGTCACAGCATCGTTTCCGGCTCGGCTCCGTCAACGCTCCGCTACTCGGCGGGTTGATCACCGCGATCAGGTCGCACCATCCGGAGGCCGAGATCAGTACGCGGGGGCAGGGGTGCCCCGTCCCGCTCGTCGAGGCCGTCGCGGGCGGCCGGCTCGAAGCGGCCGTGGTGGGCGACAGCCCCGGGTACGAGCTTGCGCTCCCCGCAGGGGTCGCCGGCGAACCGATAGCCACCGAACCGCTTTTCGTGGCGCTGCCCGCGGCTCATCCGCTTGCGGCGCTGGAGGAGGTTGCGCTGGAGGATCTCGAAGGCGAGGACTGGGCCGCTCCACGGCCGGACAACGACCGGATCCGTGAGTACTGGTCCAGGACCTTGCTCGTCCTGGGCCGTCGCCTTCGTGTCGTCCACGAGGTGGAAGGTCGGCTCGTCCTGGACCTCGTCCGCAGCGGCCACGCGGTGAGCTTCTGCCAGGCCACCTTCGAGGAGGTGCCGGGCCTCGCCGTACGGCCGATCGTCGGCAATCCGCTCTGGTACCGGCATGTGCTCGCCTGGCACGAGGAGGGACCGCTGGCGTCGCTGCGTCCTTCGCTCGTGCAGACCGTCACCGAGGCGTACTGGACGGCAGCCGCTCGCAGCGCGGTCTACCGGAGCTGGCTTGAGCGCCAGGGAGCCACGGCGCCGGCCCCGGCATGACCCGTGCGGCGCGGCACCGTGGTGGTGCGGTCGATGCGATGTCGTGTCGGCCGCACCGCTCATATACCGTTCCGGCGCTACGCGGTCACCACTTGTAGGTCCAGACGGTGTCGGTGGACGCGTCGGAGGCGTTGACGTGGATCCGGATGCGGGCCGTGTCGTCCTGGAACCACTGGCCGGGCTGCCAGGTCTGCATGTCCAGCGCGGTGCAGTTCCCGGTGGGTGCGGCGGCGTTGGGGTTGGTGACCACCTGGATCGGCCCGTTGCCAGTGGTGGTGGAGGTGTCGACTTCGTAGATGAGGACACCGGTGGCGCAGGCGTTGGAGTCGTTGTAGGCGACCTTGCGGGACTCGGCGACGTAGGCGGTGGTGGCGCCGGTCCTGATGACAGCCAGCCGGTGGCCGTTCCCGCCGTACTCCAGTCCGGTCAGGGTGGTGGCGTAGGTGTTCGCCGTGTCCAGACAGGACACCTGGCTGTCGGTGATCCAGCCGAACTTCCAGGCCTCCCAGCCGAAGTAGGACGGGGCGGGGCCGGAGATCCTCCCCATGAGGTCCCAGCCGCCGACGTACTGGTCCAGGTCGCCGTTGAAGGCGTAGAGGTCGGGCAGGCCGAAGGTGTGGCCGGTCTCGTGGTCGGCGACCTTGTAGCCCCAGGTCCACATGTCCTGGCCGAAGGTCACCGCCCAGTGGATCGTCACCCAGGTGCCGCAGGGCGAGCAGCGCGGCCAGGGCGAGGACGAGCGCTGCCGGGAGCAGGTGCCGGGGTCTGGCTGAGGGGTCCATGGTGGGGGCCTCCGAAGATGTCGGGCGGCACCAGCGCGGTGTTCGCGCCGCCCGGTTCGGCCGGTATCGGTGTTCCGCGCGCGTTCGCCGTGGCCACGACGGCTCGGCCCACGGCAGTGGAGCTGGTGAACCGTGTCACCGGCTGCCGGTGCGGGCGCGGTTGCCCGGCGGCTTCACGACCCGAGCTGATGGGTGGTCACGCCCGGTTCACTGCTTGGTGACCCGGATGGTGTCGGACACCGGTCCGCGGCGCAGGACGTCGATCCGCACCCCCGTGGCGGTGTCGGTGAAGGACTGGCCGGGCTGGTAGGCGGCCATGTCGAGGGCGGCGCAGCCGGCCGGCGCCGTGGCGTCCGGGTTCCCGTTGACCACCTGGACGGGTCCGTAGCCGGTCTGGGTCGAGGTGTCGACCTTGTAGATGAGCACGCCGGTGGAGCAGGCCGTGTCGTCCGCACCGACGGCCCGGCGGGACTCCGCCACGTACGCGGTCGTGCCGCCGGTCCTCACCACGGCGATCTTGGTGCCGCCGGGGCGTTCGACGGCCTTCAGGCGGACGGTCCGGCTGCCGGTGGCGGGCAGACAGGCGACCTGGCGGTCGTCGATCCAGCCGAACTTCCAGCGCTCCCAGCCGATGTGCTGCGGGGCCGGGCCGGCGATGTTGCCCATCAGGTCCCAGCCGCCGACGTAGCGGTGCACGTCGGTGCCGGTGAAGGCGTAGAGGTCGGGCAGGCCGAAGGTGTGGGAGGTCTCGTGGTCGGCGACCTTGTAGCCCCAGTGGTACATGTCCTGGCCGAAGGTGATCGCCCACTTGATCCGGGTGCCGTTGACGGTGATGCCGGCGGTGGTCGGGTCGTAGAGGTAGGTGGGTGAGAAGCTGATCGCGGAGGCGGACTTGGTGGGGACGATGTAGAGCATGTCGTACTTCGAGAAGTCCACGTACGGGGCGGCGGCCTGGGCGGCCTGCTTCACGTACAGCTCCTGTTGCTCGAAGGTGATGCCTCGTTGGAATCCGTAGGTGGCCGAGGCCTGCGGCATGGTGATCCACCGCTTCAGCGGATCGATGTCGAGCCGGACCCGGCCGTAGGAGTCCTGCTCCATCCACTCCTGCGCGGGGGCGAGTGCGCGGTAGTAGTCGTCCAGGGAGCCGGCGGCCGGCGCGTCCGGGAAGTCGACGAAGAGCATCAGCACGTGTTTGGTGCCGAACGGCTGCTGGAACTGTGTGTGGTCGGTGTTGTGGCCCTCGTCCGTCCAGCCGGTCTTCCCGGGCAGGGCGCAGTCGGAGGCCGGCGCGGTGGTGGTGGGCTGGGCGGTGTCCGCCAGGGCCGGGGTGGCGGCGACCAGGAGCGTCGCGGCCAGGGCGGCGGCGAGGGACCGGAGTCTCATCTCTTCGTTCCTTCCCTACGGCAGGTGTGGGGTGGCGGGTGATCAGGCGCGGTCGGCGGCGAGGTCCATCAGGCGGGCGAGGACGCGGTCGCCGGAGGCGGTGACCCCGTCGTGCTCCCACTCGTTGGTGACCCAGGTGCGCAGGGAGCCGACCGCGCGGGCGGTGCGGAGCGACAGGCCGGCGTCGACGTACATGTCGTCGTGGTAGACGGCTGCGGCGACCGGAACCCGGTTGGCGGCGAGCCGGACCGGGTCGTACAGGGCGGTCCAGTCGGTGCGTTCGGCGAGCAGGTGGACGGCCTCGGCGAACGGGCGCAGCCCGGCGATCTCCGCGAACATCCACGGGTAGAACATCTCGCCGGTGAACAGCAGCGGGTCGGCGTCCTCGGCGAACTCGGGGCGGTCGGCCATGGCCCGGGCGGCGGCCCAGCCGGTGGCTGCGCCCGGGTGGCCGTAGATGGTCTCCTGGAGGACCGCGAAGAGCGGGTTGTCCGTGAAGCCGGTCAGGTTCGCCACCTGGTGCAGGAAGGTGGCCGCGAGCTCGCCGTCCGATTCGAGGGCCTGGTCGAGGAGCCAGTGCAGGCGTTCGAAGCCGTCGCCCATGCCGAGCACCAGACCAAGGGTGCGCAGGCGCCGGACTGTTAGCCAATCGCCGTCGGGCAGTTGCGCGGCACGCTGAGCGAGCCGGTCGGCGATCCGGCGGACGAGCGGCCGGTCCTGCGGGTAGCGCGCGTAGTAGGTGTTCACCTTGTCGCGCACGCGGGGATAGGTGGCGGCGTAGACGTCATGGGC
Organism: Streptomyces viridifaciens; assembly: GCF_001888885.2. Classification (NCBI taxonomy): domain Bacteria; kingdom Bacillati; phylum Actinomycetota; class Actinomycetes; order Kitasatosporales; family Streptomycetaceae; genus Streptomyces; species Streptomyces viridifaciens. The sequence goes on from NZ_CP090841.1 coordinate 758,861, forward strand.
GGCGGCGTCGAGGCCGGGCAGGCCGCCGGTGACGTAGCAGGCGCGCAGGCCTTCGGGGGCGAAGGAGAGGTAGCTGAGGGTGACGAATCCGCCGTAGCTCTGCCCGAGGGTCTCCCAGCGTTCGCCCTCGCCGCACAGCTGGCGGCGAATCAGTTCGGCGTCGGCGACGATCGAGTCCGCGCGGAAGCGGGCGAGGTGGTGGGCCAGTTCACTACCGGAACCGAACCGCTCCGCCGCGCGAGCGGTGATCGGGGTGGAGCGGCCGGTGCCACGCTGGTCCAGCAGAAGCACCCGGTGAGTCCTGAGCGCATGGCCCAGCCAGCCGGCCGTGGCGTTCATCGGACGGGGCGACTTTCCGCCCGGGCCGCCCTGGAGGTAGAGCAGCCAGGGCAGCGGGTCGTGGGCCCGTGCCGGGTCGACGACCTCCCGCGCGAACACCTCGATCGTTCCCTGTCCGGGTTCGGCGTGGTCGAGCGGCACGGTGAAGACGTGGTCGGTCACGGCGAGGCCGGGCAGCCGGTACTGGGCGCGGATCACGGCGTCCTCTCGGGGTAGTGGCAGGCGACCTGCTGTCCGAGTGCGATCGTCCGCAGTTGCGGACGTTCGGCGGCGCAGAGTTCGTCGGCCTTGAGGCAACGGGTGCGGAAGCGGCAGCCGCTGGGCGGGTCCAGCGGACTGGGCAGGTCGCCGTGGAGCACGATCCGCCCCCGGGAGGCCTCCAGGTCCGGGTCGGGCAGGGGCACGGCGGACAGCAGCGCGTGGGTGTACGGGTGCGCGGGTTGGGCGAACAGGGTGTCGCGGTCGGCGGTTTCGACGACCGAGCCGAGGTACATCACGGCAATCCGGGTGCTGATCTGGCGCACGGCGCCGAGGTCGTGCGCGATGAACAGGTAGCTCAGCCCGTACTCGTCCTGGAGGTCCCTGAGCAGGTTGAGGATCTGCGCCTGGACCGACACGTCGAGTGCCGAGACCGGCTCATCGCACACCACCAGCTTCGGCCGCAGGGCCAACGCCCTTGCGATCCCGATGCGTTGAGCCTGGCCGCCGGAGAACTCGTGCGGGTGCCGGTCGGCGTGCCCGGCCTCCAACCCAACCCGGGCGAGCAGTTCCTCGGCCGGTTGGTCGGGCTCCAGACCCTGGTAGCGGTAGGCACCGGCGAGGATCTGCCGGACGGTGTGTCGGGGGTTGAGGGAGGAGAAGGGGTCCTGGAAGACCATCTGCAGGTCGCGCCGGAGCGGGCGCAGAGCCGTCTCGTTCAGCCCGGCGAGGTCGCGCCCGGCGAAGTGGATGCTGCCCGAAGTGGGGCGCTCCAGGCGGGTGATCAGCTTGGCGACGGTGGACTTGCCGCAGCCGGATTCGCCGACCAGACCGAGGGTCTCTCCGGGCCCGACGGTCAGGGAGACGCCGTCGACGGCCGCGACGTGACCGGCCAACCGCTGGGTCAGGCCGTGGCGTACCGGGAACCGCTTGACCAGGTTCCGCACCTCCAGCAGGGGGCTGCGGTCGGCTGCCCGCTCGTCACGCTGGTCGTCCTCGTCCACGGTGCCCCTCCTGATGGCTCGCTCCTTCATGTGATCGCCCCGAGGGTGGGCAGCCGGTCGGGCAGGGGCCCGTCGATGCGCGGAACACAGGCCAGCAGGCCTCGGGTGTACGGCTCCTGTGGGCGGTGGAAGACGTCCCGGACCGGGCCGCGCTCGACCGCGCGACCCTGGTGCATCACCACGACCTGGTCGGCCAGTCCGGCGACCACGCCCATGTCGTGGGTGATCAGCATGATCGCCGTGCCGGCCTCCTCCCGCAGTTCGCGCAGCAGTTGGAGGATCTGTGCCTGCACGGTGACGTCCAGCGCGGTGGTCGGTTCGTCGGCGATCAGCAGGTCCGGTTCCAGGCAGAGCGCCATCGCGATCATCACCCGCTGGCGCATGCCGCCGGAGAACTCGTGCGGGTAGCAGCGGGCGCGCCGTTCCGGTTCGGGGATGCCGACCCGGTCCAGCATGCGCACCGCGACCCGGTGCGCCTGTTTGCGTCCGGCACGGTGGTGGGCGCGGTACGCCTCGGCGATCTGGAACGCCACCGAGTAGTACGGGTTGAGGCAGGACAGCGGGTCCTGGAAGATCATGGCGATCCGGTTGCCGCGCAGTCGACGCAGCGCGCGCCGGTCGAGCGCGGTCAGCTCCTGCCCGTCGAAGCGGATCTCGCCGCTGACCTGGGCGTCGCGCAGCAGGCCGAGGACGGCGAGGCTGGTGACGGACTTGCCGCTGCCGGACTCGCCGACCACGCCGAGTACTCGGCCGGTGTCCAGGTCGAGGTCGAGGCCGTCCACGGCGCGGACGCCGGAGCGGAACTCCACAGCCAGGTCACGTACGGTCAGCAGGGTCATCCGACGGCCCTCACTCTCGGGTCGAGGACGGCGTAGACCAGGTCCACCAGCAGGTTGGCGAGCACCACGAAGGAGGCCGCGAACAGCGTCACGCCGAGGATCACGGGCTGGTCGGCGGAGGAGATGGCATCGGCCGCGAGCTTGCCGACACCCGGCAGGCCGAAGACGGACTCGGTGATCAGTGCGCCGCCGAGCAGCGCGCCCAGGTCCATGCCGAAGATCGTCACGATCGGCATCAGGGCGGGCCGCAGGGCGTGCCGCCGCACGACCGTGATCTCGGGCAGGCCCTTGGCGCGGGCGGTGCGGACGTAGTTCTGGCCGAGGCTCTCCAGCATCTCGCCCCGGGTGACCCTGGCGTAGATCCCGGCGTACAGCATGGCGAGGGTGATCCAGGGCATCACCATCGACTGCGCCCAGCCCACCGGATCGGTGGTGAGCGGCTCGACCTGCGGGTAGGGCAGCAGGTCGAGCTGCACCACCAGCAGGTACTGCAGCACCAGGGCGGTGAAGTAGATCGGCAGCGACACACCGCCGAGGGCGGCCGTCATCGCGGCCCGGTCCCACAGGCTTCCGCACCTCAGCGCGGACACCACGCCGGCCGCCACTCCGACGGCGAGCCACAGCACGGCGGCCCCGACGGCGATCGAGAAGCTGGCGGGCAGCCGGCTGGTGAGCATCTGCCACACCGGCTGGTTGGTCTGGAAGCTGAACCCCAGGCACGGGAAGGGGCAGTTGACGGCGTGCTCGCCAGTGCCGTAGGTGCGCCCCGAGACGATGCCGGTCAGGTAGTCGCCGAACTGGCTGAGCGGCGAGTGGTTCAGCCCGAGGGTGGTGCGGATCTCCGTGATCCGCTCCGGGCTGCACGCCTTGCCGCAGGCGCCCTGGGCGGGGTCGGCGGGCATCAGGTAGAAGATGGCGAAGGTGGCGGCGCAGATCACCAGCAGGATGGCCGCCGTGACGGCCAGTCTGCGCAGCAGGTAGAGGATCATCGTCGCTGGCTCCGGGGGTCGAGCGCGTCGCGGACGGCGTCGCCGAGCACGTTGAAGGCGAGCACGGTGACGAACAGGAAGACGCCGGGGATGAGGAAGTAGGCGGGGTCGGAGGCGTACCAGGGCACGGCGGTGGCGATCATCTGCCCCCAGGACGGGGTGGGGGCCTGGACACCCACGCCGAGGAAGGACAGGCCCGCCTCGGTCGCGATGTAGCCGGGGATCGACATGGTCGCCACCACCAGCACCGGCCCGGTCAGGTTCGGCAGCACCTCGCGCACCAGCAGCGCCCACCGGGAGGCCCCGAGCACCCGGGCCGCCGCCACGAACTCGCCCCGAGCGAGCACCATCGCCTGCCCGCGCACGATCCGCCCGACATACGGCCAGCCGAAGAAGCCGAGCACCACGACCAGCAGAAGCCGGCGGTCCGTGCCGGGCGCGGCGGAGATCAGCGCGATCATGAAGATCAGGCTGGGGAAGGACAGCAGCAGGTCCATGGTGCGCCCGATCACGGTGTCGACCCAGCCGCCGAAGAAGCCGGCGACCAGGCCCAGCGCCGTTCCCAGCAGTACCGACAGCACGGTGGCGAGCACCGCGATCAGCAGTGACACCTGTGCGCCGTACACCACCCGGGCCAGCACGTCCCGGCCGTTGACCGGCTCCACGCCCAGCCAGTGCCGGGCGCTGATTCCGCCGGCGGCACCGCGCGGCAGGCCACCGAGCCCCGGGTCCACGGCATCACCGTGGAAGGCGGTCGGCGAGCTTCCGGCGATCCAGGTGATCAGCGGCGCGGCCACCGCGAGCAGGACCAACCCGGCCACCACGGCGAGCGCCAGGGCCGCCGACCGCTGGGACACCAGCTTTCGGATCACGGTCACTTGCGCAGCCCCAGGGAGACCAGGTCGAGCCGGCCGACGTAGGCGACGTGCCCGTACGCGCCCGCGACGTTCCCGCCGACCAGGATCGGCGCCTTGTCCCACAGGAACGGCACCACCGGGGCGTCCTGCATGATCTGCTGGGCGAGCTGCCCGTACGCCGCCTGGGCCGCCGCCGGGTCGCCGATCGCGGCGATCTTGTCGATCTGAGCCTCCACGGCCGGGGAGTCGTACTGCGCGTAGTCGTTGTTGCCCTGGCTGGTGATCAGCCGACCGTCGAAGACGATCGGCAGGTAGGTCGATGCGCCCGGCCAGTCCGGGGACCAGCCGGCGATCACCAGGTCGTGTTCCTGGGAGGTGTTGCCGACCGTGCTGTAGAAGGCGGAGGAGCTGATCTCGTTGATCTTCACGCTGATGCCCGCCCGGCCGAGCGAGGCCTGCACCGCCTCGGCCTGCGCCTTGCCGGCCGCCGAGGCGGGCGCGTCGAGGGTCAGGGTGAGGTCGGAGGCGTGGCCCGCCTCGGCGAGCAGCGCCTTGGCCCTGTCCGGATCGCCCCTGCCGTCCTTGCTCGGGTACGGGTCCTCGGTCTGGTAGCCGAGGGACGGCGGCAGCAGGCTGGTCGCCAGGTCGCCGGCGATCGGCCCGCCACGGGTGGTGCGAAGGGCGTCCTTGTCCAGCGCGTAGGCGATGGCCTGGCGCACCCGGACGTCGTCCAGCGGCTTGTGCCTGGTGTTGATGCTCAGGTACCGGGTGTTGATCGAGTCGCCGGTGACCAGCCGGCTCTTCAGCTGCGGATCGGTCAGCACCCGCCCCACCGATGCCGGGCCGATGGGCTCCATCGCGACGGCGTTCGCGTCCTCCCCCTGTCCGGCGATCAGCCGCTGGTCGACCACCGCCGTGTCCAGGCCCAGGTCGATGACGACCTTGTCGGGCAGTCCCTTGCGGACGGTGTCGGTGGCCGGATCCCAGTTGGTGTTGCGGACCAGGGTGAGCCGCTTCTTGGGATCGAAGCTGTCGATCTTGTAGGGGCCGGAGGAGAACGGCCTGGAGTCGTAGGTGACGCCGGTGTCCTTGTCCTGCGGCACCGGAGCGAACATCGGCAGCGACACCGCCGAGCCGAAGTCGGCCACCGGGCGGTTGAGGTGGAAGACGACGGTGCTGTCGTCCGGGGCCTCGATCGAGGCCAGCCCGGCCGGATCCTTGTACGGCCCCTTGTAGCTCTCGCCACCCGCCAACCACATCCGGGCATACGGCGGCCCTTCAGGAAGCTCGGCGGCGAAGGTTCGCTCCACCCCGTACTTGACGTCCCTGCTGGTGATCGGGCGGCCGTCCTCGAACTTCGCTCCGGGCTTGAGGGTGAAGGTCCAGGTCTTCGCGCCGTCACTGGGGCGGCCGGTGTCGGTGGCCAGGTCCGGCACGACCTTCCCGCCCGCCTGTCCGGGCGCGGCGGCGAAGGTGGTCAGCGTCCGGTAGATCAGCCGGCTCACGTCCTCGGAGGACGTGACGTAGTTGCGCGCCGGGTCCAGGTGCTCCAGGTCAAGGGTGGACAGCACGTGCAGCGTGCCACCCTTCACCGCTACCGCGTTCGCCCCCGCGGCGCCGCCACCGCCGCCCGTACAGCCGGCAACCGACACCAGCCCCAGGGCCGCGCCGAGGGCCAGCCCGATCCTTGCGTGTCTCACTTCTCCTCCATGCATGATGTGACATTTCATGCGTGGGAGGAGATTGACCGACCGGACGGCCTCACAGAAGATCCCAGCTCACCATCACATCGTGTTATGGAGCGTCGGCACCACGCGTGACAGTGGAGGAAGGCCGCGGCCCCGACGCGCAGGGTCCTCGCTCCGGGGCGCGTGTGGGCGGTCGCGGCCGGGCAGGTCACCGAGGATGCGGGCCGGGCGAACAAGGCGGCCCTGGCCGCCGCCGTCGCGGACTTCCGGGCCGGCCGGCACGTCGGTCGACGAACACGCCCTCGCCCCGGCCGCGGTCGCGGCGCTGCACGAGTTCGCCCGCTCCTGGAGCGTCTGCGACAGCCATCCGACCGCAGCGCGGCGAGCACCACGCGCTGCTCCGGCTCGTACGGAACCACGCCCGCCGCCTGACCGGCGGCGCAGGTACGAAACAGCGTTCTCGGTCGTCGGCCGCTCGCGCTGCCCCTTGCGTCGCCGGCGGAGTAGGCCGGCCTCGGAAGGGTGCCCCGCCCGGCGCGGCGGCCGAGGGCGGACAGTAGCCTGCGACCATGAGGCACGGTCAGGGCTGCCTGCTCCGGGCGGCGGGGCTCGCGACGCCGGAGGCGGTTTCCGTGGGCAGGGCGGAGCGCTCCGCGGTGGGCGCGCCGCCTCCGGGGGCCAGGGACGGCGAGGCACCCGACGTCGTGCCCGCGGTGGGCGAGGGGGAGCCGGGAGTCTGCGATGCGACGCCTCCCCCGGGGGACGGCGAGGCCGCGCTGACAACGGAGGCGTTGACCGTGCCGCGCCCCGCACGGGCGAAGGTGAAGGTGACCAGCTCGTAAGTGCCGGGGCTGACGTTGCCCGAGACCTGCACCTCGGGTTGCCCCGGTGCTCCCACCAGGACCGGCTCCCCGGGCGGGAGGGTGATGCCCGCCCCACCTCCCCCCGCCGGTGCACTGCCGGCGCCCGCCAGGCTGACCGCCGTCAGGGTGTCGGGTTCCGCGCCCGGGTTGAGGATGTACGCCGCCAGCGTGGCGGACCCGCTACCGCCGGGGCCCGCGACCAGTCGTACGTCGCGCAGTTCGAGGTCACCGATGTCGGCGTTGGCGTTGTCCGGCGCGATCCGGTACGTCTCCGCATCGGGGCCGGCCGCGCAGGCCGCCGTCGAGGTCGTCAGCAGCAGCAGAACGGCGGAACGCACCACGGCGCTGCGACGCGGGACGGATTGGGCTCTCATTCGGGGATCCTCCAGGCATCCGGTTCCAAGACCGCCATGTTTTCCCCGCTCACCATCCGTGCACGCCGTCCCTCACCCGGCCGCCCGCACACTTCCAGTGGCGACCGACGCCGCGCACCTGATGCCGCTCGTGGGCCTCGGCGCGACCCTCGGCGACACGAACCGGTGACTCACGCACGCTGTGCGGGGCAGCCGTTAGCGTCGAACGCACCCCCTGGCCCGAAACGAGGGGCGGGGACGTGCCGACGGATCGGAGCCCAACGTGGTCCCCATGACCCTGCACGAGATCGCCCAGGCCGTCGGGGGCGCCCTGCACGACGCCGTCGATCCGGTCGCGGTGGTGGACCGGCCCGGGGTCATCGACTCGCGGCTGGTGGAGCCGGGAGCGCTGTTCATCGCGCTGCCGGGCGAGCACACGGACGGGCACCGGTTCGCCGAGGCCGCTGTCCGCGCCGGGGCGACGGGCGTGCTGGCGGCCCGGCCGGTCGGGGTGCCGGCGATCGTGGTGGCGGACGTCCAGGACGCGATGGGCGCGCTGGCCCGCGCGGTGCTCGACCGGCTGAAGGCACCGACCGTGATCGGGCTGACCGGCTCGGCCGGAAAGACCAGCACCAAGGATCTGCTGGCCCAAGTGCTGGAGACCATCGACACCACGGTGGCAACCCCGCTGTCGTACAACGGCGAGATCGGCCTGCCGCTGACCGTCTTCCGGGCGGACGAGGACACCCGCCTGCTGGTGCTGGAGATGGGAGCGCGCGGTGCCGGGCACATCAAGTACCTGACGGGGATCGTCCCGCCGAAGGTCGGCCTGGTGCTGAACGTCGGGACCGCGCACGTGGGCGAGTTCGGCGGCGGGAAGGAGTCGATCGCCGCCGCGAAGGGCGAACTCGTCGAGGCCCTGCCCGCCGACGGCCTGGCGGTGCTCAACGCCGACGACCCCTACGTCATGTCGATGGCCCCCCGCACCGTCGCGCCCGTCCTGACCTTCGGCATCAAGACCGGGGACGTCCGCGCCTGCGGCATCGAACTGGACGCCGCAGGCCGGCCGTCGTTCACCCTCACGTACCGCGGCCAGAGCGCCCCCGTGAAGCTGGGGCTGCACGGCGCCCACCACGTCTCCAACGCCACCGCAGCCGCCGCGGTGGCCGTCGGACTGGGCGCCGGCCTGCGGCAGACCGCCGACGCGCTGGCCGGCGCCCGGCAGCTGACGCCCGGCCGGATGGACATCACTGACCGCCCCGACGGCGTGACGGTCATCGACGACGCGTTCAACGCCAACCCGGAATCCATGGCCGCCGCCCTCGCGGCACTGACCGCCATCGCCGGTGGGCGAAGGACGGTCGCGGTGCTGGGCGAGATGCGCGAACTCGGCGCGCAGTCCGGGGACCACCACGCGCGGCTCGGCCGGCTCGTCGCCGACAGCGGCATCCACCACCTGATCGCGGTCGGCGACCAGGATGCCGCCCTGGTCCACGCCACGGCTGCCGAAGGCGGCGTCAACGCCACGCTGGTCCCCGACCGCGACGCCGCCCTCGACCTGCTGCTGGCGTACCTGAAGCCCGGCGACGTGGTGCTGGTGAAGGGTTCCCACAGCACCGGGCTGGAGGAGACCGCGCTGCGCCTGGCCGAACCCGACGCCACACGCGGCTGAGTGGCGAACTCCCGCGTCTGCCGAGTGCACACGCCCCCACGGCGCCCGGCCGCCGCCGCGGACCGCCGGGGACCAGGCCGAGCGGCCCGACACGCGTTCTGTGGATGCCGGTCTGTAGTGAACAGGCCCGGCGCCGCGCGCAGGTCGTGCGCCGCATCGCGTCCGGGCCATCGCCGGGGACCAGGCCGAGCGGCGCAACGATAACCTTCTGGCGACGCCCGTCCGGCAAGGGCCGCGGGATCGGGTCGGCCAGGATGGAGGATGGATGTCTGCTTTCAACTGCTCGAAGCCAGCGGAGCGTGCCGCGGGTCTGCGCGAGGCGGTGGCGGCGGTACGGCGCGGTGAACTGGTCGTCCTGCCCACCGACACCGTGTACGGCATCGGAGCCGACGCCTTCGCACCGGCGGCCGTCGCCCGGCTGCTGGAGGCCAAGGGACGCGGACGGAACATGCCCTCTCCGGTGCTGGTCGGCTCCTTGGCCGATCTGGACGCCCTGGTGGACGACCTGCCGCAGGTCGCGCGGGAGTTGGTGGCCGCGTTCTGGCCGGGCGGGCTGACCGTGGTCGCCCGCCACAAGCCGTCGCTCGCCTGGGACCTCGGCGACACCTCGGGAACGGTCGCCGTGCGCATGCCCGACCACGCGGTCGCCCTCGACCTGCTCAGGGCGACCGGCCCGCTGGCTGTCTCCAGCGCGAACCTGACCGGTAAGCCGTCCCCGCAGGACTGCGGCTCCGCCCAGGGCATGCTCGGCGACGCTGTCGCCGTCTACCTGGACGGCGGGCCCACCGAAGCCGCGGTGCCGTCCTCGATCGTCGACGTCACCGGCGAGGTGCCGGTCCTGGTGCGCGCGGGCGCGATCAGCGCGATGCGGCTGCGCGAGGTCGCCCCGGGCCTGCGGGAGCGCTGAACGTCACGTGGCCGTGCCGGCCGGCACGGCCACGCCACGGGCGGTGACCAGACGCGCGGCGTACCGGAGCTGCCGGGCTGGTTCGATGCGCCGATATTCCGTTGGTGACGCACCGTCGGATCGGTACGGTCGCGGGCATGGCAATCCCGATCGTGTTCGATATGGAGACCGGAGACCCCGACGACGTCTTCACCCTGTGCGCCCTCGCGACCCATCCGTGGGCACGCCTGGTGGCCGTGACGGTCATGCCCGGATCGGATGAGCAGGTCGGCATCGTCAAGCACCTGCTCGGGCGCCTCGGGGTGAGCGCGCCGGTCGGCGCGCACCGGCCCGGCGCCGACGTGAAGCCGGTGTCGGGCTTCCACCGCCGATGGCTTGGCAAGGTTCCGGCTCGCGAACCCGATGCCGAGGCCTGGCAGCTGCTGCGGGACGCCTTCTCCAGCGGGGACGCGACGCTGCTCACGGGGGCGCCGCCGAAGAATCCCGGCGTGCTCCTGGAGCGGGAACCGGACGTGCGCATCGCCCGCTGGGTCGCGCAGGGCGGCTTCGCCGGCGACTCCGTCGTCCCGCCCGAACACCGTCTCCCCAAATTCGAGGGACGCGAGACCTGCCCGACGTTCAACTTCAACGGCGCTCCGGCCGCCGCGTTGAAGCTGCTGGAATCGCCCCACGTCGGTGAGCGGGTGCTCGTCTCGAAGAACGTCTGCCACGGCGTCGTCTACGACGGCGCGATGCACGCCGCCCTGTCGGCGCGGCGACTCACACCCGGGATGGCGCTCGTGCGGGAGGGCATGGGGGTCTACCTGGCCAAGCGCCGCGCCGGCAAGGCCTTTCACGACCCGCTCGCGGCGGCCGTGGCCCTCGACGAATCCGTCTGCGCGTTCCGCGAGGTCGAGGTGTACCGCGAGCGCGGCGCCTGGGGTGCACGTCCGGCGGCCGGCACCCGGACGCGGATCTCGGTCTCGGTCGACCACGCCCGATTCCTGGACGTCCTCACGGCTACCGGCTGACGGCCCGCGATTGCGGCACGCAGGAAGAAGGCCTGAGCCTCACCGTTCGCGGTGAGGCCCAGGCCTTCTTCGTGCACCGTGTCGCCCGGTCGCTCGACAAGGCCCGGGAGGCGACCGGGCGGCGTTACCACACAACGGGGTGGACTGCCCCCGGCCGGATGTGCACCGGATGTGCGCCGGGTTCGCGAGCACCTGACCCGAACGGCTCAGGTGGTCAGGGGCCCGCTGACTCGGATGCCTCACCCGGCGGGCGGCGCAACGAGGTTGGACCTACCGTGCGGTGCGAGGGGGTTACCCGAGCGAGAGGTGTCGACTGGCATGGCTGGAAAATTCGAGCTGTACAAGGACGAGAGCGGGATGCACCGGTTCCGGCTCAAGGCGAGCAACGGGTCCATCGTGGTGACCGGCGACCCGCAGGAGAGCAAGGACGACTGCCTGAAGAGCATCGAGTCGATCCGCAAGCTCGCGCCGTACGCGGAGCTCAAGGAGACGGCCGGATCGTCCTGAGGTTCGGACAGCGCTCGATGCGCGGGTCGGTGGTGCAAATCGCCGACCCGCGTTCGCTTGTACGACAGATCCCTTTGGCCGGGTGCACGCCGGGCGCGGACACAACACGGGCATGCGCGTCGCCATCGTCACCGAATCCTTCCCGCCCGAGGTCAACGGAGTCGCCCACAGCGTGCTGCGGACGGCCGAGCACCTGGTCCGCCGGGGCCACCGGCCCCTCGTCGTCACCCCCGCCCCGGCCCGTGGCGCCCAGTGCCCGTCCCGGAGCTTCGGCTCCGGGGCCGAGGCGGAGCGGATCCCCGTGGTACACATCCCCTCGATGCCGCTTCCGGGCTACCCGCAGGTGCGGATCGCGCTGCCGAGCCGGCAGCTGACGGCCGCGCTCGCCGGGCACCGGCCGGACATCGTCCACCTGGCCAGCCCGTTCGTGCTCGGGGCACGCGGGATGCAGGTCGCCGCCCGGCTCAAGGTGCCCGCCGTCGCCGTGTACCAGACCGACCTCGCCGGGTACGCCCACGCCTACCGCGCCGGGCGGGGCCTCGGGGAGGCCGCGGCCTGGCGGCGGATCCGGGCCGTGCACCGGGCCGCCGCCCGCACCCTGGCGCCGTCCACCCCGGCCGCACAGGACCTGACCGCGCACGGGGTGCCCCGGGTGCAGTTGTGGCCGCGCGGGGTCGACTCCGTGCGTTTCCACCCGCGCCACCGCGACGAGGCGCTGCACCGGGCGCTCGCCCCGGGCGGGGAGGTGCTGGTCGGGTACGTCGGACGGCTGGCCCCCGAGAAGCGCGTCGACCTGCTGGCGGCCGCCTCCGCCCTGCCCGGGGTGCGGGTGGTGGTGGTCGGGGACGGGCCGTCGGCGCCCGGGCTGAGGGCGTCCATGCCCGGCGCGGTGTTCCTCGGCCGCCGCACCGGGGAGGAACTGGCCCGCTGTTTCGCCACCCTGGACGTGTTCGTGCACACCGGCCCGCTGGAGACCTTCTGCCAGACCATCCAGGAGGCGATGGCCAGCGGCGTGCCGGTGATCGGTCCGGCGGCCGGCGGCCCGCTCGACCTGGTCGCCCACCACCGCACCGGACTGCTGGTGCCGCCCCGGGACGGCGCGGCGGTCGCCCGGGCGGTGGCCGCGCTGGCCGCCGAACCGGCCCGGCGCGCCGCGTACGGGCAGGCGGGGCGCTCCGAGGTGACCGCCCGGACCTGGGAGGCGGTCGGGGACCTCCTGCTGCGGCACTACGCCGAGGTGCTGGCCGAGCACGGTGGCCTGCCCGCCTCCCTTCCTCCGGTGGTGGGGGCGGCTCCGGCCGAGCCCGTGGTCCCGGTCCTGCCGTCGGAGCTGCCCGAGGAGCTGCCGGAGGAGTTGTCGGCATGACATCCCAGTCCCCCCGTACCGGACCTTTGACGATCGTGCGGCTCGCCAACTTCGTCACCCCGGTCTCCGGCGGCCTGCGCACCGCTCTGCGCCACCTGGGCGCCGGGTACCGGGCCGCCGGGCACCGGCCGGTGCTGATCGTGCCCGGCGAGCGGCGTTCCACGGAGGAGACCGAACAGGGCCTGGTGATCACCCTGCCCGGCCCGGAACTGCCGGCCGGCGGCGGCTACCGGCTGCTCACCGACCGGCGCGCGGTGGCCGCCGAACTCACCCGGCTCAGCCCCGACCGGCTCGAGGTGTCCGACCGCACGACCCTGCGCTGGACGGGAAGTTGGGCCCGGCGGCACGGCGTGCGCTCGGTGATGGTCTCGCACGAGAGCGCCACCGGGGTGCTGCGCACCTGGGGTGTGCCCGGCCCGCTCGCCGTCGCGGCCGCCGACCGGCTCAACGCCGCCACCGCCCGCGCCTACGACTCGGTGCTCTGCACCACCGACTGGGCGGCCGCGGAGTTCCGCCGGATCGGCGTGCCCAACCTGGTCCGGGCCCCGCTCGGGGTGGACCTGACCGCGATGCGGCCGCTGCCCGCCGTCGCCCGCGCGGCGCAGCGGGCCCGCTACGCGGCGCCAAAGGACGTACTGCTCGTCCTCTGCTCACGGCTGTCCCCGGAGAAACGGCCCGAGCGCGCGATCGAGGCGCTGGCCCGGCTGCGGGCGCGCGGGCTGCCCGCCGTCCTGGTGGTGGCCGGGACCGGTCCACTGCGGCCGCGGCTGGCCTCCCGGGCCGCGCGGCTGCGGCAGCCGGTGCGCTTCCTCGGCCACCTCGACGGGCGTGCGGAGCTGGCCGGGCTGCTGGGCAGTGCGGACGTGGTGCTGGCGCCCGGGCCGGTGGAGACCTTCGGGCTGGCCGCGATGGAGGCGCTGGCCTGCGGAACACCGGTCGCGGTCAGCCGCTCCTCCGCGCTGCCCGGACTGATCGGACCCGCCGGGGTGGCCGCCGCCGACACCGGGGCCGGATTCGCCCGCGCCGTAGGGCAGTTGCTGGCCCGGCCGGAGGAGGCACGGCGGGCCGCCGCCCGGGCTCAGGCCGAGCGGTACGGCTGGCCGACGGCGGTGGAGGCCTTCCTGGCGGCGCACGGGGTGCGGAGCTGCGGCGCGGCGAAGGTGTCCGATCCTGCTGCGGCGGAAGGGGTTCGGAATGAGCGTGCTGGACGCCTGGCCTGACCGGACGGCGGAGGAACGGCCCGCTGAGGAGGGGCCGGCGGAGGAACGGCCGGCGGCCCGCGAGCTGCTGCGCTTCGTCGCGCTCGGGGACTCGCTGACGGAAGGGGTCGGGGACCAGGTCGACGCCCGGTGGCGCGGCTGGGCCGCGCTCCTCGCCCGATCGCTGGCGCCCGAGGGCCGGACGGTCGAGTTCACCAACCTGGCGTGCAGCGGGGCGCTGACCGCCGACCTGTCGGAACGCCAGCTCCCGGCGGCACTGGCCCGCCGGCCCCAGTTGGCGGCGGTCCTGGTCGGCGGCAACGACACCCTGCGGACCGGCTTCGACATCCGGCGCACCACCATGGAACTGGACGCCACTCTGGGCGAACTCTCCGGCGCGGGCGCGGTGTTGCTGACCGCCTGCCTGCCCGACCCCGGCATGCTGCTCCGGCTCCCCTCACCGCTCGCCCGGCCGCTGGCCCGACGGATGCGGGCGGTCAACACCGTGGTGCACGCCCTCACCGCGCGGCACCGGGCGATCCACCTCCACATCGCCGACCTGCCCTGGTGCGCCCGACGGGGACTGCTGAGCGTCGACCGCCTCCACCCCAGCGCCGAGGGCCACCACCTGATCGCCCGGCGCTTCCACGCACTGCTCACCACGGCCGGCCACCCCCTCGGCCCGCCACCCGCCGCCGAACCCGCCGAAGCCCCACCGGGCCTGGGCGCCGACCTGTGGTGGATGGCCACCCAGGGCACCCGCTGGGTCGCCGCCCGCAGCACCGACCTGCTCCCGGGCCTGCTCGCCCTGGCCGCCGCCGAGGGCGCCGCCCGGCTGCGCGGCTCCAGCGGACGGCACGACGACCAGATGGCCCGGGCAACGGCCCGGGCCCTCGCGGAGCTGGGGTGACGGCATGCGGCCGGGTGCCGCGGTCGCAGCGGCTGGGCATGTACACCGTGTGACGGCACGTCACCCGGTGGTGATCGGCACAGGGTCGGCGCGGGAACCATCGGGTCTGCGGGGGTGTCGTCCCCGGGGAGCGATGTGGTGGAAGGAGCCGGGGTGGAGACGTCGGACAGGGCGGGACGGGGGATTCTGGCGGCGGCCGGGGTGCTGTTCCCGGACGGGCAGGGGCGGGTGATGGTGGTGCGGCAGCCGTACGACCGGAAGCACCCGGTGGCGGTCCCGGGCGGCGGGTGGGAGCCCGCCGACCGCTCTCCGCGGGAGACGGCGGCGCGGGAGATCGCCGAGGAGCTGGGGTTCACGCCGCAGCTGGGGCCCTTGGCGTGTGTCGACTGGGCGCTCTCCCCGAGCCGCCCGCCGATCGTGGCGTACCTGTACTGGGGTGAGCCGCTGACGGCGGAGCAGGTGGCGGCGATCCGGCCGGACGCGGCGGAGGTCGGCGGGTGGGTGTGGCTGACTGCGGAGGAGGCGGCGCACGCCCTGCCGCCCCGGCTGTCCCGCCGCGTGACGGCCTGTCTGCGGGCGCCGCGCACGGCCGGGCCGCTGGAGCTGGAGGACAGCCGGCCGGTCGGGCACACCCTGTACGAGCTGGCCGCCGACGGACCGGTGCCCGAGTACACCGGGCTGGCCGCCGCGCCGGGCCTGGGGGCGGCGACCGGGACGGGCCCGACCGGCGCGCAGCCGCCGGAGCCACCGGAGCCGCTGGAGCCACTGGAGCCGCCGATGGACCGGGACACCTACTACGCGACCCGGCCGCGGATCCGGGCGAAGGCGCGGGCCCTGTTCACGGACGCCGGCGGGAGGGTGCTGCTGGTACGGCTGCGGCCGTGGTCCGATCCGGACGAGCAGTACTGGACGCTGCCGGGCGGCGGGGTCGAGGCGGACCGGGAGACGCCCCGGACGGCGGCGCGCCGGGAGATCCGCGAGGAGCTTGGCTGGGAGGTCGAGCCCGGACGGCTGCTGGCGCTGGACTGGCAGCCCGGGGCGGCGGCCGGTCCCGGCGCGAATCCGGCCACCGGCCGGGACACCGCCGTCCTGGTGTACCTGTACGACGGCGGCACGGTGTCGGAGGAACTGCTCGGCTCGATCGCGCTGCAGGAGCATGAGCTGGTGGAGTGGCGGCTCTGCGCGCCGACCGAGGCGCGGGCGCTGCTGCGGGGGCCGTCCTGGGACCGGGTGGCGGCCGCGCTGGCCGCCCGGGAGCGGTCGGCCGGGCCGGCCGAGCTGGTGGGCGGGCAGGCGGTTGGGGACCGTCCGGCGGGTGAAGACTGGGGGCATGCAGAACGCGATCACTGAGGTGCTGACCGGTCGGCGGGTCGAGGCGGTCAACGGCGGAGGCGGGCTCGCCCTGCGGCTCGACGGGCCGGTGACCGTACGGGTGGCACACGAATTCCGCTTCGCGGCGCCGTCCTTCGCCGCGCCGTCGGAGGTCGAGCACTTCTTCCCGGCGCTGACCGTCCGGCCGACCCCCTCCCTGCTGGCGCTGGTCGGACGGACAGTCGGCGCCGCCCGGGTCACCCCGGCCGGCGGCCTGGAGCTGGGCTTCGCGGAGGGCGGTGCGCTGTCCGTACCGCCGCACGCGCTGGTCGCACCGTGGAGCGTGCTGACCCCGGAGGGGGCGGTGTGTGCGGGGCTGCCGGGCGGGGAGGTGCGGTGGACGGAGCCCGGCGGGGCGTGAGCCGCCGCCGGGGCTTCTTCCGGGGCTTCTTCCGAGGGCCTCGTCCGGGGGGCCTCGTCCGCAAAGTCCTTCGCGGGCCGGTGCCGGTCAGACCTCCAGGTCGGCCTCGACCCTGGTGAGCTGGTGGCGGGCCATGGCCAGGTTGGCGCGGCTCTTGTCCAGCGCGAGGTAGAGGAACAGGCCCTTGCCGGTGCGGCCGCCGAGCGGACGGATCAGGTGGTACTGGCTGGTCAGCGTGATCAGGATGTCCTCGATGCCGTCCTGCAGGCCGAGCATGTCCATGGTCCGCATCTTGGCGCGCACCACGTCGGTGTTCCCGGCCGCCGCCACGTTGAGGTCCAGGCCGCCGGGGCCGTCGAGGGTGGCGAGCGCCATGCCGCTGTTGTAGTCCACCAGGGCCGCGCCGATGGCGCCCTCGATGGAGGTCATGGCCTGCTTGAGTGCGCCTGCTGCGTCGGTCATTCTGTTCAGCTCCTGTTGGGTGGTTCTGGTTGGCGGTGGGTCGATCAGGGGTGTTCGGTCGGCGGTGTCGGGCGGCTGGTCAGCCCGGGTCGCGCGGGTCCTTGGGCGTCAGGGCGTCGTTGAGCAGCTCGGCGATGCGCCGGGCGCAGCGGCGGGCCTCCAGGTGGAGCCGGCCGACGTTGACGTCCGGGTGCGCCAGCAGGGTCAGCACGCAGCTGCCGCCGGCCGCGTAGGTGGCGACGTAGCCGTGCTCGCCGCGCACCACCGACTCGCGGAACTCGCCCTGGCCGGTGGTGTCGGCGAGCCGCTGGGCGAGCGAGAGCGAGGCCGCCGTCATCGCGGCCAGGCCGGAGGGCTCGGCCCCGTGGGTGTCGTGCGCGACCAGCAGGCCGTCCACGCTGGCCACCAGGCCGCCCGCGAGGTGCGGGACGCGGCGTTTGACGGCGCGGAGTTCGGCGAGCAGCTCGGTCTCCAAGGCGATCAGTTGTCTCCTTCCGACACGCTGCTTGAGCGCCCGCCTCATGGCCGGTACGACGGGGTCGCGGGCGGAGAGTGGCTCAAAGTCGGGCCTCCAGAAGGTCTCGGACCCGGGTCAGCAGCGCGATGTCCGGGTCGGGGACGGTCAGCGGGTGGGCCGCTGCCGTGGTGGGCGGTCGATCGGAGCGGGTGGGGGCGGTGGGGGCGGCGGCGCCCGCAGCGGCTGGGTCCGGGGTGCCGGGGGCCGAGAAGCCGGGGGCCGGGGTGCTGCGGAGGGTGGCGCCGGGGACCCTGCGGTGCAGGCCGCCGCCCGGTCGTCCGGGCGCCGTGGCCGGGGGTACGGCGGTCGGCGCCGCGTGCCGCGGGGCGTCGAGCAGACCGGCGGCGGCCAGGCGGCGCACGTCCGCCGTCACGCCGAAGCCGGAGCGGCCGAGCAGCCGGGCCAGGTCCGCCGGGGTTCTTCGGCCGTCGGCGTGGTCGAGCAGTTCGCGCCGGCGTCGGCCGGGCGGGCGGTGCGAGGGGCGGCGGCTGTGCTCGACCGGACGGACGGGGGCGGTGTCGAGCTGCGGCCAGGGCCAGATCCCGTCGAGGAGTCGGCGTCGGCGCTCGACCTCGCGGCCCAACCGCGCCGGGTCGACCAGCGCCACCGTGCCGAGCCAGTGCCGGGCGTCGGACTCGAACCGCCAGGTGCCGCCGGCCGGGTCGGCGAGGACGAAGTAGGCGGCGTCGAACAGCGTGCCCAGGTGGCCGAGTTCGAGTTCGCCCCGGGTGAGCAGCTGCCGTTCGACCAGCACCTCGGCGAGCCGCCCCTGGGGGCCGTGGCGGTGCAGGAGCTCGGCCCACGCCTCGGGGGCGATCCGCCCGCAACCGGTGAGCAGGTCGGCCAGGCCGGGCGCGCGGGAGGACTCGGCGGCGGCCACCTGGCCGTCGACCAGGTGCAGGACGCCCAGCGGGCCGTGCAGGGCACCGGTGGCCCGGCGGGCGGCGAGCAGGGCGACGGCCTCGCCGGGGGTCCGCGGTGCGGCGGGCTCGGCCCGGCCGACCGGTTGCGCCAGGGGCGGGGCGGCGGTCATGCGGGCCACCGCCGGCGGGTCCGGCGCGGGGTCGCCCGGCGGGCCGTTCGCGAGTGGTCCGCGCGGGCGGGTGGCCGGAATGCGGCGGTCGGTGCGGGCCCGGTGCTCACCCGAGCACCAGGTCCTCGGCGAGGGCCTGGAGCCGGAAGCGGGCGACGGCGAGGTTGCCCGACTGGCGGTCGAGCCAGAGGTGCAGGACGAGCCGGCTGTCGAAGGCGGTGTCGATGAAGCGGATCAGGTGGTAGCTGCGGCCGGCGGTGACGATGATGTCCTCCAGCGGGGAGTGCCGGTCCTCGGCCACGGTGAAGGTCTGGCTCTCAACGGCTGCGCGCACCAGGTCGGTTGTCTCGGCGGCCGCGGTCTCGTGCTCACCTACCGGACTGTCGCCTAGGCTGCCGAGGGCGAGTCCGCTGCTCCAGTCGACCAGGCTCGCCGAGCGGGCTCCGGCGATCGCCATCGCTCCGGAGAGGCATTCGTCGATACCCGGCACACCGGCTCCTTCGAGGGGGTCTGGGTGGCCGGGCGCAGCGCGGCTCCGGCCGGGTCGCCACCAGCAGTGGCAGGTTCGACACGGAAGGCTACTGCCGGATTCCGTATGACGAACATTCCAATGGCATATTCACACCATCTTCAGCGAGTTCCGGCCAAGGTATGACAGGGCGTCAAGCCTGCCGGTGGGGCAAAGCCGCTGGCAGGCCCGCCGCTACGGAGCGTCGTGCACCCGCTACCTGCTGCGGGACCTTGGCCGATACCGACGGGAGGCCCAGGGTTTCGAGGCCGAAAATGCGATAAGAGGCACGGGCCCGTCGACAACTCAGCGGACGACCGTGACGGGGCGGGGAAGCGCGGGCAGGCACGGGAAGGTGCGGGGAGGTGCGGGAAGCTGCGGGAAGCTGCGACGGGCAGGAATCCGCGGGCAGGCATGACGAAGGGGCCCGTTCCGCTGGACGGAACGGGCCCCTTCGGGTGGAGCGCCAGGCCCGGGTCGCACGGACTCTTCCCACTGAAAGTGGGACGTGCTCTGGTAGCACCGCTGACGCATGTTCGAAGGATCCGATCCCCGCTTCGGAAGATCATTTCCTCTCGACGTGATGAACAGTAGCAGGTCATCACGCCTGCTCAGAAATCGGCCAAGCCTGGCCGACGGCCTCGGCGAGCAGCCGGTAGGAGTCGAGCAGCGCGGTGCGGTCGTAGGTGCTGGTCGCGACCAGGAACTCGTCCGCGCCGCTGCGCTCCACCAGGGCGGCCAGCTCGGCGGCGGCCTGCTCGGGGGTGCCCGCGATGTGGCCCTTGAGCGACTGCTCGAACGCGGCCCGCTCGCGTGCGGTCATCGCCCGTGCCCGGATCTCGGCGGCCGGAGCCAGCGGCGGAAACTCCCCGTGGGTGCGGGAGTACGCGCCGGCCCAGGCCTCCGGGACGAGCAGTTCGCGCGCCCGCTCCTCGGTCTCGGCCACCGCGACCGTGCCCGAAACCACCACGTACGGCTCGGCGGCCTGTGCCGAGGGGCGGAAGCGGCTGCGGTAGTCGTCGATCGCGGCGAGCATCCGCTCCTCCCCGCGCGCGGCGGCGATGACCAGCGGCAGCCCGGCCTCCGCAGCGAGGTCGGCGCCGGCGCCGGTGGCCAGGACGAAGGCCGGCACGTGCAGGCCCTCGGCCGGGCGGGCGTGGACGTCGCGGTGGACCTGCTGCGAGCCGTCGAAGTAGCCGAGCAGCTCCGTCAACTGGCCGCCGAAGTCGTCCGCGGCGTCCTTCTCCCGCCCCAGCGCCCGCCGGACGCCGTCCGTGAAGCCCACCGAGCGGCCGAGGCCCATGTCGATCCGGCCCGGGAACAGCGCCGCCAGCACCCCGAACTGCTCTGCCACCACCATGGGACGGTGGTTGGGCAGCATCACCCCGCCGGTGCCGACCCGGATCCGGGAGGTGGCCGCCGCGACCGCCGCGGCGAGCACCGTCGGTGCCGATCCGGCCACCCCGGGCACACCATGGTGCTCCGAGACCCAGAAGCGGTGATAGCCCAGCCGCTCTGCCTCCCGGGCGAAGGCCACCGTGTTCCGCAGCGCCTGCGCCGGCTCCTCGCCCCGCCTGGTCCGGGAGCGGTCGAGGACGGAGAGCCTGGTCCTGGGCGTAGCGGTGGTCACGTGGGTGGACAACACCCGCCTGCCACACGGGCATTCCCGGCGCCCGCGCCGCCGACCGCACCCGGAGCGCCCGGAGCGCCGTCACCGCCCCGCCGAGGGTATTCGGACCG
Source organism: Streptomyces viridifaciens (assembly GCF_001888885.2). Classification (NCBI taxonomy): domain Bacteria; kingdom Bacillati; phylum Actinomycetota; class Actinomycetes; order Kitasatosporales; family Streptomycetaceae; genus Streptomyces; species Streptomyces viridifaciens. The sequence continues at coordinate 779,554 of NZ_CP090841.1, forward strand.
CGCGCCGCTCCGCGGCCTTGCGGCGGCCCCAGGGCTTGTACACCGACAGGATGACGTTGAACAGGTAGAGCGAGAGCGCTACGGCCGGGACGATCACCGTGTTGTACCGGACGAACCCGAGGTCCGCGACCGGGATCGGCCCGGTCGGGTGCGTGTCCGCCACCCGGACCGCGTCGTGCAAGCGGGCGGTGAGGGCGAAGACCGAGGCCGCCATCGCCCCGAGCGTCAGCCAGAACTTGGTGCTCACCCAGTAGTACCGGAACAGGCCCCAGGATGTGCCGAGCCCCAGCGCCACCCCGCTCAGGAAGGTGAGCAGGCTCAGCGGCAGGACCAGCGCGTCTCCCAGCATGCCCATCGCCCGGTAGGCCGTTCTCAGCCGGTCGCCGTCGTCGGTGGTCAGGGCCGTCACCGCCAGGGTGAGCAGGCAGAGCATCAGCGCCAGCCAGCTCACCGAGACGACGACGTGCAGGGCCACCAGGCGCTTGCGCGCCCCCGGCGACAGGCGGCGGCCGGCGGACCGCCGCCCCGCGCCGGGGGCCGCCCCGGGCGCCGTGACGGCCCCGGTGGACGAGCTGGACGGGCTGGACGGGCTGGACGAGCGCACGGGTACCTCCTTCAAGCCGGGGTCACGACGACGCGCCCAGACTCTCCCGTCCGCCCCTCACCGGTCATCTGCCAGGGGAAGTAACCTCGCATACTCCCGGGCGAGTACGCGCCCGCGCGTCGCCGCGCCCGACGAACTCCCCCGGAAGTACCCCGGCCTCCTCCCCAACTCCCCTGCCCCGGCACCGTCCGCCCCCCGGTTCAGTCCGTCACATCGAACCCCTGCGCCGCGCCCAGCCGGTGCAGCGAGTCCCGCCCCGGTATCCCGTCCGCGGCCCCCGCCGTGTACCCGCACCGCCGCTGCCAGCCCGCGTACGCCGTGACCGTGAGGCTGCCGTACGAGCCGTCCACCCAGCGCTGTTCGAGCAACCCCTCGTCCGCCAGCGCCTGTTCGACGATGGCCACCTCGGCCCCGTACGTCCGGTGCCCCTGCTCGGCCCCCGGGTCGCTGCGCGCCGCCGCGACGACGTGGGCAAGCGAGACCGTGCGCGGCCCGGGCAGGTAGCCGAGCAGTCGGCGCAGCGAGTCCTCGCCCGGCACCCCGTCCGCGGCCTGTCCGGAGTAACCCAGGCTCGCCTGGTAGTCCGCGTAGTTCTCGGTGTCCGCGTCGGTCCAGGTCGGCCCGGGCCCGGACCGGTAGTGGGAGCCGAAGCCGCCCGCGACCAGCGCTCGGCCGACGGTGGTGACCTGGTAGCCCTGGGCGCCGTAGCCGTACGCCAGGCCGTTGAGGGTGACCTGGTACCGGGCCGGGACGGACTCCCCGGGCGGCGGCGGGGAGGACGGGGAGCCGGAGCCGCCGAGGAAGGCGGGCCAGGACCCGGGGTCGGTGTGGTCGTTGAACGGCACGTGGGCGTGCGCGTACCAGCCGCCGCTCGTCTCCCACACGTGCTCGTCACGGTGCGAGGAGAAGTCGGTCGGCCGCCCCATCGGCCACGCGTCGGGCACGCCCCAGGAGGAGACCCAGGCGTGGATCCGGTCCCAGCCCGCACACGGGGTGTCGACCAACTGCGCGTAGACGGTGCCCTGGTGGCGGCAGTACGGGAAGAAGACCGCTTCGATCTGGATCACCACCCGCCCGGCCCGGTTGGTGCGGGTCGGGCTCTGGGAGGGGCTGAGCAGGCTCTTCGAGCGGGAGTCGGCGGGGAACAGCTGGGCGGCGCGTCCGCTGAACGGGTCCCAGACCAGGTGCGGGGCGTCGCCGGCACCGGCGCCGGTGAAGTACCCGACCAGGTCCTCGAAGGAGCACCAGTCCTGCGGTGCGTCAGCGGTGGCGTTGCGGTCCCAGGTGATGTGGGCGATGGCCTTCGGCGGGTACTGGTGGTCGGTCGGCGCGTGGTCGCCGAGGTCGTGGACCTCGGCACCGGGCAGCCACAGTTCGGGCATGATGGCTCCTCCGAACGGCGTCATGACATCATCTCCCTTTTCGGCAGGTCCACGTCGGGAATTGACCCCGACGGCGGAATCGGCGGCATTGAACCGCCCGCTACCGTACGGCCGTTCGGATCATCGAGGGGAGTTCGTCCTGGCGTGCGGGCCCGGGTCCGTGGTGCGCACCACCACCCTCCCACCTCGAGCTGCCCGAAGACGGCTCCCGGGAAGGCTCGGAGACCGCCGGGCGGCGGCGCATTCCACCTCGCCGCGGCCACCCTGTCAATCGTTGATGTCGAAAATGGTCTAGTCCATGGTGGTGCGCTCGTAGCACTCATCTCTCCTCGAATGCGTTCGGGTCCGTGGTGACCCCCGCCGTGGCCGCGACCCGCACGCCCCCGGCTCGGTGCTCGACCGGATCGTCGCGACGCCGCCCACCCCCGTCAAGGCCCTGCGCGCCGTCGCCGCCCACCCCAACGCCTCCCCACGGTCCTGGCCACCTGCCTGGCCTCCGTGGACCCCCGCACCACCGCGGCGGCGGCCGCCAACCCGGCCCTGCCGGTGGCGGTGATGGCGGAACCGGTCTCCCAGTGCACGGCCGGCCCGTGACGGGTGGGGCCGGTGCGTCTCCTGGTGACCGCCGGACTCTGTCACGTCCGCACCCGGTTGCAGTTGCGTCTCCGTTCGGTTCGGCGGGGGTGTGCGGTGGCCGCCGGTCCGGGAGCCTGGTGTCAAGGACTCATGCGGCGGGGGGAGTTGCCATGGGGGACGGCCGGGAGCGGGCACCACGCGTGGTGGGGGCGCTGGTACGGCTGACTCGGGGCACGGCCGGGCCGGACCGGGCGGTGGCCGAGGTGGTACGGGCCCGGCTGCAGCTGATGCCGGAGGGGGCGCGAGCCCTTGCGGCGATCGAGGCGGGCCCGGCCGATCCGCGGGCACGGGGCGAACTGACCGCAGCCGTCGCCCAACTGCTGGCCACCGACCCGGGGTTCGCGCAGTACCTGACCACCACCGAGCTCGGCGGACCGGCCGACCCGACCACCGTCCAGCTCCGGACGGACCCAGAACCCGACCCGACCACCGTTCACCTGCGGGTCGGTCCCGAAGACCGGTCCACCGTCCAACTCCGGGTCGGCCCCGAAGAGCAGTCCACCGTCCAGCTCCGGGCCGAGCCCAGGAATCCGTCCACCGTCCAGCTCCGGGTCGACCCGGCCGCCGCCGGTGCCCGGGCCCTGGCCGCCCGGCGCAGCAACACCGCCCTCGTCGTCGCCCTGGCCCTGGTGCTGATCGCCGCGCTGGTCGCACTCGGGATCCACCTCGGCTCGCGCCCGCTGCTGCAACCCACCGGGCCCGATTTCGCCCACGCCGCGCGGACCGTCCGAGACCCCGCGCAGGCGCAGGGCGTACTGCCGGATCTGACGGCGATGCCGAGCGGCTGGCAGGTGGCGAGCGGGCCGCGCTCCGGGGCCAGCAGCGGGCCGGACGTGCCCTGCCTGCTCCCGGGCGCCTGCGACCAGCAACTTGCCTACGCCACCGTGACGTTCAGCACCACTCCGCTCCCGTCGGTGCAGTTCACCGTGGTCACCTTCACCTCCGCCGAAGCGGCCGGACGGGCCTTCGACACCAGGCTCGACCTGCTCGACGCCCGGGGCGACGCCACCGTGGCGACGGTGCCGTCGATAAGCGACCGGAGCGCCGCCCGCACCCGGGGCGGGTCGACGGCGGAGACACTGGTGCGGGTCGACTCGGTCTTGCTGTACGTGCACTACTCCGGCCCGGGGGCGACGGTCGCACTGCCCGGCCTCACCCCGTTCGCCCGACTGCTCGCCGAGCGCGCCCAGCAGGCCGAACAGGGCCGCACCCCGGACGCCGTCTTCCACGCCACCGCGCCCTGAGCACCCCGACCGCCCCGAGTACCAGAACCGCCAGAACGGCAGGAACCGCCAGAACCGCCAGGAATACCCCTCCCGCCCCGCAGGCCGCACCGGCCCGCGGGGTGTTCCGTTTGCCCTGGCGCACCGCACGCCCCGTCGCCCGAATGCATGTATCGCTCCCTTGACTGGCGTCACCAGCACGCCATACTGGCTTCACTCCCGCTCGCACGATGAGGTGCCCGCCCATGGAGCTCTCCCCCTCAGCGCATGTGGACACGTTCTGCCGCGACCATCTCCCGCCCTTCGAGCAGTGGCCCGAACTCCTCTTCGAACTTCCGGAGTTGGCCTACCCTGACCGTCTGAACTGCGCGGCCGCACTGCTCGACGACACCATCGCCCGCCTCGGACCCGAACGCCGCTGCCTGCTCACTCCCACCGACCGGTGGAGCTACGGCGAACTGCGCGACCACGCCGACCGGATCGCCCGCCTGCTCACCGAGGAACTGGAGCTGGTCCCCGGCAACCGCGTCCTGCTGCGCGGACCCAACACCCCCTGGCTGGCCGCCTGTTGGCTCGGCGTGCTGAAGGCCGGCGGGGTGGCGGTCACCACCATGCCGCTGCTGCGCGCGGCCGAGCTGACCGAACTGGTCCGGATCGCCCGCCCCACCCTCGCCCTGTGCGACCACCGCTTCCTCGCCGAGCTCGACCGGGCACACGCCCCCGACCTGCGGATACTCCCCTTCGGCGGCCCCGGCCCCGAGGACCTCACCACCCGCTCCGCGAACCAGTGCCCCGGCTTCACCGCCGTACCGACCGCCGCCGACGACGTCGCGCTGATCGCCTTCACCTCCGGCACCACCGGCCGCCCCAAGGCCACCCTGCACTTCCACCGGGACGTCCTGGCCAACGCCGACACCTTCTCCCGCCACGTGCTCCGCCCCACCCCCGACGACCTCTTCGCCGGCACCCCGCCGCTCGGCTTCACCTTCGGCCTCGGCGGCCTGCTGGTCTTCCCCCTGCGGGCCGGCGCCGCCAGCCTGCTGCTGGAGCAGGCCACGCCCGAGCAGCTCGCCGAGCAGGCCCGGAGCCACGGCGTGAGCGTGCTGTTCACCGCGCCGACGGCCTACCGGGCGATCCTGGCCACCGGGCTGGCCGACCGGCTGGAAGGCGTCCGGCGCTGCGTGTCGGCCGGCGAGCCGCTGCCCGCCACCGTCTGGAAGGACTTCCACACCGCCACCGGCCGGCGCCTGATCGACGGCATCGGCGCCACCGAGCTGCTGCACGTGTTCATCTCGGCCGCCGACGCCGACATCCGCCCGGGCTCCACCGGCCGTCCCGTCCCCGGCTACCGGGCGGCGATACTGGACGCGCAGGGCAACCCGGTGCCGGACGGCGAGCCCGGACTGCTCGCCGTGAAGGGCCCGACCGGCTGCCGCTACCTGGACGACGAGCGCCAGCGCGACTACGTCCGCAACGGCTGGAACCTCACCGGCGACACCTACCTGCGCGACCGCGACGGCTACTTCTGGTACCAGGCCCGCAACGACGACATGATCGTCTCCGCCGGCTACAACATCGCCGGCCCCGAGGTGGAACAGGCGCTCGCCGCCCACCCCGCCGTCGCCGACTGCGCCGTGGTGGCCGCCCCGGACGAGCGGCGCGGCACGGTGGTCAAGGCGTACGTGGTGCTGCGCGAGGGCGCTTCGGCCGGCGCGGAGACGGTCAAGGAGCTCCAGGAGCACGTCAAGCGCACCATCGCGCCGTACAAGTACCCGCGTGCCGTCGAGTTCGTCCCCGAGCTGCCGCGCACCGCGACCGGCAAGCTGCTCCGCGCCGAGCTGCGCAGAAGGGCCGCCGTGACCAAGGACCTGACCCGGGACGTGACCAAGGACGTGACCAAGGACCTGCCCCGCACCGCGTCGCAGAACGCGACCCGGAACACGCCGCAGGACGCGCAACAGGCTCCGCTCCCCGCCGCCATCACCGTCGAGCGCCGGGTCGAGTGGTCGGACACCGACGCCGCCGGGCACTACCACTTCTCCGCCGTGCAGCGCTGGGCCGAGGCCGCCGAGGCGGCGCTGCTGCGCCGGCTCGGGCTGGCCGAGCTGTTCGGGCGGATCCCCCGGGTGCACTTCGAGGCCGACTACCGCGAGCGGCTCTGGTTCGGGGACGTGGTCCGCACCGAGCTGCGAGTGGTCCGGGTCGGCGGCTCCTCGCTGCACTACGCCTTCGAGGTGCACGGCCCGACGGGTCTGGCCGCCATCGGCCGGATGTCGGTGGTGCACGCCGCGCCGCAGGCCAAGGGGGCCGAGCCCTGGCCCGCACCGGTCCGCCGGGCACTCGCGGAGGCCGGCCCCCAGCAGCCGGAGGTGGTCGCATGACGGCGCCACCCCGCGCATTCCCCGGACCGCAGCGGATCGCGGTGATCGGCGCCGGTCCGGGCGGGCTCTACTTCGCCGCCCTGGCCAAGCAGTTGGCCACCGAGCGGGAGATCACCGTCTACGAACGCGACGCCCGGGAGCACGAGTTCGGATTCGGCGTGGTGTTCTCCGACGAGACCCTGGACGGCATCGCCCGGGCCGACCCGAAGGTCTTCGCCGCGATCAGCGCCGAGTTCGCCCGCTGGAGCGACATCGACATCCGCTACGCCGGCCAGGTCCGCACCAGCGGCGGGCACGGTTTCGCCGCCCTCGACCGCAACCGGCTGCGCGCCGTCCTGCAACAGCGCTGCGCCGAACTGGCGGTGGACGTGCGCTACCGCACGCCCGCCCCGCCGGTCGACCGGCTCACCGCCGAGTACGACCTGGTGGTGGCCGCCGACGGCATCCACTCCGGCACCCGGACAGCTCACCCGGACGCCTTCCGCACCGAGCTGGACGAGCGGAACTGCCGCTACATCTGGCTCGCCACCGACCGGGTCTTCGAGGCCTTCACCTTCATCGTCGAGGAGTTCGACTTCGGCACCCTCCAGGTGCACGCCTACCCGTACAGCGCCACCCGCTCGACCTTCATCGTCGAGATCGCCGAGGGCGCCTGGCGCCGCGCGGGCTTCGAGGCCCTCGCCGCACGCGAGTTGGCACGTGGCGAGAGCGACACCGCGAGCGTGCGGCGCTGCGCGGAGCTGCTCGCCGGGCACCTGGACGGCCACCGGCTGATCCCCAACGCCTCCCGGTGGATCCGCTTCACCACGGTGCGCAACGCCAGTTGGCGCCACCGCAACCTCGTCCTGCTCGGCGACGCCGCGCACTCCGCACACTTCTCGATCGGTTCGGGCACCAAGCTGGCCCTGGAGGACGCCCTCGCCCTGGCCGCCGGACTGAGTGAACAGCCCGCCCTGGACGCCGCCTTGGCGGCCTACGAGGCCGAGCGGCGGCCGGTGGTGGAGTCCACCCAGCGGGCCGCCCAGGCCAGCCTGGAGTGGTTCGAGACGGTCGGCCGCCGTACCGGCCTGGGCGTCGACCAGTTCGCCTTCAACCTCCTCACCCGCAGCCGTCGGGTCACCTACGGTGGTCTGCGCGCCCGCGACCCGGAGTTCACGGCCGCCGTGGAGACCGCCGTCGGCGGCTCGTCCGGGGCGCCTCCGATGTTCCGCCCGCTGAAGCTGGGCGCCCTGGAGCTGCGCAACCGGATCGTCGTCCCGCCGCTCGCCACCTTCACCTCGCCCGACGCACTGCCCAGTGCCTTCGACCGGGCCCAGCTGACCGCCCACGCGCTCGGCGGCGCCGGGCTGGTGATCGCCGGGATGACGGCCGTCAGCCCCGAGGGCCGGGCCACCGACCGCTGCCCCGGGCTGTGGACCGACGGCCAGGAGGCCGCCTGGACCGACCTCCTGGACTCGGTGCGAGCGGTGAGCGACACCCCGGTCGGCATCCAGCTCACCCACGCCGGCCGCCGGGGCGCCACCGCCGCGCCCGGACCGGACGGCATCGGCCACCCGCTCGCCGAGGGCTGGCCGCTGCTCGCCCCCTCGCCCCTGCCCTGGGGCCCCGGTAGCCCGACCCCGCACGAGGCCAACCAAGTCCAACTGGCCGCCGTGGCCGCCGACTTCGCCGCCTCCGCGGAGCGCGCCGCCCGGGCCGGTTTCGACGTGCTGGAGCTGCAGTTCGGCCACGGGCACCTGCTCTCCTCCTTCCTCTCCCCGCTCACCAACCGCCGCACCGACCACTACGGCGGCCCGCTCGCCCACCGACTGCTGTTCCCGCTGGAGGTACTGGCCGCCGTGCGCGCAGTCTGGCCCGCCGGGCGGCCGCTGCTGGTGCGGATCTCGGCCGCCGACTGGGCGCCCGGCGGCACCACCGAGACCGCGGCGGTGGCGATCTGCCAGGCCCTCGCCGAGGCCGGGGCGGACGCGGTGGACGTCTCCACCGGCGAGGTGGTGGCGCACCAGCGGCCGCCGTACGGGCGCGGCTACCAGACGCCCTTCGCCGAGCTGATCCGCACCTCCACCGGCCTGCCGACCGTCGCGGTCGGCGCGATCTCCGGCCACGACGACGCCAACTCCGTCCTGCTGGCCGGCCGTGCCGATCTGGTCGCGATCGGCCGGGCCCAGCTGCACGACCCGTTCTGGACCCTGCACGCCGCGGCCGACCAGGACTACACCGGCCCCGGCGCCCACTGGCCCGAACCCTGGCTGGCCGGCCGCCGCAGACCGCCGGGCCCCGGCGCCGACCGGGTCGCCCCCCGGCTGCACCTGCTGAGCGAACCCGCCCCGCCCGTCCACCGCCGCTGGCTGCCGACCGCCCCGCCGAAGGAGTGACCATGCTGGACCTGCCCCGCTTCACCGCCGCAGCCGTGCAGGCCGCCCCGGTCTACCTCGACCCGGCCGCGACCGTGGACAAGGCCGTCGCCCTGATCCAGGAGGCGGCCCGGCACGGCGCCGGACTGGTGGTCTTCCCCGAGGTCTTCGTGCCCGGCTACCCGTACTGGAACTGGACGATGACCCCGGTGCAGGGCTCGCCCTGGTACGAGCGGCTGTACCGCGCCGCCGTGGACGTCCCCGGGCCGTACGTCGACACCCTGCGCGCCGCCGCCCGGCAGGCCGGCGTGGTGCTGGTGATCGGCGTCAACGAGCGAGGCCGGCACAGCCTCGGGGTGCTGTACAACACCCTGCTGGTCATCGGATCGGACGGCGAACTGCTCGGCGTGCACCGCAAGTTGGTGCCGACCTGGGCCGAGAAGCTGACCTGGACGCCGGGCGACGGCAGCTCGCTGCGGGTGCACCGCACGGCCGTCGGCCCGCTCGGCGCGCTCGCCTGCGGGGAGAACACCAACACCCTGGCCCGCTTCACCCTCCTCGCGCAGGGCGAACTCGTCCACGCCGCCAGCTACATCGCCCTGCCGGTGGCCCCCGAGGACTACGACATGGCCGAGGCGATCGCACTGCGCGCCGCCGCCCACTGCTTCGAGGGCAAGCTGTTCACCGTGGTCTCCTGCTCGACGATCTCGCCGGAGATGGTCGACCTGATCGCCGGGGAGGACCAGCAGGTCCGCAAGCAGCTCGGCCGCCCGCGCAACGCGCTCTCCGGGATCTTCGGCCCGGACGGCCGGGCGGTCACCGAGTCGCTGGTCGACGAGGAGGGCATCGTCTACGCCGAGATCGACCTCGGCCGGTGCGTCCAGCCCAAGCAGATGCACGACATCGTCGGCCACTACAACCGCTTCGACGTGTTCCAACTGCACGTGAACGACCGCCCACTGCGGCCCCTGGTGCTCCCCGAGGAGGAGGCATGACCAGCGAGAACAGCTACGACGACGAACGGATCGGCCGGGCCCGCGTCAACGACAGCCCCGAACTTCTCGCCTACTACGAGGAGTTGGCCAAGCACGAGGCCGGCGCCCTGTGGACGGTGGCGAACGAGATCGAACCCTGGTACCCGCAGCCGAAGTCCGTCCCCGTGCTGTGGCGCTACGCCGACCTGCGTCCGCTGGTCCGCAAGGCGCTCCCGCTGGTGAAGGCCGACGACGCGGGCCGCCGGGTGGTCATGCTGGTCAATCCCGGCCGACGCGAACTCAGCGCCGCCGTCGGCCTGTTGTACACCGGCCTGCAGATCATGGGCCCCGGCGAGGCGATGACCGCCCACCGTCACCAGGCCTCCGCGCTGCGCTTCGTCCACGAGGGCGCCGGCGCCTGGACGGTCGTGGACGGGCAGAAGCTCAAGGTCGGTCCGCGCGACTTCGCGATCACCCCCAACAACACCTGGCACGAGCACGGCAACGAGGCCGAGGACCACCCGGTGATCTGGCAGGACGGCCTGGACATCCCGCTGGTCAACACCCTCGACGCCAACTTCTACGAGGTCCACCCCGAGCTCTACCAGCGTCCCGGCCCGGTGACGAACTCCTCGCTGCTCAGCTACGGCGGCAACCTGCTCCCGTACGGCACCGAGAAGTGGACCCGCCCGTACTCCCCGCTGCTCGGCTGGCCCTGGGAACCCAGCTACCACGCGCTGTGCCAACTCGCCCGCGCCACCGAGGGATCCCCGTACGACGGCGTGATCATGGAGTACACCAACCCGGTCACCGGCGGCCCGGTGATGCCCACCATGGCCGCCCACCTGCAGCTGCTGCGCCCCGGCCAGGCCACCCGGGCCCACCGGCACACCGGTTCGGTCGTCTACACGGCGGCCAAGGGGCGCGGCGTCTCGGTGATCGCCGGGCAGCGCTTCGAGTGGCAGCAGGGCGACATCTTCGTGGTGCCGTCCTGGGCCTGGCACGAGCACGCGAACCTCGACCAGGGCGAGGACGCCTGCCTGTTCTCCTTCAACGACTTCCCGGTGATGCACTCGCTCGGCCTCTACCGCGAGGAGCCCTATCCGGACCACGACGGGCACCAGCCCACCACCAACCCGTAACAGGAGCCCTGGAACCATGCACCTGCTCACCTACTGCATCGACGGCGACGAAACCCCCCGCCTGGGCGCCCGGATCGGTGCCGACCGGGTCGCCGATCTGACCGCCCTCGCCTCTGCCGCCGGAGTGCAACTCCCCGGAAGCGTGCTGGAGTTGATCCGGGCCGGCAAACCCGCTCTGAGCACCGCCCGGCAGCTGCTCGGCGACGCGCCGGACACCCGGCCGCTCGCCGAGGTGTCGCTGCGCGCCCCGCTGCGCCCGGGAAAGATCGTCGGCGTCGGCCTCAACTACGTGGAGCACGTGGACGAGTCGCACCGCAGTCTGGACACCGACCGCGAACTCCCCGACCGTCCGGTGCTGTTCGGCAAGCCCGCCACCGCCGTCACCGGCCACGGCCAGCCGATCCTGCACAACGCCGACCTCACCAAGCAGCTCGACTGGGAGTGCGAACTCGCCGTCGTCATCGGCGAACCCGCCCGCCGGGTGAGCGAACAGGACGCCTGGCGACACGTGTTCGGCTACAGCATCGTCAACGACGTCAGCGCCCGCGACCAGCGCCGCTCCGGCCAGTGGTTCTTCTCCAAGGGCCAGGACAGCTACGCGCCGTTCGGCCCGGTCGTGGTCACCGCCGACGAGATCCCCGACCCGCAGCGGCTCGACCTCTCGCTGCGGGTCAACGGCGAGCTGCGGCAGAACTCCAACACCCGCCACATGCTGTTCGGCATCGCCCGGCTGATCGCCGACATCTCCGCCGGCATGACCCTGGAGCCCGGGGACGTGATCGCCACCGGCTCCCCCTCGGGGGTGGGCGCCGGGATGGTCCCGCCGCAGTTCCTGCAGCCTGGCGACCTGGTGGAGGCCACCATCGAACGGATCGGCACCCTCGCCAACCCCGTGATCGACGCCCGCTGAAGCAAGGCCCGCCGCATCGACACCCGCGAATCGACACACGCCGAATCGACACCCGTCGGACCAACGCCCGCCGCATCGACACCCGCCGAGAGGAGTCCGGTGCAGATGACCACCTACCGGATCGGCCAGATCGTCCCGAGCTCCAACGTCACCATGGAGACCGAGGTCCCCGCCCTGCTGCGGGCCCGCGAGGCGGTCGCCCCCGAACGGTTCACCTTCCACTCCAGCCGGATGCGGATGACCAGGGTCACCCCCGAGCAACTGCGCGCCATGGACGCCGAGTCCGACCGCTGCGCCGCCGAGCTCTCGGACGCCCGGGTCGACGTGATCGGCTACGCGTGCCTGGTCGCGGTGATGGCCACCGGCCCCGGCTACCACCGCGAGGCCGAACAGCGGCTGCACCGCCGTACGGTCGAGAACGGCGCGCCCGCACCCGTGGTCACCAGCGCCGGGGCCCTGGTGGCCGGCCTGCGGACGCTCGGCGCGAAGAAGGTCGCGATGGTCACCCCCTACCTGCGGCCGCTGGCCCGGACGGTGGTCGACTACCTCGCCCAGGAGGGCATCGAGGTGCTCGACCACGCCGCCCTGGAGATCGCCGACAACCTGGACGTGGCGGCCCACGACCCGGCCCGGCTGCCCGCGATCGCCAAGGGCCTCTCGCACGGCGGGGCCGACGCCGTGGTGCTCTCCGCCTGCGTGCAGATGCCCTCGCTGTCCGCCGTCGAGGAGACCGAGCAGCAACTCGGCAAGCCGGTGGTCTCGGCCGCGATCTGCACCACCCACCAGCTGCTGCGGGCGCTCGGCCTGCCCGCCGTCGCTCCGGGCGCCGGGCACCTGCTCTCCGGCGCCTACGCGTAGAGCCGCCCCGCTATGATCACCACCAGCCGTCGGGGAGGAGGGTCCGCACATGCCGGAGAGCACGGCCCGGCCCAGCTCCCTGATCCACACCGTCTACGGCGAGTTCGTCCGCCGCCTCGGCGGCTGGATATCGATCGCCGACCTGATCGCGCTGATGGCCGAGCTGGACGTCGACGCCCCGGCCGTCCGCTCGGCCACCTCCCGGCTGAAGAAGGCCGGCACCCTGCTCCAGGAGCGCCGCGCCGGCACCGGCTACCGGCTCTCCCCCGCGATGGCCCCGGTCTTCGACGAGGGCGACCGCCGGATCTTCCACAGTCTGGAGCCCGCCGAGCTCGCCGACGGCTGGGTGATGGCGGTCTTCTCGGTGCCCGAGTCCGAACGCGCCCACCGCCACCAGCTGCGCTCCCGGCTCAGCTGGCTCGGCTTCGGCAACGCCGCCCCCGGGGTCTGGCTGGCCCCCGCCCGGCTGCTGCCGGACGCCCGGCTGCTGCTGGAACGCCTGGGCCTGAGCGCCTACGTGCACCTCTTCCTCTCCGCCGAGTACGCCGGCTTCGCCGAACTCCGCACGGCGGTGGCGAGTTGGTGGGACCTCCCGGCGATCGAGGCGCAGTACGCGGCCTTCACCGACGCCTGGCGCCCGCTCGCCGAGGAGTTGCGCGGGCGGGCGCGGATCGACCCGGCCGAGGCCTTCCGGGACTACGTACCGATGCTCACCCAGTGGCGCCGGCTGCCGTACCTCGACCCCGGGCTGCCCGAACCGCTGCTGCCCGCTAACTGGAACGCCGTCCCGGCCCGCGCCGTGTTCACGGAGGTGCACGGGCTGCTCGCCGGACCGAGCCTGCGGTTCGTCGAGAAGGTCACCGGACTGTCGCACCCCCAGGAGCTGCCATGACCACCCCAGCCGACCTGCTGATCCGCGCCGCCGCCGTGCACACCCTCGCCCCGGGCGAGCCGCCGCAGCGGGCGGTCGCCGTGACCGACGGCCGGATCACCGCCCTCGCCGCCGAGCCCGACGGCCTGGACGCGCTGATCGGGCCGGGCACGGAGGTGGTGGACGCCCCGTCGGCGACCGTGCTGCCCGCCTTCGACGACACCCACACCCATCTGATCCTGGCCGGACACAGCGTTCACGGCGTCCCGGTGCACGAGGCCCGGGACCTCGCCGGGTTCCTGGAGCTCATCCGCGAGCGCGCCGCCCGCACCCCGGTCGGGGAGTGGATCCTCACCACGGTGAACTGGCAGGAGGTGCTGCTCGCCGAACAGCGGATGCCGACCACCGGGGAACTGGACGGCGCCACCGCCGACCACCCGGTGCTGGTGCGCCGCGGCGCGTACAACATGGTGCTCAACTCGGCCGCGCTGCGGCTGGCCGGGATCGACGGGTCCACCGAGGCGCCGTCCGGCGGGGTGATCGAACGCGACGAGCACGGTCGGCTCACCGGCCGGCTGATCAACCGGGCGACCGAGCTGGTCGAGCGGGTGCTGCCACGCCCGACCCTCGCCGAGCGGATCGAGGGCCTGCGGGCGGCCTCCGCCGACTACGCCGCCACCGGGATCGGCACCGTGCGCGACTGTCTGGTGCCGGTCGAGGACCTCGACGTACTGGACGCGGCACGGGCCGAGGGCGCGCTCGCCGTCCGGGTCCGAGCCCTGGTCTCCGGCTTCGCGGCGCGCACCCCCGAGCAGGTGGACGCACTGCTGGACCGGATGGACCGGTGGCGCACGGAGGGCCGGGACGATGCCCGACTGCGCCTCTGGGGCGTCAAGTTCGGTATCGACGGCGGCTTCGAGGCGGGCGCGCTGGAGGAGCCGTACCAGGGGCAGCCCTGCTACCACGGGCGGCTGCTCTGGGAACCGGAGCAGCTGTTCGCCGCGGTGGACCGGGTGGTCGAGCGCGGCTGGCGGGCGGGCGTGCACGCCTGGGGTGACCGCGGGCTGCGCGTGCTGCTGGACGTCTTCGAGCAGGTGCTGAAGGGCCGCCCCGGTCTGCCGCCGGGCACCCTCGTGGTCGAGCACGGCGGACTGGCCCGGGCCGACCAGCGGGCGCGGGCGATCGCGCTCGGCATCCCGGTGACGGTGCAGCACCCGCTGCTGCACGACGGCGCGCTCACCCAGCAGCGGGCCTGGGGCGAGGAGCGCACCGCCGCGCTCTTCCCGCTGCGGGAGTGGCTGGACGAGGGAGCGCAGCTCTCGGCCGGCTCGGACTTCCCGGTCGGCCCGTACGGCGCGATGGTGTCGGTGTGGGGCATGACCACCCGCGGCACCACGGCCGGGGTGGTCGGCGCCGAGCACGCGATCGGGCGGGACGAGGCGGTCGCACTGCACACCGTCGCCGCCGCCCGACTGACCGGGGAGAGCGCCGAGCGCGGCAGCCTGCGCCCGGGCGCGCTCGCCGACCTGACGCTGTGGCCCGTCGACCCGCTGAGCTGCCCGGTGGAGGAGCTCCGGGAGCTGCGGCCGGTCCGCACGGTGGTCGGTGGCCTTACCGTCCATCGGAGTTGACGGACCAGTTGACGGACCAGTTGGCGGACCGTCAGGCCGCGATGAGCTCCCGCAGGTCGATGCCGTCGCGGTGCAGGGCACGCAGGTCCTCGTGGAGGTCGGACGGCGGGACGACCAGCACGCCGCCACGGGCGTGGTCCAGGCAGTAGCGGGCGACCGAGCCGCGCAGCAGGCGGCGCAGCCGTCCGCGCATCGAGCCGTGCCGCCCGGCGCTGATCACCAGCAGGTCATCGGGGCGGTCGGCCATGGCGGTCAGCACCGGCCCGGCCTCGCCGCGCATGACCAGCGGCTGCACGGGCAGGCCGATCGGCAGGCCGCCGAAGGCCTGGCCGAGCGCGCTCTCCAGCCGGGCCTCGGCGGCGTCCTGCCAGGCGCGGAGCAACGGCGGGCAGGGGCGGGCGCGGTAGCTGCGCTCGCCGCCGACCGGGGTCCAGGCGAGCACCGGGACCAGCACGGCCCGCCGGGCCCGGGCCTCCTCCGCCGCCCGGTGCAGGGCGGTGAGGCTGTGCAGTGAACCGCTTACTCCGACGATGACGCGCGCGTCGCCCGACATGATCCTTCACTTTCCGATGCCAAACTCATTCAGTGTCTGCGTTTATATTGCCATGGTCGCGCCTGAGCCTGCAAATCAAAGGCATTCACTGAATATTGCCTTGAAACACTCGGAAGCTGGGTGATCGTCCCTCAGCCTCCCGGACCAGCCTCCCGGACCTCCTGGAGCAGCCCCCAGGTGAAGTCGGCCGTCCAGCAGCGCACCCGCCCGTCGGCGCCGGGAGCCGCGAAGTCCAGCCGGAAGCGGGTCGGCGCACTCCCCTCGCGCGGTACCGCCCCCGGGAACGCCGTCCCCACGTCGCCCACCACGCAGTTCCACGGCGCCAGGTCGGCGGCGGTACGCAGCACGGGCGGCGGGGCGCCGTCCGCCCGGACCAGCCACTCGTTCAGCACGGGCGCGCCGATCTCCGCAGGGCCGAGCAGCACCTCGAAGCGCAGTTCGGGCCAGAGCGGCAGCGCCCACTGCCGCGCCGTGCAGGCGAGGTCCCCGATCCGGCGCGGCCGGCTCGCCTCGGCCGGCCCGAGCACGGCGGCGTACCGGGCGGCGCCGCGCGGGAAGCGGGGCGACCGGACCATCGCCTGCCAGCGCTTGTTCGCCTCCCGCATCGAGGCGCGGGTGGCGCCGAGCCGCCGTACGGCCTCCTCGACCAGCTCGGGGTGGTAGTCGGCCATCCGACGCAGCAGGAAGAGTTGGAACTCGGTGACGCCGAACCCGTTGACCGCCATATCGGCAGGCTAGCGCCCATCTTTTACCCGCCCCCATGTTCGAGCATCTGTTCGATTCACGGCGTAGGCTGGACCCATGCACGACACCGTCCACCTCCAGCCCTCGCTGTTCGAAGAAGCCGCCGACCTCCGGCTCGGCCCGCTCGACGGCGTGCAGCGCCTGGTGCTCGGCGACGGCGCCTGGCTGGACGTGCTGCCCGGCTGGCTGCGCGGGGCGGACCAGCTGTTCGAACAGCTGGTCGCGACCGTGCCCTGGCGGGCCGAACAGCGCGAGATGTACGAGCGGACGGTCGACGTCCCCCGGCTGCTCGCCTCCTACCCCGCCGACGCCGAACCGCCGCACCCCGTCCTCGGCGAGGCCCGTGCGGCGCTCAGCCGGCACTACGCGGCCGAGCTGGGCGAGCCCTTCCGCACCCTCGGGCTCTGCTACTACCGGGACGGCCGGGACAGCGTCGCCTGGCACGGCGACCGGATCGGGCGCGGCGCCCGCGAGAACACCATGGTGGCGATCCTCTCCGTCGGCGAACCGCGCGTCCTCGCCCTGCGACCGCGCTCCGGCGGCGCGGCCGTCGTCCGCCGACCGCTCGGACACGGGGACCTCGTGGTGATGGGCGGCTCCTGCCAGCGCACCTGGGAGCACGCCGTCCCGAAGACCGCCCGCCCGGTCGGCCCGCGGATCAGCATCCAGTTCCGCCCGCGCGGGGTCGCCTGAACCGTCCGCTTGCCGCCCACCCGCCGGGAGCCGAGGCTGACGGAGTGGGGGTCGACCAGGAGGCGGCATGCCGAAAGCGGGCAGGTACCACGAGGGCGTCCCCTGCTGGACCGTCCTGACCACCCCGGACCTCGCCCGGGCTGAGCGCTTCTACGGCGCGCTGTTCGGCTGGCAGTTCGTCCCGACCGGCCCCGCCGAGGCGGTCGCCACCCGGCACGGCGCCCAGGTCGCCGCGATCACGTCCGCGCCGCGGACCGCCACGGCCGGCCCCGCACCCCCGCCGCCCGCCGCCTGGACCACCTGCCTCGCCTCCCGCGATCTGCCGCGCACCGCGGTCGCCGTCCGCGCCGCCGGCGGCCGGATCGCCCGCGAGCCGTACGAGGTGCCCGACCAGGGCCGCGCCGCGCTCGCCGTCGACCCGCTCGGCGCGCCCTTGGGCCTCTGGCAAGGCGGCGCCGTCGACGGCGCCGGGCTGGTGAACGAGCCCGGCACCCTCACCTGGAACGAGCACCTCTCCCCCGACCCGGACGCCGCCCGCGCCTTCTACCACCGGGTCTTCGGCTACGGCTACGACCGCCCCCGGGCGGGCCACACCCTCGCCCGGGTCACCGGCCTGCCCGCGTGCAGCATCGGCCCCGCCGACCCGTCCGGGACCACCCCCGGCTGGCGAGTCCACTTCGGGACGGCCGACACCGACCGCGCCACCGCCGCCCTGCGCGCCCTCGGCGGCACCGTCCGCACCGGCCCGGGGCCGACGCCCTTCGGCCGCGCGGCGCTCGTCCGGGACGACGCCGGGGCGGAGTTCGTCCTGGTCGCCGTCCCGCCCGAGGAGTCGGCGGCGGCCGCCTGAACGAGGTCGCCGGACGGCTGCGCACGGCGCGGGAGTCCGAGGGGTAGGGGTCGTCGGCTCCGTGTCCTGGATTCGCGCCCCGACGTGTCCGACCGCCGGTCGTCAGTCCTTGACCGCGCCCGCCAGGCCGGACACCAGCTTCCGCTGCACCGCGACGAAGAACAGTCTCCTCCGGGATGGCGCGGATGCCCGCGTAGAGGGTCACCATCACGAACGGGTAGGAGTGCCAGACCACCACCGCGCCGACGATCAGGAACGCCGTCCACTTGTCGTAGAACCAGTTGAACTCGTGGAAGCCGCTCAGCCCGAGCCCCTCCAGGGCGTGGTTGACCAGCCCGAGGTTGGTGTCGAACAGGAAGCTCCACACCGTCGAGCCGGTCATCGCGGGCGCCGCCCAGGCGGCCGTTGCCGCCGTGGTCAGCACCAGCCGCGGCCAGCGGCCGACCCTGGTCAGCAGCACCGCGAGGGTCGCGCCGACGGCCAGGGTCGCGACAGGACGAGGCCAACGTCCGGATGGCCTCCCGGGTCGGCAGCCGGGCGCCCGCCTACTGCACCGCCACCGGAAAGGCGATCCTCGCCTGGCTGCCCGAGGAGGCGGTCACCGAGGTGGTCGCGGCCGGACTGCGCCCGGTCACCGCCTGGACCATCTCGGACGAGACCCGGCTGCGCGCCGACCTGGCCCGGATCCGCGCCCGCGGCTACTCGATCGACGACCGGGAGAACGAGCCCGAGGTGCGGTGCGTGGCCGCGCCGATCTTCGACCACACCGGCGAGGTGACGGCGGCCCTGTCCGTCTCCGGCCTCACCTCCCGGATGACCGCCGCCCGGGTCCGCGCCCTCGGCCCGGTCGTCGCCCAGGCCGGCCTGCGGATCTCCCGAGAACTGGGCTCCGACCGCCAGCCCTCCTGAGGTCGTCTTCCGGCGGCCTGGAAACGCGGACGGGGCCCGGCACCCTTCAAGGCACCGGACCCCGTCCGATCATGGAGCGCCAGGCCCGGGTCGCACGGACTCTTCCTACTGAAAGTAGGACGTGCTCTGGTAGCACCACTGACGCCTGACGAGAGATCATCTCCCTCGCGACAGGAAGTACAGTACCAGTTCCGTGATCATCCACCGAACCGGAGGCGAACCCGGCATGACGAGCACCCGACCGCAGGCCGTCCCCTACGCGGACGGGCGGCTGCTGGACGTCCACCGGCCGACCACCACCGCCGGCGGGCCCGCACCGGTCGTACTGCTCTGGCACGGCTCCGGCCCCGACGAGCGCGACGTGCTGCACACGCTCGCCCAGGAGGCCACCGGACTGGGCCTGTTGGTGTTCGTCCCGGACTGGCGCCCCGACCGGGAGGACGGCGGCCGCGCCGACCTGCTCGCCTCGCTCGCCTTCGCCCGCCGCAACGCCGCCGCGTACGGCGGGGATCCGGAGCGCTTCGTCCTGGCCGGCTGGTCGCTCGGCGGCCGTGAGGCCGTCGCGGTGGCCACCCACCCCGGCACCCCGGCCGACCTGCGCCCGACCGCCGCCGTCGGCATCGCCTCCGCCTACGGACGCCCGGCCGCCACCACCGGCGACATACCGCTCGACCACCTAGCCGAGGGCCCGTCCCCGGTCCCGATCTGGCTGGTGCTCGGCACGGAGGACGAGGTGGTGCCCGGCCGGCTCACCCACCAACTGCACGCCGCCGTACCGGCGTCCGAGCTTCTCGAACTCCCCACCGACCACGCCGGCGTGGTGATGACCACCTACAGCCCCGAGGCCAACCGCTGCCTGCCCGCCACCGACCCCGCCACCCTGGCAGCCGGGCGCCGGACCGCCGCCGTGCTGGCCCGGGCGGCGGGGATTGCGGCGTAGCGGGACTCCACGGGTCGAACTGTCACAGGCGGCCGGCACCCTTGCCGTCATGGACGAGGACGCCCTGGTCGAACGGCTCCGGCGGCACCGCCGTGCCGCCCCCGGTCACCACCGCGCAACCGCGCCCGTCCTGCTGGTCGACCTCAACGACGAGACGGATCCCTCACGGGCCGATTCCCCGTCGCTCGCCCGCTGGCTGACGGACCGGCTCGACGGACGCGTCTGGTGGGAGGAGGAGGTCATGCTCGCGGGCGAGGGCGAGATGCTCCCGCCCTGGCCCGCCGCCGCACTCGCATCGCTCGCCAACGGCCTGGAACGGCAGGTCAGTTGCCGGAGACCAGCTCCCGGAACCCGTACCCGCGTTCCAGCGCCTCCAGGTCCCGCTGGAGGGGCGGGCGCGGGACGGTGAGCACCGGACAGGTGGCGTGCCGGACGCAGTAGGCGGTGATCGACGGCCGGATCAGCCGGGAGAGGAGGCCCCGCGCCCGGCCCGCGCCGAGCACCAGGACGTCGCCCGGTCGGTCCGCACAGCGCACCAGGGTGTGGCCGGCCTCCCCGCGCACGGCCTGGCAACGCAGCCGGACCCCCGCGTAGCACCCGGCGAAGGCCTCGTCGAGCGCCAGCCTCAGCCGGGCGACGGCGGCGTCGCGGCCCGCGTCGAGCACCGGCGGGCCGACCGCGCGGCGGTACCCGAGCTCCTCGCCCGGCGGGGTCCAGCAGAGCACCACGAGCACCTCGGCGTCCGTGCGCCGGGCCTCGGCCACCGCGTGGTGCAGGGCGGCGAGGCTGCCGAGTGAGCCGCTGACACCGACCACGATCCGGCCCGCGTCCGTACCGGTGTCCGCACCCGTGTCCGTCATGGGCCGTCCCGCCTTTCCGCACTGCCGCTCCGCACTGCCTTCTCCAATGCGCGTCGCCGAACCCGAACCGCGCCGCGTCCCAGCAAAGCGGCGCGGCGCCCGCGGCATCCCGCCAGTTGACGCGGCTCTGACGCGGCGCCCGGCGTTCCGTACGCGTCCCTGATGCCCACGAGGCCCCGGGCAGCTCAGGCCTCCGGCGCCTGCGCCTCCCACAGGTCGGCGAACATCCGGTCCAGGTGCTCCTCGCCGACCGGCGGGACCGGCAGCGGGTGGGTGGCCCGGGCGCGGAAGCCGTCCAGCAGCAGGGCGAGGTAGCGGCGCCAGAGGTCGGGGCGCAGCTCGGTGGCGGCGGGCAGAGCGCGGCAGAGCGGGCCGAGCAGGAAGAGCAGGTCCATGGTGACCACGTCGCGCCGCATGCTGCCCTGTTCCTGGGCGCGGGCGATCAGGGCGCCGACGGTGGCGGCGTGCCCACGGCTGATCTCGGTCATGCCGGGGACGGTCGGGATGGCCCGGGTGACCAGGTCGTTGATGCCCCGGTCGGCGGCGACGAGTTCGAAGATCCGCTCGAAGTAGCGCTCCAGGCCGGTCCAGGCGTCCTCGGCGGCGAGCGCCTCCTGCCCGGCCGCGGCCAGTCCGGCCCCGGCGTCCGCGAAGACCTCGGCGACCAGCGCCTCGCGGGTCGGGAAGTTCCGGTAGAGGGTGGCGTTGCCGACGCCGGCCTCCTTGGCGATCTGGTCCAGCGGAACGTCGAGGCCGTGCCGGGAGAACATCTCCCGGGCGGCGGCCAGCAGCAGGTCCCGGTTGCGCTGCGCGTCGCGCCGGAGTCGTCCCGGGGGGTTCGCGCTGCTCTGTGCCATGCGCAGACCCTAGCAACCGCGCCGCCGCAGGGGGCCGTCGGCTCGACGACCGGGCCGACAACTACCCTACGGGCAATGATCAGGAGCGGTCCGGAGCGGCCGCGGGGGTACGGGGGCGGCATGGCCACGGTGACGGAGTTGCGGTACTACCCGGTGAAGGGCTGTGCCGGAGTGCGGGTCGAGCAGGCGGAGTTGACCCCGGCCGGGCTGGCCCACGACCGGGCCTTCATGGTGGTGGACGAGCGGGGCGTGTTCCGTTCCCAGCGGCGCGACGCACTGCTGGCCACCGTCCGTCCGACGGTGGAGCCGGGCGAGCGGCTGGCCCTCGCCGCCCCCGGGGTGGAACCGGTGGCGTTTTCCGTGGACACCGTGGGCCCGCGCCGCAAGGTGGAGTTGTTCGGCGCACCCTTCCTCGCCGTCGACCAGGGCGACGAGGCGGCCGACTGGCTCTCCCGGGTGCTGGGCGTTCCCAGCCGGCTGGTCCGGGTGCCGCCGGAGCACGACCGGGTGACCGACGGGCTGAACCCGGGGACGTCCGGCTTCGCCGACAGCAGCGCGGTGCACCTGCTGTCCCGTTCCAGCCTGGACGACTTCAACGAGCGCACCGGCGGAGCGCCGCTGCCCGTGGAGCGGTTCCGCCCCAACCTGGTGGTGGACGGCTGGCCGGAGCCGCACACCGAGGACCTGCTGCGCCGGTTCACCGTCGGCGGCGCCGAGTTGGGCTACACGAAGCTGGCGATCCGGTGCTCGGTGACGCTGGTGGACCAGTCCACCGGCGCCAAGGCGGGCCCGGAGCCGCTGCGCACCCTGGCACGCTACCGCCGGGCGGCGGCCGGCGGGGTCGCGTTCGGCAGCAAGTTCTCGGTGCTGCGCCCGGGCACGCTGCGGGTCGGGGACGAGCTGACGGTGAGCGACTGGGGGTCGTCCGAGCTGTAGCCCGCCTTCGACGAACCGCGTGCCGCGTCCGTGGCCCCGGCGGGGACGCCCGCCGGGGCCACGGACCTGCCGGCGGACGTCAGCAGGTCTGGTCGATCAGGGAGAACGTCGCGTAGTGGTCGCCGGTGTAGTAGTCCTCCTGGGTGGCCTCACCGGTGATGATCCGGCGGGTACCGCGAGTCCGGGCGCCCGGGGTGATGACGGTGTACTCGTGGTAGTACCCGTACGACTGGGTGGGCAGGACGCTCTCTCTGTTCTGGAACACCACGCCGTCCTGCGAGTACGGGAACGGACCGTCCGAGGCGATCAGGTTAAGGGTGTCGGTGGCCTCCGGCGGAAGCGCGGACAGGCACACCGTGCCGCTCACGTCGGCGTGCGCCTCGGTGGCGACGGCGACAGGAGCGAGGGTCATCAGGGCGACGGCGGTGATGGCGGCAGCGCGGGTCTTCCACGCGCGTAGAGTGCGGGTCATGCCCCCAGTGTGTCGAGCCACCGACAACCTCGAAAGGCCTTCGAACACTTTTTACCGGCGGGTAACTCTCGCTTTCCATAAGCGACTTGAGCTGTACGTCGACCTCCGGTGACACACCGTCGGGGCCGCCCACGAACCGCCCGTCCCGCCCTTGGGTCGACCGCCGTCGAACAACTGCAGGCCCCGCTGTCGGGCTGCTCACACCTTCACAGCACTCCCACAACGGCCCGCCCGCGCCGCATAGAGTGACGGACCGGGTCGGACCGGAACGATCTCTGACGGGGTGGACATGGATACGGGCAGCAGCACGGGTTCGGGCACGGCTTCGGGTTCGGGTTCGGGTTCGGCCGTCGGCAGGGGCACGGCGCTGACCGCCCACCAGCTGATCGGACTGCTGGTCGACCCGGGCGGCTTCCACAGCTGGGACGAGCCACTCACCGCGCCGCCGTCCGGGTCGGCACCCACGCCCGCACCGCCCAGCACGTCGCTTTCCGCGCTGTCCGCCTCGGCGCCCACCGATCCCGGCTACCGCGCCTCGCTCGACCGGGCCCGCGACCGCACCGGTCTGGACGAGGCCGTGCTCACCGGCCTCGGTCTGGTCGACGGACGACCGGTCGCCCTGGTCGCCTCCGAATTCGGTTTCCTCGGCGGCTCCATCGGCGTCGCCACCGCCGAACGGATCACCCGGGCCGTCGAGCGCGCCACCGCCGAGCGGCTCCCGCTGCTCGCCCTGCCGGTCTCCGGCGGCACCAGGATGCAGGAGGGCTCGGCGGCCTTCCTCTGCATGCTCCGCATCACCGCCGCCGTCCAGGCCCACCGCGCGGCCGGCCTCCCCTACCTCACCTATCTGCGCAACCCGACCATGGGCGGGGTCTTCGCCTCCTGGGGCACCCTCGGCCAGCTGGTCTTCGCCGAGCCGGGCGCCCGGCTCGGCTTCCTCGGCCCGCGGGTCTACGAGGAGCTGCGCGGCGTGGAGCTGCCGGCCGACGTCCAGCTGGCCGAGACGCTCGCCGGGCACGGGCTGGTGGACGCCGTGGTACCGCCGCAGGAGCTGCGCGAACTGCTCCGCCGCACGCTCTCCGTCCTCGGCACGGCGCCTCCCCCTCACAGGGGTACGGCCGGGTCCGCACCCAGCGGTCCCGCTCGGTCCGACCACCCCGTCGAGCAGCCCGCCCCGCACCCCGACGCCTGGGACTCCGTCCGCCGCACCCGCCGTCCCGACCGCCCCGGCACCCGCGAGCTGCTGCGCCGCACCGCCGAGGAGCTGGTGCTGCTGGACGCGCCCGGCGGCCGCGCCGACGCACTGGTCCGGGCGCTCGCCGTACTCGGCGGCCGGCCCGTCCTGGTCGTCGGCCAGCAGCGGCAGACCCCGGAGCACGAGCACCCCTTCACCGCCGCCGACCTGCGGGCCGTCCGGCACACGGCGCGCCTGGCCGAGCAGCTGCGCCTACCGCTGGTCACCGTGGTGGACACGGCCGGGGCCGAACTGTCCGCGCAGGCCGAGCTGGACGGGATCGCCGTGGAGATCGCGCACTGTCTTACCACCCTGCTCGCACTGCGCACGCCCGTCCTCGCCGTCCTGCTCGGTCAGGGGTCCGGCGGCGGCGCACTGGCACTGCTCCCCGCCGACCGGGTGCTCGCCGCCGGCCACGCCTGGCTGGCGCCGCTGCCGCCGGAGGGCGCCTCGGCGATCGTGCACCGGGACGGCGCGCACGCCGCCGAGCTGGCCCGGGCCCAGGGCATCGGCGCCCACGACCTGGCGCGGGTCGGGCTCGTGGACGAGGTCATCCCGGAGCTGCCGGACGCCGCCGAGGAGCCGGAGTCCTTCTGCGCGCGCCTGGGAGCGGCGCTCAACGCGGCGCTCGCCGAGCTGTCGGTCACCGGCGAGGCGGACCGGCTCGCCGCCCGGGCGCTCCGGCACCGGCGCCTCGGCGACCGTCGGTGACCGCGGGTGAGCCGGGACGGTCGGGGCGTGACCGGATTCTGTGGTGCCGGACACAGATCGTCAGTACCCAAAGTACTGTGAGCGGTTCGTCTGGTCAGCGCCCCCGCCCCCAAGCGGTGAGTGCGCTCACAGCGGATTCACGGCTACGACGGATGGTAGTGATGGGCGCACAGCGGTTTCCGCACCCGCCACATTCCCTGCCCACGGCGTCCTGACCGACGTTCGCCCAGGTCAGGGACTGT
Source organism: Streptomyces viridifaciens (assembly GCF_001888885.2). Lineage (NCBI taxonomy): Bacteria > Bacillati > Actinomycetota > Actinomycetes > Kitasatosporales > Streptomycetaceae > Streptomyces > Streptomyces viridifaciens. Next base: position 804,521 of record NZ_CP090841.1, read on the forward strand.
ACCAGCGACGGCAGCCGGCACCCCTTCGAATCCATGGCGACCGCCGTGCGTACGACCGTGCGTCGTACCAAGGGGGTCTTGGCGGGGGCCGATCCGGTCTGGCAACAATGGCTCTCGTCGTCAGCCGCACCGGCTCCTGTCCCGCCGGTGAACGGCTTGCCGCCGAGTCGCGCTCCACAACCGCAACGGCCCCTGTCCGGCCCGTGGTCCTGGGCGGGGCGCGACTCGGCCCAACCCGATTGAGGTCCTGCCCTACATGCCCGCTTTCAAGCTCCGTATGCGCACTTCCGCCGCGATCCTCGCCGGCGCCGCTGGTCTGACCGCCCTGGGCGCGGGTGTGCTGCCCGCCACCGCCAACGCCGCCACCGCCTCCCCGAAGGCCATCGCCGCCCGGATCGTCCCGGCGAACCAGCTGGCCTCGTTCAGCCAGATCATCTCCCACGAGTCCGGCTGGAACGTGACCGCGACCAACCCGAGCTCGGGCTCCTACGGACTGGGCCAGGCGCTGCCGGCCTCCAAGATGGCCTCCGCCGGCGCGGACTGGAAGACCAACCCGGCCACCCAGATCAAGTGGGCGCTGGACTACATGAACACCCGCTACGGCAGCCCGAACGCCGCCTGGGCCTTCTGGCAGACCCACCACTGGTACTGAGCCGACCGACCACCGGCCTAACCGGCTTCCACCCGTCTCCTGACCATTTCCCCCCTCACCCCGGGGGTCGGACAGGGACCACCGGGGTGACCCGACAGGGCCCGGGCCCGCGCGAACCGCGTGGCCCGGGCCCTGTCGCACTTGCCGCGACGTCCGCCGCCCGCCATCCGCTCTCCCCCGTCCCCCGTCCCCCGTCGGCTGTCCCCCGTCAGCTGTCCGCTGTCCGCTCTACGGTTCAGAGCTCACCGGTGAGCCCCAGCAGCTCCCGCATCCGCGCGTACTTGGCCGTCAGCCGCTCCGCGGTCGCCCGGTCCAGCGCGGCCAGCCGGGACGGGTCGGAGTTGTGTGCGAGGTCGGCGCGCTTGACCAGCAGCGCGCCGGGCGTGGCCAGGATGCGCGCGGTGTACGCCTCGACCGGCTCCTCGGGCCGCCGGGTGAGCGCGTCCACGATCGCCTTGGTCGCCTCCGGCAGCGCGGCCCCCGCCAGCCACTCCCGGCTCAGCCGCCCGTCCTCGACGGTGTCGTGCAGCCAGCCCGCCGCGATCTGCGCCTCACTGCCGCCGCGGGCCGCCGTCCCCTCGGCGACCGCGGCGATGTGCTCGCCGTACGGATGGCCGTTCTTGTCCACCTGCCCCTCGTGGGCACGGCGCGCGATGGTCTCCACCTCGGACAGGCTCAGGTACTGGTCCTCCACCGGCTCATCGTAAGCCCGTCCGCCGGGCGGCTCTCCGGCACGTCCCGGCGGGCTCCGGTTCCCGTCCTCGTCAGTGGCCCCTTGACCGGCCCGTTGATCAACTCGTCGAAGGCCACTGATTTACTCCTCCGGGGGTTCTCGGCGGTCCCGGTGGTCCTGCGCCCTCGGGCGGGCGACACCCGCCGCACCCGGCAGACCCGTACGAGCGATCCGAGGAACCATGCCCGCCCTCCATCCGCTGCTGTCCGCCTTCGCCCCGATCTGGGCCCTCACCGCAGTCGGCTACCTCGTCGCCCGTGCCGGGCTGATCGGGCCGCAGGCGGAGATGGTGCTGACCCGCTACGTCTTCCACGTCGCGATGCCGGCCGCCCTCTTCCTGATGATCGCCCGCACCCCGCTGGGCCACTTCGCCAACCCGTCGATGCTCGCCTTCGTGGCCGGCGCCGCCGTCGCGACCGGCCTCGGGCTGCTCGCCGGGCGCGTGCTCTTCCGGCGCGAACGCGGCGAACTGGCGATCGGTGCGATGGCCGCCGGTTACGTCAACTCCGCCAACCTCGGCATCCCGGTGACCATGCAGGTCGTCGGCGACGCCTCCTTCGTCGGACCGGTGATCCTCTTCCAGATCCTGCTGGTCACCCCGGCCGTCCTGGCCGTCCTGGACAGCGGCGCGGCCGGCCGACGGGCCCTGCTCACCCTGCCGCTGCGCAACCCGGTCCTGCTCGCCACCGCGCTCGGCGCCCTCGCCTCCGCGACCGGGCTGCACCTTCCCGCCGAGCTCCACCACTCCGCCGAACTGCTCGGCGGCGCCGGAGTGCCGACCGCCCTGGTCGCCCTCGGCATGTCGCTGCACAACCGGCCGCCGGCCGACGGCCTCTCCCGCCGCGTCGAGGTCGGGCTGACCGTCGCGATCAAGACCCTGGTCCAGCCGCTGGTCACCCTGCTCGTGGCCGGCCCGGTGCTCCACCTTCCCGCCCACCAGCTGCTCACCGTGGTGCTCTTCTCCGCCCTGCCGACGGCGCAGAACATCTACACCTACGCCCGCGAGTACGGGCAGGGCACCGACCTCGCCCGGGACACGGTGCTCTGGTCGACGCTGGTGTCGATGGTGACCCTGTCCGTGATCGCCTGGACCCTCGGGCCCGCGTGACCTCCTCCCTGCTGCGCCCCGCCGCCCGACTGCTCACTGCCGCCGGGCGGCGGCCACCACGGAGGTCATCGCCTCCAGAAAGCGGCGGGCCGTCGCCAGCTCGGCCGCGTCGAACCGGTCCATCGCCGCGACGAGGTCCCCGATCAGCCCGCCGAAGAAGCCCTGACCCAGCTCCATCGCCCGCTCCTCCACCATCAGCCGGATCCTGCGCCGGTCCTCCGGATCGCGCTCGCGGCGGATCAGCCCGAGCCGCTCCAACCGGTCCACCAGGCCGGTGGTGCCCGCCGAGTTCAGCCGCAGCGCCTCCCCGAGCCGGCCCGGGGTGACCACCTCCCCGGCCCGGGCGGCGTCCAGCAGGTGGATCAGCGCCCGCAGGTCGGTCGGATGCAGACCACTGCGAGCCGCGAACTCAGCCCCGAACAGGTCGAGTTCGACCGTCAGACCGCGCAGCAGGTGTACCAGCCGCATCGGCTCCCCAACCTCGGACACCCTCTCGTCCTTCCTCGGGCACGTACGTGCCATGATTCTCTCGTTCAGCGAGATACTTGTTCAACGAGTGATTCAGCGACTGATCCAGCAGCTGATCGCGTGCGTCAACCGCACGTGATCACACCACGCCGCGGAGGCCCATCATGTCCGCCCGCACCGCCCCGTCCCACCCGGCGCGCCTCGCGCCCTTCCTCGCCGCGTACGACGCACTCCTCGCCCGCTGGCCCGTACCGGTCGAGCCGCTCACCGTCCGAACCGCCCACGGCACCACCCGGATCAACGCCTGCGGCCCCGCCGACGGCCACCCCCTCGTCCTGCTCCACGGCGGCGGCGCCACCTCCGCCATGTGGTACGCCAACGCCGGTGCCCTGGCCGAGGCGGGCCACCGCGTCCTCGCCGTCGACCTGATCGGCGACCCCGGGCGCAGCGTCCACGACGGCACCCCACTCGGCGACGTCCCCGGCCTGCTCGGCTGGCTCGACGCCGTGCTCGACCAACTGGGCATTCCCGCCGCCCACTTCTGCGGCCACTCGTACGGCGGCTGGATCGCCCTCGAGTACACCCTGCACACCCCCACCCGGGTCAGCAGCCTCGCCCTGCTCGACCCCACCCAGTGCTTCGCCGGCTACCGCCCCGGCTACCTCCTGCGCGCCCTGCCCCTCTTCCTCCCCGGCCGCACCCCGCCCCGCGCCCGCAACTTCCTGGACTGGGAAGCCGCCCCCGGCTCCCACACCGACACCGACTGGCGCGAGCTCTACGCCCTCGGCTACGCCGACTTCCCCGCCTCTCCCGTCATCACCGGCCCCCGCCCCACGCCCACCCGGCTCCGCACCCTCACCGCCCCCCTCCTCGCTCTCTACGCCGAACACTCCCGCGCCCACGACCCCCACCGCACCGCCGCCGCCACCCGCCACACCCTCCCCCACGCCACCGTCACCACCATCCCGGGCGCCTCCCACCACACCCTCCCCATGGCCGCCGCCCCGGAGGTCAACCACCACCTCCTCAACTTCCTCCCCCCGCCGCACCCCTGACCCCGGGCTCCACCAGGGCCCCGTCACCGGCCGAACTCACGCTCACCGCCACCCCGGGGGGGCCGGCTCCTCCTCCCACCACCTCCCCACAACCACCCCGCACAGCCCCCGCCACCAAGGCCCCCAACCGCAGCTGCCGCGAGCCCCGGCACAGAAGGTCGACCCCACCGACTTCCTACGCAAAGCCCCCCGAAAGCGCTGCCCACAACCGGCCCACGACCGCCACGCCCAAGGCCACCCGGCAACCCCCCGCCACCCAGACCCGCGCCACTGCGCAGGAAGTCGACCCCGCGGCTCTGCCGGAGAGTGTCGTGAACACGTGGACTCCCCGGCGCTGCGCGATCTGGCCGGGCGGTCCCGGGTTGACCGTGCCCACGAGGTCTTCCGCGAGGCGCTGTACGAGATCGGCACCGCTCTGCCCGACGGGCACACCGCCGACCTCTGTTTGCTCCACCACCTGGCGGGCCGACTGGCGGCCGGGGAGGTCACGGCCGGTGAGGTGGTGGGCGAGGCCTGGTACCGCTGTCTGTCGGGGGGACACCGAGGCCGAGCGTCAGTTCATCGACACCATCGGCCCCGAATACTGGGTCGAGACCCTCGCGTCCGGGCCGCCCGAGGGGTACCAGGCCTGGCAGGACTCGGTGGGCGCGGCGGCCGAGCTACTGTGCCGGGCCGAGGCGCCGAGCTGGTAGCCCACGGACCGTCGCGCCGCGCGGAGGACGGATACCGAAGGCGCCCCCAAGTCGTTGCCTCAGACAGCCGCCCGCCCCCAAGGACACCCGTCCAGCGGCACCCTCCCGGAGGGCATCCGCTTCCGGACGGCGATCGACGACCGACCGGCCGGCCAACCCGTCCCGCTCGGGCGGGTCGGCCGTATCGGTCGTGGGTGCCGTTCGACGCGCCGAGTTCGTCGGCCGATGGTCAGTAGATCAGATAGCCCGGGCGGTGCCCCTCGTCCTCGATCTCTCCGGTGGCCTGTGCCCGCAGCTTGCGGGACAGTTCCTCCAGGGCTCGGGAGGCCGCGACCTCCTCGCCGATCCTGGCGAGCGGACGGTCATCCGCGCTCTTCTCGGCCTCGCCGTGCGCGCTCAGGCCCGGCGCCCTCGCGCCCGTCAACCTGGCGTCGCACGTCGTGTGCACGCCGTCCTCGTCGAAGCTCAGTTCCACGTCCCATTGGTTGTGCATGCCACACCTCCTGGCGCCGGCCCCCGCCACGCCGGTCCGGGCCGGCCAGGACGGTGGGTCCGTGGCGGCCGCTGACACCAGCGTGCGCCGCCCCACCGGTGGCGGCAAGCGCGGCGGTTGCCGCCACGGACCGGCCTGGTACTGTCGCGTCCGGTCGGCCCGGCCGCCGCCCCGGCGGTACGCTGACGGAAGCGCGCCGCGACCGCCGTCCCTCCCCCGGCCCCGCCTACGCGGCGCGGGGTAGCGACAACCTGGTGGTCCCTCCGTGGCGGTCTTCCTCCTCGCTCTGAGCGCGGCCTGCTGTCTGGGACTCGGCTTCGTCCTCCAGCAGCACGCGGCGCAACGCGCCCCGCGTGCCGACATGCTGCGCTGGCGCCTGCTGCTGGACCTGGTGCGGATGCCCGAGTGGCTGCTCGGCACCGGGTTCATGGTCGGCGGTCTGCTCCTCTCCGCGCTCGCTCTCCACCAGGGCGAGGTGTCGCTGGTCGAGCCGCTGCTCGCGACCAACCTGCTCTTCGCCATGGCTCTCTCCCGGGTGCTGACCCGTCAGACCCTCGGCCGCTCCGGCTGGGCCGGGGTACTGCTGCTGGGTCTGGGGGTGACGGCGTTCATCGTGGCCGGGCAGCCGACCGGGGGCGGTCCACCCGCCGGGGAGCTGCGCCACTGGCTGGTGGTCGGCACAGTGGTCGGGCTGACCCTGCTGCTGGTGACGCTGGCCCGTCGACTGCCGTTGTTCGAGGAGGCCACCCTGCTGGCCCTCGCCGCCGGACTGCTCTACGGCCTCCAGGACGCACTGACCCGCACCACCACCCAGCGCCTCGACCACAGCGGACTCGCGGTGGTGCTGCGCAGCTGGCAGCCGTACGCGGTCGTGGTGGCGGGCGTGGTCGGACTGCTGCTGGTGCAGAGCGCCTTCGAGGCCGCACCGCTGCGGATGTCGCTGCCCGCCCTGACCGCCGCCCAGCCGCTGTCCGGGATCGCCTGCGCGGTCGGCTTCCTCGGCGACCGGCTGCGGGTCACGCCGGGCGCGCTGGCCTGGGAGGCCGCGGGACTGGTGGCGATCGTGATCGGGGTGATCGTGATCGGCCGACATCCGGCGATGCCCGGAAGCGTCCGGGAGACCCTGGAGAACATCGGGGCACCGCCGGGGAACGAGTCGGCCGGCGGTGATGTCGGTCCGGACCAGGGCGGCGGTGGCAGCAAGCGCACCGCCGGCAGCGACGGTAATGACGACGGTGATGACCACGGCAGCGACGCTGACCCCTACGACGGCACCGGCACGAGCACGAGCACCAGCACCAGCACCAGCACCAGCGCTGACGCGAACGGGAAGGGCGAGTAGGCGGATCGATGTGCTGGAGCGCCCAGGCGGACGCCGTGGTCGGCGGGGCGGTCGCGGGCGTCGGCGTGGCCTGTCTGGTGCGCGCCCGGCGGTCGGGGCCACCGCAGCGCCTGCTGCTCGCCGCGCTCCCGCTGGTGCTGGGCGTGCACCAGCTGATCGAGGCGCTGGTCTGGCTCGGTACCGACGGTGAGCTGCCGTCGGCTCTCGCCGGGGCGGCCCGCACCGCCTAGGTGGCGATCGCCCTACCCTGCTGCCCGCCCTGGTGCCCACCGGGGTTGTGGTGCGCGACCCAGGGGCCCAGGCATCCGGCCGCGCCGAACCGGCGCCGCGTGCTCGCCCTGCTCACCCTGCTCACCCTGCTGGGCGCAGCGGTCTCGATCCCCCTCGCGGCCGCCGTCGCCCCTACCCGGTGACGGCCTGCTGGCAAGGTCACACCCTCGGTTACGCCATCGGCATCCGCATGCGGCCCTCCTGCTCGCCGGCTACCTCCTCACCACGGTCGGCTCCTTCCTCGTCAGCGGCGACCGTCTGCTCCGCCGCCTCGGCCTGCTCACCGGAGCGGGTGCCGTCCTCTGCGCCCTGCTCTGGCGATCGCGTTCGTCTCCACCTGGTGCGCCCTCGCCGCCTTGGCCAGCCTCCTACTCCTCCACTGGGCGGGACACCCGCCCGCGAACCGTCGATGAAGGGTGGGCTTTCGCCCTGCCCCAGCCCGTCCGTCGTTCGATGCCCGCCCCCTACGGCCGTGCCGCTTCCAGCGCGTCCTCCGCGCCGTCCGTCACCTGCTCACCGGCCTCGGCACGCCCGTGCCCGCGCTGGCGGTCCATCTCCCGCCACTCCGGCCGCAGTCCGGTCAGCGTGGTGGTGGCGAAGTACAGGACCCCGGCCGTGAGCAGGCTGGGTATCAGGCCCACCAGAGCGACCGCCGCGCCCGCGAGGAGGCCCCCGAGAGGGATGCCGGCCCAGGCCAGGGAGTCGCTGAGGGCGTGGACGCGGCCGAGCAGGTGGCGGGGCACCCGTTCGAAGAGGACCGCGCCGAGGATCGGGTTGAGGAATCCGGACCCGAAGCCACCCACGGCGAAGACCGCGACCACCGCCCACATCGGCGCGTCCAACGCGAGCACCAGGTAGCGAGGCGCCCCGGCGAGCAGGAAGCCGACGAAGAAGACCGTACGCCGGGGCAGCCGGTGGGCGAGCGTGGCCGCGATCAGGCTGCCGGCCACCGCGGTGACGCCCAGGACACTGCCGATCAGCCCGATACCAGCCGGGCCGTTGCCGGACTCCCGGGCCCAGACCGGGAGCAGGACGGTCGAGAACCCGGCGTCGAGCAGGTTGGTGATGCCGACCATGATGGTGACGGTGAGCAGCAGCGGTTCCGTCCGCAGGAAGCCGAAGCCCTCCCGGAACATCCGCCAGTAGCCGCCGTCGCGCTGGTCCGGCTCGACGGGGACCGTGCTTGAAGCCGCCTCCGGGACGGCCGAGCGCCCCATGCCGGGTGGCAGCGCCAGGGCGATGATCAGCGATCCGAGCGCGAAGGTGCCCGCGTTGACCGCCAGCCCGGCCAGCGGCCCCACCAACGCGACCAGCCCGCCACCGACCGCCGGCCCGATCGTGGAGGCCAGCCGCTCGGTGACGCCGGACAGCCCGGTGGCCCGCTCCATCGGCACCCGGGCGCGGTCGGCCGCTTCCGGGACCATGACCGACTTGGCCAAGTCCCCCGGCCCGCGCATCGCACCGATCACCGCGACCATCACCAGCAGCGTCCAGAACGGCAGCAGTCCCTGGGCGTGCAGCAGCGGAACGAGCCCGGCCGCGACGGCGCTCGCGGCGTCCGTCGTCCAGGACACCACGCGCGGCCCGAGCCGGTCGACCAACGGCCCGGTCAGCGCCTTGACCAGGACGTACGGCGTCATCTCGGCGAAGGCGACCAGGCCGGTCAGGGTGGCGCTGCCGGTGGTGGCCAGGACGAACCAGGGCAGGGCGATGGCGGAGACCCGTGTCCCGGTCAGGGAGACCGCCGTGGCTGCGAGCACCCCGACCAGCGGCCGCAGGCTGCGCACCGGCGGAGCGGCGACGGTGGTCATTCGGCACTCCCCTCGGCGGGTTCGGACGGCCCCTGGGCATCGGGAAGCACGTGGACCACCACGGAGACCTGCTCGCTGCCCTCCGGCACCGGCCCCTCGGCGCCGACCCGCCGGTAGCGCCGGAGGACCGCGGACAACTCAGCGGTGAGCTGCTCGGCCTCGCCCGGCGTGATCTGCAGCAGCATGTCGCTGAAGTCGACCGCCTTGCGCCACTCCCTGGGCATCGTCTCGAAGGAGTCGAGCACGCGCTGCCCGGTCAGGGTGTGGCCGGCCAACACGGCGCGCAGGAAGCCGACGGCCGTCTCGGGCTCCTCGTCCGCCATGTCCTCCCCCGTCCAGACCGTCATCCGGTGTGCCGAACGCCACCACCGCTCCCGGGCGTTGCCGCGCTCCGCGTCCTCCTCCACGAAGCCCGCGGCGGCGAGCTGGCGCAGGTGGTAGCTGGTGGCTCCGGAGTTGAGCCCGAGCTGCTCGGCGAGCCTGGTCGCCGTGGACGGGCCGTGCTTGCGCAGCAGCCCGACCAGTCGCATCCGCACGGGGTGGGCCATCGCCTTCATGCCCTTGGCAGTGAGGACGACGTGCGGGTCGTCACTGTGCATCCAGCCGCGGTCTTCGGTCATAGCAGGAGACTAGGACCACAAAGATCTGTTTGCAAAGCCCTTTTTGCGAAGGATCCTTTGCGCTCGTCGAGCGCGCCATTGCGCCCCGCGAGCGGGCCACGGCCGGTCTACCGACTGGCTCGCGCCCGGCGTCCCCGCCGGTCGACGGGCCACCCACCCGCCGCTCGGCGGGGGCCGGGGCCGGGTACGGGTCCCGGAGCCGGATTGTCACCCGGGCGGAGGAGGAGCAGGCTGGCAGCAGGGCCAGGGAAGCGGCCCGCCCCGGTCGGCCGCGGACTCTACGACGGCCGCCGGTCAGGCACGAGGGGCAGGGCAATGGCACGCGGGAAGCTCTGGGGCTACGTCGCTTCGGGGGCTCGGGCGCTCGGTGCGTTCGGCGGCGCGGGCGGCGCGGGCGGCGCCGAACGCAAGGGCGCTGCGGGCACACCGGGGGGCCTCGGCCCGTACCCGCCGGTCGCGATGGCCGGCCCCCGGACGCTGTCCAGGACGGAACTCGACCAGTTGCGCTGGACCGGCCGCCAGGCCGGGTGCGAGCCGCAGGCGCGGCACGTCCAGGTCGCCGAGGTGGTGCGCCGGGTGCTGCGCGGCGGCGGGCGGGCGGCGGCCGTCACGGTCCGGCTGGCGCCCGGGCTGCCGGTGGTGGCCGGGGACGCCCGCCGGATGGAGGCCGCGGTGGCCGGGCTGGTCGACCATGCGATCCGGCGCAGCCCTCTGGGCGGCCGGGTGCTGGTCCGGGCGGACATCAGGCGCACCGGACCGACGGCGCCCCGGACCGGGGTCGGACGGGGCACGACCGCGCACCGCCGGGAACGAGTGGAGATACGGATATCCGACCGCGGCACGTACGAGCCGCCCGAGGCCCGCGAGTGGCTGCTCGCAGGCGTGCGGCCTTCCGAGCCGGTCGGCCCGGCGCTGCACAGCCTGGTGCTGGCGGCGGGCGGGCGACTCGTGGTCGAGCCGACACCCGGCGGCGGCCTGACCGTCGTGCTCCTGCTGACGGTCGCCTACGACTGACCGGCCGGCCCACACCGCCGCTCCCCGCCCGCCCCGCCGATCCGCCCGCGCCACCGGTCGGCGTGCCCCACCGATCGACCCGCGTCACCGATCGGCCCGCGCCGCGCGGCGAACGTCGGCCGCCGAACCTAGACTTGCCCCATGCCCCGGCTCAACGACCAGGTCGGAGAACTGCTCCAGGAGTACGCCGACCTGATCAACATCACCGGTGGGGACGCCTTCCGGGCCCGCGCCTACGAGAAGGCCGCCCGAGCCGTCGGCGGCCACCCCGAGGACCTGGCCGATCTGGACGTCAAGGGACTGCAGCAGATCCCCGGCGTCGGCAAGTCCACCGCCGAGAAGATCGCCGAGTACCTCGCGACCGGCAGGATCCCGGCGCTCGAGTCCCTGCGTGCCAAGATCCCGTCCGGCGTCCGGGAGATGATGGCCGTCCCCAGCGTCGGCCCGAAGCGTGCCCTCGCCCTCTACCGGGACCTCGGCATCGCCTCCGTGGAGGAGCTCGCCGAGGCGATCCGCGCCGACAGGCTGGCCGGCGTGGCCGGCTTCGGCGAGCGCAGCGGCGAGAAGATCCTGCACGGCATCGAGCTGATGCGGCAGTCCGGCGGACGGACCCTGCTCGACACCGCCACCGAGCTGGCCGAGCAGTTGGTCGAGGCGCTCTCCGCCGTCCCCGGCTGCACCCGCTGCGCGTACGCGGGTTCGCTGCGCCGGATGCGCGAGACGGTGGGCGACATCGACGTGCTGGCGACCGCCGCCGACTCCGCTCCGCTGATGGCCGCACTCACCGAACTCCCGTACGTGGCCGAGGTGATCGGCAGCGGACCGACCAAGACCTCGGTCCTCACCACCCAGGGGATCCAGGTGGACCTGAGGGTCGTGCCCGAGGAGGACTGGGGCGCCGCTCTGGTCTACTTCACCGGCTCGAAGGCGCACAACATCAAGCTGCGCACGATGGCGGTGCGGGCCGGGCTGAAGCTCTCCGAGTACGGCCTGTTCGAGGTCGACGGCGACGCCCGGAAGGGTGCCAAGGGAGCACAGGGCGCCAAGACGGAAGGCACCAAGGGAGCACAGGGCGCGAAGGGGGCACAGGGCGCCAGGACAGAAGGCACCAAGGTGGTCTCCGCGACCGAGGACGAGGTGTACGCGGCCCTCGGCCTGCCCTGGATCCCGCCGACGCTGCGCGAGGACCGCGGCGAGATCGAGGCCGCGCTGAACGGTGAACTCCCTGACCTCATCGAGGAGTCGGACCTGCGCGGCGACCTGCACACCCACACCGACCTGACCGACGGCCTGGCCACCCTCACCGAGATGATCGACACGGCCGCGGCCCGCGGCTACTCCTACTACGCCGTCACCGACCACGCGCCGGACCTGGTGATGCAGCGGATGACGAACGAGAAGATGCTCGCCCAGCGCGAGGAACTGCGCCGACTCGCCGACCGCCACAAGAAGTTGCGCCTGCTGCACGGCACCGAGCTGAACATCGGCCCGGACGGCGGCGTGGACTGGCCACCCGAGTTCCTGGGCGGCTTCGACGTCTGCGTGGCCTCCGTGCACTCGCACTTCAACCTCGACCGCGCCGCCCAGACCCGCCGGTTGATCCGCGCCTGCGAGAACCCGTACGTCCACATCATCGGCCACCTCACCACCCGGCGGATCGGCCGGCGCGGACCGATCGACGTCGACCTGGACGCGGTGTTCGAGGCCGCCGCGCGCACCGGAACCGCGATCGAGATCAACAGCTCCCCGCAGCGCCTCGACCTGCGCGACGAGGACGTCCTGCGGGCCAAGCGGCACGGCGTGCGCTTCTCGATCGACAGCGACGCGCACGCCACCGGCCACCTCGCCTACCCGCGCTTCGGCATCGGTACGGCGCAGCGCGGCTGGCTCACCACCGAGGACGTGATCAACGCCTGGACCTGGCAGAAGCTGAAGCGCTTCCTCCACAAGGACGCACTACAGAAGTAGTACTACGGACGTAGTACTCCCCTGGCCGGCCGGAACCGCACCGCCGACGTCTCCTAGCACCCGCCCCCGCACCCGCCCCCGCCGCCGCCGAGCGAGGCCCCCGGCGAGCCCAGGACCCGGGCCGCGCTGCGGTGCCCGAGCCCGGCCGCCAGCCGCAGGTCCCCGTTCCTCAGGAACCCGGCCAGGAAGCCCGCCGCGAAGGCGTCCCCGGCCCCGGTGAGGTCACGTACCTCGGCGACGGGTGGCACCGGCACGGTGAACAGGTCCTCGCCCGGCACGTCGACCGTCGTCGGCTCCGCCCCCGACTTGGTGACCACCGTGGTGGCGCCCAGTCGGGCGCGCTCCGGCCCGGGCAGGCCGTCCACCAGCAGGCCGAGGAAGGCCGACTCCGAGCGGTTGGCGAACACGAAGGTCGGCGCCAACCCGACCAGCAGGGCGAGGAACCGCTCCCGTCCGAACTGCTCCAGCATCCCGGTGGAGGAGGCGTCCACCGACGTGGTGCCGCCCGCCTGCCGGACCCGGGCGAGCGCGTCGACCGCCGTCCGTCCGACCGGCTCGCCGTCGAAGGAGTAGGCGGGCACGTGCAGGTGGGTCAGGCCGGCCAGCCACTCGTCCGGGGCGCGTTCCAGCAGCTTGGCCGCACCGCGGTCGGGCAGCATGGTGCGCTCGCCGTCCGGGTCGATCAGCACCACGATGCTGCCGGTCCGGCCGTGCCGCTGCACCCGTACGTCCACGCCGTGGCCGCCGAGTTCGGCGACGACGCCGTCCCCGACCGGGTCCGCGCCGACGCAGCCGAGGAAGCGGACCGGGTACTGCCCGGCGGCGAAGCAGGCGACGTTGGCCGCGCTGCCACCGCGCCGGCGGAACACCCGGGCCCCGGAGTCGGTGCCGTGGCGCAGCGGGCCGTCGGCCCAGACCACGATGTCCTCCACGAGGTCGCCGAGCACCCCGAGCACGGGTCAGGCCCCGGTGGACGCGGGAGCGGACCCACCGGCCCGGGCGGCCAGGGCGACGGCGATCTCGCCACCGAGGCGGACGTTGCCGCGGTAGACCTCGACGTTGACCTCCAGGCTGCGGCCGCCGGTGTCACGCTGGATGTGGTCGAGCAGGAACGGAGTGGAGGCGTTGCCGGTGATGCCCCGGCGCTCGGCCTCGGCCCGGGCCCGGGCCAGGATGCCGTCCAGCTCCTCCGGCGGCAGTTGCTTGGCGGGGTCGACCGGGTTGGCGACCAGGACGGCCTGCGGCAGGTCGAGCCGGTCACGGGCGTCGATGACGGCGGCGGCCTCCTCGGGCGACCGGACGGCGAAGTTGATCTCGTGGCCGGAGTCGGTGACGTAGAAGCCGGGGTACTTGGTGGTGCGGTAGCCGATGACCGGGATGTTGAGGGTCTCGAAGCGCTCCAGGGTGGCCCGGATGTCGAGGATGGACTTCACGCCCGCGCTGATCACGGTGACCGGCGTGGCCGCCAGGGTGGTCAGGTCGGCGGACTCGTCGAAGCTCTCCGAGGCGCCGAAGTGGACGCCGCCCAGGCCGCCGGTGGAGAAGACCCGCACGCCCGCGCGGTGGGCGAGGAAGGCCGTGGCGGCGACCGTGGTGCCACCGTGGCGTCCGAGCGCGGCGACGACGGGCAGGTCGCGCAGGCTGACCTTGTCCAGGCCGTCGGTGGCGGCCAGTTCGGTGATCTGCTCGGCGCTCAGACCGACCGTGGGGACGCCCGAGTGCACGCCGATGGTCGCCGGCACGACTCCCGCCCCGCGCAGCTGCTCCTCGGCCTCCAGCGCGACCGCCAGGTTGCGGGGCCGCGGCAGGCCGTGGGTGAAGATCGTCGACTCCAGGGCGACCACCGGACGGCCGTCGGCGACGGCCTGCACGACCTCCTCGGAGATCCGGATGGCGGCGGTGCCGCTGGTGGCGCTGCCGGTGCCGGGGGCGCCGGCCGTGCTGGGAATGCCGGCAGTGCCGGCGGTGCTGCGGGGCAGTCCGGTCATGATGCGAGCTTCCTGTGAGATGCCACTGCGGTGGGGCAACGCGACGATCAGCGTATGGACGGTTCGGATCGGAAACCAGAATGAGTCCTGGGGTTTTCGATAGGTGGTCAGCTATTGGTTCTCACTAGGCTGATCCTCATGGGCTTCACCTTGCGTCAGCTGGAGGTCTTCCTGACCGTCGCGGAGACGCTGCACTTCGGCCGGGCCGCCGAGCGGCTGCACATCTCGCAGCCGACGGTCAGCCAGGAGGTCGCCCGGCTGGAGCGGACCGTCGGCGTGGAGCTGTTCGACCGCAGCCGCCGCTCGGTCGCGCTGACCGGGGCCGGCGAGGTGATGGCCGCCGAGAGCGCGCGGCTGCTCGAACAGGCGGGGGCTCTGCTGACCCGGGTCCGGCTGCACGAGGAGTCCCGACTGGGGACGGCCCGGATCGTCGCCTCGCCGAGCGTGGTGAACCGACTGCTGCCCGCCGTGGTCAGCCGCGCGGAGCAGGAGCTGCCCGCGCTCGACACCGCCGAACTCGCCGTCGACACCGGGCAGGTCTCCGCCACCTTGGCCGGCGAGCTCGCCGACATCGGCCTCGGCCGCTTCCTGGAGGAGGTGTCCGGCTACCGGCTGGAGCGGATCGCCGACGAGCCGGTCCGGGTCGCCCTCGGCCGGGACCACCCGCTGGCCGGGCGGGTGAGCCTGGGGCTGACCGAACTGCGCGACCTCCCACTGCTGTTGTGGCCGCGCGAGCAGCACCCCCGGTACTACGACCACGTGCTCGGCCTGTGCGCGGAGCGCGGCGTCGACCCGCCGGTGCTGGTCAGTCCGCCGCGGATCGTCGGCTCCCGGCTGTACCTGCTCGCCCGCAACCGCGCCTTCTCGCTGGTGCCCGGCTCGTTGACCGGCCACCTCACCGAGGACGTGGCCACCGTACGGCTGGAGGGGCGGGCCACCCTGCCGCTGGAGATGCAGTGGCGCACGGACGACCGGCGGCCTGCGCTGGCGACGCTGCGCAACGTGATCCGGCAGGAGGCGGCGAAGCTGGAGGACCGGTAGGAGCCACCGGACCTCAGCCCCGGAAGACTGAACCGACCATAGGCACCACCGGAGTTGTGGAAGCCCAGAGCCTCCGGCAGCAGCCCTTGACGCTCACATGCCACCGCCGAAAGGATGCCCGGATCACCCACCCGGCCCGTCGCGCGCCGACGGACCGCCCGACGACCCCGGGGATCCACCTTGGCCCTGCGCTCCCTGTTCCGCCGTCCCGAGTCCCGAACGCCCGCACTCGGCCGAACCGAGTCCCGGATGCCCATGACCCGGCGTCCCGAGTCCCGAACGCCCGTACTGCGCCGCGTCGCCGGACTGATCGGCGCCGCCGCCCTCGCCCTGTCCGGCACCCTCACCGCCGCCGCCCCCGCCCACGCCGACTTCGGCAGCGACTACCACGACCCGGTCACCGCCACCAAGCCGCTCACCCGCCCCGACACCCGCTCCTGCACCGTCGACGTGATGCGCGACCGCGAGTTCCGCAACGGCTACGGAAACCCGCCAGACACCCCGTACACCGCCACTCTCACCCCGCCCGCCGCCTGCGCCGGCCCCTGGTCCGCCGTGGTCCTGGACATCCACGGACAGGTCGCCGGGCGGCAGTTCGACCGGATCTTCAGCGTCCGCGTCGGCGGCGTCCAGGTGCTGCTGTCCTCCACCCCGGAGCCGTCCAAGGACGGCATCCAGTGGAACGTCGAACGCGATCTCACCCGCTACGCCCCGCTGTTCACGGCCGGCCCGCAGCCGTTCTCCTTCGACCTCGCCAACGTCACCGACGCCACCTACACCGGTGTCTACAAGATCTCGGCGAGCCTGACCTTCTACACCGCCGACGACCGCTGGCCCGCCACCCACAACGCCGACCAGGTCCTCACCACCGGCCCGTTCTCGCTCACCCAGGCCGCCCCGAGCACCGGCAAGGACCTCACCTTCCCGCCGAACCTGGAGCGCCTGACCGCCGAGGTCTACGCCCGGGGCGGCGGCGCCTGCGAGGAGTTCGCGTACGCCTCCGCACCGGACGCCTTCGTCGCCGCCAACCCCTCGATCGGCGCCTGCGGCAAGGGCCCGTTCCGCGAGCTGCGGCTCACCGTGGACGGCCGGGTGGCCGGCGCGGTCTGGCCGTACCCGGTGATCTACACCGGCGGCTGGGACCCCCTGCTGTGGCGGCCGGTCCCGGGCATCTTCGCCTTCGACCTGCCCGCCTACCGGCTCGACCTCACCCCGTACGCCGGCCTGCTGCTCGACGGCCGCCCGCACAGCCTCGGCATCACGGTCAACGCGGCCGAGGCGCAGAGCAACGACGTCTGGACGGGCCAGGTCAACCTGTTCGCCGAGGTCGATCACGGCGCCGCCCGCACCTCCGGACAGCTCACCGACTACCGCGTCGCCCCCGAGGCGACCGTCGGCACCGAGCTCACCGACCACGGCGGCGGCAGCGGCGACTGGACCGTCACCGCGGCCCGGCACGATCTCGCCCGCGGCTGGGTGCAGACCTCGCACGGCCGGATCACCACCGAGGTCCGCGACGACCTCTCGTTCAGCTCCGCCCAGCAACTGCGCGATGGCGGCAACGACGTGACGCTGCACAACGGCACCGACCTCACCCGCACCACCGCCACCTGGGGCGGCGGACCGCACCGCACCACCACCGTGCACGAGGGCGAACCGCTGGACGTCACCTACAAGGTGACCCACGACGCGGCCGGGAACACCGATCAGAACACCGCGATGGACCTCGGCTACCACCGCGAGGCCACCACCTCGACCGGAAACCACGTCACCGAGCGCTCCACCGTCGACCACACCCTGCGACCCACCGCCCAGCGGCACGACGGCGACCGCACCGTCCGCACCGGCAGCAGCGCCGAGGACTACCGCAGCACCGGACCGGACGGGCCGTACCACCGGACGCTGAGCTCCGTCGACGGGTGGCCGAAGCCGTAAGCGGCTCGGACTCCGAGCGGCCGAAGCCGCAAGGCCGAGGCACATCGCCCCGACTTGCGAAATTTGCCCGAATTCGTCCCCTTGACCCCTGGTGCACACGTCGCGGGAGGCGCATGATGGGAGATGGACCTGCGAGGTAGCTGAAGGAAGTTCGACCGCAGGAGGCAGTGGCGACAGGTCGAGACGGATCAGGGTCTGCCGCTGGGAACTACCTCGGTCGACGATCGAACTACCGGCTGGAGGACGTCAAGTCCGTAAGCCACCCCCACCTCGTAGGTTCCGCGCGTCCACGGAGCATCCCCTCGGCTCCGTGGACGCGTCCATTCGCGCGACCGCAGCCGTGACCGCCCCCGCAACCGCCCCCGCGACCGCCCGCTACTGCGGCACCGGGTACCCCATCTCCCAGGCGTGCACCGCGATCCCGACCCGGTTCGCCACGCCCAGCTTGCGCTGGATGCTGGCCACGTGGGTCTTCACCGTCCCCGCGGAGATGAACAGTTCGGCCGCGATGTCGGCGTTGGTCCGGCCCGCCGCGACGTGTCCCGCGATCTCCACCTCCCGCTCGGTCAGCGCCACCACCGGTGCGGCCGACCGGGCCGGCCGACGCGGCGCCGTCACGTGCTTCAGCAGCCGCACCGTCACCGACGGACTGATCAGGCTCTCGCCGTTCGCCGCCGCCCGCACCGCCTCGGCCAGCAAGGACGGGCCGGAACGCTTCAGCAGGAATCCGGCCGCGCCGTGCTGCAGCGCCGGGTAGACGTACTCGTCCAGGTCGAAGGTGGTCAGCACCACCACCCGCACCGAGCCGGACAGCCGCCTGGTCACCTCCAGCCCGTCCAGCCTCGGCATCCGGATGTCCACCAGCGCGACGTCCGGCCGCAGGTCGGCCGCCAGCTCCAGCGCGGCCAGCCCGTCGACGGCCTCGCCCACCACCTCGATGTCCGGTTGCGCCTCCAGGATCCGCCGCACGCTGCGCCGCACGGCCTCCTGGTCGTCCGCGACCAACACCCGGATCACCCGCGGACACCCACCGTTCGTACTCGTCACGCCCGGCAGTCTTCCGCACGACCCGGCAGGCGGGGAAGTTCACGCTCGGGAAAGTCCACGCCGCCGCTCCGGCGCGGTTCACCTCCGCCCGGTGAGGCCGGCCGTCATGAACGCATCCAGTGGACCTCCCTCCGCTCCTCCGTCCGTCAGCCGTCACCTCCCCGGCAGAGTGCAGCACACCTCCCAGCCCGACGGGCCGAGCGGGCCGGAGGTCAGGGTGCCGCCGTGGGCGGCGGCACGGGCCGCGAGGCCGGCCAGGCCGGTACCGCCGGTGCCGGGGCGGCGGCGCAGCCGGAGCCTCCGGGTGGCCGGCCCACCGGTGTCACCGACGGTCAGCCGTACCGCGCGGCCATCCGGCTCGGGGGCCACCCGGACCGTCACCACGGCGGCCTGCGGGGCGTGGCGGCGGACGTTGGTCAGGGCCTCCAGGACGACGGCGTACGCGGTGGCCTGGGCCTCGGCGGAGAGCAGTCCGACGACCCCCGGGGCCAGATCGACGGTGGCGCGCGGACCGCCCTTCGTCCCGAAGCGGGCCACCAGCTCCGGCAGATCGGCCAGACCGGGGCGGCGGGTGGTTCCGGCCGCCTCCTGGTCCCCGCGCAGCGCGCCGACCATCTCGTCCATCGAGTCCAGCGCACGCAGCCCCGCCTCCTCCAGCCGGCGCAGCAGCGTCGCCGTCTCCTCCGTCTCCGGCCCCGGGAGCTGGCCGGCCTGGGCCTCCAGCACGATGCCCGTGATCTCGTGGGCGACGAAGTCGTGCAGTCCGCGCGCGACTTCGAGCCGCTGCTCGCGCCTGGCCCGGGCTACGGCCCGTTCCCGGCGGGCGTCCAGGACGCGCAGGTAGAGACTCGCTCCGCCGACCCCGAGCACCGGCAGCAGGGAGAACAGCACGCCACCCACCGGCCCGGCCGCGCCGCCCTGGGGCATCCGGAGGGCGAACCGCAGCGGCAGCACCACGGCCGCGAGGCCGACCAGTCCGCCGATCGGCCCGGCCCAGCGGTCGGGAAGCCTGCGGACAGCCCGGAACAGCACACCGATCAGCGCGAGCCATTCGAACGGCGCCCAGAACGCGGGCAGCCGGTAGGGCCCCGGGTAGCACAGGTCGACCAGCAGCGAGGCCCCGGCGGCCGCGCCGGCCGCGGTGGCGAGCGTGACCCGGCCGAGCGGCCACGCCAGCAGCGCCACCACGGCGGCCAGCGCGGCCGTCAGGGCGAGCAACAGGGCCGCGCCGCGGTCCCCCGGGTGCGCGAGCGCGGCGGGCGCGAACAGCAGGAGGGCGGCGGTGACGGTGGGCCAACGCCGGGACCGGTCGGGGCGGGTCAGTGGATCGGTACGCACACCGCCGAGACTACGGGCAGCTCTCCCGGGGGAGGCGGGCCTCCTCCCCCAGGTGGAGCCAACTCCCCTCCCTGGCGGGAGGTTTGCCCGACCCTCCCGCGGGAGACTCGTTGCCGTCGGAACGACCCCGCACAGGAGGATGAACCATCGTGAACCGCCGTCCCGCCGTCACCGCGGCCGTGCTCTGTCTCCTGGCGGCGACGGTCGCCACCGCCGCCCCGGCCTCCGCCGGGGCACCGGCCCCATCAGGGCCGCCGACCTCCTCGGCGGGACCGGTCGCCGCGACCGATGCGTCGGTGAGCCTGCACGGCACCGGTGACACCGTTCTCGGCTCCGGCTTCAGCACCTTCGAGGGCGACCCGGTCCAGTTCACGATCGACGCCCGCGCCGACACCCTCAAGCCCTCGGAGACCACCCGCGGCCACTTCCACGTCCGCCACGTGCACACCGACGGCCGGCTGGTCGCCGACTTCGAGGGGGACATCACCTGCCTGGCCGTCGGCGGCCGGGAGGCCATCGCCACGGGCGTGGTCACCAGGGGCGAGGCGCCGTGGTTCCCTGGCAAGCCGGTGGTCGGCCAGAAGGTGGCGCTCTCGGTGGAGGACCACGGCCGGCACGGGGACCGGATCGGCTGGATCTGGGGCTTCTTCGGCGCGCCGGTCTCGGACTGCCAGGGCACGGTACCGTTCATCCGCACGACCGGTGGCGACTTCACCGTGCGCGGCTGACCTCCGCCTGAGCACCGCCTGACCAGGGCCTTCCGGCACGCCGGGCCGGGGTGTCACCACCTGCCCGATCACCCGGACCCCCTGGAGGCACCGATGCTCCCCGACCGCCCGACCACCCCCGGGCCGACCGAAGCCGGGCGCGGGGTCCAACGACCGCACAGGGGAGGGCCGTTGAACCCCGCGCCCCAGCCCCCGCCGGGCACCTCCCCCCAGCCGGGCCTCGCACCTCGGCACCCCGACTACGCCCGACTCGCCGCTGTCGGCCCCTACTTCGCCCTCCACACCTCGACCGCCACCACCCCGCCGCCCGGCTTCCGCCCCCTCCCCGAGCTGTACGGCACCGGCCCGGACGCGCCGCTCGCGGCCCGGATCCGGGTGGTGGCGCAGCGCCTGGGTACGGCCGAACTCCGGGTCGCCGCCTCGATCCTGCACCTCGGTCTGGCCGCCCGCTTCTGGTCGGTGGGCCTGGGGTCGGCCGTGCTACTGGGGACGGTCCCGACGCTGGAGCACGCCTGGGTGCGGGTCCCGGACCAGGGGCCGATCGACCTCTGGACGCCGCCGGAACCGATCCGCCCCACCCTCGGCGGTCTCGTCGACCAGCTGCACCAGGCCGTACTGGTCGGGCAGTTGGAGCCACTGGCCGAAGCGGTGCGCGCCGCCGTGCCGCTCGCGGCGCGCCTGCTGCGCGGCAACGCCGCCTCCGCGCTGGCCGGTACGCTCCGGATGCTGGACGCCCATGCCCCGGGCGCGGCCCGGGAGTTGGTCGCACAGCTACTGGACCGTCCGCCGCTGGCGGGTTCCGGCACACTGCTCACCGGCCCGCACGGCGCGGCGTTCCGGCGGACGAGCTGCTGCCTCTACTACCGGATCGGTCCGGGTGCGGGGCTCTGCGGGGACTGCTGCTTCACGCGGCCACCGGCCCGACGGCGGTAGAGCGACCGGCGGGCCCGCGGCCAATGACCAACGGGCTCGCGGACAGCGACCAGCGGATCCGCGGTTCAGGCGCGAGCGGGCCCGCGCCCGGCTTGTCCAAGGCCGGGCGCGGGCCTCCGATCCCCACCCGGCGCGATGCCCGTGGCGCCGGGTGAAGCCTTCGAGGTTCTGCGGTCGGACGGTCGCCCCGCAGTCGGACGCGCGCCCCGCAGTCGGCGGTCCTCAGATCGCGACCGCCTCCTCCATCTCCTCCTCGGCCTCCACCGGCGTCTCCACCGGACGGCGCCCGCGGCCCTCGTACAGCGCCGCGGCCACCAGGGCCGCCCCGCCCAGCAGCAGCCACACCACCAGGGTCAGCACGTGACCGCCGAGGCCGGCGCCGCCGTCGAAGTACATGATGCTGCGCGCGCCCTCCAGGTAGCCGGCGCCGGTCCAGAAGCCGTGCAGGCTCCCGAAGAAGCCGTTCTGCAGCTCGGGCCGGTAGATGCCGCCGGAGGAGGTGAAGTTGAGCATCACGAACAGCACCATCAGCGCGAGCGTGGTCCACTTCTTCAGGAAGCTGTGCAGGCCGATGCCGATCAGGACGATGCCTGCGGAGTAGAGCCAGCCCAGCGCCCAGATCGCGGCGTAGTCGTGGTCGACGACGTGGAAGACCGGCCCGGCGGTGACGATCCCGATCACGCTGACCACCAGCGAGACCGCCACTCCGACCAGCGCCCGGACCCGCAGGCTCAGCCCGGCACCGGCGGCGCCGATCGCCGCGACGCTGGCGTAGGAGCCGATGCTCAGCGCGACCAGCAGGAAGAACAGGCCCTGGCCGGTCGGGTCGCCCTCGGCGAGGGTGGTGAGGTCGGTGACGTGCAGCGGGACGCCCTGCTTGTCGGTGACGTTGGTGAACACCGCCGTGGCGGCCACCACCGAGGTGTCCGAGTTGCCCTTGGCCACGATCAGCTCGGGACTCCTGGCGTCGGGCACGAAGGCGCCGACCAGGTCTCGCTCGCGCAGCTGCTGCTCGGCGGTGGCGCGGTCGTCGACGGTGCGGACGTCCAGCGCGTCGCCGGCCTTGCCCTGGATCGCCTGGGCCAGGCCGTGCGCCTGGGGGCCGGCCCCGACCACGGCGACCTTGAGGTGGTGGGGTTCCGGCTGGTGGAAGGCGCCCTGGTAGGCGAGGGCCATGCCGAGACACATCAGCAGCGGGGTGAGCAGGTGGACGGCGAGGTGCTTGAGCGAGTGCCCCAGGGTGGGCGCTGCCGCGGTGGTCTGGGGTGTGCTCATGGCGTTCGTACCGTCCTCCGGCGAATCTTTTCGATCAAGGTGGCAAATACAACCAATGCAGGTGGTAAATGCAACCATCTGTGGATGTAGCTTACAACTATCCGACATCGATCGGAAGCCGGGGCCACTCTCCGGGACGGTCCGGCGCCCGCCGGACCGTCCGCTCAGCCCAGCTCGAACACGCCGTACGAGAAACCGTCCGCCCGCAGCTCTCCGTCCACCACCCGCACGCCCTGCACCTCCAGCGGCCGCACCGGGCGCCCATCGCCGGTACCGTCCGCCACCCGGACCACCCCCGGCTCCCGGCGCGGGTTCACGGCGACCAGGTACCGCCCGGACCGGACGTACACCAGCGGGTACCCGGCGTGCCGCACCTCAACCCCGCCGGCCGTTCCCAGCCCCGGGTGGGCACGGCGCAGCGAGATCAGCCGCCGGACGGTGTGCAGCAGCGACGTCGGGTCGGCCCGCTGGGAGAGCACGTCCGGCCGCCGCGGGTCCGGGTCCACCGGCAGGTAGAACCGGTCGGGAGTCGCGGCCGAGAACCCGGCCGACGGGCCCGGCGCCCATTGCATCGGCGTCCGCGAGCCCGCCCGGTTGTAGCGAGGGCCGAGCACGCTGCCCTCGACGTCCGGCAGCCCGGGCAGGTAGCGCATGCCGATCTCGTCGCCGTAGTACACCGCGGGCAGGGTCGGCCAGGTGAACAGGAAGGCGAGGGCGGGGGCGAGTTGCTCGCCCGAACGGGGGCCGGTGGCGAGCCGGGAGAAGTCGTGGTTGGCGGTGGGCAGCACGATGTACCCGTCGCCCTCGGTGAGTTCGGCGGCGGAGCGCCAGGCGTCCAGGAAGGTCTGCGGGGTGCCGCGGCCCTCGGCCTCGAAGTAGCACGGGCCCTGCTGCCAGAACTCCTCCACCGTGCCGCCGCCGTTGTTCCACAGCGAGCGCAGCGGAAGGCCGTGGTCGTTCCCGCCGAAGTGCAGGAAGAAGTCCGCGTGGAACCCCGCTGAAACGGCGGCGGCCGGCTCGCCCCACTCGGCGAGCAGCGCGGCCCGGGGGTGGGCGCGGTCCAGCCAGTCGCGCAGTTCGGTCCAGAGCTTGGCGGTCTCGACCCGGCCCGGGTCGTCCTTGACCAGTGAGTACGCCATGTCCACCCGGAAGCCGGACACCCCCAGGTCCAGCCAGTGCGCCATGATCCCGCGCAGCGCCGCCCGGTTGGCGCGCGGGCCCTCGGCGTCCACCGGCTGGCGCCAGGGCTCCTCGGAACTACCGCGGGCGTAGCCGAAGTTGAGCGCGGGCTGGCAGTCGAAGAAGTTCGGCAGGTACCAGCCGGGGCGGCTCCCGGGTGAGGCGACGAAGCCGTCCGCCTGCCGGTCCGACCAGATGTAGCGGTGGTCGGCCCGGTCCTCGGCGGCGGCCAGGAACCAGGGGTGGCGGTCGGAGGTGTGCCCGGCGACCAGGTCGAGCAGGATCCGGATGCCCTTGCGGCGGGCGGCCTCGACCAGTGCGACCAGGTCCTCGGTGCGGCCGTAGCGCGGGGCGGGGGTGAGGTAGTCGGTGACGTCGTATCCGGCGTCGCGGAACGGCGAGGCGAAGCAGGGGTTGAGCCAGACCGTGTCCACGCCGAGCCAGGAGAGGTGGTCCAGGTGCTCGGCGATGCCGGCGAAGTCGCCGATGCCGTCGCCGTCGGAGTCCGCGAAGGTCTGGGGGTAGATCTGGTAGAGGACGGCATCGGCCAGCCAGTCGGGGCCGGGGCGGGTCGAGGTCATGGGGTGGGTCCTCCTGCCGGGTCCGGGGGCCGCGCGGGCCGAGAGCACGAGACGGGCCGGGCTGAGCCGGGAGCCGAAGGGCCGGGCCGGGCCGAGCCGGGTGCCACCGATTCTGGTCCAATCCCGGCCGTCCCGACAGCCCTCCACGCACCTTCACGGAACCACCGCCGTACCCGCCCGCGCCCCGCCACCCCGCCCCTGACGCCCCTGCGACGCCCTCGACGCCCCGCTCCCGACGCCCTCCGCTGCTTCTTCACCCCCGGGCGCCAGCGCTACGCCCGCGCCGCGCAGGCCCTGGTGAACTCCCGGGCCCGCCGGGTGATCTCCGCCCAGTCCCCCGCCTCGACCGCGGCCGGCGGCACCACGTCCGTGCCCGCGCACACCGCGAGCGCCCCCTGCGCCAGGAACTCGGCCGCGTTGCCCGCGTTCACCCCGCCGGAGGCCACCAGCGGCACGTCCGGGTACGGGCCGCGCAGGTCCTTGAAGTAGCCGGGGCCGAACGACCGGGCCGGGAAGATCTTGACGGCCGCGGCGCCCAGGTCGACCGCCCGGGCCACCTCGGTCGGAGTGAGCGCCCCCAGCACCACCGGCACTCCCCGGGCCCGCGCGGCCTGCGCGACCTCGGGCCGGCAGCCGGGGGTGACCAGGAACGACGCCCCCGCGTCGATCCCCCGCTCGGCCTGCTCCGCGGTCAGCACCGTCCCGACCCCGACCCGCCATCCGGACGCGGACGCCCGTGTCAGGTGGCCCGTCACATCCTGTGTGGTGTAAGTGAATTCGGTGAACCTGATACCTCCCTCGGCAAGTGCGGAGCACAGCGCGGCGGCGTCCGGGATCCGGGGCGCGCGGACCACCGCGATCACCGGGTCGTCCCACAGCTCGGAAAGGTGGTTCATCGGGCCAGAGTCCCTCGGTCGGTGCGGCGCAGGGCGCGCCCGGGCCGGGCGCCGGTGGTGCGACCCTGCCGGACGACGGCGGTGCCGTTGACGTACACGTACTCGATGCCCTCGGCGGGCAGCCGGGGTTGCTCGAAGGTGGCGGCGTCCCGGACCCGTCCGGGGTCGAGGAGCACCAGGTCCGCGTGGAAGCCGGGGGCGATCCGGCCGCGCCGGTCCAGTCCCAGCCGGGCGGCCGGCCTTCCGGTCATCCGGGCGACCGCCTCCTCCAGGGTGAGCACGCCCAACTCCCTGCTGTAGTGGCCGAGGTAGCGCGCGAAGGTGCCCCAGGCGCGCGGGTGCGGCCGGGCACCGACCAGCAGGCCGTCGCTTCCGACGGTGTGCGTCGGGTGTCGCATGACCGCCCGGACGTTCTCCTCGTGCCCGACGTGCTGGAGCACGGTGGTGCCCAACTCGTCCTGGCGCAGCAGGTCGAGGAAGGTCTCCGTCCCGCCGCGCCCGTGCTCGGCGGCGAGTTCGGCGACGGTCCGGCCGACCGCCCCGGCGAGCCGCTCCGAGCGGACGCCGGAGATCTGGATCGTCGTCCAGTCGGCGACCACGCCGTGGCAGCCGTCGCTCCCCTGCTCCTCCATCGCGCACCGGATCCGCTCACGGTCCGCCGGGTCGGCGAGCCGGGCCAGGGTCGCGCCCGGGCCGCCCTCGGTGGCCCAACTCGGCAGCAGGGCAGCCAGGGTGGTGGAGCCGGGCAGGTAGGGATAGCTGTCCAGGGTGAGGTCGATGCCGTCGGCGAGTGCCCGGTCGACCAGTTCCAGCAGTTCCCCCGCCCGGCCGCGGTTGACGCCGAAGTTCATCGTGGCATGGGTCAGGTGCAGTGCGCAGCCGGATCGCCGGGCGATCTCCACCATCTCCGCGTAGCCCTCCAACGCGCCGCGCCCGTACGAGCGTTGGTGTGGCGCGTGGAAGCCGCCGTAGGCCGCGACCACGGTGCACAGCTCGACCAGTTCGGCGGTGTCCGCGTACATCCCGGGGGTGTAGCTGAGGCCGCTGGACATGCCGACCGCGCCGTCCAGCAGGCCCTTCGCCAACTCCCGCCGCATCCGGTCGAGTTCGGCGGGAGTGGGCGCGCGGTTCTGCCAGCCCGTGGCGAGCATTCGCAGCGAGCCGTGCGGGACCAGGTAGCAGGCGTTGACGGCGGGCCGGGTGCGGTCGATCCGGTCCAGGTACCCGGCGACGTCGTGCCAGTCCCAGTCGAAGTCCGCCGGATCGCCGTTCCAGCCCGCCAGTTGGCGGCGCAGCGCGGGCAGGGTGGTGTCGTCCACCGGGGCGTAGGACAGGCCGTCCTGGCCGAGGACCTCGCAGGTGACGCCCTGGGTGACCTTGGCCGGGTGCTCGGGTTCGAGCAGCAGGGCGAGGTCGGAGTGGGCGTGCATGTCGATGAAGCCGGGGGCGAGCACCAGCCCATCGGCGTCCACTGTCGAGGGCCCGTGCAGTCCGGTGCCGATCTCGGCGATCAGCCCGTCGGCGATCCGCACATCGGCGCGGTAGCGTTCGGCGCCGGTTCCGTCGACGACCGTCGCCCCCTTGAAGACCTCACCTCTCGCCGCCTCCGGCATCAGAAGAATGTCCTGACCAGCCCGGTGACCTTCGGCTCGGCCGCGTCCGCGGAGTCCAGCACCGGGATCGCGGTCCACTTGTCGAAGGCCGTGCACGGGTGCGAGACGCCGAGCCGCAGCACCGCGCCGATCGGCGCGAGGTCGCCCGCGTCGCGGAGGAAGGCGTGCTGGTCGTTGAGCGCGGTGATCCGCGCCGCCGTTCCCGTCAACCGGGCTCCGCCGCGCACGAGTTGCGGCTCGGGCAGACCATCGTCGAAGGGCAGGTCGCGCTTGCCGGCGTCCAGCAGCGCCAGTTGCGGCTCCGGCCGGGAGGCCACCCGGGCCCAGCCGTGCAGCGCGCCGCGGAACGGGGTGTCGCCGCCGCCCCGGACGAGCGGCGAGATGCCCCGGTAGAAGCCGTCGTCGTGGGCGATGTACGCGCCCGAGCGCAGCACCACGAGGGCCTCCGGCAGGGCGGCCAACTCATCGACCACCAGGTCGAAGTAGGCGCTACCACCGGCCGAGACGACCGGCGGCACGCCGTCCGGGTAGGCGTCGGCGAGCCGGCCGTGCAGCTCGCCGAGCGCCTTCAGGTAACCGCGTACGGTGGCCAGCCCCTCGGTCGTGGCGTCGTGTGCGAGGGCTCCCTCGTAGCCGCCGACGCCGGCCAGCCGGAGGGTGGGCGCGCGCAGCACGGCGGCGGCGACCTCGACGGCCGCGTCCACGCCGCGCGCGCCGGTCCGCCCGCCCGGACCGCCGAGTTCGACCAGCACCTCGACCGGCCGTTCGGCCCCGGCGGCGCGCAGCGCCTCGTCCATCAGCCGTACGCCCTCGCTGGAGTCGGTCCAGCAGAGGAAGGCGAAGCCCGGGTCGGCGGCCAGTTCGGCGGCGAGCCAGGCGAGTCCGGCCGGGTCGAGCAGGGTGTTGGCGAGCAGGATCCGCTGGACGCCGAAGGCCCGGGCGACCCGCACCTGCGGCAGGTTGGCGAGGGTGATGCCGTGGCTGCCGGCGGCGAGTTGGGCCTGCCAGAGTTCGGGCGCCATGGTGGTCTTGCCGTGCGGGGCGAGGGCGACGCCCGCCTTGGCGCACCAGTCGGCCATGGTGCGGACGTTGTGGTCGAGCGCGGCGCCGTCGAGGGTGAGCAGCGGGGTGCCGAGCGAGGACAGGGTGGGCCCGGTGGCCAGCCAGTCGCGGACGGTGTGGCCCCAACTCTCGGGCGGGGCCGCCTTGAACCGCCAGTCGAGGGTCTCCTCGGCCAGTGCCGCCACCGCCCCTTCGGCGATCCCCGGCCCGGTCGCGGCGCTCGCGAAGGCGCTGCCGTCCGCCGGGCCACCGTCGCCTGCGTAGGTCTGCTCCACCGTCTTCCTCCATCCATCGTGTTGCAGCATGTGCAACGAGGGTTGCACATGCTGGCAGCACGGTTCTAGCATCGGCGCCGGATCACGGTCAACGGACCCGACCGCAGACGAGGAGCCCAGCAGATGCCGCGACAGGACACCCCGGGCCCGACCCGCCCCGGGCCTCCGCCGACGGCCGTCTGCGTGGGCGAGTCGATGGCCGTCCTGCTGCCCGACCGCCCGGGCCCCCTGGAGGCCGTGGAGAACTTCCGGATGTCGGTCGGCGGCGCGGAGTCCAACGTGGCCGGCACGCTGGCCGCGCTCGGCGTGCCGACCGCCTGGATCAGCCGGGTCGGTGACGACGGCTTCGGCCGCCGGCTGCTCGCCGAGGTCTCCGCCCGCGGCGTGGACGTCTCCGGCGTCACCGTCGACCCGCACCGCCCGACCGGCCTCTATCTCAAGGAGGTCGGCGGCGCCACCGGCCACCGGCACGACCTCGGCCCCGGCCGCAGCCGCCTCCACTACCACCGGCGCGGCTCCGCGGCCGCCGCGCTCTCCCCCGCCCTGCTCGCCGATCCGGCCGCCGCCGCCCTGCTGGCGGGCGCCCGCCTGCTGCACCTGTCCGGCATCACCGCCGCGCTCTCGGACGACTGCCTGGCCCTGCTGCGCGCCCTGCTCGCCGACCGCCGCCCGCACCGGCTGGTCAGCTTCGACCTCAACTGGCGCCCCGCGCTCTGGCGGGACCGCGACCCGGCCGTGCTGCCACAACTGCTGGACGCCGCCGGCCTGCTGCTGCTCGGCGCCGACGAGGCCCAGGACGCCTTCGGCACCGACGAGCCCGCCGCACTGCGCCGCCGCTTCCCCTCCCCCGCCACCGTGGTGGTCAAGGACGCGGCCCGGGTGGTCACCGCCCTGGAGCGGGACGGCACCGCGGTCGCCGAACCGGCCCTGGCCGTCGAGGTGGTGGAGGCCACCGGCGCGGGCGACGCCTTCGCGGCCGGGTACCTGGCCGGCCTCCTCCGCGGCCTGGACCAGCGCGGACGGCTGCGACTCGGCCACCTGGGCGCGGCCTGCGCGCTGACCGCCCACGGCGACCAGGCCGAGCTGCCGTCCGCCCCGGTGGTGGCCGCGCTGCTCGACGCCTCCCCGGCCGACTGGGCCGCCACCCGGGTCACCGCCGAGGGCATCACCTCCCCGGCCCTGCCCTCCGGCCGGGCCCCCGTCACGGCACCGGCCGGGTCCCGCACCAGGCCGCCGGCCGATCCGGCCCGGGCACAATGAGCACGAACCGCAGCCACCCGACCGGAGCCCGAGCCCGATGAGCCAGACCGTCACCCGCGCCCTGCGCATCCTCGCCCAGCTCGGCGAGGGCGAGCGCTCCCTCGACCAGCTGGCCGAGGTCCTCGGCGTGCACAAGACCACCGTGCTCCGGCTGCTCCAGAGCCTCGAGGAGGAACGGTTCGTCTACCGCGACGCGGCGTACCGCTACCACCTCGGCGCCGGCCTGTTCGCGCTCTCCGGCCTCGCCCTGGAGCAGCGCGGCATCCGCCGGATCGCCGCCCCGCACCTCGCCGAGCTGAACTCCGCCACCGGCCAGACCGTGCACCTGGCGGCCTACGAGGGTGGCGAGGTGGTCTACATCGACAAGTTCGACTCCCGTCACCCGGTCAGGATGTACTCCCGGATCGGCCTGCGCGCCGCCCTGCACAGCGCCGCCGTGTCCAAGGTGCTGCTGGCCGACCTCCCGCTGCCCGAACGCCGCCGGGTGGTGGCCGGGATCGACTTCGCCCCGCACACCGAACGCACCCTCACCACGCCCGAGGCGCTGCTCGCCGAGCTGGAGAAGGTCGCCGCCCAGGGCTGGGCGCAGGACCACGCCGAGCACGAGGCCTTCATCAACTGCGTCGCCGCCCCGATCCGGGACGCCACCGGCCGGGTCGTCGCCGCCGCGTCCATCTCCGTCCCCGACGTCGTTCTCCCGTACGAGCAGGTGCTGGACCTCCTCCCGCAGCTGCTCGCCACCGCGCGCGCCGTCTCGGCCGACTGCGGCCGCCCCGAGGCCATCTGACCGACCGCACCGGATCCACAAGGAGCCCCATGTCCCCCGCGTCCTCCGACAAGACCGAGATCCGTACCGAGGGCGCCCCCGCCCCCGCCTGGATGTTCTCCCAGGGCGTCCGCAAGGGCCCGATCCTCCAGGTCTCCGGCCAGGGCCCGCAGGACCCGGCGACCGGCGAGTACCTCCACCACGGCGACGTGAAGGCGCAGACCCGCCGCACCCTGGAGAACGTCAAGGCCATCGTCGAGGCGGGCGGCGCCACCATCGAGGACGTGGTGATGTTCCGCGTCTACCTGACCGAGCGCGCCGACTTCCCGCTGATGAACGAGGCCTACGCCGAGTTCATCGAGGAGAACATCCCGCCGGGCGGGGTGAAGCCCTGCCGCACCACGGTGTTCGTCGAACTCCCCCAGGAGCCCATGCTGGTGGAGATCGACGCCCAGGCCGTCGTCGTCTGACCCGCTACCAGAGCCGCGAGGGCCCGGACGCCACCACGGCGCCCGGGCCCTCGCGCACTTGCCACCACCCCACCGGGATATTAGGTTAGCCTCACCTAACTATCAGGAGGTTCGCCCATGAACTCGTCCGAGGCCGAGGTGCCCGAGCCCACCACCGCTGACCGGGTCCACAGCCTGCTCAGCGCGACCTCCTCACTCACCGTCCGCGCCCTCGGCGAGCACCATGACCTGGACACCCCGATCTCCGTCCACGGGTCCCGGCTGCGCCTGCGCGCCCCGCTGGACGCCCCGCTGACCGCGGCCGCGGCCGCCGGCGCCGCCGACGGCCTGGCCGTCGTGCTCGACGTCACCGACGTCTCCCCCGTCGCCGTCCGCGACCGCATCCGCGCCCGGCTCACCCTGGCCGGCCGACTGCACCTGGCCCACCTCGCCGACGACGGCCTGAGCGTCCACCTGCGGGTGGACGTCGCCCATGCCGTCCTCGCCACCCCGTACGGAACCGGCGCACTCACCGCCGCCGACCTCGCCCTCGCCACCCCGGACCCGCTGGCCCGCCACGAGGCCGCGCTGCTCACCCACCTGGCCGACGACCACGCCGACGCCCTCGAGCTGCTCACCGGACTGCTCGACCCGGCCCTGCTCACCCACCACCCGGCCGTCCGCCCGCTCGCCCTGGACCGCCACGGCCTGGTACTGCGCCTGGACCACTCGCACGGGCACCGCGACGTCCGCCTGGTCTTCCCCGAACCCGCCTGCGACACCGAGGACTTCGGCCACCGGATGCACGAGCTGCTCACCGCCGCCCAGCACGGCCTGCCGGTCCACCGGAGCTGAGGCCCGAGTCACGCTCCGCCGCGTCCTCCAGCACGATCCGCCCCATCCGCGCGTACAGCTCCGGCCGCCGGCGCCGAAGCACCGGCGCAGTAGCGATCCATCCAGTAGAAGCGATTCTCACCGCAGGAAACAGCCGAGTTGACGCCATGCTCGAAACACCGAACACCGAACACCGAACGCCGCACGGGACCGGAAACGGCAATGGCCGGCCCGGCTCCGGGGGAGGTGTCCCGTGGAGCCGGGCCGGCTGTGGGCGTGTCCCGCGCCCAGGTCCACTGCCGCGGCGATCATCCGGTCGAGCGGTCACCCGACATGACCATCCCGGAGGATCGATTCGCCCCCGCGGCAGCGGTGGTTCCTGAAACCCGGTCGGGTCAGAGCGCGACGCCGTGCGCCCGCAGGTAGGTGACCGGGTTGATGTCCGAGCCGTAGTTCGGACCGGTGCGGATCTCGAAGTGCAGGTGCGGGCCGGTCACGTTGCCGGTGGCGCCGGAGCGGCCGAGCTGCTGACCGGCGGTGACGCTCTGGCCGACCTTCACACCGATCACGGACAGGTGCGCGTACTGCGCGTACTTGCCGTCCGCGAGCTTGATCTCGACCTGGTTGCCGTAGGCACCGCCGTTGCCGGCCTGCACGACGACGCCGTTGGCGACCGCGCGCACCGGGGTGCCGGTGGAGCAGACGAAGTCCTGGCCGGTGTGGTGGCCGGAGGCCCACATCGAACCGGCCACGCCGTAGGCCTCGCCCAGCACCGGCTTGGCCAGCGGAGCGACGTAGCCGGCGGTGGCGACCCGAACGGCCGGAGCGGCGGCGGCCTGCCCACTCATCGTGGTCACCAGCGGCAGGACGAAGGAGGCACCGGCGACGGCGGTGGCGATGCCGACGCGGGCGGCACGGGGCAGGGCGACACGGGGCAGGACGAAACGACGAGCCTGTGCAGGCATGGGATTTTCCTCTCCGACGCCTGCGAGGTGAGCTGTCGGGTTCGGGCTGGAGTTGCCCGGCCGCATGTGCGGCTTCACCCCGAGCCGGTCCTGGACGTCCGCGCCCTGAAAAGCGCGAACTCCGATCCGGCGACTTACCTGTGGGTCCCCCGCTCCTGCCGTACAGAGCTCAGTTCGAACCACCGGGCAGCGGCAGGACTCGGCGTTCCACCCGGCGGATCCGTCCGGACTGGCCGGGCGGTCGCTGAACTAAAACTCATCCGTTCGAGTGAAGCAATGTCGATCTCTTGAACGGGCAACCCATCCGCTGAGCCCGGTGACCCCTCGCATGGTCCGCTGCACCGTACGTGCACAATCCATTCACCGCGCGCCACTGATCCACGACGGTGCGCCGATCACCGCGCCCGTGCGCGACCGCCCCGTCACGCGGTGTCGCCGACCGACACACCGCCCGGTGACCCTTGTCACGTCCGCCCCACCGGGCGCAGGATCAGGCCGTGGCCACCTCTGAAGCCGGCTCCCTGCGCCTGGGCACCGCACAGGGACGCTGGGTACTGCTCGCGACGGTGCTCGGTTCCAGCATGGCGATGCTCGACGGCACCGTGGTGAACGTCGCCCTGCCCCGGATCGGCACCGACCTCGGCGCCTCCCTCGCCTCCCTGCAATGGACCCTGAACGCCTATCTGCTCACCCTGGCGGGCCTGATCCTGCTCGGCGGCGCGCTCGGCGACCGCTACGGGCGGCGCAGGGTCTTCCTGATCGGGGTGATCTGGTTCGCCGCCGCCTCCGCGGCCTGCGCCGCCGCCCCGACCATCCACGTGCTGATCGCCGCCCGCGCCGTCCAGGGCATCGGCGGAGCCCTGCTCACCCCTGGCTCGCTCGCCATGCTCCAGGCCGTCTTCCACCCTGACGACCGATCGGCCGCGGTGGGCCTGTGGTCCGGCCTTGGCGGGGTGTCGGCGGCCATCGGCCCCTTCCTCGGCGGCTGGCTGGTGGACGGGCCCGGCTGGCGCTGGATCTTCCTGCTGAACCTGCCGCTGGCGGCCGCGGTGATCGCCGTCACCTCCCGGTACGTCCCGGAGAGCCGGGACGAGACCGCGACCGGCCGCTTCGACGTGCCCGGCGCACTGCTCGCCGCGCTCGCCCTCGGCGCGATCACCTACGCGCTCACCGCCGCCGGGGAGGGGCTGTCCCCCGGCGTCTGGGTCAGCGGCGCGCTCGGCCTGCTGCTGGCCGCCGCGTTCGTGGCCGTCGAACGACGGGCGCCCGATCCGATGCTGCCGCTCGGGCTGTTCTCCTCCCGGCTGTTCACCGCGGTGAACCTGGTCACCCTGTGCGTCTACGCGGCGTTCAGCGGGGTCTTCTTCCTGCTGGTGGTGCAGCTGCAGATCGTCTCCGGCTTCTCGCCGCTGGTCTCCGGTTTCGCCCTGGTGCCGATCACGCTGCTGATGCTGACCCTGTCCGCGCGCGCCGGGCGACTCGGCAAGCGGATCGGCCCGCGCGTCCCGCTCACCGTCGGCCCGCTGCTGTGCGCAGCCGGGGTGTTGCTGATGCTGCGCATCGGCCCCGGCTCCTCCTACTGGGCGGACGTGCTGCCCGCGGTCGCGGTGATGGGTTCCGGGATGACCCTGCTGGTCGCGCCGCTGACCGCCACCGTGCTGGCCGCCGTCGAGGTGCGGCACGCGGGCATCGCCAGCGGCGTCAACAACGCCGCCGCGCGGGCGGCCGGCCTGCTCGCGGTGGCAGCCCTCCCGGCAATGGCCGGGCTGAGCGGCGACGCCTACCGCGTGCCCTCCTCGGTGGACTCCGCCTTCCACACCGCGATGCTGATCTGCGCGGGCCTGCTGGCCGGCGGTGGACTGATCGCCTCCGTCACCGTCCGGGGCAACGTGCTCGCGCCCGAGGAGCAGCCGGTGGCCGAGCCGAACTGCGACTGGCCGTGCTCCACCACCACCCCGCCCTTCGACCCCGGACACGCCCGGACGCCAGAGGGCCCCGCCACCGGAACGGCGGCAGGGCCCTCGTCGGAGAACTGAGGCTCCGTCAGCTGAGGCTGATGTTCCGTCAGAGGATGTCGGCGGGCGCGTACTTGGCCGCATCGGGGTAGGCCGCCGCGACGGCCTCCACCTGGCGGACGACCTCGGCGACCTGCGCCCCGGCCGCGCCGGTGAAGGACAGCTTGTCGGCCAGCAGCGCGTCCAACGCGGCCCGGTCCAGCGGGATGCGCTCGTCGGCGGCGAGGCGGTCCAGCAGCTCGTTCTCCCGGGCGCCCGCGCGCATCGCCAGCGCGGAGGCGACGGCGTGCTCCTTGATGACCTCGTGGCCGGCCTCCCGGCCGACGCCCGCGCGCACCGCACCCATCAGCACCTTGGTGGTGGCCAGGAACGGCAGGTAGCGGTCCAGCTCGGCCTCGACCACGGCCGGGAAGGCGCCGAACTCGTCCAGGACGGTCAGGAAGGTCTCCAGCAGGCCGTCGAAGGCGAAGAAGGCGTCCGGCAGCGCGACCCGGCGCACCACCGAGCAGGAGACGTCGCCCTCGTTCCACTGGTCGCCGGCCAGCTCGCCGGTCATCGAGGCGTAACCGCGCAGGATGACGGCCAGGCCGTTGACGCGCTCGCAGGAGCGGGTGTTCATCTTGTGCGGCATCGCGGAGGAGCCGACCTGGCCCTCCTTGAAGCCCTCCGTCACCAGCTCGTGGCCGGCCATCAGACGGATGGTCTTGGCCAGGCTGGACGGCGCGGCGGCCAGCTGGACGAGAGCGGTGAGCACCTCGAAGTCCAGCGAGCGGGGGTAGACCTGGCCGACGCTGGTCAGCACGTTCTCGAAGCCGAGGTGCGCGGCGACCCGGCGCTCCAGCTCCGCCAGCTTGTCGGTGTCGCCGCCGAGCAGGTCCAGCATGTCCTGAGCGGTGCCGACCGGGCCCTTGATGCCGCGCAGCGGGTAGCGGGCGATCAGCTCCTCCAGGCGGCGGAAGGCGACCAGCAGCTCGTCCGTGATCGACGCGAAGCGCTTGCCCAGCGTGGTGGCCTGCGCGGCCACGTTGTGCGAGCGGCCGGCCATGACCAGCTCTGAGTGCTGGGCGGCCAGGTCGGCCAGGCGCACCAGGACGGCGACCGTACGGTCCCGGACGTGCTCCAGGGACTGGCGGATCTGCAGCTGCTCGACGTTCTCGGTCAGATCCCGGGAGGTCATGCCCTTGTGGATCTGCTCGTGGCCGGCGAGTTCGCTGAACTCCTCGATCCGGGCCTTCACGTCGTGGCGGGTGATCCGCTCACGGGCGGCGATCGAGCCGAGGTCGACCTGGTCGATCACCCGCTCGTAGTCTGCGACGGCGTTCGCGGGCACCTCGACACCGAGGTCCTGCTGGGCCTTCAGGACGGCGAGCCACAGGTGGCGCTCGAGGACCACCTTGTGCTCGGGGGACCACAGCTGGGCCAGGGTCGCCGAGGCGTACCGGGAGGCCAGGACATTGGGGATCTGGGGCTTCGCGCTCACGCTTCGCAAGCCTAACAGCCGAGGTCACGCCGAACGCAGGCGGATGGGGTACGCTGAGTCGGTTCAACACCTATCGGAACGCACTCTATAAACTCCTGACCGCAAGGATACCACACCGATGTACGGAACTCCAGCGGAACCCACGGAGCCCAAGGAACCCGCCGACCCCGCGGAATCTGCGGAACCCACCGAACCGGCACTCGCCGAAGCGATGCGCATCGAACAGGCCCACCTCGACCTGCTCTACCGCCACCTGGACACCGCCCGGGAACGCGCCCACCGCACCAGCGCCGGCGCCCACCACGGCGCGGCCGCCGGCGGCACCCACCAGGCCCGGCTGGAACGCGAGGTCCGTGCCCGCGAGGCCGCCCGCCACGCCGCCCGCCTCGACGCGGTGGAACGCGGCCTCTGCTTCGGCCGCCTGGACGAGCGCGACGGCACCGTCCACCACATCGGCCGCACCGGCCTGACCGACGAGGCGTACGAACCGCTGCTGCTCGACTGGCGCGCCCCCGCCGCCCGCCCGTTCTACACCGCGACCCCCGCCCACCCGGGCACCGTGGTGCGCCGCCGCCACCTGCACACCGAGGGCCGCACCGTCACCGGTCTGGACGACGAGGCGCTCGACCTCGCCGGGCTGGACGAGTCCGGCCGCCGCGCCCTGGTCGGCGAGGCCGCACTGCTCGCCGCACTCGCCCGCGAGCGCACCGGCCGGATGGCTACCGCCGTCGCCACCATCCAGGCCGAGCAGGACCGGGTGATCCGCTCCCCGCTGCCCGGCGCGCTGGTCGTCCAGGGAGGGCCCGGGACGGGCAAGACCCTCGCCGCCCTGCACCGCGCCGCCTACCTGCTGTTCACCCACCGCGCCGCGCTGGAGCGCCGCGGCGTGCTGGTCATCGGCCCCACCACGGGCTTCCTGCGCTACATCGAGGAGGTGCTGCCCGCGCTCGGCGAGACCGAGGTGGTGCTGCGCACCGTCGGCGAACTCTTCCCCGACGTCACCACGGCCCGCACCGACGCCCCTGCCACGGCCGTCGCCAAGGGCGGCCCGTGGATGACCGAGGTGCTCCGGCGCGCCGTCGCCGCCCACCAGTCGGCGCCCGCCGAGGGCATCGACCTGGGCGACGGGCTGCGCGTCTCCGCCCGCGCGTGCGCCCAGGCCCGGGACGCCGCCCGCGGCCTGCGGGCGCCGCACAACCGGGCCCGCACCCACTACCTGCGCACCCTGCTGGACGCCCTGGCCATCGCCCAGGCGCTCTCCCTCGGCCGTCCGTACGACGAGGAGGAGGCGCACTACGCCCCGCGCGAGCTGTGGGCCCGGGAGGACGTCCGCGCCGCGCTCGACCCGCTCTGGCCCGCTCTCACCCCGCGGCAGCTCGTCGAACGGCTCCTCACCGACGGGGAGTTGCTCGCCGAGGTCGCCCCCGAGCACGCGGCCGCCCTGCTCCGCCCGCCCGGCTCGCCCTGGACGGTCGAGGACGTCCCGCTGCTGGACGAGGCCGCCGAACTCCTCGGCGACCTCCACCCGACGGACCGGACCGGGTCCGCGACCGGGTTCGCGACCGAGACCTCGACCGAGGCCGGGGCCGCAACCGAGGACGAGGAAGAACTCGCCTTCGCCCAGGGTGTGTTGACCATCACCGGCCAGACCGACGACGCCCTGCTCGACGCCGCCGCACTGGCCGGGCGGTTCCGCGAGGACAGCCCGTACCGCTCCACCGCCGAACGCGCCGGCGCCGACCGGACCTGGGCGTACGGCCACGTCGTGGTGGACGAGGCGCAGGAACTCTCCGCGATGGCCTGGCGCACCGTCCTGCGCCGCATCCCGACCAACTCGCTCACCGTCGTGGGCGATCTCGCCCAGACCGGATCGCCCGCCGGCGCCCGCAGTTGGGCCCAGATGCTCGACCCGCACCTGCCCGGACGCTGGCGCGAGGAGCGGCTCACCGTGAACTACCGTACGCCGGAGCCGATCATGGCCCTCGCCGCCGCCGTGCTGCGCACCGCCGCCCCCGGGCAGCAGCCGCCCGAGTCCGCCCGCCCGGGCACCGACCGGCCGCGCGCCGTCCCCGTCCCGGACGGCGATTTCGCCGCCGCACTGGCCGAACTTCCCGCGCCTGTCGGCACCTTGGGCGTCATCGCGCCGGACGGAACGGCACCGGCCCTGGGCGCGCTGACGGTCACGGCGGCCAAGGGCCTGGAGTTCGACAACGTCGTGGTGGTCGAGCCGGCCGCGCTGGCCCCGCGGGACCTGTACGTCGCACTCACCCGCGCGACCCGCACGCTCACCCTGCTGCACCACCGGCCGTTGCCGCCGGAACTCGCCGGAGCGCTCTGAACCGCGGGCGGGCGGCCGGCTACTGCTGCGCGCCGCCCGTCCGGCCGGCCAGCACCGGCAGGACCTGCCCGCAGATTGAGTGCAACGCGACCCGCTGCTCGTCGGTCATCGCCTCGAAGGCCTGGTGGGTGCGGGCCATTTCGCTGCGGATGCGGCTCAGGATGTCCCGGCCCTCGGCCGTGATCACCACGATCTTCACCCGGCGGTCACCGGCGGCCGCCTCCCGGTTGGCCAGGCCCAGCGACTCCAGCCGGTCCACGATCCCGGTCACGTTCGACGCGTCGCAGCCCAGCCGCCCGGCCAGCGCCCGCATCGGCACCGGCTCCTGCACCGCACCCAGCGCCTTGGCCTGCGAGGAGGACAGCCCGTGCCGGGCCGCGGCCGCCGCGAAGTCCTGGAAGTACGCGGCGCCGACGGCGGCCAACGCCTCCATCAGTTCGGCGTTGGTCGGTACGGTCGTCGTCGAGGTCGAACCCATGGGGCCAGCGTACGACCGAGTGCTTCAGTAACTCAAGCTTTGACCACGGCAACCGTCCGCGAGCCAGCTCACACTCCGCCGGACGAGCAGTCCCGGAAAGTCCTCAGAGCACGAGCTGGTCGAACAGCCGCCGCAGTTCGGCGTCCGCGTCCGCCGTCAGCCCGGTGTGCACCGGCCCCGGCTGGACGATCGCGCTGCGCGGCGCGGTCAGCCAGCGGAACCGCTGCCCGGGGCCGTCCGAGGCCGCCGGACCGGCCTGCGGCCCGCCCAGGCAGACCGCCTCGATCCCCTGCAGCGCCCGGCGCACCCCCTGCACGTCCGCCACCGGGTCCAGCGCCAGCAGCCGGGCCTGGTCCAGGTGGGTGCGGGCCGCCAGGTGGGCGCTCTGCCGGCAGTACAGCAGCACCCCCACGTTCACGCACTCGCCCCGCTCGACCCGCGGCACCGCCCGGATCACGGCGTACTCGTAGTCGTGCAGCTCGACGACGGCCGGCAGCCCGGCCGACGGTCCGCCCGACAGCGGCTGGTTCACGCGGACACCTCCGGCAGCCAGTCACGCGGACCGGCCAGTCGCTCGATCAGCTGGGCGCGATACGCGGCGCGCACGTCCTCGGGCGAGTCGAAGCCGAACTCGTCCACCAGCCACACCTCGGGGATCTGCGCCACGGCCGCCTCCACCGCCGCCTCCGCGAGCGGCGCGAGCGCCTTGTCCGCCGCCGCCAAATCCGGCCGGGCCCGCAGCAGCGCGTGGTCGGACGCGTCGTACGGGCGGCGCACCCAGCCGGCCGCGCCGGCCCAGTTGTGGTGGAAGATCAGGCTCGCGCCGTGGTCGATCAGCCGCAGACCGCCGGTCGCCACCAGCAGGTTGGGGTTGCGCCAGGAGCGGTCGACGTTGCCGATCAGCGCGTCGAACCAGAGCACCTGCCCGGCCAGTTCGGGGTCCACCTCGAAGCACAGCGGGTCGAAGTTGAGCGCGCCGCTGACGAAGGCCATCCCGAGGTTGGTCCCGCCGCTGGCCCGCATCTGGTCCTGGATCTGGTGGTCCGGCTCGCTGCGGGCGAGCACCGGGTCCAGGTCGATCGTCACCAGCTCCGGCACCGGCAGCCCGAGCCGCCGCCCCAACTCCCCGGCCAGCACCTCCGCCACCAACGCCTTCCGGCCCTGCGCCGCACCGACCCATTTCAGCGCGTACAGCCGCCGGTCGTCGGCCTCGACCAGGCCCGGCATCGAGCCGCCTTCTCGCAGTGGCGTCACATAGCGGACCGCCGTCACCTCGGGGAGCACGCCCGACAGCTTATCGGTGCCGTCCTCCTCTCCCTTCCCCCCGACCCCTTCCGCCCCGCCCCGGTGGCAGGCCCCGCTGCTCCGTGCGAGTGTGGCGGACAGTAATGGGGACCTTCCGGTACGACCCGCATGACAAGGGATGAGCGATGGAACGACCTCGGATCCTGATCGTGGGCGGCGGCTTCGCAGGCCTGGAGTGCGCCCGCCGTCTCGAACGCAAACTCTCGCCGTCGGAGGCCGAGATCACGCTGGTCACGCCGTTCAGCTACCAGCTGTACCTCCCCCTCCTGCCGCACGTCGCCGCCGGCGTCCTCACCCCGCAGTCCGTGGCCGTGTCCCTGCGCCGGAGCCTGCGCCGCACCCACATCGTCCCCGGCGGCGCGATCGGCGTGGACCCGGCCTCCAGGGTGTGCGTGGTCCGCAAGGTCACCGACGAGGTGATCGCCCAGAAGTACGACATCCTGGTGCTCGCCCCCGGCAGCGTCACCCGCACCTTCGACATCCCCGGCCTGACCGACTACGCCCGTGGCATGAAGACGCTCGCCGAGGCGGCCTACGTCCGCGACCACGTGATCGCCCAACTCGACCTCGCCTCGGCCACCCTGGACCAGCGGGAGCGCGAGTCCCGGCTGCAGTTCGTGGTGGTCGGCGGCGGCTACGCGGGCACCGAGACGGCCGCCTGCCTCCAGCGCCTCACCACCGCCGCGGCCCGCCGCTACCCGCGCCTGGACGCCGGCCAGATCAAGTGGCACCTGATCGACATCGCCCCCAAGCTGATGCCCGAGCTAGGCGACCCGCTGGGCGCCGCCGCCCTGGAGGTGCTGCGGGAGCGCGGCATCGAGGTGTCGCTGGGCGTCTCGGTGGCCGAAGTCGGCGCCGAGACGGTCAAGTTCACCGACGGCCGGGTGCTCCCCTGCCGCACCCTGATCTGGACGGCCGGCGTGGCCGCGAGCCCGCTGATCGGCACCCTGGACGCGGAGACGGTCCGCGGCCGGCTCGCCGTCACGGCGGAGATGCGGGTGCCGCAGTTCGAGGGGGTGTTCGCACTCGGTGACGCGGCCGCCGTCCCGGACCTCGCCAAGGGCGACGGCGCGGTCTGCCCGCCCACCGCCCAGCACTCGGCCCGTCAGGGCCGCGCGGTGGCCGACAACGTGATCGCCTCGCTCCACAACCAGCCCCTGGAACCGTACTACCACAAGGACCTGGGCCTGGTGGTCGACCTCGGCGGCAAGGACGCGGTCTCCAAGCCGATAGGCGTCGAACTGCGCGGCGTACCGGCCCAGTTGGTGGCCCGCGGTTACCACCTGATGGCGATGCGCACCAATGTGGCCAAGCTCCGGGTGGGCGCGAACTGGCTGATGAACGCGACCGCCGGGGACGACTTCGTCCGCATCGGCTTCCTCGCCCGCCAGCCGGCCCGGCTCCAGGACTTCGAGTACACCGACGCCTATCTGTCGAGGGACCAGGTCCGCGCCCACGCCCAGTCCCTGCTGGCCAAGGGCTGAGCGGAGCAGTGCGCCCCGGCGCCCCGCCACGGTGAGGAACCACCGCGGCGGGGCGCCGAAGCACGCGCGGCCGAGCGCGTGCACCCGTCAGCGCGCCGCCAGGACCAGGCCCCGCCCCGAGGCCCTGGCTCACACCAGCCGGGACCCTCCCCCGCCCGAGCCCAGGACCTCCGCCAGGTCCTCCGCCAGCCGCCGCGCGTCGGCGGCCTCCAGCCGCGCCGCGGTGAACCGCAGCCCGGGCGGCGACTGGATCCGGTACCGCGCCCCCGGGGCCGCCACCCAGCCGCGCTGCACCAGCGCCGCCAGCGCCGAGGTCTCGTCCGGCACCGGCACCCAGACGTTCAGCCCGCTCACCCCGTGCGCCTCGATGCCGCGCGCCGCCAGCTCGCCCAACAGCGCCTCCCGGCGCGTCCGGTAGGCGGCGGCCACGCTCGCGGCGGGCGCCGCGTCGGTGCGCCACAGCTCGGCGACGGTGCGCTGAAGCAGGTGGCTGACCCAGCCCGCGCCCAGCCGCAGCCGCCCGGCCACCCGCCCGACCGTCTCCTCGTCGCCGACCATCACCGACACCCGCAGGTCCGGCCCGTACGCCTTGGCGGCCGAGCGCACCACCGCCCAGTGCCGCGGTCCGGCGCCGACCAGCGGGTGGTACGGCTGGTCGACCATGCCGTGCCCGTGGTCGTCCTCGATCAGCAGCACCCCGGGGTG
Source organism: Streptomyces viridifaciens (assembly GCF_001888885.2). NCBI lineage: Bacteria > Bacillati > Actinomycetota > Actinomycetes > Kitasatosporales > Streptomycetaceae > Streptomyces > Streptomyces viridifaciens. The sequence goes on from NZ_CP090841.1 coordinate 846,717, forward strand.
CCCGGCCAGGACGGCCCGCAGCGCCGCGGCCCGGCGGGCGGTGAGGGCCGCGCCGGTCGGGTTCTGCGCCCGGCTGGTCACCACCACGGCGCGGGCGCCCTCGGCCAGCGCCGCGGCCAGCGAGTCGGGCAGCAGTCCCTGGTCGTCCAGCCGGACCGGCTCGGGCCGCAGCCCCATCGCGGGCAGCAGGTCGAGCAGGCTGCCCCAGCCCGGGTCCTCGACCGCCACCGCGTCACCGGGGCGCAGCCAGGCTCCGAGGGCGCGCTCCACGGTGTCCAGTGCGCCGGAGGCGACGGCGATCGGGCCGTGCAGCCCGTCGGCCTCGAAGGACGTGCGGGCGAGGTCGAGCAGTCCGGCGTCGATGCGCGGGTGCCCGTACAGCACGGGTTCGGCCCGCAGGGCCTCGGCGGCGGCCGCGAGGGCCGGGCCGAGGTCGGGCAGCAGGGCCGGGTCGGGGTTGCCGGTGGACAGGTCGCTGGCCTGGGCGGGGACGGGGATGCGGATCAGGTCGCGCGGGGTGAGCGCGGGCCTGGGGAGGATCCGGCTGCCCTTGCGGCCAGCCGTCTCGATCACGCCGCGGTCGCGCAGCAACCGGTACGCCGCGGCCACGGTGTTCGGGTTGACGCCGAGTTCGGCGGCGAGGTCGCGCAGCGGGGGCAGCGCGGTTCCTGGTGCGAGCTGCCCGCTGCTCACGCCCTGTTCGATGTGGGCCGCGATTTCGCTGGCGCGTCGCCCTTTCAGCGGATAGTCTCCTAGCACAAAGCAGATTATGCACTAGTACATAGAGGTTGTCATGTCGACCACGCCGACGAACACCGGTGACACCAGCTACTCCCGCACGCCGCGCACCACCCCCACCCGTTACAAGGACCGCGCCACCTGGGAGAAGGAGGCGATCCACGCCATCCTCGACGAGGCCTACGTCTGCCATCTCGGGTTCGTCGCCGACGGCGCCCCCGTCGTCCTCCCGACGGTCTTCGCCCGGGTCGGCAGCCGGCTCTACGTCCACGGCTCCACCGGCAGCCGTCCGATGCGCGGCGCCTCCGACGAGCAGGGCATGCAGGTCTGCGTCACCGTCACCCACGTCGACGCCCTGGTGCTGACCAAGTCCGCGTTCAACCACTCGGTGAACTTCCGCTCGGTGGTCGCCCACGGCACCGCGTACCAAGTCACCGACCCCGAGGAGCTGGACGTCGCGCTGGCCGCTCTGGTCGACCAGGTCGTCCCGGGCCGCTCCGGGGGGATCCGCCCGGCCAACCCCAAGGAGCTCGCCGCCACCGCCGTGATCCGGCTGGAGCTCGACGAGGTCTCGGCCAAGACCCGCTCGGACGGCGCCAACGACGACCCGGAGGACGCCGACCTGCCGCACTGGTCCGGCATCGTCCCGGTCACCACCGTGCACGGCACCCCCGAGCCGTACGACCGGAACATCCCGCTCCCCGCGCACATGCGCCGCTTCCCGCGCTGAGGAAGGCCCACCGATGCTGATCAGGTCCTGGGACCGCGGCGACGAGGACGAATGGCGAGCCTGGCTGGCCGAGGGCCGCGACTTCGGCCTGCTCGCCGCCAACAGCGGCCCCGACGAGGGCCCGGTGCTCGTCCCCACGCACTTCCTGCTGGACGCCGGGCGCGGCGAGATCCTGCTCCACCTCGCCACGCCCAACCCGCTGCTGGCAGCCGTCCGGGCCGACCCGAACGTCACCCTCGCGGTCACCGACGGCTACGCCTTCGCCCCCGGGCACTGGCGCGGTGAGCCCGGCACGCCCACCAGTTACTACGCCTCCGTCCACTTCCACTGCACCGCCGAGGTGGTCGAGTCCGCCGAGGGCAAGGCGGAGATCCTCAACCGCCAGCTGGCGCACTTCCAGCCGGAGACCCCGGACGTGCGGGTGGTCCCCGGCGCGAACGAGTTCGGGCGGCTGCTGTCCGGCCTGCGCGGGCTCCGCCTGACGGTCCGCGAGGTGCGCGCCAAGTTCAAGTACGACGACAAGAAGCCCGCCGAGGCGCAGTACGCGATCGCCGACCGGCTCGCCGAGCGCGCCGAGGGTCCGCCCGGTCGCCGCGACCAGGACGCCGCCGCCCGCACCCAGTTGCTGCGCCGCCACCAGCGGCGCATCGCCCGGGCGGGTGGCGCCCCCGGAGCGGCCGGCGCGCGGCGCACGTCCAGGCCCCACGCCGCCGACTGACTCCGTTTCACCCGTTCGGGTCCCCAACGCGGGCAAGCCGGCCGCCGCGCTGCTCGAATGTGAGACGAGTCCTGCCCAGCCGTCAGAAGCGGGCCCGTCCACCTCGGGGAGCGCGCGTGTCCACAGCCCACAGCCAACGGGCGTCCGGCGAGGCCCACCTCGGGCACGTCATCTTCATCTCGGCGGCCGCCGCGATGGGCGGCTTCCTGTTCGGTTACGACAGCGCCGTGATCAACGGCGCTGTGACCGGCATCCAGAAGCACTTCGCGGTGGGCAACGGCACCACCGCCTTCGTGGTGGCCATCGCGCTGCTGGGCTCGGCAGTCGGCGCGGTGGTCGCCGGCCGGCTCGCCGACCACCTCGGACGGGTCCGCACGATGCTGCTGGCCGCCACGCTGTTCGCGGCCAGCGGCGTCGGCTCGATGTTCCCGCCGAACATCGAGGCGCTCGCCGCCTGGCGCGTGGTCGGCGGCATCGCGATCGGCATCGCCTCGGTGATCGCGCCCACCTACATCGCCGAGGTCGCCCCCACCGCCTATCGCGGCCGGCTCGCCTCCTTCCAGCAGATGGCGATCGTGCTCGGCATCACCGTCTCCCAGCTCGCCAACTGGGCGCTCAACCAGGCCGCCGGCGGCGAGTCCACCGGCCACCTCGGCGGCATCCAGGCCTGGCAGTGGATGCTCGGCGTCGAGACCATCCCGGCCCTGGTGTACGGCCTGATGGCGCTCGCCATCCCGGAGTCGCCGCGCTACCTGATCGCCGACCACCGCGAGGCGCAGGCCCGTAAGGTGCTGGTCGAGGTCGAGGGCGAGGACGTCGACCTGGACGCCCGGGTGGCGGAGATCCGCGCGGTGCTGGCGTCCACCCACAAGCCCCGGCCCAAGGACCTGCTCGGCGGTCGCTTCGGACTGCTGCCGATCGTCTGGGTCGGCATCGGCGCCTCGGTGTTCCAGCAGTTCGTCGGCATCAACGTGATCTTCTACTACTCCTCCTTCCTGTGGCAGTCGGTCGGCATCAACGAGTCCAACTCGCTGCTGATCAGCCTCTCCACCTCGATCATCAACGTGATCGGCACGGTGATCGCGATGGTCCTGGTGGACCGGATCGGCCGCAAGCCGCTGGCCCTGGCGGGCTCCACCGGCATGGCGCTCGCGCTGGCCACCGCCGCCTGGGCGTTCTCCTACCGCAGGGGCACCGGCGCCACCGCCACCCTCGACAACACCCACGCCACCGTCGCCCTGATCGCCGCGCACGTGTTCGTGCTCTGCTTCGCCTTCTCCTGGGGCGTGGTGGTCTGGGTCCTGCTCGGCGAGATGTTCCCCAACCGGATCCGCGCGCTGGCCCTGTCGGTCGCCGCCTCGGCCCAGTGGATCGCCAACTGGGCCATCACGGTCAGCTTCCCCGACCTCGCCGACTGGAACCTCTCCGCCACGTACGTCATCTACGCGGCCTTCGCGCTGCTCTCCATCCCGTTCGTGGCCTTCTGCATCAGGGAGACCAAGGGCCGCGCCCTGGAGGAGATGGGCTGAGCGAGCGCCCCCGCACACCCACGCCGCACGCGGCCCGACCCACCGAGAGGAAGCCATGCCTGACCAGGGCGGCTCCCGGCAGAACGTCAGCTTCCCGAGCAACGGCCGCACCGCGCACGGGTACCTGGCCCGCCCTCCGCAGGGGGTCGGGCCCGGCCTGGTGGTGGTGCAGGAGTGGTGGGGGCTCACCTCGCACATCGCCGACATGGCCGACCGCTTCGCCGCCGAGGGGTTCACCGTCCTCGCCCCCGACCTGTTCGGCGGCGCCACCACCCACGACAGCGCCGAGGCCGCCCGGCTCAAGCGCGAGCTCCCCGTGGAACAGGCCGTCGCGGACCTCGCCGGCGCGGTCGACTTCCTGCTCGGGCTGGACGGCGTGGTCGGCGACGCGGTCGGCGCGGTCGGCTTCTGCATGGGCGGCGGCTTCGCCCTGCTACTGGCCGCCCGGGCCGGCGACCGGGTCGCCGCCGTTGTCCCGTTCTACGGCCTCCCGCCCGACCCGGACTTCGACTACCGCGGCCTGACCGCCCACGTCCTCGGCCACTTCGGCGAACTCGACCGCGCGAACCCGATGGACGCCGTGGACGAGGCCGCGATCCGGATCGGCGAGGCCACCGACGTCCGCCCCGAGATCCACTTCTACCCGGCCGGGCACGCCTTCATGAACGACGAGAACCCGCTGGGCACCTACGACCCGCTCCAGGCCCGGATCGCCTGGCGGCGCACCCTCACCTTTCTCCGGGGGCACCTGGGCTGACGCCCCGCCCGGCCGGAACCGGCCCGAAAACCGGATGACACCTGTACGAACTCCGGCGATAGTCGCTGGGTGCCGACCCCACACCCCCGCCGCCTCGCCTGGGCGAGCCGCAACTTCCGCATCCAGACCGCCGCCACGGTGGTCAGCGGCCTCGGCAACGCCGGCGCCCCCATCGCCACCGCCTTCGCCGTCCTCGGGAACGGCGGCACCACCGCCGAGGTCGGCTACGTCACCGCCGCCCGACTGCTGCCCACCGTACTGCTCCTGGTGGTCGGCGGCACCCTCGCCGACCGGCTGCCGCGCCACCGCATCATGGTCGCCGCCAACCTGTTCAGCGCCGCCGCCCAGGCCGTCCTGGCCGTCCTGGTCCTGGCCGGGGACGTCCGGCTGTGGCAGCTGCTGGTGCTCTCCGCCGCCGGCGGCGCCGGCTACGCCCTCTACTCCCCGGCCGCCGGCGGCATGATCATGCAGGCCGTCCCCCAGGAGCACGCCAACCGGGCCTTCTCCGTGTTCCGGATGGGCCAGAACGGCTCCCAGATCGGCGGCGCCGCCCTCGGAGGCGGGCTCACCGCCGTGTGCGGCCCCGGCTGGGTGCTCGCACTGGACGCCTTCTGCTTCCTGGTCGCCGCCGTCCTGCGCTTCTTCCTGGCGCCCGAGGCCGCCCCCGCCCCCTCCGGCGGCAGCATGCTGCGCGACCTGCGCGAGGGATGGCGGGAGTTCTCCTCCCGCCGCTGGCTCTGGGTGGTCGTGGCGCAGTTCGCCGTCCTGGTCGCCTGCATCAACGCGGTCGAGTCGGTGTACGGCCCGGCCGTGGCCGACCAGCGGCTCGGCGGCGCGGGCGCCTGGGGCCTGGCGATGTCCGCCTACGGGGTCGGGCTGGTGGTCACCGGTCTGCTGATGGCGCGCTGGCGCCCCCGCCGGATCCTGCTGGTCGGCAACTGGGGCGTGTTCCTGTTCGGCGTCCCCGCCCTCGCCCTGGCCCTGGAGGCCCCGCTGCCGTTGCTGATCGCCGCGATGTTCCTCTCCGGCGTCGGCGTCACCGTCTTCGCCGTCAACTGGATGGTCGCGCTCCAGCAGGAGGTCCCGGAGGAGATGTTCTCCCGGGTCACCGCGTACGACGAGCTCGGCTCCTACTCACTGGCACCGGTCGGCACCGCGCTGGCCGGCCCCGCGGCGGTCGCGCTCGGCCTGTCCGGCGCGCTCTGGGCCTGCGCCGCGCTGTGCCTGGTGCTCAGTGCCGTCGTCCTGATCGACCCGCAGGTCCGCCGGCTCACCCGCCGCGACCCGCGGCGAAGCAGCCCGGACGCACCGGTGTCCGCCGTCGAGCCCGCGCCCGCGCCGTGAGCGCCCTGTGCGCCCCGCGTGCGCCCGCCGGCGAGCAACCACCGGTGCGCGTGGTTCGTCCGACCAGACAGGAAACACCGTCCACCTGGGGGGCCCACCGGTGCCTAAGCCACTGCTGTTCCTGGATGTCGACGGGGTGCTGAACCCGGTCTGTCCGCATCCGGACGCCGGGTTCGACTCCCACACCCTGCTCGGCTACGCCGTCCTGCTCGCCGCCAAGCACGGCGTCTGGCTGCGCGAACTCGCCGGAGCGTACGAGCTGGTCTGGGCCACCACCTGGGAGGAGCACGCCAACACCCACATCGCCCCGGCGATCGGCCTGGACCCGCTCCCCTTCGTCCGCTTCACCGGGTACGTCCCCCAGCCCGGCGACCCGCGCGTCCCCCTGATGGAACTGTTCTCCGCCGCCAAGTGGGCCCCGCTGCTGCGCTACGCCGGGGGCCGCCCGTTCGCCTGGGTCGACGACGTCATCCCCTCCCGGCTGGTCCGCCGCTCCCTGTGGCGCCGCGACCGGCTGCTGCTGCCGATCGACCCGGGCCAGGGCCTGGAGCGCCGGCACGTCGAGCGCCTGCTGGCCCGCCCGCCGCGCAGCCACTCGCTGCCGGGACCGCAGGTCAGGGGGTCGGCAGCCAGCTGACGTGCCCGGCGAGCAGCGCGTACCCGACGAAGGCCACCGTGTCGATCAGCGCGTGCGCCGCCACCAGCGGCATCACCCGCCCCCAGCGCCGGTACAGCAGGCAGAACACCGCCCCCATCACCATGTTGCCGACCAGCCCGCCGACCCCCTGGTACAGGTGGTACGAGCCGCGCAGCACCGAGCTGGCCGCCACCGCGGCCGGCCAGGACCACCCCTGCTGCGCCAGCCGGCGCAGCAGGTAGCCGAGGACGACGACCTCCTCCAGGACCGCGTTCTGCCAGGCCGACAACACCAGCACCGGCACCCGCCACCACACGTCCGGCAGCCCCGAGGGCGCCACCGTCAGGTTGTACCCGGCCGCCTGCGAGGCCAGGTACAGGGCCAGCCCGGAGCCGCCGATCGCCGCCGCGACGCCCGCGCCCCGGCCGAGGTCGCGCAGCTTGTCCCGCAGGTCGAAGCCCAGCACCCGCAGCGAGGCGCCCTCGCGCACCAGCAGGTAGCCGACCAGCACCACCGGCATCAGCCCGCGCCCGATGTAGTACAGCTGCCACACCAGGTCCAGCCAGGGCCGCCCGGGCGCGCGCGAGCCGTTCAGCGTGGCGACCTGCTGGCCGAGCCGGAGCGGTTCGGTGAGCGAGCCCGCGAAGCTGATCAGGGCGCTGATCCCGCTGGCTCCGAGGGACAGGCCGAGGACGATCAGCAGTTCCACGCCGAGCAGCCGCCGGGTGCGCTCCGCGGTCTCCGGCACGGTCGGGCTGGTTGTCACGGGCGCTCCATCGAACGGACGATCGCTCCGGCGGTCGGCCGAAGACCGGAGCGATCATCCTGACACAGGGCGCGGACCCGTCAGCCGACCGGCCAGGTGTGCACCGGCTCGCCTCCGCGCATGTGCTCGGCGTAACGCCTGGTCATGGCGGCGAGCGCGGCCGGGCGGTCCATCCCGTACTGCTCGCGCAGCCGGTGGAAGGTGGCGCTCTGCCAGGCTGCGCCGTTGGTGCGGCGCAGGCAGCGCTGCTCGATGATCCCCAGGTAGCGGTCGCGGTCGGCGGGCTCCACGCCCCACTCGTCCAGCCCCTGGTGGGCCATCGGCAGCAGTTCGTTGAGGACCAGGTCGACCGCCGAGACCGTCTGCAGCCCGCCGCCCCGGCCCGCCCGGCCGGGGCGCGGCCACTGGAACACCGCGTCGATGCCGTAGCGGGCGCCCTGGCGGAAGTTCTCGTCCGCCCGCTCGAACGGCAGCCGGGTCCAGACCGGCCGGGGCTGTTCGGCGAGCACCCGCACCAGCCCGTAGTAGAAGGCGGCGTTGGCCAGGGTGTCGGCCACCGTCGGCCCGGCCGGCAGCGCCCGGTTCTCCACCCGCAGGTGGGCGACCCCGCCGGCGACGTCGTACACCGGCCGGTTCCAGCGGTAGATGGTGCCGTTGTGCAGCCGCATCTCGGCGAGCCTGGGCGCGCCGCCGGAGGTCAGCACCTTCAACGGGTCCTCGTCGTCGCAGATCGGCAGCAGCGCCGGGAAGTAGCGCAGGTTCTCCTCGAACAGGTCGTAGGCCGAGTCCACCCAGCGCTCCCCGAACCAGGTGATCGGGCGCACGCCCTGGGCCTTGAGCTCCGCCGAACGGGTGTCGCAGGCCTGCTGGAAGAGCACCGGGCGGGTCTCCCGCCACAGTTCCCGCCCGAACAGGAACGGGGAGTTGGCGCCCAGCGCGAGCTGCGGTCCGCAGATCGCCTGGGCGGCGTTCCAGACCGAGGAGAACCGCTCCGGGGTCACCTGGAGGTGCAGCTGCAAGGAGGTCGCGGCGGCCTCGGCCACCATGGTGATGGACTCCAGCTGGAGGTGTTCGACGCCCTCGATGTCCAGCGCGATGTCCTCCCCCCTGGCGGCCAGGATCTGGTCGCTGAGCAGGCTGTACCGCTGGTTGTGGCTCATCGCGTCGAGCCCGGTGTGGTCGCTCTCCAGGGTCGGCAGGATGCCCACCATGACGATCCGGGCGCCGGCCTCGGCCGCCTGCCGGTCGGCGTAGCGCAGCCCGGTGTCGATCTCCTCGCGCAGTTCCTCGAAGACGTGCCCGCACAGCCGGTGCGGCACGATGTTGACCTCGATGTTGAACTGGCCCAGTTCGGTCTGGAAGTCGCTGGAGCCGATCGCGCTCAGCACCTGGGCGTTGCGCAGCACCGGCAGGCCCTGCTCGTCGGCCAGGTTGAGCTCGATCTCCAGGCCCATCACCGCCCGCGGCCGGTCGAAGCGGTCCTCGCGCAGCATCCGCCCGAGCGCGTCCAGACAGGCCTGGAGCTTGAGCCGGTACTGCTGCCGGTCCGCCAGATCCGCCCGAGTCGCCACGACCTTCTCGCCCACGGTCCCCTCCTCCTGAGACACCCGGCCGGTCGACCGTGCCAGCATCATGCCCACCTCGAAGATCGATACCCGAATGCTTGTACTGGCTTGCAATGCAAGGCATCTGACGGAAATTCAGACCATCTGCAGACTTGCCCGGCACCACGGCCTGTGATAAACAGATCACCCTGCGCATTTGTTCGATGAGTTCGCTGAGTTCGCACTGCGCGCCGACCGGTCCGTTCCCCGTTCCTCGGCCCTCGCCGAGGACGGGCGACCGCGCCGGCGCCGCGATCCTGCACAACCGGACAAGGCCGGCCCCCGTCAGCGAAGACGCACCGCGCCGTGCCGGTATGCCGCACTCGCACGCCGATCTCGCTTGGAGAGGCGGACCCCGCCATGACCCTGCAGACCCCCCAGCCCCCACCGAGTGCCCTGCGCGCGGTCCTGGGCGCGCTCGACTCGGAGACCGCGCTGCGCCAGCCCGCCGCCGCAGCGCTCCGTCATCCGACCGGTCCGCTGCTTCCCGCGCACCCGCTCGCGGTGCACGTCCTGGACGGCCCCCATCCCGAACTGCCCGCCGCCCGTCGGACCGGCTGGCGCTTCCTGATCAAGCACGGCCCCGACGTGGCCGCCGCCGCCGAGGTGGTGCAGAGCGCGGAGGGCCACACCTTCTCCCACTTCACCGCCGGCCCGTACCTCTCCTCCACCGTCCGGGCGCTGCGCGAGGCCTGGCAGCTCGCCCAGGGCTCCCGCTCCCGCTGCCAGCCCCGGCTGCTCACCTTCCCCGGCCAGTACGCCACCGCGCTCTGGCTGCACAGCCCCGACGCCGGCCCGGGCGCCGACCTGCTCATCCCGCTGGCCCCGGCCCCGCTCGGGGTCACCGCGCACCGCGCCTACCCCGCCGCCGAGCTGCTCCCGCTGCTCACCCGCGCCCCGCTCGCCGGGCCGCCGCCGCTGCTGCTCGGCTCCTCCTGACCCGGCCGGGAGCCGAAGCACCGCACCGGCCGCCGGGCACCTCGCCCGGCGGCCCTCCGCCGTGCGCTCCGACGCCCCCGGACGGCCTCACCCGAACGGCTACCACCCGCTCGGGCCACCCGCCATGGCCCCACCGGGCCATGCCCTGGCTGACCCGGCGGTGCGCTTTCCCCCCCCCCGGGCCCCACCTGAACGGGTGATCTCTGTCCGGGAGTTGTGGCGCATGTCACGAAATACCTGCGCGCGCGTCCGCGGATGCCGACACTGGGAACCAGCGTGGAAGGACCACCTGTCCTACCCACTTGAGCGCCGGTCCACACCTGGTCGGCGCGCGGACAGGATCCGACCACCACGGCGGCTCCGGACGGCTCGACCTCCGGGGACCGCACCACGGGGAGGATCGCAGAGCGAAGCGAGGGTACGCGTATGTGCCAGCACCGTCCTGAGTGCCCGACGGCCGAGTCCGAGGACCGCGAAGCGGCCGTGCCGGTGGCCTGCCACCCGGAGCAGGGCTGGAGCCTGCTCTGCAACGGCGTCGTCCTGTTCGAGGACACCGGAGAGCTGCTGCCCGACGGCCGGGTGATCGCCCCGCGCCGCCCCGTCGCCCACGCGGCCTGAGCCCACGCGGCCCGACCCCGTACGGCCGGAACCGTACGGCCCGGGGCCGGGCCCGGCGGGGGCAGCCGCCGACCCGACCGCACGAAGCGCCGCGCAAGGCGCAACACGAAGGGCAGGGCCCCGGCGGAAACCTTCCGCCGGGGCCCTGCCCCGTGCCCGTCCGATGAGGATCAGACGCCGTACTCGTCCAGCGGCGGGCAGGAGCAGACCAGGTTCCGGTCGCCGTACGCGCCGTCGATCCGGCTCACCGGCGGCCAGTACTTGTCCGCCGGGTTCACGCCCGCCGGGAAGACCGCCTCCTGCCGCGAGTAGCCGTGCGCCCAGTCGCCGGCCAGCTCGGCGGCGGTGTGCGGGGCGTTGCGCAGCGGGTTGTCGTCCGCGGCCCACGCGCCCGAGCCGACCTTGTCGATCTCGCCGCGGATCTCGATCATCGCGTCGCAGAACCGGTCGATCTCGTGCAGGTCCTCGGACTCGGTCGGCTCGATCATCAGCGTGCCGGCCACCGGGAAGGACATCGTCGGCGCGTGGAAACCGTAGTCGATCAGGCGCTTGGCGATGTCGTCCACCGTCACGCCCGTCTCCTTGGTCAGCGGGCGCAGGTCGATGATGCACTCGTGCGCGACCAGCCCGCCCGGGCCGGTGTAGAGCACCGGGAAGTGCGGGGACAGGCGCTTGGCGATGTAGTTGGCGTTCAGCACCGCGACCTGGGTCGCGCGCTTGAGGCCCTCGCCGCCCATCAGCCGGACGTACGCCCAGGAGATCGGCAGGATCGCCGCCGAGCCCCACGGCGCGGCCGAGATCGGGCCGACCCCGGTGGCCGGGCCGGCCTCCTCCTGCAGCGGGTGGTTCGGCAGGTACGGCGCCAGGTGGGCACGCACCGCGACCGGGCCGACGCCCGGGCCGCCGCCGCCGTGCGGGATGCAGAAGGTCTTGTGCAGGTTCAGGTGCGAGACGTCCGCGCCGAACTTGCCCGGCTTGGCCAGGCCCACCAGGGCGTTCAGGTTGGCGCCGTCCACGTAGACCTGGCCGCCGGCCTCGTGCACCAGGGCGCAGATGTCGGTGATCTGGGTCTCGTACACGCCGTGGGTCGACGGGTAGGTGACCATCAGCACCGAGAGGTTGTCGCGGTGCTGCTCGATCTTGGCCTTCAGGTCCTCGACGTCCACGTCGCCGTCGACCAGGGTCTTCACCACGACCACGCGCATGCCGGCCATCACCGCGGAGGCGGCGTTGGTTCCGTGCGCCGAGGACGGGATCAGGCAGACGTCGCGCTGGGTGTCGCCGTTGGCGTGGTGGTAGGCGCGGACGGCCAGCAGGCCGGCCAGCTCGCCCTGGGAGCCCGCGTTCGGCTGGATCGAGACGGCGTCGTAGCCGGTGACCTCGACGAGCTGCTGCTCCAGCTGGCGGATCAGGGTCAGGTAGCCCGCGGCCTGGTCGACCGGCGCGAAGGGGTGCAGCTGGCCGAACTCCGGCCAGGTCACCGCCTCCATCTCGGTGGTGGCGTTGAGCTTCATGGTGCAGGAGCCCAGCGGGATCATGCCGCGGTCGAGCGCGTAGTCCCGGTCCGACAGGCGGCGCAGGTAGCGCAGCATGGCGGTCTCCGAGCGGTGGCTGTGGAAGACCGGGTGGGTCAGGTACTCGTCCTCGCGCAGCAGCGCGGCCGGCAGGGTCTCGGCGGCCTCGGCCACCTCGACGGCGGGGACGCCGAACGCGGCCCAGACGCCGGCCAGGTGCTCGCGGGTGGTGGTCTCGTCGGTGGAGACCGAGATCCGGTCCTCGCCGTCCTGGTACACGTTGATGCCGTTGGCGCGGGCGGCGGCGGCGATCTCGGCGGCGCGGCCCGGGACGACGGCGGTGACGGTGTCGAAGAACTCGCCGTGCAGCAGCTCGACGCCACCGGCCCGCAGGCCCTCGGCGAGGGCGGCCGCGTAGCGGTGGGTGCGGCGGGCGATGTCGGCCAGGCCGTCCGGGCCGTGGTAGACGGCGTACATCGAGGCCATCACGGCGAGCAGCACCTGGGCGGTGCAGATGTTGCTGGTGGCCTTTTCGCGGCGGATGTGCTGCTCGCGGGTCTGCAGCGCCAGGCGGTAGGCGCGGTTGCCGTCGGCGTCGACGGAGACGCCGACCAGGCGGCCGGGCAGCGAGCGGGCGTACTCGGCGCGCACCGACAGGTAGCCGGCGTGCGGGCCGCCGAAGCCCATCGGCACGCCGAAGCGCTGCGAGGTGCCGCAGGCGATGTCCGCGCCCAGCGCGCCCGGGGACTTGAGCAGGGTGAGCGCCAGCAGGTCGGCGGCGACGGCGACGATCGCGCCCAGGCCGTGCGCCTGCTCTATCACCGGGGCGAGGTCGCGGACCACACCGGTGGCGCCCGGGTACTGCAGCAGCACGCCGAAGACGCCGCGCTCGGCGATCTCGGCCGGGATGCCCTCGGAGAGGTCGGCGACGACGACCTCGACACCGGTCGGCACGGCGCGGGTGTTGATCACCGCGACGGTCTGCGGCAGGGTCTCGGCGTCGACCAGGAAGACGCCGCCCTTGACCTTGGTGACGCGGCGGGCCAGCGCCATCGCCTCGGCGGCCGCGGTGCCCTCGTCCAGCAGCGAGGAGCCGGAGGTGGGCAGGCCGGTCAGGTCGGAGACCAGGGTCTGGAAGTTGAGCAGCGCCTCCAGGCGGCCCTGCGAGATCTCCGGCTGGTACGGGGTGTAGGCGGTGTACCAGGCCGGGTTCTCCATGACGTTGCGCAGGATCACCGGCGGGGTGAAGGTGCCGTAGTAACCCAGGCCGATCATCGGCTGGAGCACCTGGTTGCGGCCGGCCAGCTCGCGCAGCTCGGCGAGGACCTGGGCCTCGCTGCGGCCGGCGGGCAGGTCCAGGGCGGTGATGGAACGGATGGCCTCGGGAACGGCCGTGGCGGCGAGCTCGTCCAGCGAGCCGTAGCCGACGGACGCCAGCATCTTCTCCTGGGCGGCGGCGTCGGGGCCGATGTGGCGGTTCTCGAAGGGGCTGGCCAGCTCAAGCTCGGTGAGGGTCGAGGCGCCGGTGGGGCGTCCCGCGTTCGGCTGGGCGTTCATGGTGGTCGAGGCCTCCTGGTCACGGACCGGCGGGGGTACGCACGCCGGCTGGCCGACGCCGCTGCGGACAGCGGACCGGCCTGGGCGGACGGACCCGAAAGGCCTCCCCCTCTGTCATCGGGACCTGAGAGCTTCGCCCGCACGTCGCGCTGTGGCGCTCCGTCGGCTTGCACCGTCGGTGAGGGTGGTGATCACCGGCTCCCGCGCCGGCGGTCCTGCCCTGCTTTCCAGAGTGACCTATCCCGCACGGTACGGATGCCTGAGAGATTCCGGGGAGGAGTTGCTCCTTCGGCGCCCCGACCAGTGGTTTTCGCCGTCGGGGACTCTCCCGAGCGGGCTCGGCGGTCGCCGCCCAGGGTACCAGCGGGAGGCCTTCCGATCACGGGTGCTTCGGGTCACTCCGGGTCTACGCGCGTCCCCCGTCCGGCCCAGTGCCGACCCGTCCGGGCGCACCCCGGTCGCGCGCGTCCTTTTCATGGCTTTTGGTGTGAAGTGGCGGACGGGACGGGTGGTCCGGTCGCCGATCTGTGGGACTTCCGCAGGCGCAGCGCACTGGAGGAAAGCGTGCAGACCGACATCGATCCCCGCGACCTCATCGGCCACAAGGCTGTCGACCGCAACGGAGACAAGATCGGCACGGTCGACGAGGTCTACCTGGACGACGCCACCGGACAGCCGGAGTGGGCGGCCATCCGCACCGGCATCTTCGGCCGGGACGCCTTCGTCCCGCTCACCACGAGCGAGTTCTCCGGCGAGGAACTCCGGGTCCCGTACGACAAGACGCTGGTCAAGGACTCTCCGGACTTCGGCGTGGGCCAGCACCTGTCGCCCGCCCAGGAGCTCCAGCTCTACCGCTACTACGGCCTCGACACCCCGGTGGACGGCCATCCGATCTCCGGGGAGCCCGGCCGGGACGCCCAGCCCGACATCGACTTCGGCACCACGCCGGCCGCCACGGTCGCCGAGCCCCTCGCCTTCCACTCCCCCGTCCCCGACTCGACGATGACCGCCACCAGCACCGGCACCAGCACCAGCACCAGCACCAGCACGGAGGCCTACCTGCGATCCCTCGACACCCCCGCACCGGCCCCCGCCCACGCCGCCGAGCCGATGTCCCGGCCCGTTCCGACCGCGGCCGGCCCCCTCGCGCCCGACACCGACACCTCGGCCCCCGGCGCCCCGGTGGAGTTCACCTGCCGCGAGGAGCGGCTGGACATCAGCACGGAGTGGCACGTCCTGGGCACCGCGAGGCTGCGCAAGTACGTGACCACCGAGCAGGTCGAGCGCCGGGTGCCGGTGGTCCGCGAGCGGGTCCGGGTGGAGCGGGTACGGGTCAGTGACGCCGAGCGCGCATCGCTGACCGAGGAGGAGATCGCCGAGGCGGTGGAAGAGGTCACCGTCCGCGAGGAACGGCCGGTGGTCCGCAAGTACCTCGCCCCGATCGAGCGGGTCCGCCTGGTGGTCGAGCGGTACACCGAGGAGGAGTTGGTCCAGGACGAGCTCCGTCGCGAGAACGTCGAGATCCACGACACCACCGCCTCGGCCACCCCTGCGCCGAGCCCGACCAACGGCTCGATGCCCCTGGCCCCGGAGGGCCCCCACTCCACCACCCTGCGCCCGATGGTCTGATCGCAACACCCGACGGCACCGCCGAAGGGCCCCGGGACCCCGGTCCGGGGCCCTTCGCCGTGCCCGCGATCCGCCGGTCGGTCATAGGCGAACCTTCACCTTTGCCAAACCTTAACCAGTCGATATTTGACACTCTGAAGTATCTTCCGGCAGGGTTACTTCAGCACATTCACTATGTACGGGAGGAAGCAACCGTGAGTGAGGCACCACAGCCCACCACCGCGGCCGAGAAGCAGAGCAACGCCCGGGTCCTGCCGGCCCTCATCCTGGCGATGCTGTCGTTCAGCGTGGTGCAGACCGCGGTCGTCCCGATCCTGCCGTCGCTGGCCAAGGAACTGGACGTCTCGGGCTCCAACATCACCTGGCTGATGACCGCCAACCTGCTGTCCGCCGCCGTGCTGACTCCCCTGCTGGGCCGCTTCGGCGACCTCCGGGGCCGCAAGCCCATGCTGCTGATCTCGCTGGCCGGTCTGGTCGCCGGTTCGGCCCTGGCGGTCAGCACCCACTCCTTCACCTGGCTGGTCGTCGCCCGCGTCCTCCAGGGCGCCGGCGGTGGCGTGATGCCACTGGCGATCAGCATCGTCCGCGACGAGCTGCCCAAGCAGAAGGTCACCGGCGGCGTCGCCGCCATCAGTGCCTCGATGGGCGTCGGCTCCGGCCTCGGCCTGGTCGCCACCGGCCTGCTGCTGGAGCACTGGAACTACAAGTCCATCTTCTGGATGGGCCTGGTCTTCGGCCTGATCGCGGTCGCCCTGGTCGCCTTCCGCGTCCCGACCGACCCGGTGACCGACAAGGAGGGCGGCGCCGACCCGATCGGTGCCCTCGCCCTGGCCGCCTGGCTCTCCGCCCTGCTGGTCGCGGTCAGCCAGGGCAACCACTGGGGCTGGACCTCCACCAAGACCCTCGGCCTGTTCGCCGTCGCCGCCGTGGTGGCCCTGGTCTGGGGCGTCATCGAGACCAAGGTCTCGCACCCCCTGGTCGACCTGAAGATGATGTCCCGCCCGGCCGTGGCCTTCACCAACCTGTCCGGCCTGCTCATCGGCTTCGGCATGTACGGCTCGTTCATGGTCATCAGCAACTTCGCCCAGACCCCGGAGAAGTACGCCCACTACGGCTTCACCGCGACCGTCCTGCACGCCGGTGTGATGCTGCTGCCGTCCGCCATCGGCTCGATGGTGGCCGCCCCGGTCGGCGCCCTGCTGATCGCCCGCCGCGGCCCGCGCCTGCCGCTGGTCCTCGGTGGCGTCCTGGGTGCGGTCTCGATGGCCTACCTGGCCCTGCGGCACAGCCACGAGGGCGACATCTACACCGCCTCCGCCATCTTCGGCCTTGGCATCGGCCTCGCCTTCGCCGCGATGCCGGCCTTCATCAACGGCGCCGTCCCGGTCGAGCAGAGCGGCATCGCCAACGGCATGAACTCCGTGCTGCGCACCGTCGGCGGCGCCATCGGCACCGCCGTGATGACCGCCATCCTGACCGGCGACGTCATGAAGCTCCCGATCCCGGTGCTGCTGCCCACCCTGGACGCCTACAAGCACGCGTTCTGGACCACGGCCGTCGTCTGCGTCATCGCCGGCGCCGTCCCCTTCCTGATCCGCACCGTCAAGTCGGCCCCGGCCGTCGCCGACGGCTCGGCCCCGCAGGACTCCAGCCCCCAGCTGGCCAAGACCGACGCCTGACGAGGCGTCCGGCCCGCGCGCTCAGGGACAGGACGCGCGGGCCCCGGTCTCCGCTCGGTCGCGAGGGCATCACGACCGTCCGGAGTCCGGCACGGTATGCGGCCCCACCCGGTGCTTCCACCGGGTGGGGCCGTTCCGCATCCCGCCTCACTCCCCCTCGCTGCCCGGCTCCTCGGCCTGCCGCAGCGGCAGCGGCGGGGCCGGCTCCAGCGCCGGATCGTCCACCGCGAAGGTCCGCACCCGCCCCGGCCCGCTCCACGGGGTCTCGAACCGCACGGTGACCCGCCCGACTCCGCTGCCCTGCACCCAGCCCGGCCCCCACTCGGCGTGGTGGACGTCCTGTCCGGGCATCCAGCGGCGCACCACCGGCTCCTCCGGCTCCTCCTCGGCCACCGCCGCCTCGGCCGCCTCGGCGTGCTCCGCCGCCTCCTCCCGCAGGGCCTGCGCGAACAGGTCCTCCTGGGTGTAGTCGGCGAGTTGGGCGACTCCCACCCCGAGCAGCCGGACCCCGCCGGTGATGTCCACCTGCTCGGCCAGGCGCCGCGCCGTCGAGGTGATCACCGCCTCGTCGTCGGTCGGGCCGCCGAGGGTCTCCGAGCGCGTCAGCGTCGAGAAGTCGAACCGCCGGACCTTGAGCACCACCGTGCGCCCCGAGCGCCCGGCCGCCCGCAGCCGCCGCACGCACCGGCCCGCCAGCGCCTCCACCTCGCGCAGCACCCGGTCCCGGTCGGCCAGGTCCACCTCGTAGGTGTCCTCCACCGAGACCGACTTGGCGTCCTGGTCGGCCACCACCGGCCGCTCGTCCAGCCCTATCGACATCTGGTGGATCCCGGCGCCGTGCGCCCGCCCGAGCAATTGGACCAGCTCCGCTTCCCCCGCGTCCGCCAGGTCCGCCACCGTGCTCAGCCCGGCCCGCCGCAGCACCTGCTCGGTGGCCGGGCCGATCCCCGGCAGCGCCCGGACCGGCATCGGGCCGAGCACCGCCCGTTCCCGCCCCGGCTCGATCAGCACCAGCCCGTCCGGCTTGGCCTGCTCGGAGGCGATCTTCGCCATCAGCTTGGAGCCCGCCGCCCCGACCGAGCCGGTCAGCCCGGTGCGCCGCTGGATGTCCGCCCGCAGGTCCTCCGCCACGGCGAGCACCAGCCGCTCCCCGGTCTCGTGGTCGGTCTCGGCCAGCACCGGGCCGTAGGGACCGGCCTCCAGGTCGACGAAGGCCTCGTCCAGGCTCAGCGGCTGCACCAGCGGCGACAGCTCGCGCAGCAACCCCATCACGATCTCGCTGTTCTGCCGGTACGCCTCGAAGCGCCCGGTCAGGAAGGCCGCGTTCGGGCACAGCCGCCGCGCCTGCGCCATCGGCATCGCCGAGTGCACCCCGAACCTCCGCGCCTCGTACGAGGCCGTGGAGACCACCCCGCGCCCGCCGAGCCCGCCGACGATCACCGGCTTCCCGCGCAGGCTCGGCTTGGCCGCCTGCTCCACCGCCGCGAAGAAGGCGTCCATGTCGAGGTGGATGATGCTCGGCAGAGATCGCACCCGCCGATCATCGCGCACGGGTCCGACAGTGCGTACGAACCCGGCCGGGACCCCGCGCCCGGCGGGAACCGTCGGACACGCCCTATCGCGCCGCGGCCGCCGCCAACGCCTTCGGGATCCCGTCCTCCTTCGGCCCGAGGAACTCCGGGTCCGGCCGCAGCAGGACGTTCACCGCCGCCTTGCCCGCCCCGGCGACCTCCCGCAGCCCGCCGTACAGCCAGGTGATGTCGTGCGGCTCCGGCACCCCGACCGCGTAGGAGCGGATGCCCGCCGCCTCGCACAGCGCCAGCGCCCGCCGGACGTGGAAGTCCTGGCTGACCAGCACCGCTCGGTCCACCCCGAAGATCCGGTGCGCCCGGGTGCAGGAGTTCCAGGTGTCGAAGCCCGCGTAGTCCCGGACCACCCGGTCCCCCGGGACCCCGTGCTCGGTCAGGTACCGGTACATCGCGTCCGGCTCGTCGTACTCGGTCCGCCCGTTGTCCCCGGTCACCAGGACGGCCTTCACCTTGCCCTCCCGGTACAGGTCCAGCGCGGCCACCAGCCGGTGCTCCAGGTACGGCGACGGCTTGCCCTGGTCCAGCCCGGCGCCGAAGACCACGGCCACCGGCGCCGACGGCGCGCTCTCCACCGTGCCCACCCGGTCCCCCGCCGCGAACCACAACCAAGCGCTCGGCGCCAGTGCCAGCGAGCACAGCAGGGTCGTGACCTGGAAGACCCTGCGCTGCGTGCGGCGCTCCCGCAGCCGCGCCCGCAGCCCCCCGGCCCGACGCCGCAGCAACCCCGATATCCCGGTACCGGCCTCCACGTGCCCCTCCCTCGATCGCTCCACCAGGCAACACGACGGGGCCGTGGCCCGGAACGGTTCCCCGTTCCGGGCCACGGCCCCGTCGGAATCGCTCCGTCAGACCGCCCGGTTGCGCCGCTGCGCCAGTTCGTCCGCCGGATCGTTGCCCACCAGCGTCTCGCCGGTGTCGGTTCGCTCCGCGTGCAGCCGCCCGAGGGTCAGCTCCAGCTCCTGCCAGACCGCTCCGACCGCGATGCCGAACACCCCCTGACCGCCCTTCAGCAGATCGACCACCTGCTGCGGCGTGGTGCACTCGTACACCGTCGCACCGTCACACATCAGCGTCAGCCCGGTCAGGTCGGCCTGATCGGCGGACTGCAGATGGGCGACGGCCACCCGGATGTTCTGCAGCGAGACGCCCGCGTCGAGCAGCCGCTTCACGATCTTCAGCAGCAGGACGTCACGGAAGCTGTAGAGCCGCTGACTGGTCGCCGGGTACGCGGTCCGCACGCTGGGCTCCAGCAGTCCGGTGCGGGCCCAGTAGTCCAGCTGGCGGTAGGTGATCCCGGCCGCCGCACAGGCCGTCGGACCGCGGAAACCGAGCAGTTCGGACGTCGGGGCCAGCCGCTCGATCGCGGGCTGGCCCGGCTGCACGGCCGGGAACCGGCCCACCCTGGGAAGGTCCGACACGGTGCGAGCGGTGCGCGGCATGTGCACGGCGCACAGGCCTCCCACGGCCGCGTCATCGCCGGTGCTGCTCATGCCTACCTCCGTCCGCTCGTGCTGCGGGCAATCCGACTGCGGGCATCGGCCACCCGGACAGCCACTCCTGACGGTAGGCAGTCCCCTATGACCCGTCAACGATCGCCACGCCGGGCCAGACAAACCACATCACTCAGGAGAGTGGTTTTTCGTGCCCCTAGTGTGGGTAGATGGACGGATTTTGGCAAAACGGCACGCTGAAGAGCTGACCGAACCGTCCGCACCACTGCGGACTACTGGGGACCGCCCCCGCCGAAGTCCTCGGGCGACACCTGGTCGAGGAACTCGCGGAACTTCTCGACCTCGTCCTCCTGCTCGTCCGGGATCGCGATGCCCGCCTCCGCGAGCACCTCCTCGCTCCCGTAGATCGGCGTGCCGGTGCGCAGGGCCAGAGCTATGGCGTCGGACGGCCGCGCACTCACCTCGACCCCGCCGGCGAACACCAGCTCGGCGTAGAACACGCCCTCCCGCAGGTCGGTGATCCGGACCTCGGTGAGCTGCTGACCGAGCGCTTCCAGGACGTCCTTGAACAGGTCGTGCGTCAGCGGGCGCACCGGAGTCATGCCCTGCTGGGCGAAGGCGATCGCGGTCGCCTCGCCGGGGCCGATCCAGATCGGCAGGTACCGGTCTCCCCCGACCTCCCGCAGCAGCACGATCGGCTGGTTGGAAGGCATCTCCACTCGGACACCCACGACGTCGAGCTCATTCACACAGGCAACCCTATGGCTCCGATCCCGGATATGAAAGCGCAGGGCCGACGCCGCTGGTCAGCGCGGTGCACCGGCCACGCCGGGGACGCCTCGGGGGCCGTCGTCCGGGCCCGGGTCACGCCCTGGACAGGCCCTGGCCGCAGGTGCGCAGACCGGCCTGGACCATGGCCGCGTGCAGCCGTACGGACAGCATCGCCAGCTCCCGCGCGGTGGCCTCCGCGTGCGCCCGGGTCTGCGGGTTCCGGTGCCGCCGCAGCGGCGCCACCACCTGCTCCACCAGCGCGATCTCGCGGTCCGCCGCCGCCTTCATGGCCCTCAGGTGCCGCGGCTCCAGTCCGTACCGGCCGAGTTCCGCGACCAGCCGGGCCACCTGCAGCGCCTCCCCGTCGTACCCGCCGTCCGGGCCCGGCGCGACCAGCCCGTACGACTCCCACTCGGCCAGCTCCCGCTCACCGGCCTCGGCCGCCGCCAGCAGCTCGGCGCGCCCCAGACGGACCCCCGAGGAGGCGTCGGCCGAGGCCACCAACTCACGGTCGGCCTCCTCCAGCGGCCCCCGCCGGGTTTCGGCCGCGGACGGCAGCGCGGGCGGGGCCTCACCGCGCTCGATCGCGTCCAGGTGCTCGCGGATCACCCGCAGCGGCAGGTAGTGGTCCCGCTGCATCCGCAGGACGTAGGCCAGCCGCTCGACGTCCGACGGGCTGAACTTGCGGTACCCGGAGGGGGTGCGCTGCGGCTCGACCAGGCCCTCCGCCTCCAGGAAGCGGATCTTGGAGATGGTCACTTCGGGGAAGTCGTCGCGCAGGAAGGCCAGCACCGCGCCGATGCTCAACAGCTCGTCACCACCGCGCCGCCGCCCGGCGGGCCGGTCCGGCCGGACCGGCTGCCTTGGGCCCGCGACCACCCCGCGCCCACCCCGGTCCGCGTGCGGACCGGACGACGACGCAGGGTTGGCCGCCCCGAGAGAAGAGGAAGGGGTATTCGTATTCACTCGGGCTCCTACCGACGTTGGCTTCAGTACCCCCGGTGGTGGCCGGCGAAGAACACCAGCCGGTACTTCCCGATCTGGACCTCGTCGCCGTTGTTCAGCGGCACCTCGTCGATCCGCTCCCGGTTGACGTAGGTGCCGTTCAGGCTGCCCACGTCGGCGACGATGAAGCCGGCCGGGGTGCGGCGGAACTCCACGTGCCGCCGGGAGACCGTGACGTCGTCCAGGAAGATGTCACCCTGCGGGTGGCGCCCCGCCGTGGTGATGTCCGAGTCCAGCAGGAACCGGCTGCCCGAGTTCGGGCCGCGCTGGACGATCAGCAGCGCCGAGCCCGGCGGCAGCGCGTCGATCGCCGACAGCACCTCGGCCGACAGGGCCGGCGTGGTGCCGGTGCCGGTCGTGGCGGAGGGGTCGTAGGACTCCAGGCCGGAGATCGAGATGGTCGACGTGGTCTCCGCCGCCCCCTCGGGCAGCAGGCCGCCGCGCAACGCGGTGCCGCAGTTGGAACAGAAGCGGGCCGCGGCCGGGTTCTGGTTGCCGCACCTGGGGCACGGAATGGGGCCAGCCATGTTCACAGCCTCCTGGCGCGGCACACCCGACGGGTTGTGCCCGGCGTACGGGTCCGGTGCAAACCCTCCACCAGAGGTTGAGGGTGTTGACGGGAAACCTATGCGCGGGTCGCCGGAGGGGTCAACCGACGCGCCGTAACCCGCCGGATTCGCCGCGTACTGGGCGGCGGCGCCGTCCCGGTACAACTGCTGTCCGGCGTACGTCCCGGCCTCGGGAGCGGAACGCATGCCCGGCACCGCGGGCTCGTCCTCCGCCCGGCGGTGCCGCGCGGTCGGCGCCTCGACGGCGGCGGCGTCACGGCCCTTGTTGCGGCCGAACAACTTCGAGAAGAAACTCACGGGCGAATCCCCTTGCGTGTGACAGACCCGCCCGCGGGGCAGGGTGAGAACCTCGGACAGGCTGCGGGCCCGGTCGCGGCCCGGGCCTGCTGGAGTGGTACTCCGACGGTTGTTGCTGCGGTTGGTGCTACGGAGCGTACTGGTGCGAACCAGTCTCTCCCACGCGACGACGGCGCCCCGCACCGGGTGCCGCCCGCCCTTGACGGGCCGTTCGTCGAGCGCCTCGTCACTTCGAGGCCGGCTTGGCGTACTGCGGCGTCTTCAGGTCCACGAGGGCGTCGACGACCACCTTCTGCTGCTGGGTGATCGTCGCCCGCGCCTGGTGGCTCTCCAGGGTACGGACGACGCCCCCCGGGATGTTCAGCGCGGGCGTCAGGTCCTGCGGGTTCCCCACGACGGTGAACCGGTAGGGCTGCGAGACCTTCTTCCCGTCGATCTGCACCCCACCGCCCGACAGGTCGGTGAAGTAGGTGTTGACCACCACGCGCACGTCGTTGATCTGAATCGCCTCCGCCCCCGCCGCTCGAAGTTCCTGCAGGGTGTCCAGCAGCATATCTGCCTTCACCAGCCCTTGGGGATCGTCGACCGTGAGGACGATGCCAGGACCTGTGGCTTTGACCGTACCGGCCAGCACACCCAGTTCGGTCATCTTCTTCCTGGTCTGCTCCTGGGCCTCCTTGGCCTGGTTGGAGCTGTTCTCCAACTTGCCCAGGGACTGCTCCAGCTCCGCCTTCTCCTGCTGGAGACGCTGCTGACGGCTGTCCAGTTCGTCGAGGATCCGGACCAGGTCCTCCTGCCGGGCCCCGCGCAGCTGGTTGTGGTGGTCGTTGGTCGAGCGCACCTGGATCGCCAGCGCCAGGCCGAGCGAGAACAGCAGCAGGGCCACCACCAGCTGCCCGCGCGACAGCCGCGGCGGCCACAGCGCGGCCTGCAGCCGCCGCCGACCGGCGTTCCGGTCCACGGCGGGCGGCTCCTCGGCGGCCTCCGACGGTTCGACGGCCGCTGCCTCGGCCTCAGCCTCGACCGGCTCGGGCTCGGGCTCGGGCTCGGGACGGGCCGCCTTCACCAGCCGTACCGACGGCTCCGGGTCCTCCGCCCCGCCCTCGAACTCAGCCTTGGCGTCAGTCTCCTCCGGCCGCTCCTCGGCCTCCGCCTCGGCACACCCAGCCGCCTCCGGCTCCTCCGACTCCGCCGGAACGGATTCCTCGGGCGCCTTCCCGGTCGACTCCTCGACCGGCTCCTCCACCGGCTCCTCGACGGTCTCCTCGACCGCCGGCGCCTCCGCCTTCTGCTCCTCCTCCGTCGCCGCCGTCTCGCGGCCCGACTCAGGCCCGGAAGACATGGCGCCGGATCGCGGCCGCGTTGGAGAAGATGCGGATGCCGAGGACGACGACCACACCCGTGGACAGCTGCGAGCCCACGCCCAACTGGTCACCCAGGAAGACGATCAGCGCCGCAACGACCACGTTCGACAGGAACGAGACGATGAAGACCTTGTCGTTGAAGATCCCGTCCAGCATCGCCCGGACCCCACCGAACACCGCGTCCAGCGCCGCCACCACCGCGATCGGCAGGTAGGGCACGACAGCGTCGGGCACCTCGGGTTGGACGAAGAGGCCGACGACCACCCCGATCACGAGACCCAGTACGGCAATCACGGTCTAGCTGCTCCTGTCCCTGTCGTGGTCTTGGCGGATCCGCTGGTCGGACGCCGCTTCGCGGTCGGTACGCTCCGGGTCACGGACGGTGAAACGGACGCGCCCGGGCTCTCCGCGGTTCCCGAGCCGCCCGACGGGGTCCCGCCAGGGCCGGTCGACGAGCCGCCCGAGGGCGTGGGGGTCGGCGTGGGCGAGGGCTCGGGCGTGACCGGCTCGGCGGTCCGCAGCGTCACGCCGACCGCCGCGGGCAGCGTCAGGCTCTTCTGCGCGGACAGCGTCGACTTGATGCCGTACTTCTCCTCCAGCAACCGCAGGTACTGCCCGGCCATGTCGTTCTCGAAGGCGGAGAGGAGTTTCGGACCGTCGCCGATCGCCTGGATGTTGTACGGCGGCACCAGCGGCCGGTTGTCCACCAGCACGGCCTCACCCGCGGCCCGGATCGCCGACAGGGCGGTCAGCCGCTGCCCGTTGATCGAGACGGCCTCCGCACCGGATCCCCACAGCCCGTTCACCACCAGCTGCAGGTCGCGGTCGCGCAGCCGCCCGCTGTTGGAGAAGCCCTGCCCGGCCCGCGGGTCGACGTTGCCCCCGCTCCCCGTGCCCGCGGCGTCCTCCAGGACCAGCTTCACCCCGGGCCCGGTGACCTCTCCGAGCCCCACCTGGTCGGTCAGACCGGCCGCCCCGGCGTCGCCCGAGGGCAGCGCCTGCTGCTGGGTGTCGTCCACCTTGCGCCGCAGGTCCTGGACCTCCTTCTGGAGGTGGTCCGCCGTGCCGTTGCTGTCGTTGATCCGGTGGATCAGCGCGTCCCGCTCCTTGGCCAGCGTCGGCTCGGCCTTGTGCGCGTTCACCGCACCGACCGTCACCACCGCCCCGACCAGCGCCAGACCGGCACCCAGCGTCAGTAGACCCCGCAGGGTCCGGGGTATCCGGCTGTCGTGCTCACCGCCGCGGGCCGCGGCCGCTTCGGCGTAGCCCTCGTCCAGGCTGTGGTCCATCACGTTGGTCAGCAGGGACATCGAGGCGTCCGGACGGTTGTACCGTCCGTTCGGAGCACTCGGCGTCGGCGTCGCTGGCATGCGGACCATCGTCCCATGGCCGCCGAGGGGGTCGCGCACGGCCCCTGAGCTGCACACACGCCGCACACATCAGCAGAAGTGTCAGACCGTTCCGAATGATGCGAAAACGGACGGCGGGGCGCGCGAACCGTTCCGCACACCCCGCCGTTCAGGGACTCGTCCGATCAGCGGACCCGTCCGCTCAGACCGTCACCTTCCCGCGCCCTCGACCACGGCCGCCCACTCGTCCAGCAGCGCCTCGGTCGCCTCGTCGTCCGGACCCTCGGCCCACAGGTGGGTGACCGCCTCGGCCGGGTCCGGCAGGACCAGCGTCCACCGCCCGTCCGCCTCGACCACCCGCACGCCGTCCGTGGTGTCCAGCCGCCGACTGCCGGCCGCCTCCACCACCGAGCGCATCACCATGCCCTTCGCGGCCCACGGCGTCGCGATGTCCCGGCGCCGGATGTGCGCCTGCGGGATCCGCGCGTCGATCTGGCTCAGCGTGAGCTGGGTACGGGCCACCAGACCGACCAGCCGGACGAAGGCCGCCGCACCGTCCAGCACCCCGCTGAACTCGGGCACCACGAAGCCGCCGCGCCCGTCCCCGCCGAACACCGTGCCCTCGGCGGAGGCCGCCTTGGCGAGGTCGTCCGGCGTCGTCGTGGTCCAGATGACCTGGGTGCCGTGGTAGGCGGCGACCTGCTCGGCGATCCGGGTCGTGGTCACCGGCAGCGCAACCTGCCCGCTGCGCCGCTCGGCCGCGACCAGGTCGAGCAGCACCAGCAGTGCCCGGTCGTCGTCGATCACCCGGCCGAGCTCGTCCACGAACGCGACCCGCTCGCCGACCGGGTCGAACCGCACACCGAAGGCCGCCCGCGAGGAGGCCACCAGCTCGCCGAGCCTGGCCAGCCCGGCCCGCCGGGTCTCCGCGTCCTCGGTCGGCCGAGCCTCGTCCAGCCCGGTGGAGACGGTGAGCGCCTCCACGCCGAGCCGGCCGAGAATGCTGGGCAGCACGAGCCCGGCAGTGCCGTGCGCGGTGTCCACCACCACCTTCAGCCCAGCCTCCCGGACCCCGGTGGTGTCCACCGTCCGCAGCAGGTTGCCCGCGTAGGAGTCGAACACGCTGGACGGGAAGGTCAGGTCCCCGATCTCGCCCGGGAAGGCCCGCCGGTACTCCTGGCGCGCGTAGACCCGGTCGAGCTTGCGCTGCCCGGCCTGGGAGAGGTCCGCCCCGCGCTCGTCGAAGAAGAGGATGTCGAGCGAGTCCGGCACCCCCGGCGTGGTCCGCAGGAAGATCCCGCCGGCGCTCCCCCGCGCGGTGTGCTGCCGGGCCACCGGCATCGGCACGTTCTCCAGGTCGCGGACGTCGATCGCGGAGGTCTGCAGAGCCGAAATCATCGCCCGTTTGAGCGCACGCGCACCACGCGAGTGGTCACGCGCAATGGTGACGGTGGCGCCCTTCTTCAACGTCGTGGCGTAGGCCCCGGCCAGCCGGACGGCCAGCTCCGGGGTGATCTCGACGTTCAGGATGCCGGAGACCCCGCGGGCGCCGAAGAGGTGTTCCTGGCCGCGCGACTCCCAGATCACCGAGGTGTTGACCACGGCGCCGGCCTCGATGGTCTTGAACGGGTAGACCCGGACGTTGGCCGCGATGATCGACTCCTCGCCGACCAGGCACTCGTCTCCGATCACCGCGCCGTCCTCGATCCGCGCGGCCCGCATCACGTCGGTGTTCTTGCCCACCACGCAGCCGCGCAGATTGCTCTGAGGACCGACATACACGTTGTCGTGCACCACCGCCTTGTGCAGGAAGGCACCGCGCTTGACCACCACGTTGCTGCCCAGCACGGTGTGCTCGCGGATCTCGACGCCGGCCTCGACCTTGGCGTAGTCCCCGATGTACAACGGCCCGCGCAGCACCGCCTCCGGGTCCACCTCGGCGCCCTCGGCCACCCAGACGCCCGGCGAGATCTCGAACCCCTCCAGCTCGACGTCGACCTTGCCCTCCAGGACGTCCGCCTGGGCCTTGCCGTAGCTCTCGTGGGTGCCCACGTCCTCCCAGTAGCCCTCGGCGACGTAGCCGTAGACCCGCTTGCCCTCCTTCAGCAGCTGGGGGAAGACGTCGCTCGACCAGTCGACGGACTCACCCGCCGCGACGTAGTCGAAGACCTCTGGCTCCATCACGTAGATACCGGTGTTCACCGTGTCGGAGAAGACCTGCCCCCAGGTCGGCTTCTCCAGGAAGCGCTCGACGCGGCCTTCCTCGTCCGTGATCGTGATCCCGAACTCCAGGGGATTCGGGACCCTGGTGAGACAGACGGTAACCAGTGCGTTCTTACTGCGGTGATAGTCGATCAACTTGGTGAGATCGAAATCGGTGAGCGCGTCGCCGGAGATCACCAGAAAGGAATCGTCCTTGAGCGCGTCCTCGGCGTTCTTGACACTCCCCGCAGTGCCGAGTGGCGTCTCCTCATGGGCATAGGTGAGATGCATGCCCAGTTCCTCACCGTCACCGAAGTAGTTCTTGACGAGTGACGCCAGGAACTGGACGGTGACGACGGTATCGGAGAGGCCGTGCCGCTTCAGCAGCCGAAGCACGTGCTCCATGATCGGCATATTGGCGACCGGAAGCAGCGGCTTCGGCATGCTGGAGGTCATCGGGCGGAGTCGGGTACCCTCGCCCCCTGCCATGACTACGGCTTTCATTACGGGTGCGTCCTCCTTCGCGGTGGTGGACCTACGGGTCCATCAAACCGTTCCAGAGGGTTCTCTACCCGGAAGGTCTCGTCCGACGCACCGGGGCGGCGTGGGACTTCTCTCAGATCGCGTCTCAGGCTGTGGACGTCGAGCCCGCGGCGGCGCGCTTGATGATCTGCCGCGCCTGAACCGCGTAAAGAATCGCGGACCACCAGTACAGCGTCGTCCCCCACCAGATGAAGGCCCAGCTCACCACCTCGGCCGGCCGCGCGATCCAGCTGTCGATGCCGCCGAGCAGCAGGAGCGGAAACGCATACATCAGATTGAAGGTCGCGGCCTTCCCCAGGAAACTCGTCTGCAGCGGACCGTAACCGTGCCGGTTCAGCATGGGCAGCAGCGACGCGATGAAGACTTCCCGGGCCAGCAGAATCGCCGTCACCCACCACGGCAGGAACTCACGCCACGTCAATCCGACCAGCGTGGACAAGACGTAGAGCCGGTCGGCCAGCGGGTCCAGCAGCTGTCCCACCCGGCTGATCTGCCCCCACCGCCTGGCGAGCTTTCCGTCCAGGTAGTCACTGACCCCGCTGAGCGCGAGGATCAACAGCGCCCAGCCGTCATTCTTGGGTCCGCCGAATGCGGGCCACAGGATGAGCCAGAGAAAGAGCGGAACACCGACCAGCCGGCCCATGCTCAGCAGGTTGGGGATGGTGAGGACGCGATCGGTCTGGACCCGCGTCTCCTGGACCTCCACCCGGGGGCCCTCCTGTCCTGTGTCACGACAATGCATGTTGACCCTACAACAGAGAAGCCCCCGTCCGGTTCACCCGGCGGGGGCTTCTCTCGAAGAATTGTTCGGCGGCGTCCTACTCTCCCACAGGGTCCCCCCTGCAGTACCATCGGCGCTGTGAGGCTTAGCTTCCGGGTTCGGAATGTAACCGGGCGTTTCCCTCACGCTATGACCACCGAAACACTATGAAACTGTCAACCGCACCAACCCACGCCTTACGGGGCTGGGGTCGTTGTTTCAGAACAACACAGTGGACGCGAGCGTCTGAGGACAAGCCCTCGGCCTATTAGTACCGGTCAACTCCACCCCTCACAGGGCTTCCATATCCGGCCTATCAACCCAGTCGTCTACTGGGAGCCTTACCCTCTCAAGGAGGTGGGAGTGCTCATCTCGAAGCAGGCTTCCCGCTTAGATGCTTTCAGCGGTTATCCCTCCCGAACGTAGCCAACCAGCCATGCCCTTGGCAGAACAACTGGCACACCAGAGGTTCGTCCGTCCCGGTCCTCTCGTACTAGGGACAGCCCTTCTCAACACTCCTACGCGCACAGCGGATAGGGACCGAACTGTCTCACGACGTTCTAAACCCAGCTCGCGTACCGCTTTAATGGGCGAACAGCCCAACCCTTGGGACCTACTCCAGCCCCAGGATGCGACGAGCCGACATCGAGGTGCCAAACCATCCCGTCGATATGGACTCTTGGGGAAGATCAGCCTGTTATCCCCGGGGTACCTTTTATCCGTTGAGCGACGGCGCTTCCACAAGCCACCGCCGGATCACTAGTCCCTACTTTCGTACCTGCTCGACCCGTCAGTCTCACAGTCAAGCTCCCTTGTGCACTTACACTCAACACCTGATTGCCAACCAGGCTGAGGGAACCTTTGGGCGCCTCCGTTACCCTTTAGGAGGCAACCGCCCCAGTTAAACTACCCACCAGACACTGTCCCTGATCCGGATCACGGACCCAGGTTAGACATCCAGCACGACCAGAGTGGTATTTCAACGGCGACTCCACAACAACTGGCGTTGCTGCTTCAAAGTCTCCCACCTATCCTACACAAGCCGAACCGAACACCAATATCAAGCTATAGTAAAGGTCCCGGGGTCTTTCCGTCCTGCTGCGCGAAACGAGCATCTTTACTCGTAATGCAATTTCACCGGGCCTATGGTTGAGACAGTCGAGAAGTCGTTACGCCATTCGTGCAGGTCGGAACTTACCCGACAAGGAATTTCGCTACCTTAGGATGGTTATAGTTACCACCGCCGTTTACTGGCGCTTAAGTTCTCAGCTTCGCCCAGACGAATCTGAGCTAACCGGTCCCCTTAACGTTCCAGCACCGGGCAGGCGTCAGTCCGTATACATCGCCTTACGGCTTCGCACGGACCTGTGTTTTTAGTAAACAGTCGCTTCTCGCTGGTCTCTGCGGCCACCCCCAGCTCAAGGCGCAAGGCCCGTCACCAGGAATGGCCCCCCTTCTCCCGAAGTTACGGGGGCATTTTGCCGAGTTCCTTAACCATAGTTCACCCGAACGCCTCGGTATTCTCTACCTGACCACCTGAGTCGGTTTGGGGTACGGGCCGCCATGAAACTCGCTAGAGGCTTTTCTCGACAGCATAGGATCATCCACTTCACCACAATCGGCTCGGCATCAGGTCTCAGACTATATGTGAGGCGGATTTGCCTACCCCACGTCCTACACCCTTACCCCGGGACAACCACCGCCCGGGCTGGACTACCTTCCTGCGTCACCCCATCGCTCACCTACTACCCCGTTGGGCCACCGGCTCCACCACTTCCCTTTGCCCGAAGGCTCCGGGACGGCTTCACGGGCTTAGCATCAGAAGGTTCAGCGTTGGCGCTTCAAAGCGGGTACGGGAATATCAACCCGTTGTCCATCGACTACGCCTGTCGGCCTCGCCTTAGGTCCCGACTTACCCTGGGCAGATCAGCTTGACCCAGGAACCCTTGGTCAATCGGCGCAAGAGTTTCCCACTCTTGTATCGCTACTCATGCCTGCATTCTCACTCGTATACCGTCCACGACTCGATTCCTCGGCCGCTTCACCCGGCACACGACGCTCCCCTACCCATCACAGCAGGCGTTGGCCCTATAGCTGCAATGACACGACTTCGGTGGTGTGCTTG